>NZ_JBHSIU010000019.1:0-201705 GCF_042653625.1 Dactylosporangium cerinum | reverse complement strand
CGGGAAAATACGACGGCGGCGCGGGTCCGTACCTGGCGTTACTACCAATGCACGAGCAGATCGAGGCAGAATGTGCCACCTGGCTAATCGCATATCAGTCATATTGCCAGTGGTCGAACATGAGAGCCGATCGCGACGGCAATGACGACAGCAACTGCCCTAACAAACCGTTCTCGACTATGCAAAGGCCCTGCAATGCAAGGTAAACAAGACACAATGAGTCATTCCGCGCAACTGCGTGCTGACTCTGGGTGATCTCCGACGGCGCGGCAGTCGACACGCCGGAACCCGTTGCAGTGCAACGAAAAGACGCAGAACCCCGGTATGAAGGTGGTCCTCTCACAGATCAACTTCATATGGGGCTCTGCGCCGACGATGAGTGTCACATACACCGCGACCCTGCCGGTACGCGACGAGACGGTGGACTTCCTGGCCGGTCTGCTGACAGCTGAACGTGCCCGGCGCGGCACCCGGCAGCGGACCAGGTCGCTGTCCTGCCACGAGCAGGCGGTCCTTGTCCTGCGCTGGTTCTGCGACGGCACCCGGATGAGCCAGCTGGCCGTGGACAACGCGATCAGCGTCTCGACCGGCTACGACTATCTGCACGAAGGTATCGACGTCCTCGCCCCGCGCTCGCCCGGTCTGCACGGCGCGCTCCTGGCCGCCAAGGCCGCCGGCTACGGCCACGTCGCCATCGACGGCACCCCTGATCGAGACGGACCGGTGCCGCACCCCGGGCCCGACTCCCGGCGTGGACCTGTGGTGGTCAGGCAAGCGTGCCCAGCACGGCGGCAACGTCCAGGTCGTCACCGCCCCGGACGGCTGGCCGATCTGGACCTCTGACGTGCGACCCGGCCGGGAACACGACACCACCGCGGTCCGCACCCACGCCGAGATCCTTCCCACCCTCATCACGATCGCCGCTGACCTGCGCACCCTCGGCGACCTCGGCTACGAAGGCGAAGCCGACACCATCACCATCGCCTTCAAGAAGCCCAAAGACGGCCGGCTCACCCTGCACCAACAGCAGCTCAACCATGCCCACAACGCCGTACGCGCCATCGCTGAACGCGGCAACGCCCTGCTCAAAGGCACATTCAAAGCATTCCGCAACGTCAGCCTCTGCCCCTGGCGTATCGGCAGGATCGTCGCCGCCGCCCTCGTCCTGCTCCACACCGACCATGCCCGCACCACATGATGACCATCAGCGATCAACTGGTTGCGCGGAAAGGCTCATTGGCTAGGAACTTGGCGTCGGCCGCGTTGAGGCTCACTCGCATGGTCCTGCCCCTCTGGCGTTTCGTGAGTTGGCGTCAAGCTAGCGTTGACGCTTCTTGGGCCACGGACGAAGCGGCGTGACGAAGTGCAGGTCCGTCCGGTCGGCCGCATAGTCAGCATCGGACGTCTCGACCACACGGCCGGCGACACCACATCTAGAACCTTCGCGAGCGTAGGGTGCGATCGTGGTGTCTCTCGTTGAGCGTGCGCGCGGGATGGCGGCGGCGTGCCTGGCTGAAGATCTGCCGCGTCGCTGGACGCACGTGCAGGCCGTCGGTGCGAAAGCCGAACAGGTGGCGGCATCGTTCGGCGATCCGGACCGAGATGTACTTGCGGCGGCGGCGTGGCTGCATGACGTCGGCTACGCGCCCTCGCTCGCGGCAACGGGATTCCACCCGCTCGACGGTGCACGCTGGCTCCGCTCCGAAGGTTTCGATGACCGGGTAGCAGCGCTGGTCGCTCATCACTCCTGCGCTCTCATCGAGGCGGACGAACGAGGATTGGCCGGCGACCTGCAAGTGGAGTTCAATCGCGAGGATTCTCCAACTGCGGACGCCCTCTGGTACTGCGACATGACGACTGGGCCGGACGGTCAAGACCTTGATGTGGTCGTCCGGCTGGCCGAGATCAGGTCGCGGTACGGCCCCGACCACATCGTCACGCGTTTCATCGCGCGAGCTGGTGACCAGATCACAGCCGCAGTGCGACGAGCCGAAGCGCGATTGGCGACCACTGCCCGCTAGCCGATGTACGGCGTCGTTCGAGTTTCGTAGCCGTGATCGATCCTGAGGCGCATCGACGGGTGGATCGTCAACCCGTCCAGCTCGTCGCGGCTGATCCAGCGAACCTCGCTGCTCTCATCGCTCGGGGTCTCCACGCCACCGACCGGCCGGGCTCGAAAGCAGATCGAGAACTGCTGCCGCACTTCGCCGTCGGTGTACTCGACGACGTGGTTCGGGTTCGTGTAGATGCCGACGACGGTGTCGACCTCGACGTCGATCCCGGTCTCTTCCTTTGTCTCTCGCACGACGGTCTGTGCGATGTATTCCCCGAATTCCTGGGCTCCGCCGGGCAGGGCCCACAGGTCGTTGTCAGTGCGGTGGATGAGCAGGACCCGCCACCAGCTGCGCCCCGTGCTGCTCGGCGGGGCGGTCGCCATGGATCAGATCTTCGCCGACGAGGAGTCCGAGTAACGGTGCATTCGGAGGCGGCGCCGGTAGCCGGCGCCGCCTCCGGCCATGTGATTCGGGGGCCGCCGAAGCGTTCTCTAGACGTTAGGGAGTGATCTCGACCAGCGTGCCGTCAGGTCCGTAGGTGAAGGTGCGCCGCTTCATGTTCTTGAGAAGCTTCCTTGCTTCGGCGTGCTGCGCGTCCCGCTCCGCGTCGCCTGGGTCGTGTGTTCGGTAGCCCTCAAGAAGAATCGAGTCGGCATCCACGTCCGAGGGAGACGGGCGCCCTTCGAGGATGAAACCGAACAGCGCGCGGAGCGCGTCCTCTCCCAGGTCGAGAGGATGGAACGGCAGTGGGTACGGCTCTTGGTTCGGCCACCCAGGGACCGGTGTCATCGGGTGTTCGCCGGCCCAGTACGGCATCTCGAAGGGCAGCGGTGCGCCGATGTCCTCGATGACGCCACCGTCTGGCGAAAGGCTGAGCGAGCGGACGACCTGGCCGTCCTCCCAGACGGCGAATGCCAGCCAGTCCACGACGCTGTGCATCGCATGCAGGATGGTTCGTCGGCCCTGGCCCTCCTTGGCAAGGTGTTCCGGCAGCTCTGACGGCCGGTCGATCATGAAACGTTGGTCGCCGAGCACGTCGATGCCCGGGAAGCTCCCCGCATACGTGAGGCGCTCCGGCGGATAGCAGCCCTCACTGAGGTTGCTACCCTCGACCTTCTC
Source organism: Dactylosporangium cerinum (assembly GCF_042653625.1). NCBI lineage: Bacteria > Bacillati > Actinomycetota > Actinomycetes > Micromonosporales > Micromonosporaceae > Dactylosporangium > Dactylosporangium cerinum. The sequence continues at coordinate 198,532 of NZ_JBHSIU010000019.1, read as the reverse complement.
AAGCTCTCCGGAGGGGTACAGCCGCCGCACCAGGGCGTCGGTGCGCTCCCGATCTGGTCGCGTGACGCCTCGCAAGAGGTCTGGGGCCGGACCGTCCGCGAAGGCCAGCAGCCCGGTTTTCGCTCCCACAGCACCCTCCAGATGATCGTGATCTCCGGAGCTTAGTCACGCAATTAGTCACTCAGGAAGCGAAAGAGGCCACCTCCCCGATGGGAAGTGGCCTCTGACCTGCACTTTCACGGTGGGCGATACTGGGATCGAACCAGTGACCTCTTCGGTGTGAACGAAGCGCGCTCCCGCTGCGCCAATCGCCCGCGACGTTTGTGCACTCTACCCGATCCACCCCGCCGGCCGCACGTCGGATCCCGGGGTGTCGGGGTCGGTGCGGGGGGAAGGTGCTGGGGAAGGGGTGGTCAGCGGATGCGGGCGGGGCTGATCTCGCGGTCGGGGAAGCGGCGCAGGTATTCGCGTTCGAGTTCGTCGGTGCGGCGGGAGTGGTTGGTCAGGGCGTCGGCGGCGCCGTGGCGGAAGGTCTCGTGGCGGGTGCTGTGCAGGCTGGACAGGTCGCGCAGGAGGTCCTCGTCGGTGAGGGTGACCGGCGGGACGCCGAGGGCGGGTGATGTGTCGTCGCGGCGCATGCGAATTCGGTACCCCGTGTGGGCGGTGTCATTCACCGCAGCAGCGCCGCGAGCAGGTCCACGCCCAGCGCCGCCGTCGCCGTGATGTCGAGGTGGTGGCGCACGTACCGGCCTCGGCGGGTCGTCTGCAGCAGCCCTGCCTTCTTCAGCACGGCCAGGTGCCGGGATACCTCGGGCGCGGTCAGGTGCCACGCCTCGGCCAGCTCGCCGGTCGTGTGCGGGCCGCGGGCCAGGGTGCGGCACAGCCGCTGCCGCACCGGATGCGCGAACGCGTCGAGGCGCAGCCGCACCAGGTCGATCGGCGCTGGCCGGCCCTGATGCCAGTCCTGGTGCCGTTCCGCCACCGGGTACTGCACGACCGGACGCCACCCCGGCGCGTGGACGGTGAGCAGGTGCGGGCGCCCGTACACCGACGGGATGAACGTGACGCCGTCCCCAGCCGACCCGGAGACCGCGCTCGTTGCGTTGTCCTGCAGCTTGTCGAGCCGGATCCGGTCGCCGCCGGCATCGCTGGTCAGCGTGATCGCCGGCGACACCGCCGCGAGCGCGGCCTGCATGCCGTGGCGGGCGAACAGGTCCGCCTTGTGCCGCGCGTCGGCGGCGAGCTGGTGCTCGACCTGCCGCCACGCGTCGAGGAAGAACGCGTCTGCGCACTCCTCGAGGAGGTCCCGGACCGCGGCCCGCACCGCCGCCGGGTCGGTGATCAGCCGCTCCGCGAACGCCGCCTGCCGCGGTCCCCGCGCCTGCGCCAGCTCCAGCGCGCGATCGAGATCACGGCCGAGGTCACTGCCGGGGGCGCCCGCCGTGAGTCGTGGCGAGCCGCAGCTCATCACGAGCGCCGCCGCTACGTACGTCTCGTCGGGGATCGCGTCGACCGCGTCGAGCTCGGCGGTCAGGGTCGGCCGCGGCCGGCCGGGCACGAGGAAGTCCGCGCGTGAGGACCGCCACAGGAACTCGGCCTCCAGGAGCCGGTCGGCGAGTGCCGGCTTCAACCCGGCGAGGGTCGCCGCCGCCCACGCCTGCACCGCGGGGTGGTGCGTCGGCTCGGCGAGCACATGCAGCATCGACGTGAGCTCAGCCAGCGGCGACGGCGCGAACACGCACCGCTCCGCCGGCATCCCCGTGATGTCGATCGTCAGCGTCACCGCACCATCGTGCCAGCGCGGTGCCCCTCCCCGGCGGCGGTTGACGGGTCCCGTCAATCCGCGTGATCCCACGGCCGCCGGCACCGCACCGTGACCGTCATGCGATTCGGTCCCCGGTATGCGGCCGCCCTCACCGTCGACGCCGTCGGTGCGGGTCTGTTGCGTCCGTTTCTCGTCGTGTACGGCCTGAGCGTCCTCCACCTGAACCCCGCCGCCACCGGTATCGCCCTGTCCGCGGGGTTGCTCGCCGGGCTCCTCGCCGTCCCGCTCGTGGGTCGCTGGATCGACACTGCTCACCGGGACTGGCGAGCGAACCGGCTCCTGCCCGTCGCCGCGACGCTGGTCGTCCGGGTCGCCGGCGTCGGGGTCCTGCTCGCCGCGCACGGTGTCGCCGCGTTCGTCGTCGCGTCGCTGCTGCTCGGCGTCGGCAACCAGGTGTGGCCGCCGGCGCACGCCGCACTGGTTGCGGCCCTCGCCGCGCCCGGGCCGGCCGACGCGCCCCTGGCGGCGGCCCGCTCGCTGCGCAACGCGGGGCTCGGCGCCGGCGCGCTGGTCGCGGCGCTCGCAGTCGCGGGCGGACCCAGTGTGCTGCGCCTCCTGGCCGCCGGCACCGCCGCCGGGTATGCGATCGCGGCGATCCTGGTGCTCACCGTCACTGTGCCGGCGAGCCCCGCGCCCGCAAGCCCTGTACCTGCGGGCAAGGCTTCCGCCCCGCGGTCGCGGGAACGGGTACCGGGCATGGCGGTGCTCGTGTGGGCGAACCTGCCGTTCGCGTTGTGCTTCGCGGTGCTCGAGGTGGCGATCCCGGTCGTGCTGACCGAGCACCTCGGCGCGTCGGCCGCCTGGTCGGCGATCCTGTTCGCCGGCAACACGGTCCTCGTCGTGGCGCTGCAGGTGTACCTGGTCGTCCGGCTCGAGCACCGTTCCCGCCGGGCCGTCCTGGCCGTGTCCGGGGTCGTCCTCGCGGCCTCCTACCTGGGGTTCTGGGCAAGCAGCGGGATGGGCGGCGGGGTGGGCAACGAGGCGGGCAGCGTCGCTGCGATCTGCGTGGTGGCGGTCGCGTACACCGTCGGCGAGATCCTCTACGCGGGCAGCGGCACCGCCCTCGTGACCGCTGCGGCGCCCCCGCACCGCCTCGGCCATGCCCTGGCGCAGTGGCAGCTGTCCACCGGCCTGGCCAACGCCGCCGCCCCCGCGCTGCTCCTCGCCCTGCTCGCCGCCTCGCCCGCGCTGCTGTGGTCGCTCCTGGCCGGCACCACGCTCGCCGCCGCGTTCGCCGTGCACCGGTGGGCGCCGGAGCCCGGCAACAGTGCCAGCCAGGGCAACGCCGGGCTCCGGCAGGTCGCTCAGCGCAGTCCCGTGCTCAGCACCTCCTCGACCAGGTCACGGGGGATGCCGTGAGTGTCGTGCAGGTAGTGGAGGTCGTCGTCGGTGAGCGGGCCGCGCAGCAGAAGCCGTTCGATCAGGGGGCGGCCACGGCGCAGCAGCGCGCCGAAGCGGCGTTCCTCGTACACCAGGACGTCCTGGACGTAGAGGGGATCGATGCTCAGGCCGTGGTGGTCGACCGTGGACGCGATGGGCTCGGTCGGCAGGTCGAGCAGCGTGCGGGACGGGTCCTCGCGCCACAGGTGCGTGAGGATCCGGCGGATGAGACGGCGCAGCACGTAGCCACGGCCGGTGTTGGACGGGTGGACGCCGTCGCCGATGACGACGACGGACGAGCGGAGGTGGTCGTACACCAACCTCTGGGAAGACTGCGGCAAGGACTGCTGCGGGGACTGCTGCGGGGACTGCTGCGACGGTGTCCACAGGGTCGACACGGTCCGGATCCACGGCTCGAAGACGTCGATGTCGAAGACGCAGGAACGGCCCTGCAGGACCATCGCCATCCGTTCCAGTCCCATGCCGGTGTCGACACCGGGCTGTTCGAGCGGGGTCAGGGAGCCGTCGGGATGGCGGCGGTGGCGCATCATCACGTGGTTCCACACCTCGACCCAGCGATCATCCGACGACGGGGTGCCGGAGGGGGTGCCGTCGCCGGTCCAGACGAAGATCTCCGAGTCGGGGCCGCACGGGCCGGTCGGGCCGTTCGACCACCAGTTCTCCTCGCCCAGCACCTCGACCGGCACGCCGAGCCGCTGCCAGGTCTCGAGGGAGCCGGGGTCGCTGTGGTGCACGGTGACGTGCAACCCGGACAGCGGCACGCCGAACCCGTCCCGGAGCAGTTCGAGGCCCCACTGAAGGCTTTGCGGACCGCCGTAGCCACCGACAGACCCGTCACCTAGAGACCAGGTGCCGAGCATCTGGAACATGGTCAGGTGCGTGTCGTCGCCGACCTCGTCGAGGTCCGTGGTGCGCAGGCAGCGTTGCACGCCGGTGAGGCGGCGGCCGAGTGGATGCGGCCGGCCCTCGATGTACGGCGTGAGCGGGTGCATGCCCGCGCTGGTGAACAGCACCGGGTCGCCCTGCGGCGGGATGAGGGTCGCGTCGCCGACGACCTGATGGCCGCGGTCACGGTAGAAGTCGAGGAACGTGTCCGCGATCTGCCGGGTGCTGAGGGTCGTGCCGCTGCTCAGGGTGACGGTGCTGGTGTCCATCGGAGGGGTCCTCTCGAAAAGGACCGGAAACGGGACCTCGCGGCACACAAAAAACGCCGGCGACCGTTTCCGGTCGCCGGCTGAAGCGGGAAGAGATCAGGCAGCGGCGTCCGGCGAGCGGTGAGCTCGCGCGGCCGCGGCGGAGAAGCGCCTGATGTGCATGCGGTGAGTGTACCTGGTTCAGAAACGTGAGCTGTACTCGACGGTGAAGCCGCTGTTGACGGGGACACCGGCGTTGGTGAAGCAGTTGATGCGGATGCCGAGCGCACCGGCGCCGGGCGTCCACGGCAGGTGCAGGCCGCAGTGGTCCGGCGTGGTGCCGAACGCGGTGACCTGGACGTTGCCGGGCGGGGACGCGACGCCGCCGAACGTGGCGGTCCACACGGGCGGGCCGAAGGCGAGCACACCCGCTGGGCCGGCGGAGTTGAAGTTGGTCAGCGGCGGGCCGAGCGGCGGGGTGTTCCACAGGTACGCGAACTTGTAGGGCGGGGCGGCGCCCCCGTACAGCGCGCGCTGGTAGTGCCAGGTGAGCGTGAACCGGGTGTTGGCGGTCGCCCCGGCCGGGTTGAAGCAGTAGACGCGGAAGAACTGGCCGTTGGCGGACGACTGCCAGCTCGCGACCTTGCACCGGGCGCCGACGCCCGGGTTGACGGCGGTGACCTGGACGTCGCCGGCCTGCGGGCCGCCGGTGCCGAGGCCGGGCAGCGAGACGGAGTAGAGGCCGGGGGCGACGTTGGCGACGGTGTTGGCGGCACCGACGGAGTTGTACTGGGTGATCGTGCCGCCGCCCGGGTTGGCGTCCACGTAGCCGAACCGGGTCGCGGCGAACACGCCGGAGCTGCGGGAGAACTGCACGGAGAACCCGGGCAGCGCGTCGAGGAATCCGCCCGGCCGGTAGCAGCTGACCCTGACGATCTCGTCGGGGCCGACGGGACCCCACGAGTCGGCCTGGCACCAGCGGCCCGGCGGGCTGCTGATCGCGTCCTGCACGGCGGTGACGTGCACGACGCCGCCGGCGGCGGCGATACCGGGGAACCTGACGGTCCACCGGCCGGGCACACCGGGGCTGACGGTGGTCGCGACCGGCCACTGCTGCGACACGACGCCGCCGGAGTACAGCGCGAAACCGAACGTGTCGGGCAGCAACGCGGCGGCCGGCCTGGCGGCGCCGAGGGCGCCGGCGAGTACTCCGGCCAGCATGACGGCCACGGTGCCCGTCAGTCGTCTGAACCTCATACAGATGCCTCCATCCTTGGAAGGGGGAGGCAGCGTATCGACCAGCTTGGATGAGCATGGGTCGGATCAAGGACTCCTGGCGGTGTGCCGCACAAAGAGTCGCATGGGGAGAAGCTGGACGGGGTGAAAGCTAGCGGGTCTTCTGCTGCGGGCGGCGCTGCAGCTGCGGCGGCAGCAGCGAGCCACCCTGCTGCTGGCGCTCGCGGGCCTTCGAGGCCAGGCGGGTCAGGTAGATCAGGGCCGCGCCCAGGACGCCGACGTCGTCGAGGTAGATCGGGTCGGGCAGCAGATCGACCGGGGACACCGTGTAGATGATCGCGCCCCAGAAAGCGAACTTGCCGCCGGCGCCCATGGCCTGCAGATACTTGCCGGTCTTCCACACGCGGGTGGCGAGGACGATCGCGGCCACCAGCACCCCGACCAGCAGCAGGCCGCCGATCACGATGAGGCCGTAGAACACGATGTCGTCCATGGGCCTGAGTCTACGGGTGATACTCGCTGCATGCCCGACGACGCACCCCCGCCCCATATCCGCAGCGACGACCCGGCGTCGTTCGCGGCGTCCGTCCTGCGGGACCGGCACCCGGCGATCGTTGCCCGGATCCTGGCGGACCTCCCGCTCCCGGCGGCGGCCCGCGACGGGCTTGCAAGGCTCTTGCAGGACCCGACGGTGACCCCGCTGCCGCGCGACGCCCACGACCATGAGGACTGGGACCGCTGGGGTGAGCCGTACTTCGGGCAGTCGATGTTCGACGTGCCGTTCCTGTGGGCGGAGAACTACTTCTACCGGCGGTTGCTGTACGCGACCGGGTACCACGAGCCGGGTCCGTGGCGGGGGATCGACCCGTTCGGGCCGCAGAAGGCCGCGGACCTGCCCGGCGAGGACGAACTGCGCGCCGTGCAGGAGTCGGGGGACGCGCTGCTGCACCTCCCCGAGGGCGAGCAGGCCTCGGCGCTGGTCGCGGCGGCGCTGTGGGGCAACCGGGCCGATCTCGGCTTCCGGCTGGCGCACGGTATTGCTGAGGCGCACGCCGATCTCGTCGCCGACGACACCGGACTGCTTTGGAAGTGTCTTGCCGGCGGCGGCACCGTCTGTGTGGTCGCCGACAACGCCGGCCGGGAACTGCTGCCGGACCTGGTGCTCATCGACTTCCTGCTGCGCGCCGGGCGGGTCAAGCGCGTCGAGCTGCACGTCAAGCCCGCGCCGTACTTCGTCTCCGACGCGTTGACCGCCGACGTGCTCGCCGAGCTGCGGCGCTTCCCGGCGGACAGTGCCATCGGCCGCCGGCTGTGGGCGGCGTTGCGTGCGGGGACCCTGGAGCTGGTCACCGACCCGTTCTACTGCGCGCCGCTGGAGTTCCCGCAGATGCCGGCCGGCCTCGCCGCCCGCTTCGGGGCGGCGACGCTGACCGTGCTCAAGGGGGATCTGAACTACCGGCGGCTGGTCGGGGATCGCAGCTGGGCGCCGGAGACGTCGTTCGCGGAAGTCACCGGATACTTTCCCGGGCCGGTCGCGGCCCTGCGGACGGTGAAGTCGGACGTGGTCGTCGGGTTGGCCGCGGGCGTCGAGGAGCAGCTACCCGCGTCATGGCGCACCAGCGGCGCTTTTGCCATGGTCCAAGTGCGGGTTTGAAACAACGGTGGTGAAGGTCGGTCCGGCCCAGATGCGCTTCGTCGTCATGGTGAGCACTCTGCCGGTCGCGACTTGGCGGCCACTTGCGGTCGGCTTGCGAAAGCCCTCAAGGGTGGCCGGGGTCACGCATCGACCACGCTCTTCACCGGAAATGTCCGACATGAGCTTGCAATCCTTAACCCAGACTTGAGGACCCCTTCATTGACGCTCCCGTGCGGGTAGGCGAAGCATTGCCATCGGCGAGGCGGTCGTACCTGTGGAGGAGTCATGGGTCATCGCATCGGCAAGCTCGTCCGCGTCTTCAACGACACGAACCAGAACATCTTCACCGACCGCCGGGTGAGCCAGTGGGGCTTCGTCTGGGGCCAGTTCGTCGACCACACGATCGGCCTGCGCGAGGAGGCCAGCGCGGAGAAGGCCGACGTCGCCTTCAACCCGGCCGACCCACTCGGCGACATGACGAACAACGGGCCGCACCTGCTGCTGCCGGGCGGCTACCTGCCACGTCGCGACAGCCGCGGCGGCCCCGGCACCGCACCGGCGATGGCGGTCGACGGGATGCTGTTCGGCCGGCCCGGGCACGCCGCCGTCGCCGGTGACCAGCGGGCCAACGAGAACATCGCGCTCACCGCCGTGCAGACCCTGTTCGCCCGGGAGCACAACCGGATCGTCGACCTGCTGCCGGCGTCGCTCAGCGCCGAGCAACGCTTCCAGATCGCGCGCCGGGTCGTCATCGCCGAGCAGCAGTACATCACCTACGAGCAGTTCCTGCCGGCGCTCGGCGTCACCCTGCCGAGGTACCGCGGCTACCGGTCCGACGTCGACGCGACGCTGTCGAACGAGCTCGCGGTGCCGCTCAACGTCGCCTACTTCAACCCGGACCTGGTCCCGGCGCTGCAGCTCGGGCCGCTGCTGCAGGGCATCGGCTCCGAGCGGAGTACCGCAACGACGAGCAGATCGACAACCAGCTGCGCAGCGTCCTGTTCCAGGTCCCGGTCGCGGGCAACCCGCAGTGCCTCGACGGGCCGACCCTCCCGCAGTGCTTCCGCGGGGTTGTGGACCTCGGCGCGATCGACGTGGAACGCGGCCGCGACCACGGCATCCCGGGCTACAACCAGCTGCGCCGCGCGTACGGGCTGCCGGCCCGCCGCACGTTCCGCGCCGTCACCGGCGAGGCGTCGGAGAGCTGGCCGAGCGACCCGGACCTGACCGCCGGCAAGGAGATCGACGACCCGTCGGCACTGGACTTCGTCGCCCTGTTCGACGCCGGCGGCAAGCGGGTAGACCCGTCCTCGGAGGCGGCGGAGGCGTCGGTCACCCGAGGGGTACGACGCACGCCACTGGCCGCCCGGCTCAAAGCGGTCTACGGTTCCGTCGACCGGGTCGACGCGTTCGTGGGGATGGTCGCCGAGCCGCACGTTCGTGGCACCGAGTTCGGCGAGCTGCAGCTGGCGATCTGGTCCCGCCAGTTCGAGGCGTTGCGCGACGGTGACCGGTTCTTCTACCGCAACGACCCGGGCCTGGAGATGATCAGGAGGGTGTACGGGGTGGATTTCCGCCGCGACCTGGGTGATGTCATCGCCCTGAACACCGACATCCCACGGTCCGAGCTTGCCCCGGACGTGTTCCGGGTGCGGCCTGACTTCATGGTCTGACTTGACGGTTTTGTTCCGTAGACCTGGGTAGGACCGCGCAATGCAACCTGAAGCCGACGAGTCGGTGCCGGAGCTGGCGACGCAGCCTGACGACGAGCCGCCGGCGCCCGCGCCACCGCAGTCCGCACAGACCGAGCCCGCCCAGGTCAGTCCCGCGCCGGTGAACCCAGCGCAGGCCAGTTCAGCGCAGGCTGGCTCAGCACAGTCCGGTGCAGCACAGGCCGGTTCAGCACAGGCCGGCTCAGCACAGCTCAGCGGGATGTCGTACCGCGCGAAAACCGGCGGCACGTCCGCCGCAGCGCTCGCGTCGATGTGGAACGAGTCCGACCGGCAGCGCATCCGCGGCCGGTGGCTGGAGCTGCAGTCGAAGTTCCTCGACGACCCGCACCTGGTCGCCGGGGAGGCCGAACGGCTCGTCCAGGAGGCGGTCACGTCCCTCACCGCCTCCCTCGACGCCCGGCGGACCCAGCTGCACCAGCAGCGGGCCGGCCGCGGTCTCGACACCGAGAACCTGCGCGCCTCGCTGCGCGACTACCGCGAGTTCCTCGACCGCATTCTCGGCCTCTGAAGGGGTTCACATGAACTCGACGACGATCACGATCGGCCTGGTCGTGCTGGCCCTGGCGGTCGGTGGCTGGATCCTGCTGCGCGGCGGCAAGGAGGAGGACGAGGAGGAGACGGCCACCACGTCGGGTCCGCCCGCGCCCCGCCCGCCGGCTGCCGGTATGGCCGCGGCGAACGGGATGGCCTCTCCGAACGGCATGGCGGCACAGGGCGGCATGGTTTCCCCCAACGGCATGGTCGCTCCCAACGGGATGGCGGCACCCAGCGGCATGGCCGCGCCCGGCTACGGCGCGCAGGTTCCCAACGCCGCGTACGGCGCCGCGTACGGGGCGGCCGCCTCCCCGGCGGTTCCCGCGCCCATGTCGTCGGTCCCGGCGACCGGGTCGTCCTACTTCACGCAGGCGACGTCGCCGTTGACGTCGGAGGGTCACGCGTACGAGGTGCGCGCCCGCTGGCAGGAGCTGCAGCTGCGGTTCGTCGACGACCCGCAGACCGCGGCCGGTGAGGCCGAACGGCTCGTCGACGACGCCCTGGCGGGGGTGACCGCATCGCTGAACGCCCGCAAGGACCAGCTCAGCTCCTGGCGGGCCAGTGGCCGCGACGACACCGAGCAGCTGCGGGCGGCGGTGCACGGGTACCGCGACTTCCTGACCCACCTGGTGGGCCCGTGAACCTGGTCGGGCCGTGAGCTCAGCCCGTGAGTGAACCGCCCGGAATGACCGTTCTCGTTTGATACCTCGCGTCATGCGGAATACCTCCTGTGAAGGAGGACCGCCATGACAACCACCCAAGTTCTCATCACGATCGTCGTGCTCCTGGTGATCGCGGCGATCGGTTACGGCATCTGGTTCGTCACCCGGCGGCGGGCGCTGCAGCACCGTTTCGGTCCCGAGTACGACCGGGCCGTCGCCGACGGTGACAGCCGCGCCGCCGCCGAACGTGAACTCCGCGAGCGGGAGCGGCGCCACGCCGAGCTCGAGCTCCGCGACCTCACCCCCGAGGCGCGCGCCCGCTACACCACCGCCTGGGAGGAGATCCAGGCCCGGTTCCTGGACGATCCGGCCGGTGCCGTCCGCGACGCCGACGCGCTCGTCACCGAGCTGATCGCCGAGCGCGGATACCCGAGCGGCGAGTACGAGGAGCAGGTCGCGCACCTGTCGGTCGAGCATGCCCGCACCCTCGGCCACTACCGCGACGCGCATGAGATCAGCCTGGTCAGTGACCGTGGCGAGGCCACCACCGAGCAGCTGCGGCAGGCCGTCGTGCACTACCGCACGCTCTTCTCCGACCTGCTCGGCACCGACGCCCAGCCGTCCTCTGATGCTGCCGAAGTGCCGGTGCAGCGTGATTCGCAGGACATCCCCCACGACACCAGCCGCCGGTCGTAGGGCCGGGAAAGGAATCCCTGATGCAGGATCAACGCGGCAATCTCGACGAGGGCCACGTGCCCGCTCCCCGCGATCCGTCCGACGACACGTACCAGCCCGATGATGTGGCCGTGGGTGCGCACGAGACGTACCCGGCCGGCACGTACGCGTCAGGTTCGGCGGCCGCCGACGCCGACCGTGACGACCTGACCGACCGCGACGACGTCGAGGTGGTCGACCACGACCAGGCGCTCGCCGACGAACAGGCCGAAGCCGAGCACGACGAAGCGGCGGAAGCCGGGCACGACGAAGAAGCCGAGGCGGAGCGCGAGGCCGACGAGATCGAGGCGCACGAGGAGAACGAGGCGCGCGGTGACGGCGACTTCGTTCCCGCGGACGTCGACCCGCTGGCCGACGAGCGGGACGAAGCCGAGACCGTGGACGCGGAGGACGCCGAGGATCGCGCCTGGGCGGCGGAGCACGCGACGCAGTTGCGCGCCGGCTCGCTCAACGCCGACACCGACGCCGACACCGACGCCGACCCCGACGTCGACGCCGACAACCGTCGCGACGACACCAGCGAGGCGCTTGAGGGCGGCGAGGCGCTCGACGCCGGCGACGTGGTCGCGGTCCCCGTGGACACCGACACCGACACCAGCGCCGACGCCCACACCGATACCGACGCAGGCTCCGACGCCGGACTGCTGCCCGGCGCGGTCGAAGCGGTGCCGGTCGGGGCGATCTGGGCCGACGGCGCCGCGGACGGGCTGCGGGAGCGGTGGCGGGAGCTGCAACTGCGGTTCATCGACGACCCGCGTTCCGTGGCCGGTGAGGCGGACCAGCTCGTCGCCGAGGCCGTCTCGACCGTCACCGGCGCCCTCGAGTCGCAGCGGGCGCAGCTCAGCGCCTGGCAGGGTGAGGGCGGCGACGACACGGAGCAGCTGCGGGCGGCCGTCCGGCAGTACCGCGATTTCTTCAACCGCCTGCTCGGGCTGTAGACGGGCCGACAAACGGTGGCTTCCCCGCGAAGCTACCCGGCCAGTCTACTCAGTGGTAACCTCCCTGGTACCAGTCGGTACCAGGGAGGTCGCATGCACGTCAGGGTCGCGATCGTCGGTGCGGGGTTCGGCGGGCTGGGTGCCGCGATCCGGCTCAAGCAGCAGGGTCATGACGACTTCGTCATCTTCGAGCGGGCCGCGGAAATCGGCGGCACGTGGCGGGACAACGCATACCCGGGCTGCGCCTGCGACGTCCCTTCGCACGTCTACTCGTTCTCCTTCGCGCTGAACCCGGCGTGGAGCAGCACCTACTCGCCGCAGCCCGAGATCTGGGCGTACCTGCGCGACTGTGCGGACCGGCACGCGCTGCGGCCGAACCTCCGCCTCGACACCGAGGTGCGGCAGGCCTGCTGGGACGCCGCCGCGGGGCACTGGCGGATCGAGACATCACAGCTCGGATCACAGCGCGAATGGACCGCGGACGTGCTGATCAGCGCCGGCGGCCCGCTCAACGAGCCGGTGATCCCGAAGCTGCCAGGCCTGGAGACGTTCCGCGGCGAGACGTTCCACTCCGCCCGCTGGAACCACGACCACGACCTCACCGGCCGCCGCGTCGCGGTCATCGGCACCGGGGCGTCGGCGGTCCAGTTCGTGCCGGCGATCCAGCCGTCGGTCGGGCGGCTCACGCTCTTCCAGCGCACCGCCGCCTGGGTCATGCCGCGCAACGAGCGGCCGCTGCGGCGCTGGGAGCACACGGTGTACCGGCGGATCCCCGGCGCCCAACGGCTGATGCGCACGCTGGTCTACTGGGCGATCGAGGCAGGCGTCATCGGCTTCCTGCGGCCGAGGGTGATGCGGCTGGCGCAACGGGTCGCGCTGCGCAACCTGCGGACCGCGGTCGCCGACCCGGCGCTGCGCGAACGGCTCACCCCCGGCTATGCGATGGGTTGCAAGCGGGTTCTGAAGTCCAACACCTACTACCCGGCCCTCGCGCGGGACAACGTCGACGTGGTGACCGAGCCGATCGCGGCAGTCCGTCCACAAGGGATCGTGACCCGCGACGGCGTCGAGCACGAGGTCGACACCATCATCTTCGGCACCGGGTTCCGCGTCACCGACCTGCCGATCGCCGAACGGGTCCGCGGCCGGGACGGGCGCAGCCTCGCCGAGGTGTGGCAGGGCAGCCCGCAGGCGTACCGCGGCACGACCGTCGCCGGCTTCCCCAACCTGTTCCTCCTACTCGGCCCCAACACCGGCCTCGGCCACAACTCTGTCGTGCTGATGATCGAGGCGCAGATCGAGTACGTCCTCGGCGCGCTGCGGGTCCTGGAGCGCGGGGCGCGCAGCCTCGAACCGCGGGCGGAGGCGCAGCGGGCGTTCACCGCCGCCGTCGACCGGCGCATGGCGGGCACCGTCTGGGCGACCGGTGGCTGCAGCAGCTGGTACATCGACGCGACCGGCCGCAACTCGACCCTCTGGCCAGGGTCCACCTGGCGGTTCCGCCAGCGGATGAAGCGCTTCGACGTCACGGCATACGAGGTGACCGCATGACCCTGCACAGTGCCCCGGAGAGCGCACGTATGCACAGTGTCCGGAAGGGCTCCGGTGCGCCGCTGGTGCTCATCCACGGCATCGGCCACCACTGGCGCGCCTGGGAACCCGTCATCGACCGCCTCGCCGAGCACCACGACGTGATCGCGATCGACCTCCCGGGCTTCGGGCGGTCGCCGGCGCCCGCGGAGAACCGCGGCATGCCGAGCGCCGTCGAGGCCCTCGCGGCGTACTTCGCCGAGGCCGGGCTGGACCGGCCGCACGTCGCCGGCAACAGCCTCGGCGGCGCCATCGCCCTGGAGCTCGCCGCCGCCGGTCACGCCCGCTCGGCCACCGCCCTGTCACCGGCCGGCTTCTGCACCCCCGCCCAGGTGCGCCGGGCGCTGAGCATCCTGCGCGGCCACCGCGTCGGCGCGTTCACCCCGGCGCCGCTGCTGAAGGTCTTCTACCGCACCGGCTTCGGCAAGGCGTTCTCCTTCGGCTGGCTGGTCCGCAACCCCGGCGTCCTCACCGCCGAACGCGCCCTCGCCGACACTCTGGCGCTGCGCGGCGGCAAGGGCTTCGGCGCGGTCGCCCGCCACGGCCGCGGCTACGCCTTCACCGGGCAGCCCGCGGTCCCGGTCACGATCGCGTGGGGCTCCCGCGACCGGATCTTCCTGCCGGTCCAGGCCGGCGTCGCCCGCGACCGCCTCCCCGGCGCCCGGCACGTCACCCTCGACGGCTGCGGCCACGTCCCGATGAGCGACGACCCGGACCTGGTCGCGGGCGTCATCCTGCAGACGACCCGGCGCTAGAAGTGGATCGCTAGAAGTGGATCAGAGTGCGGGCGCCGACGCCGTTGCGCATGCGGTCGAAGGCCGCGTTCACCTCGTTCAGCGAGACGTGGTCGGTGACCAGGGCGGACAGGTTCAGCGCGCCGGAGCGGTAGTGCGACAGCAGCACGGGGACGTCCACGGCGGGGTCGGTGCTGCCGTACATGCAACCGGTCAGTGTCCGGGCGAAGTACGCCACCTCCAGGGCGCTGAAGGTGACCTCGTCGCTGGTGGAGCCGAGGCCGAGGACGGTGGCCCGGCCGCCGCGGCGGGTGACGGACCAGGCGGCGCGGATCGTCGCGGCGCGGCCGACGCACTCGACGGCGTGGTCGGCGCCGCGGCCCGAGGTCAGCGCGCGGATCTCCTTGGCGAGGGACGGGCCGGGGGTGAGGAAGTGGGTCGCGCCGAGGGACAGCGCGAGGTCCTCCTTCGACGGTGACGCGTCGACGGCGATGATCGTCGGGGCGCCGGCGATGCGGGCGCCCTGCAGGGCGGCGAGGCCGACACCGCCGAGGCCGATGACGGCCACGGACTCGCCGGCGCGCACGCGGGCGGAGTTGAGGATCGCGCCGACGCCGGTGAGGACGGCGCAGCCGAGCAGGGCGGCCTCGTCCAGGGGGATGTCGGCGGGCACCGGGATGCACGCGTTGGCGCCGATGACGGTCTCGGTGGCGAACGCACCGGTGCCGAGGCCCGCGTAGACGTCCTCACCGGCTGGATCATGCGTGAACGTGCGGGCGAACGGGACCCCGCGGGCGTCGTCGGCGTGCGCGCACAGGTATGGCTCGCCGGCGTCGCAGAACCAGCAGGACCGGCACGGCGGCGACCAGTTCAGCACCACATGGTCGCCGACCGAGATCGCCGAGACGTCGGACCCCACCTCGACGACCACCCCCGCGCCCTCATGGCCGAGGACGACCGGGAAGGGCTGCCGCAGGGTGCCGTTGGCCAGGGACAGGTCGGAGTGGCACACGCCCGCCGCGGCGAGCCGCACGCGCACCTGGGCCGGCCCGACCGGGTTCAGGGCGAGCTCCTCGACGGTGGCCGGGCCGTCCACCGCGCGCAGCACCAGACCGAGGCTCACAGCTGGATCGCCTTCACCGACGTGAACTCCTCGTAGCCGTGGACGCCGAGCTCGCGCCCGTATCCGGAGTCCCCGATCCCGCCGAACGGGGCGAGGGTGTTGAACGAGCCGCCGTTGACGTCGACCTGGCCGGTGCGCAGCCGCCGGGCGACGGCGACGGCGTGCTCCTGCGAGCCGGACCAGACGCTGCCGGCCAGGCCGTACGGCGTGCCGTTGGCGATGCGCACGGCGTCGTCCTCGTCGCGGTACCGGATGATCGACAGCACCGGGCCGAAGATCTCCTCCTGCGCGATGGCGGACGCGGGGTCGACGTCGGCGAACACGACCGGAGCCACGTAGTAGCCGACGTCGGGCACGGATCCGTTGCCCAGGGCGAGTTTCGCCCCGTCGGCGAGACCGCGCGAGACGTAGGACAGCACGCGGTCGCGTTGCGCGGCGGAGGCCAGGGGGCCGAGGCGGGTGGCCGGGTCGGTGGGGTCGCCGACGGTGTACCGGGACGCGGCCGCGACGGCGAGGGCGACCACCTCGTCGTGCTGGGACTCGTGCACGAGCAGGCGGGTCCACGCGGTGCAGGTCTGGCCGGAGTTGAGGTAGCAGTTGCCGACGCCCACCTTCACCGCGGCGGCGAGGTCGGCGTCCGGAAGGATCACGTTCGCGGACTTCCCGCCCAGCTCGAGCGACACCCGCGTGAGGTGCTTGGCCGCCAGTGCCGCCACGGTGCGGCCGGCGCCCGTCGAACCGGTGAACGACACCAGGTCGACCCCGGGGTGCCCGGCCAGGGCCGCCCCGGTCGGGTCGCCGTAGCCGGTGACGAGGTTGTAGACGCCGTCTGGCAGTCCCGCCTCGCGGACCAGCTCGCGCAGGCGCAGCGCGGACAGCGGGGCGACCTCGCTCGGCTTGTGCACGACGGTGTTGCCGGCGGCCAGGGCCGGCGCGAGCTTCGCGACCGTCTGGTGCAGCGGGTAGTTCCACGGGGTGATCGCCGCGACGACCCCGACCGGGTCGCGCACGATCACGGAGTTGCCGATCCGCTCCTCCGCCAGGTCGCCACCGGGGTCGCCACTGAGGAGGTCGACCATCGAGGACAGCACCGCGATCGGCAGGCCGACCTGCACCTTGCGGGCGATGGTGAGGGGCGCGCCCATCTCGGCGGTGATCAGCGCGGCGAGCTCGTCGGCGTGCGCCGCGAGGAGGTCGCGCAGCGCGGCGAGGTGCGCGGCGCGGTCGGCGCGGGACAGCGCGGACCACGGCCCGAGCGCGGCCCGGGCGGCGGCGACGGCCGGGCCCACGTCGGCGGTCTCGGGCACGGACCCGATGACCTCCTCGGTCGCCGGGTTGTAGACGTCGATGGACATCGGTGGCAAACCCCCTGCAATCCGGTTCAGACGAACGCGTTCACGCCGGTGAGGGCGCGACCGATGATGAGTTTCTGGATCTGGCTCGTCCCCTCGTACACGGTAGTGACCCGCGCGTCCCGCAGGTACTTGCCCACGGGGTACTCGTCGATGTAGCCGTAACCGCCGAAGACCTGCAGCGCGTTGTTCGCCGCGCGGACCGCCGCCTCCGAGGCGTAGAGCTTCGCGGTGGACGACTCGGTCGCGAACGGCAGGCCCCGGTCGATCAGGTCGGCGACCCGCCAGGTCAGCAGCCGGGCCGCGTCAGCCTCGACCGAGATGTCCGCGATCAGCTGCTGCACCAGCTGAAACGACGCGATCGGACGGCCGAACTGCTCACGCTGCCGGGCGTAGTCCACCGCCGCGTCCAGGCAGCCCTGGATGATCCCGACGCAACCGGCCGCCAGGGACATGCGCCCCTTCGCCAGGGCCGACATCGCGATCTTGAACCCCTGGCCGAGCTCGCCGAGCAGCGCGTCCTCGCCGACGGTGACCCCCTCGAAGGTCAGCGCCGCGGTCGCCTGGCCGCGCAGGCCGAGCTTGCCGTGGATCTCCTCGACGCGCAGCCCGGCGGTGACGGCGGGCCCGTTCAAAGGCCCATTCAAAGGCACCAGGAACGCCGACACGCCCTTCGGCCCCGGTTCGCCGGTGCGGGCGAAGACCAGCGCGACCTGTGCCCAGGTGCCGTTCGTGATGAACATCTTCGACCCGTCGAGGCGCCAGCCGCCGTCCACCCGGGTCGCCCGCGTCGCGAGGGACCCCGCGTCGGAGCCGGTGTCCGGCTCCGTCAGCGCGAAGCAGCCGAGGGCGTCGCCGGCGCACAGCCGGGACAGCCAGGCGGCCTTCTGCTCGGCGGTGCCGTAGCCGTTGATGCTCTTCGCGACGAGGCCGAGGGACACCGACACGATGCCGCGCACCGACGAGTCGCCCTTGCCGAGTTCCTCGAGGGCCAGGCAGTACGTGGTGTGGTCGCCGCCGCTGCCGCCGTGCTCCTCGGGGATCGTGATGCCGAAGATGCCCAGGTCGGCGAGCTTCTTGACGATCGACAGGTCGACCTGCTCGGCCCGGTCCCAGGCGGCGGCGTGCGGGGTGATCTCGCGGGCGACGAACTCGGCGGTCACCTGGCGGATCGCGCGCTGTTCGTCGTTGAGCGTGAAGTCCATGGGGCGTCCTTAATGAACCCGATCCCTTAACTAACGCCGTTAGTTTCTAAGATCGTAGCCATGGTCCGCCCCAGAACGCCACTCCTCAGCCGTGACCGCATCGTCGAGGTGGCCACCGCGATCGTCGACGCCGACGGCCTCGACGCGCTGTCCACCCGGCGGCTGGCCCGCGAGCTGGGCGTTCAGGCGCCCTCGCTGTACAACCACTTCGCCACCAAGGAGCAGATCGTCGACGCGATCGGCGACAGCATCGTGGCCGGCGTCGACCTGTCCATGCTGGGCCGCGACCCGTGGCCGGAGGCGTTGAAGGCGTGGGCGCGGGCGTACCGGTCGGCGTTCCGGGCCCACCCGAACGTGGTGCCGTTCCTGGCCCGCGGCCCGGCCCGCCGCCCCGCGTCGCTGCGCCTCGCCGACGCGGTCTACGGCGCGCTCGTCACCGCCGGCTGGCCGCCGGGCGACGCCACCCGCATCGGCGCGACCATGCGGTTCTTCGTCGCGGGCTCGGCGCTGGGATCGTTCGCGCTCGGCTTCGTCGACGACCCGGACCTGTACGCGCGCGACTACCCGCACCTGCGCGACGCGCACCGGCTCGCCGGCCAGCACGCCCACGTCGACGACAGCGCGTTCGAGCTGGGCCTGGAGGCCCTGGTGGACGGGCTGGAGCGGCGGTTCAGGCAGCTGCCGCCTGTGGCATGACCAGCAGCAGCTGGCCTCCGGGGCGGGTGCTCATGCGCACGGGCATGCTCAGCATCCGGCCGGCCCGGATCAGGACCGTGGCGGTCTCCAGGTCGGCGACCCGCAGGCCGGGGGAGCCGGAGCGGGACGGGCCCGACACCAGCAGCACGCCGCGCCACGCCGACTCGGCGAGCTGGCGGGCGTGGCGGATCTGGCGGGCCGAGCGCGGCAGCTCCGGGGCGCCGCACAGGTCGGTGTACCCCTGCTGCCAGGCGCGATCCAGGAAGGCGCCGGTACCGGAACCGGTGCCGGAGTTGCTGCCCGTGTCGGTGAGCACCCGGAAGATCTCGTAGCGGTGCCGCGTGCCCGCGGTGTAGCGGTGCACGCTCGCCGAGTGGCCGGCTGCCCCCAGCAGCTCGACCAGCCGGTCCGCGGCGACGGACCGGTTGAACTCGGCGAGCACCCCCGGTTGCAGGTTGGACGGTGCGTGTGCGAAAGCGGCACGGACCCGGGCGCCCCCCAGCGCCCGGGCCCGTCCTCCTCCGCCACACACCCCTGTGCATCGCACCAGCACGGCCGCCTCGAACGCGGCGACGGTCGAGGCCCGATAACGCTCGCCATTTGAGGAGCGCTCGCCGGTCGACACGATGTTCACTCGTTCACCGTGGCGGTTCGGACCGGGCCGGCGGAATCGCGGGGGTCGTTCCTTGAGGGAAACTTGACGCTGCGAAACCACCCCGAAAAAGTCAGGCCGGCATGAGCACCTGCGTGCATCGGCTCGCGGCGAGGGTGGTCCCGGCGGTGTCATACAGCTCGGCGGCGCAGAACACGACCTTCCGGGTCCGGCGCAGCACCGTGCCGACCGCCCGCAGCGTGCCCGGCCGGGTCGGGCGGAAGAACTCGACCCGCAGGTCCGCGGTCAGGAACAGCTCGTCGCGTTCGAGGGTGGTGAAGCAGGCGCCGCCCATCGCCGAGTCGAGGATCGCGGTGACCAGGCCGCCCTGGATCACCGGCCCGCCGGGGGTGGTGAAGCCGTAGTCGACGGTCGCGTCCCACTCGACGGTCGAGCCGCCGGGCTCCCAGCCGGTGCGCCGGAACCCGAGGGTCCGCCACAGGTTCGGGCCGGAGCTGCCATTGACGCCCCGGCTGTTGCTCCAGTCGCCGACGTCGGCGAAGCGCTCACCGGCGGCGATCGGGCGATCCGTCATGCGGTCCCTCACTCACTTGACAGTACGCAAGTATCGGCATAGGCAGTGTAGAAACATGGCGGCAGTACCTTGGTCTGGAGGTTCGTCGATGGTCAACCTCGCCCGCCTCGCCGAGGCGTCACTGGACCGGCACGGCGACTATCCCGCGCTCTGTTTCGAAGGTGCCTGGCACACGTCCGGGGAGGCCCACGACCGCGCGACCCGCCTCGCCGGAGGGCTGCGGGAGCTCGGGGTGCGCCCCGGCGACCGGGTGGCCGTCGTCATGGCCAACTGCCCCGAGGTGTCGCAGGTGTACCAGGCGGTCTGGCGGGCCGGTGCCGTCGTCACCCCGGTCGTCTTCCTGGTCACCGCCGACGAGCTCAGCCACGTCCTGCGCGACTCCGGCGCGGTCGCCGTGGTCACCTCGCCGGAGCTGCTGCCGAAGTTCGGCGAGCTGCTCGAGACGGAACGAGGGCTGCCGAAGACGGACAAGGTGCCGGCGATCGTCGTCGGCACGCCGTCGTTCGAGGCGCTCCTGGCCGCCGACCCGGCCCCGATCACCGACCGGGGACCCGACGAGCTCGCGGCCCTGCTGTACACCGGCGGCACCACCGGACGCAGCAAGGGGGTCGCGCTCACACACGCCAACCTCGCCCACGCGGGGCGGGTCTCCCGGGAGGCGGCCCACACCCCGGGCCTCAACACCGGGATCACGGCCCTGCCGCTGTCGCACTCGTACGGCCTGATGGTCACCGTCGGCGCGATGCAGGCCGTCGAGCCGCCCGTCGCCGTGCTGCAGCGCTGGTTCGAACCGGCCGGCTGGCTGCGGCTCGCCGCCGAGCAGCGCGCGCAGACCGCCGCCGTGGTCCCGTCGATGATCGTCATGCTGCTCGGCCAACCCCTCGCCACGACCGACCTGAGCGCCCTGCGGTTCGTCTTCTCCGGCGCCGCCCCGCTGCCGCCGGCCGCGGCCGAGGCGTTCGAGCGCCTCGTGCCGTCCGCGCGGGTCCTGGAAGGATACGGCTGCACCGAGACCGGCGGGATCGTCAGCGGCAGCCCCCTCCAGGCGCCCCGCCGCGGCACGGTCGGCAAGCCCCTCGAGGGCATCGAGGTCCGCCTCGCCGACGACGGCGAGATCCTCGTCCGCGGCCCGAACGTGATGCGCGGGTACTGGCGTGCGGAGCCGGCAGAGCTGACCGGCAGCGGGATCACCGAGGGGTGGTTCGCCACCGGCGACATCGGCACGATCGACGGCGACGGGTACCTCAGCATCGTCGACCGCAAGAAGGACCTCATCATCCGGGGCGGGTTCAACGTGTACCCCCGCGACGTCGAGGACGTGCTCACCGCGCACCCTGCCGTCGCCATGGCCGCCGTCGTCGGGCGCCCCGACGAGCGGCTCGGCGAGGAGGTCATCGCGTTCGTGTCGCTGACCGGCGGGGAGGGCGGGCAAGGCGATGTCACGGCCGGAGACCTGGACGCCTACGCCCGTGCGCACCTCGCCCCGACGAAACGGCCGCGGGAGATCCACGTCCTGGAACAGATTCCGCTGACGTCGGTCGGCAAGCTCAACCGCAAGGCGCTGCGCGCGCTCCTGTGAGCCGGGCGCCGCTCCTCTACCATGAGCGCACGATGCGAGTGATGCTGGTCGAAGACGACGCACGGGTGGCGGCCGCACTGGCCACCGCCCTGCGCCGGCGCGGGCACGACGTCGCGCACTGCCCGACGGCGCAGACCGCCCTCGACACGTTCGCCGGTGAGCCGTTCGACCTGGTCCTGCTCGACCTCAACCTGCCCGACGGCGACGGCATCGAGGTGTGCCGCACCCTGCGCCGCAAGGACGAGACGGTGGCGATCATCGCCGTCACCGCCCGCGGCGAGGAGCGCGACCGGGTCATCGGCCTGCAGACCGGCGCCGACGACTACGTCGTGAAGCCCTACTCGATGGCCGAGCTCAACGCCCGCATCGAAGCGGTCCTGCGGCGCGCGTCGCGGGCACCGCAGACCGCCGTCGAGGTCCTCGCCGCCGGTCCGGTCCGCGTCGACGTCGCCGCCCGGCAGGTCGCCGTCGCCGGCCGGGACGTCGCGCTCACCCGCAAGGAGTTCGAGATCCTCGCGGTGCTCGTGCGCACCCCCGGCGTCGTGGTGTCCTACGACCGGCTGATCCTCGCGGTGTGGCAGACCAGCTTCGTCGGCCGGCACACCCTCGACGTGCACGTCGGCTCGCTGCGGGCGAAGCTCGACGTGCCGGGCCTGGTGCAGACCGTCCGCGGCGTCGGATACCGCCTCGTGCCGGGTCTGTAGAAGGTCGCCGAGCGATGCGGGTCCGTCTGGTCGCCACCTACCTGCTGCTGCTGTTGCTGGTGCTGACGGCACTGGAGGTGCCGTTCGCCCTCAGCATCGCCACCCGCGACACCCAGCAGGTCGTCGCGGACCGGCTCGCCGACGCCACCCGCTTCGCCACGCTCGCCGAACCGGCCCTGCGGGCCCCGCGGGAGACCGACGAGCTCACCGCGGAGCTCGCCCGATACGACGAGGTCTACGGCATCGCCGCGATCGTGGTCAACCAGGACGCGGTCGGCGTGGTGGCGTCCCGCCCCGGGGTGAACCTCGCCGACGAGGCGGTGCAACGGCAGGCCCGCCGGGCCCTCGAAGGCCGCGAGGCCAGCGACGACGGCACGATCTGGCCGTGGCGGCTGGAGCCGTTCGTGGTCGCGGTCCCGGTCGGCCGGGGCGGCGAGGTCATCGGCGCCGTCGTCACCGTCTCGCCGGTCGGCGGGCGCGTCGCCGGGGTCCGCGCCGCCTGGAGCGTCCTGGCCGGCGGCGGGCTCGTCGTGCTGTTCGCCGGCATCGTCGCCGCCTGGTCCCTCGCCCGGTGGACGTTGCGGCCCGTCGCCGAGCTCGACGCCGCCGCGCACGAGCTCGGCGCCGGTGACTACGCCGCCCGGGTCCCCGCCGCCGACGGGCCGCCGGAGCTGCGCCGGCTCGGCTCCGCGTTCAACGAGATGGCCGCGACCGTCGCCGACGCCCTGGAGCGGCAGCGGGCGTTCGTCTCCCACGCCAGCCACCAGCTGCGCAACCCGCTCACCGCGGTGCGGCTGCGGGTCGAGGACCTCGGCCTCGACCTCACCGACCCGCAGGCGGTCGAGGGGCACCGGCTCGCCCTGGAGGAGGTCGAACGCCTCGGCGAGGTCCTCGACAGCCTCCTCGCCCTGGCCCGCGCCGAGCGGGGACGGTTCGAGCTCGCCGACATCGATGCCGGCGAGGTCGCGTGGGCGCGGGTCGTCGCGTGGCAGCCGGTCGCCGCGAAGAAGCAGATCACGCTGCGATACGTCCGCGCGCCGCACGCCTTGAAGGCCCGTGCCGTGACGACCGCGCTCGACCAGGCGCTCGACGCGCTCATCGACAACGCCGTCAAGTTCTCCGCCGAGGGCAGCACCGTCACGATCCGCCCGGCGGCGGCCGACAACGACGGTGTCGACGGTGTCGCCGTCCACGTGATCGACACCGGCCCCGGTCTCACCGAGGAGCAGCGGGACCTGGCCACCGAGCGGTTCTGGCGGGCGCCCGGCACGCAGAACGTCGACGGCAGCGGCCTCGGCCTGCCGATCGTCGCGGTCCTCGTCGAGGCGTCGTCCGGCCGCCTCGACCTGCTCGCCAACGAACCGAGCGGCCTGCACGCCCGCCTGTGGTTCCCGGCCCCGTGACCCGAAAGCCGTGACACAGCCGGGAAGGCTCAGGCCTTCTGCGTGCGGTAGTAGCGCACCGCGCCCGCATGCAGCGGCAGCGGCGTGGTGCTGATCGCGGAGCGGATGTTGAGCCGGCCCGCCGCCTGGTGCGCCTTCGCCAGCTCGTCGCGGCCCTCGAACAGCAGCCGCGTCACGCCGTGCGCGAGGGGCTCCGGCATCGACACCCGCACGACGAGATAGTTGGCGATGCCGATCGAGACGGTCGGGCTGATGCCCCGGTACGCCGAGGCCGGCACGACCCGCTCCGCGTAGTAGTCGCCGAACCGGTCGCGCATCGGCTGGACCAGCTTGTCGAGGGCGAGGAGCCGGATCGGGAACGTCTCGGCCAGCCCCTGGATGAGGCCGACGGCCAGGCCGCCGGAGAAGAAGAACGCGTCGATCTGCCGTTTCCGCAGCGCGTCGACCGACGCCTCCAGGTTCAGCGGCAGCTGGACGATGCTGGCCTTGAGGTCGGCACCAGTGCCGACATTGGAGCCGGTGCTGGCGACGTCGAGGATGTGATCGGCGGTCCCGGCGGTGCCGGAGCGGGCGGCGCCGACGGACACCCGCTTGCCGCGCAGGTCCTCGACGCTCTGGATCGGGCTGTCATGGGCGACGACGAGGTGCACGTAGTCGTCGTAGATCCGGGCGAGCGCGGCCAGCTGCCCCGGCGCGGCCTTGTGCCCCTCGCCGGCGGTGTCGGCCTGGGTGAAACCGACCTCCGCCGTGCCCGCGAGGACCGCCTCGACGTTCTCCTTCGACGCGTTCGTGGTGAGGACGCTGGCGTGCACGTTCGGCAGGTACCGCTTGGCGAGTTTCGCGATCGCGTTGCCATACGCGTAGTAGACCGCGCCCGTGCTGCCGGTCGCGATCCGCAGCGTCCCGGTCGCCTCCTCACCGTCGGACTCGCACGCGGTGAGCAGCGCGCCGCTGACGCCCCAGCCGAGCCCGCCCGCCAGCAGCACCCGGCGTCTCATGGCACCCTGCGTCTCATGGCAGGCACGCCGCCAGGATCTCCAGGGTCTCCTGCGGGGTGCGGTGCCGCACCGTCGTCATCCCGAGCGCCCGCGCCGGTTTCAGGTTGCCGGGCAGGTCGTCGACGTAGACGCACTCCTGCGGCGGCAGCCCGACCGCCGCGGCGCCGAGGACGTAGATCGCCGGGTCCGGCTTGCGCACGCCGACCTCACCGGAGATCACGACGCCGTCGAACAACTCGTCCAGCAGGATCCGGTCGTACCGCTGCGAACCCCACGAATTCGAGATCAGTCCGGTCCGGATGCCGCGGCCGCGGGCGGCCCGGACGAAGTCCAGCATCGCGACGTCCGCGGTGGTGGCGCCGAGCAGCCGCTCGATCAGGCCCTCGGGCGGCACCCCCAGCAGGGCGGCGAACCCGGCCTCGAACCCGGCGTCGGGCAGCGTGCCGTCCTCCAGGCCGCCGAGCAGCGACCGGGCCGTGGGGTCGTCGCGGAACAGGTCCCGGACGGTGCCGGGTGGCAGGCCCTCCCGGGCGCAGAACGCGTCGAAGGAGACGAACACGTCGGTGGTGAGGACCCCGCCGTAGTCGACCAGCAGCCCGCGCAGTGTCACCTCGTGCACGGTCATCAGGCTTCCGTTCCCTCCGCGGTTTCCTTCGCCAGCGACTGTACGACCTCGACCGGGTCCTCGACTGCCCGCTGGCGGGTCGCGGACGTGCCCCGGGCCCGCAGGTCATCGAGCAGGTCGACGGCGATCTCCCAGTCGCCGCGCGCCTCCAGGGCCGGGCGGACGTGCGCCATCAGCGCGTCGACCCGCGCCCCGGCGGGCAGTGCCGAGCGGGTCGCCGGATCGACGAGGTGGCCGCTGAGCCCGGACCTGGCGGCCCGCCACGTCGCGGCCCGCAGCAGCACCTGCGGCGCCTCCGGCAGCGGGCGGCCCGCGGCGTCCTCCTCGGCGGCGACGGTGACGAGGCCCCGGGACAGCGCGGCGAGCAGCACCGCGTCGTCGACCCGCGGGCACGAGTCGGCGACCCGGACCTCGACCGTCGGGTACCGCGCCGACGGCCGGGCGTCGAAGTAGACCATCCCGGCGTCGCTGATCACGCCGCTCTCGACGAGCGTCTGGACGACCCGCTGGTACTCGGCGTCGGAGTCCACGTCCGGCGGCGGGCCGACGGTCGGCCAGCGGGACGTGACGACGGTCCGGTAGGAGGCGTACCCGGTGTCCTGCCCGGCGAAGTACGGCGAGCTGACGCTGAGCGCGAGCAGCGCCGGCAGCCACTCCCGGATCCGCCGGGTGATCCGCACCGCCAGGTCCTTGTCCGGCACGCCGACCTGCACCTGGCAGGCGGCCACCTGCTGCTCGTCGACGAGCTGCCGGTATTCCTGCGCCATGCGTTCGTAGCGTTCGTCGGGGTACACCCGGCTCGGCCCGCCGCCGGAGCCGGGGACCGAGCCGGCGGCGACGACCGCGAGGCCGTGCCGGCCGGCGGACTCGACCAGCGACCGGCGCTTCTGCAGGAGGTCGGCGCGCAGGCCGGTGAGGTCGGTGTGCACGCCGGTGGCCGTCTCGACCATCGAGCGGTGCAGCTCCGGCTCGGCGTCCGCGCCGCGCAGGACCCGCCGGGCGGCCGGCTCCAGGTCGCCGGTCCCGGCGTCGACGACGTGGAACTCCTCCTCGACACCGATCGTGTCGCCGGCTCGCACGCCGCCCGGCGTCACCACGGCATCACCATCGGCTGTGCACCGAGCCGCGGATCAGTTCGTCGTAGACGCTGCGGACCGCGTCGTGGGTGGCCTCGGGCAATGGCTCGGCGGCCGTCCCAGTGTTGCCGACGGCCGCGTTGGCGCGGGCCTGGTCGCCGTTGCGGGCGCCGGGGATGACCACCGACACGGCCGGGTGGTCGACGATCCAGCGCAGCGCGAACTGGGCCATCGTCAACCCCTCGGGCTTGAGCGGGGCGAGCCGGCGGACCGCGGCGAGCCCGGTGCCGTAGTCGACCCCGGAGAACGTCTCGCCCTGGTCGAACGCCTCGCCGTGCCGGTTGTAGGTGCGGTGGTCGTCGGCGCCGAACGTGGTGTGCTCGTCGTAGCGGCCCGACAGCAGGCCACTGGCGAGGGGCACCCGGGCGATGATGCCGACGCCCATCTTCTCCGCTGCGGGCAGCACGTCGTCGAGGGGCTTGAGCCGCAGCATGTTGAAGATGATCTGGACGGTGGCGACGCCGGGCCGGGCGATCGCGGTCAGCGCCTCCGCGGCCGTCTCGACGCTCACGCCGTAGGCCTTCATCCGGCCCTCCTGGACCATCAGGTCCAGGCCGTCGAACACCTCGTCGGTCGAGTACACCTCCGACGGCGGGCAGTGCAGCTGCACCAGGTCGATCGTGTCGACGCCGAGGTTCTCCCGGGACCGGTCGTTCCAGGCGCGGAAGTTGTCCAGGTTGTACCGGTCCGCCTCCTGCGGCACCCGGCGGCCCATCTTGGTGGCGACCGTGACGCCGTGCCCCGCAGGCAGGCCGTTGACGAAGGCACCGACGAGGCGCTCGCTGCGGCCGTCGCCGTACACGTCGGCGGTGTCGATGAAGGTCACGCCGGCCTCGTGCGCGGCGATCAGGGTGGCGAGGGCCTGGTCCTCGTCGACCTCGCCCCAGTCGGCGCCGAGCTGCCATGCGCCGAGCCCTACCACGCCGACCGGGGCACCGGTCCGTCCTAAGATCCGTTCCTGCATCCGCCCAGACTATGGCGTTACGCGAAGACCGGCACGTTCTCGCGCACGAGGCGCCAGTTCGGGGTGAAGAAGTCCGCCGGGTTGATCGAACCCTTCGCCTGGGCCCAGTCGATCAGCAGCTGCCGGATCTCCTGCTGCGCGTTGTACACCTGGGTCTTGACGATGCCGGGGAAGTTGCCGCCGCCGGAACGCCGGTAGTTGTTCACCGCGACCACGAACTGCTCGGTGTCACCGACGGCCGTGGTGGTGCCGGGGTGGACCAGCCGGGTGATGCGCTGCCCGACGGGCCTGCTGATGTCGATGTCGTACTCGACGCCGGAGATCGTGTCGTAGTTGTAGTCCGGCACCGCCGGGTCGCTGATCGCCGCCGGGTCGACCGGCGCGCCGACCGGCAGCGTCACGAAGTACTTCGCCGAGTACTCCAGGTAGGCGCGGACCTCGGCGCCGGTCAGGACGACGGCTTCGAGGGTGTTGTCGTAGATGTACAGCCCCGCGACGTCCTTGATCTTGACGTCGCCGGCCGGGAACACCGCGGTCCGGGAGAACGGCGCCGCGATCGACAGCACCGGCAGCGCCGTGCCGAGCGCCGCGGTGACGGTGTCGGTCTGGACCTTGTTGATGTAGTCCAGGATCGGCGTGTCCTTGTACCGCGATTCCGCCGCCGACAGCGTCTCCGTCGACGTCGCGACGACCTGGTTCACGTAGGTGACGGTCTTGGTGTGCTGCGCGTGCACCGCGGCGATGACCTTCGGGTCGGCCTCGACCGTGTTGGTGTTCAGCGACGTCGAGGCCTTCGAGGTGATCGTCCAGCGGTTGCGGTCGCGGCTGAGCTGGAAGTCCATCCGGGTCAGCCGCTGGCCCCACCTCGACGGCTCCGACAGCAGCACCTGCGCACCGGTCGCGGTGTTGGTGACGAAGCGCTGCGGGATGTCGCTGTGCGCGTGGCCGAAGAGGATCGCGTCGATGCCGGGGACCTGCTCGGCGATGAGCGCCGACGGGTTCTCGTTGGGCAGCTCGGGGCCGTAGCTGGACTTGCCGCTGTCGCCGCCGTGGGCCGAGATGAGCACGATGTCGGCGCCGCGGCGGCGCATCTCCGGCACGTACTTCGCGGCGGTGGCGACCAGGTCGTCGAAGCGCAGCTTGCCCTCGACGTTGGCCCGGTCCCAGATGGCGACGCCGGGGTTGGTGAGGCCGAGGATGCCGACCCGGAAGTTCGGCGCACCCCTGCCGAGGTCGACCTTCTTGATCACGTACGGCACGAACGCCGGCCGGCCCGTCTTCACGTTGATCGCGTTCGCGGCCAGGGCCGGGAAGCCCAGCTGCCGGATCCACAGTGCGAGCAGCGGCAGCCCGTAGTTGAACTCGTGGTTGCCGAGGGTGACGGCGTCGTAGTCGATGATGTTCATCGCCCGCGCCATCGGGTGCCGCTCGCCGGTCGTGGTGATCGGCTCCTGCTTCGCGTAGTACGTCGCGAGGGGCGTGCCCTGGATCGTGTCGCCGGCGTCGAGGACGAGGGTCGCCTTCCCGCGCCGCTCGGCCCGGATCTGGTTGACCAGCGTGGCGACCTTCGCCAGGCCGATGTCGTTGTGGGCGCTGTCGTCGTACTCGGCGTCCTTGTAGTAGTCCCAGTTGTAGACGTTGCCGTGGGTGTCGGACGTGCCCAGCAGCGTGAGGTCCCAGGTCCGGGGTTGGGTTGGGTGCGCCGCGTTGGCGGGCGCCGCTCCGGCCTCGCCGCCGGCGACGAAGGGTGCCGTCGCCGCGGCCGCCGCGACGGCCAGGACGGTCCGCCGTGAGGTGCCTGAAGGGTTGTTCATTCCCGGCACCCTATATTCCGGCAACCGCTGCCGCCCCGCGCGCGCCGGTGCATCGGTTCACCGGCGCATCAACATCTTGACGGACATCGATGCGTGACGGGACCATGACGCTGCCGTCCCTCCACCCCTGGGAGCCGTCCACGTGAAGAAGTTTGTCACCGCCGCGCTCGCCGCGGTCCTGGTCGTGGTTCCGGTCGCCACCGCGATCCCGGCGCCCGCCGCCGCCGCGCCCGCGAAGATCCTGCTCGCCGCCGCGCCGAACATCTCCGTCGCCAATGTGAAGGCCCACCTGTCGCAGCTGCAGAGCATCGCGACCGCCAACGGCGGCAACCGCGCCCATGGCCGCCCCGGGTACCTGGCCTCGGTCAACTACGTGAAGGGCCAGCTCGACGCCGCCGGGTACACCACGGTCGTGCAGTCGTTCACGTACAACGGCGCCACCGGGTACAACCTCATCGCGGACTGGCCGGGCGGCGACCCGAACGACGTGCTCATGGTCGGCGCGCACCTGGACAGCGTCACCGCCGGGCCCGGCATCAACGACAACGGCTCCGGCTCCTCGGCCAACCTGGAGGTCGCCCTCGAGGTGTCCCGGCAGGCGCTGAGCACCACGAAGCACCTGCGGTTCGGCTGGTGGGGCGCGGAGGAGCTGGGGCTGCGCGGCTCGACCGCCTACGTCAACAGCCTGCCGGCGGCGGAGAAGGCGAAGATCAAGGCGTACCTGAACTTCGACATGGTCGGCTCGCCGAACCCGGGCTACTTCCTGTACGACGGGGACAACTCCGACGGCGTCGGCTCCGGACCCGGTCCGGCCGGCTCGGCCGCCCTGGAGCAGACGCTGCAGGACTACTTCACGTCGATCGGCGTGCCGACCGAGGGCACCGACTTCGACGGCCGCTCCGACTACGGCCCGTTCATCAGCGCCGGCATCCCGGCCGGCGGCATCTTCACCGGCGCGGAGGGCCGCAAGACCGCGGCCCAGGCGACGAAGTGGGGCGGCACATCCGGCACCGCCTTCGACGTCTGCTACCACCGCGCCTGCGACACCACCGCCAACATCAGCGACACGGCCCTGGACCGCAACAGCGACGCGATCGCCTACGCGGTCTGGACCATCGCCACCTCGACGCCGACGCCGCCCGGCACCACCGTCTACAGCGACACGTTCGAGACGGCCACCGGCTGGACCGTCAACCCGTCCGGCACCGACACGGCCACCGCGGGCGCGTTCGAGCGGGGCGACCCGGCGGCGACCACCTCGGGCGTGGCGCTGCAGCTCGGCACCACCGTCAGCGGCTCCTTCGACCTGGTCACGGGCGCCGCGGCGGGCAGCAGCGCGGGCACCTACGACGTGGACGGCGGGGTCACCAGCATCCGCTCGCCCGCGATCACCCTGCCGGCGCTGCCGTCGGGTGGGACGCTGACGCTCACGTTCTCCTGGTACCTGGCCCACCTCAACAACGCCACCAGCGCCGACTTCGTGCGGGTGCGCATCGTCGGGACCACCACGACGACCGTGTTCAGCCAGGCGGGCGCGGCGTCGAACCGGGCCGGCGCCTGGGCGTCGGCGAGCGTCAGCCTGACCGCCTACGCGGGCCAGTCGATCCGGATCCTGGTCGAGGCCAACGACTCCGGCACCGCCAGCCTCGTCGAGGCCGGCGTCGACGACGTGAAGGTCACGCAGTCGTGACCTGCGGGGGCCGGTCCTCGTGGCCGGCCCCCAGCAGGGCCCCGATGCCGCCGACGTAGGTCTCGCGGTCGACCTGGCCGATGAGGACGCGCTGCAGGATGTACCCCTGGATGAGCCCGAAGATCGCCGAGCCGACCGCGGCCGGGTCGGCGTCGGCGGGCAGCTGGCCGTTGTCCCGGGCGCGCCGGGCGAGGGCGACGGCGTTGCCACGGATCCGGCCGTAGATCTCCGAGATGAGCGCGGCGAACTCGGGGTCGTGCACCGCCTCGCCCCAGACCTGCACGGCGATGCGGACCGTGCCGTTGTCGGTGAGGTTCACGTCGATCTGCCGCAGCAGGTCGTCGATCACCGCGAGCAGCGGCGGCGCCGGGTCCTGCGCGAGCAGGTGGTCCGCGGTCGCCTGCACGATGCCGATCTTCTCCCCGGCGATGGCCTTGATCAGGGCGGCCTTGCTGTCGAAGTACCGGTAGAACGCCCCGACCGACAGCCCCGCCTCCTTGATGACGTCCTGCATGGACGTCTGGTGGAACCCGTTGCGCAGGAAGCAGCGCGTGGCCGCCTCGATGATCTGCTCGCGGCGGGCGGCGAGATGGGCTTCGGAGACGCGGGGCATACCCCATTGTAAAGCGAATGTTCGCTCGCTGAACGTGTCAGACCCGAGTTGCGTTGAAGATCATCGCGGTCATGACGACGCCGCCGGCGGCCGCGTTCGCCAGCATCAGCCGGGGGGAGAGCCGGGTCACCGGGTTGGTCTTGTCGACCGCGGTCGCCTTGCGGTTGCCGGTCGAGAAGGCGGTCAGCTCGATCCCGCCGTCGGCGGTCGGCTTGCAGGTGACCTGCAGCGGGGTCGAGGCGGTGGTCGGCGGGCCGGCGTTCTTCGGCTTCGCCGACGCGGCGAGCTTCACCGGCTGCCCGCCGGTCAGCTTGAAGATCTCGATGACGCCGTCGGCGCCGACCTCGAACGTGTAGCCGTTGCCCAGGTCGGCGCCGTCCAGGCAGGCCGCGCCGATCTTGGCGCCGCCGGCGGCCTTGCCGATCGCGGCGAACTCCAGGTCCATCGCGAAGCCGCCGCCCTGGACCGCGAGGCGCTGCTCGGGGCCGGGCGCGACGCAGCGGGTGTTCGGCTGCTCGGCGGTGACCCGCAGCGCGTCCGGCACCTCGACCTTGCAGCCGGTCGCGGCGCCCCACGGCACCTTCTGCTGCAGCGCGGCGACCGTCTTGGTGCCCTTCAGCGTCCACGGGCCGACCGCGCCGACGGAACACGCGATGACCGGCCGCGCGGTCCAGCCCGGCGGCAGCATCGGCTTCTCCAGGGGCAGGAACGACTGGCCGTACGGCACGCCGAGATACGCGCCGTAGGACTGCTCGCAGACCGCCTTCGCGGCCGCGTCGACGGCGTCGCGGCCCGGGTCAGTGAGGAACGGCAGGTGCCCGACGTAGGTGACCTCGCCGATGTGCGCGGCGTTGCACGGCGTCACGTACCGCAGCTGCGACGACCCGCCGATCCAGTCGAAGCACTCGCCGGCCTTGAGCTCGAACTGGTCGCCGACGAAGAGGTCGGCGGCCGCCTGTGACGGGTCGGCCAGGGCCCGCGCGATCCGGTCGCCGTCGGCGTTGCCGGTGACCTGCAGCCCCTTGTCCAGCAGGGCGAGCAGCGACGGCGACAGGCCGTCGACGGGCACGGCGGTGTCGTGGACCGCCTGCCGGTGGGTGGGGGACAGGCCCGCCACGACGACGACCCTGCCCTGTTCGGTGCGCAGGTAGTACTCGAAGCCCAGCCAGTGCCCGGCGCCGACGCCGAGCAGCGGCACGGCGACCGCGACCGCCAGGACGGCGTAGCCGGTCACGGTGCCCCAGGCCCGGCCGACCGAGGCGGCGATGACCGCGGCCGCGCCGACGAGGATCCCGCCGAGCAGCCCGATCGCGCCGCCGGCGCTGAACACGAGGCGCAGCGGCTCGGCGAGGAGCCAGCCGATCAGCCCACCGGCGCGGGACGTGCCGCCGTCGAAGAGGCTCGGGTTGCCGCGCACCAGGTGCAGCAGGCCGAGCACGGCCAGGGCGATGCCGGTGGTGCGGGTCAGCACCCGCTCGCGCAGGTACTGCAGGGTGGCGACGGTCAGGTCGCGCAGCTCGGCGCCGGTCCACAGCCGCCGGTCGACGAACGGCACGAGCGGCAGCTGCCACGGCCAGGTGGCCCGGGGCAGCCGCGGCAGCGGCCAGAGCAGCAGCAGCGGCAGGACGGGCAGGGCGTAGGCCGCGTAGCCGACCACGAACGTGAAGATCGCCGTGGCGACCCCGTGGACGGGGACCTGCGGCACCCACAGCAGGGCGACGAGCCCGGCGACGGTGAGCGCGATGATGCCGATCCGCGGCCACGACGGGCGTGCGGGCCGGGGCGGACGGGGCTTCTCGAGCGGTTGCTGCTCGGGCGACGGCGACGGCGACGGCGAAGCGGGTGAGGATGCGGGTGCGGCCCCGCGCCGGGCCCGCCGGTGGGTGCCCGACTCGGCGGCGGTGGCGCCCTGCCAGTCGGTGAGCGCGGCCCGCACCTGGTCGGTGGCGGCGATGCCGAGCAGCAGCCCCGCCACGAGGGTCAGTCCGAGCTGCCACACGGGCGGCGCGGGGGCGATCCCGACCAGCGTGGACAGGCCGAGGACGGCCGCGGTTGCGAGAGTCAGCAGCGCGACCGCGGGTAATGCGGCGCGAACGCGCTCACCGACCTCGGACATGGCTCTGGAGCATGGCACCCGCCGTACCCCATCGCAACTGGCCTAAGTCTGCCTTAAAAGTTTGATCTCACATCTGCGTGTGGCCGGCGGCGCAGGCGTCGATGACCGGCTTGAAGGCGTCACGCTCCGCATCGGTGATCTTCAGCTCCGTGTACAGCGGCGGGCCGCCGTCGAGGCTGAGCCAGGCGGGGAACACGTACGGCTTCTTGATCTCCGCCAGGGCGTGCGGCGTGCAGCGCTCGCCGTCGACCACGATCGGCACAGTGATCTCCTGCTGGCCCGGGTTGAGCACGGCGTACGGCTTCGGCGTCTGCTCCCGGGCGGGCAGCGGCAGGACCTCCAGGAGGATGCTGCCGACGAACTCCTGCAGCGTGATCGCCCCGGTGAAGCCGACGCGCTTCATGACGACGGTGCCGTTGAGCCAGCCGCTGGGCAGGTGCGTCCACGGGCCGAAGGTGAGGGTCACCTGCCGGTCCAGGTACGCCTGCTGGCAGTCGATGGCGAGGAGCTTGTCGAGCATCGGGTCGGGGTCGGGCAGCGGCAGCCGCACGTCGTGCAGCTTGCCGTCCCCGGTGCGCACCCCGAAGGTGACGTGCGAGGCGGCGCTGCGCGGCTTGAGCTCGTCGCCCTGGCAGACGCCGGTGCCGTAGGAGACGGGCACGTCGACGCGCAGGCCGCCGACGGGCAGCGGGGCGTCGACGGTGACCGGCCCGACGCCCTTGAACGACGGCGCCTGCAGCTCGACCCGCTCGACGGTGATCTTCGCGGGGCCGTCGTTGTGCATCGAGATCTGCACCGTGTGCCGGACCTCGTCGACCCGGCCCTGGGTCAGCTCGACCCGCAGTTTGACCGGATCTTCCGTCTTGCCGCCGCCGGCGGCAGAGCAACCGCTGGAACAACCGGCGAGGAGAGCGACCACCACGACGAGCGCCAACCGCTTCATAACCGCCTATGTTGGCACGATCCACTGCAGCAGCGCAGACCCAGTTGAGCTCGGCGAGGCGCCCGGCCTGGCGGGCCGCGTCGAACAGCTCGAGGGGGCCTCCCACGGCGTGCCGGCCGGTCCCCGGGTCAGCGCCTCGTAGCCGACGACCTCGGGCCGGTGGCGGCGCCACGAGTCGAGCCGCACGATCGGCTGGAACACGGTGGTGACGGCCCGCGCGTCGATGACGTCGCCGATGCCGCGGATGAT
Source organism: Dactylosporangium cerinum (assembly GCF_042653625.1). Taxonomy (NCBI): domain Bacteria; kingdom Bacillati; phylum Actinomycetota; class Actinomycetes; order Micromonosporales; family Micromonosporaceae; genus Dactylosporangium; species Dactylosporangium cerinum. The sequence goes on along the minus strand of NZ_JBHSIU010000019.1, from coordinate 163,978 downwards.
GCCCGCGGTCGACCTGTCGGGGCCGCCCGGGCCGCCCGTGCCGTCCATGTCCTTTGGTTCGACCCCGGCTTCCAGAAACTGAGGGTAACTGAGGGTAATTGCCCGAAACTGAGGGTAGTCGCCGTTTGGCGGAGGGTGGGGTCGCTCCGGTAGGTTGGGCGGCGATGCGACGTGTACTGGTGACGCTGCTGCTGGGTCTGACGGTGGGTGCGCTGACGGCGTGCACCGCGTCGGACACCTCCTCCCCGGCCTCGCCGGGCGCCTCCGGCGGGACGGTGCGCACCGGCGGGTGCGGGGCGTCCGCGTCGTCGGCGGACCCCGAGCGCCTGGTGGACGTCGCCGGGCAGATCGGCACCCGTGGCGAGGCCGACTTCGCCGCCGTGTTCGCCGGTGCCAGGGTCGGCGACGAGGGCGTCGAGGTCTACCGAAAGCCGTCCGCCGACCTCGACGCGTGGGTGAGGTCGACGTTTGCCACCTCGTGCGTGATCCTGCACGACGCGCGGTTCTCCGCCCCCGAGCTGGCGAAGCGGTATCAGCAGGTCGGCGACGACACCACGTACTGGAGCGAGCAGGGCGTGCACGTCAACAGCGTGTCCTCGGACTTCGTGCGCGGGGTCGTGGTGGTGGGCACGCAGGAGGTCGACAAGGCCAAGCCGCTGTTCGCCGCCCGCTACGCCGACGGGCCGCCCGTGGAGCTCGTGAACGAGGCACCCGCCTAGATGGGTGCCGCGTAGATGGGTGCTGCGTAGATGGGGACCTGGCGCGAGATCGTCGACGGGATCGGCGAGCGCACCGAGTTCGGCAACGCCAGGCTGGTGCGCGACCCCCGCCGCAAGGGTGGCTGGACGCTGCTCTTCGAAGAGGTCCAGCAGTCATACGTCGACGTGGCCGACCCGACGCACCTGAGTTTCGAGTACGCCCGGCGCATCGCCGCGGTCGTGGACACCATGGCGCCGGCCGGGGCGCCGCTGCGGGTCCTGCACCTCGGCGGTGGCGCCTTCACGATGCCGCGGTACGTCACCGCGACCCGGCCCGGCTCCACGCAGGTGATCGTCGAGCGGGACCGGCAACTGGCCGAGTTCGTGCAGCGGGTCGTGCCGTTGCGCGACCCGGCCGGCATCTCGTTCGTGTTCGGCGACGCCCGGCGGGTCGTGTCCGACATTCCGGCTTCCTCGTACGATCTCGTCATCGGCGACGTGTACGACGCGGCGCAGATGCCGGAAAGCGTGTCGGACGTCACGTTCGCCGCCGAGGTGGCCCGGGTCCTGCGGCCCGACGGGGTCTACGCGGTCAACGTCGCGGACCTCGCGCCCCTGGCCTTCTCCCGGGGGCAGGCGGCCACGCTGCGCACCGCCTTCGATGACCTGTGCCTGCTGGTGCGTCCGGAACTCCTGCGGGGCAGGCGCTTCGGCAACGTGGTTTTTGCGGCGGCGAAGGCACCGGACCGGCTGCCTGTCGCGCGGCTGGCCGCGATCCTCGGCCGGGACCGCCAGCCCGCGCAGGTCGTCAGCGGCGCCGGACTGGACCTGCTGACCGCCGGCGCGGACCCGGTCGTGCTGCCTTGACGGTGTCTCAGGACCGCCGGAACGGGTGAATCGTGCGTGCCCCGGGTGGGATTCGAACCCACACTGTCGGAGGTTTGAGCTCCGTTCCTCTGCCGATTGGGATACCGGGACGAGTACGCCGCACCAGGGTACCCACTAGTCTGATCGCGGTGGTAACCGCCGTCGGGTTGTCAGCCAGTCCAGTGTGAGTCAGTCCATCAGTCCAGTCGAGTCGGATCGGGAGTTGCGCGTGGCCGAGGCACAGAGCCGCCGGGTGCTCATCGCGGAAGACGAGGCGCTCATCCGCCTCGACCTGCGGGAGATGCTCGTCGAGGAGGGCTACGACGTGGTCGGCGAGGCCGGCGACGGCGAGACCGCCGTCCGTCTCGCTGAGGAGCTCAAGCCCGACCTGGTCATCATGGACATCAAGATGCCGATCATGGATGGGCTGGCCGCCGCGGAGAAGATCGCCGGCGCCCGCCTCGCGCCGGTCGTCATCCTCACCGCGTTCAGCCAGCGCGACCTGGTCGAGCGGGCCCGCGCCGCGGGCGCCATGGCGTATCTGGTGAAGCCCTTCCAGAAGAGCGATCTGGTGCCGGCCGTGGAGATCGCCGTGTCGCGGTTCGCGGAGCTCGCGGTGCTCGAGGAGGAGGTCGCCACGCTGACCGACCGGCTCGAGACCCGCAAGGTCGTGGAGCGGGCCAAGGGGCAGCTGATGGCGACCTACCAGATGAACGAGCCGCAGGCTTTCAAATGGATTCAGCGCACCGCGATGGATCACCGAATGACCATGCGCGAAGTGGCTGATCGGATCATCGCGGAAACCGCCGGCGGTAACAGCCCCGTAACCCCGGAGTCCTGACCTTTTACCTGCGCACGGCACGTCTGCGCACGTGACGCTCATGGTCGAATAACGGCTTGGTAACAGCCCGCAATTGGCTTGTGGCGCGGGCTATGATCCGCCAGTCCCGAGGGTCGGGACGGATTGCAGCCATCAGTTATTCGAGGAGCACCATTGCGTAGAGCCGTGATCATGCTCACGGCCTTCCTGGCCTGCCTGATGCTGTCCTTCGGTCTGAGTGCCACAAGCGCGTGGGCCGAAGGGGAAGCACTGCAGGGGACGTTGACGAACAACGGCGCTCCGGTCGCCGGCGTCAAGATCAAAGCGTCAACCCAGGACGGCGCGCCCGCCGGTGAGGACACTTCCGACGAGCAGGGCAAGTGGAGTATTCCGGTAACCGGTCCGGGCACCTACAAGGTGGAACTCGATGTCGCGTCGCTGCCCGCGGGCGTGGGTGTCACCAACAACCGGCCCAGCCTGACCCCGACCGTCGCGGAGGGGCAGGCACGCAACGTGCTGTTCCCGCTCGGCCCGGCCGGCACCACCATCGGCGGCAACCAGCCGGGGACGAAGGACTCGGGTGGCTCCTCGTCGTTCGACCGCTTCGCCGACCTGCTGTACTCCGGCCTGCACTTCTCGCTGATCATCGCCCTCGCGGCGCTCGGCATCTCGCTGATCTTCGGCACCACCGGTCTGACCAACTTCGCCCACGGCGAGATGGTCACCCTGGGCGGCCTGCTCACGTTCCTGTTCAACGTGACGATCGGGATGCCGCTGGTGCTGGCCGGCGTCATCTCGGTGGTGATCGGCGCCGCCCTGGGCTACTTCCAGGACCGCGCGTTCTGGGGCTGGCTGCGCAAGCGCCGCACCAACCTGGTGACCACCATGATCATCTCGATCGGCCTGTCGCTGCTGGTGCGGTACGTCTACCTGTACTTCTTCGGCGGTGAGTCGCGGAACTTCGCCGACTACAACGCCCAGGCGGGCGTGCAGTACGGCCCGTTCCTCATCGCGCCGAAGAACCTGGTCTGCGACGTCATCGCCCTCGTCGTCCTCGCCGGGGTGTCCTTCGCGCTGGTCGGCACCCGGCTGGGCAAGGCGACCCGTGCGGTCGCCGACAACCCCGCCCTGGCCGCCGCGTCCGGCATCAACGTCGACCGCATCATCCGCCTCGTGTGGACGATCGGCGGCGCCCTCGCCGCGCTCAGCGGTGCCATCCTCGGCACCTTCCAGGGCGTCGGCTTCGGTATGGGCTTCCAGATCCTGCTGCTCATCTTCGCCGCGGTGACCCTCGGCGGCTTCGGCACGGCCTGGGGTGCACTGCTCGGCAGCCTCGTCATCGGGTTGTTCATCCAGATCTCCACGCTGTGGATCCCGACCGAGTTGAAGTCTGTGGGCGCCCTCGCGGTGCTGATCGTGATCCTGCTCTTCCGGCCGCAGGGCATCCTCGGTCGCCGGGCCCGGATCGGCTGAGGGGACGACCATGAACTGGAGCAGTATCTTCAGCGTGTCGCTGGAAGCCATCATCGGTTCCACGACCATTGCCTACGCCCTCGCGGCCATCGGCCTCAACGTCCACTTCGGCTACACTGGCCTGCTCAACTTCGGCCAGTCGGCCTTCCTCGGTGTCGGCGCCTACGGCATCGCGATCACCGTGGCCACCTTCAGCCAGTCGCTCTGGCTCGGCGTCGCCATCGGCCTCGCCGCGGCGGTGATCCTCGCGCTGCTGCTCGGTATCCCGACGCTGCGCCTGCGCGCCGACTACCTGGCCATCGTCACGATCGCCGCGGCCGAGATCATCCGGCTCTTCTACCGCGCCACCGACCTGCGCAAGTGGACCGGTGCCTCGGACGGCCTGCAGAGCTTCTCGCAGGACTTCTACGACCTGAACCCGTTCGCCGGCAGCAAGGGCGTCGACCTCGGGCTCATCACGTTCACCGACCGTGAGCTGTGGATCCTGGTCGTCGGCTGGACCCTGGTCGCCATCAGCTGCCTCGTGGTCTACCTGCTCATGAGCAGCCCCTGGGGCCGCGTGCTGAAGGCGATCCGCGAGGACGAGGACGCCGTGCGCAGCCTCGGCAAGAACGTGTTCTCGTACAAGATGCAGTCGCTGGTCCTCGGCGGCGTCATCGGTGCGCTCGGCGGTTTCGTCTTCGCCCTCGACCGGGCGGCGGTCCAGCCGGACACGTACGGCACGGAGTTCACCTTCTTCGCGTACACCATCGTGATCCTCGGCGGCGCGGCCCGGGTCTTCGGTCCGGTCGTCGGTTCGATGATCTTCTGGGTGCTGCTGGTCTTCATCGACTCCACGCTCAGCGAGGCGTCCAACAACAAGGTCTTCCCGGAGTGGTTCATGACCACCTCGCAGGCCGGCTCCGTCCGGTACATCCTGGTCGGTCTCGGCCTCATCCTGCTGCTGATCTACCGGCCGCAGGGCATCTTCGGCGACAAGAGGGAGGTCATGCTCGATGGACGTTGAGAAGTCCGACCGGGCCGCCCGGACGCGAGCCGTGCAGGCCCTGGCCGGCCTGCCCTGCGAGCCCGGCATCCCGAAGCCCGACCCGATCCTGGTCGCCGACAACGTGGTGCGCCGTTTCGGCGGCCTCACCGCCGTCGACGTGAAGCACGTCGAGGTCCAGCGCGGCTCCATCACGGCACTGATCGGCCCCAACGGTGCCGGCAAGACGACGTTCTTCAACCTGCTCACCGGCTTCGACGCGCCGGACGAGGGCAGCTGGACGTTCAACGGCCGGTCGCTGTCCGGGGTGTCGGCGCACAAGGTCGCGCGGGCCGGCATGGTCCGCACCTTCCAGCTCACGAAGGCCCTGTCCAAGCTCAGGGTCATCGACAACATGCGGCTCGGCGCCACCGGGCAGCGTGGCGAGACCTTCTGGCGCGCGCTGCTGCCCGGCACCTGGAAACAGCAGGAGGCCGAGATCACCGCGCGCGCCGAGGACCTGCTGACCCGGTTCAAGCTCATCGCCAAGCGGGACGACTTCGCCGGCAGCCTCTCCGGCGGCCAGCGCAAGCTCCTGGAGATGGCCCGGGCCCTGATGGTCCAGCCGGAGATGGTCATGCTCGACGAGCCGATGGCCGGGGTCAACCCGGCGCTGACGCAGTCGCTGCTCGGCCACGTCAAGCAGCTGCGCGAGGACGGCATGACCGTGCTGTTCGTCGAGCACGACATGGACATGGTCCACGACATCAGCGACTGGATCATCGTCATGGGGCAGGGCGGCGTCATCGCCGAGGGCACCCCGGACAAGGTCATGGCCGACCCGCGGGTGATCGACGCCTACCTCGGCGCGCACCACGACGGCGCGGTCAAGACCGTCGGCGGCGAGGAGGTGGACGCCGGTGACCTCGAGGAGAGCGGCGGCGTGACCCTCATCGGCGCCGTCGACGAGCTGTCGCTGGACGACCCGTCCGGCTCGGCTACGTCTCCGGTTTCAGGCGGCGACGATTTCAAGAGGGGGCCGGCATGACCGCACCGATCGAAGACGACATCCCGGTCAGCAACGAGATCGTCGACCGCGGCGACCACCTGGCGCACGCCGACGGGGCGGTCCTGCGGGCCGACGACGTCGTCGCGGGCTACCTGCCCGGCGTCAACATCCTCAACGGCGCCGACCTGTACGTGCACGACGGCGAGCTCGTGGGCATCATCGGCCCCAACGGCGCCGGCAAGTCGACCCTCCTGAAAGCCATGTTCGGCCTGGTCAACATCCGCTCGGGTCAGGTGACCCTGCGCGGGGAGAACATCACCAACCTCAAGGCGCACGCGCTGGTGGAGCGGGGCATCGGCTTCGTCCCCCAGAACAACAACGTGTTCGCGGCGCTGACCATCGAAGAGAACCTGCAGATGGGCACGTTCCTGAAGCCGAAGCGCTACAAGGAGCGCTTCGACTTCGTGACCCAGCTGTTCCCGACCCTGGCCGAGCGGCGCAAGCAGCGGGCCGGGCTCATGTCCGGCGGTGAGCGGCAGATGGTCGCCATGGCCCGGGCGCTCATGATGGAGCCGACCGTGCTGCTGCTCGACGAGCCCTCAGCGGGCCTCTCGCCGGCGCTGCAGGACGAGGTGTTCTTCCGGACCAAGCAGATCAACTCGACCGGTGTGACGGTCGTGATGGTCGAGCAGAACGCCCGCAGGTGCCTGCAGATCTGCGACCGGGGTTATGTGCTCGATCAGGGCCGCAATGCCTACACCGCGTCGGGTCAGGACCTGATCAACGACCCGCGGGTCATCGAGTTGTATCTGGGCACGCTCGCCCGCGCCTGAACCATCGTTTTTGTCAGACGGAAATCCCGCGCCCCCCGAACGGGGGACGCGGGATTTCCGTTGCCGTGCACCGGTTCGCTTCGTCGGGCATTTGATATTCGCGGGCCCCGCGCTTCGCGTGAGCGGCCATACAAGCGGTGTTATGGCAGTGGTGACATGGAAAAAGGGCCCCACCGCCGTGGCGGTGGGGCCCTTGTTCGCTATTCAGATCAGATCTTGCCGTTCTGGTACTTCACGTCCGACGTGAGCTTGTTGTTCTCGTCGTAGGTGTAGACACCGATGGTGGCCTCGGCCGGGTCACCGGCGTCGTTGAAGGAGATCGGGCCGCTCAGGCCGTCGTAGTCGATGTCCTTCTTGGCCTTGAGCAGGTCGGCGCAGGACTTGAAGTCCGTGCACTTCTCGCCACCCTTGGACACGGTGCCCAGGTGCTTCGCGATCTCGCCCGGGTTGTCGCTGCCGGCCTCGAGGGCCGCGAGGGCCGCGAGGATGGTGGCGTCGTAGGACTCGACGGCGTAGTTCCAGTCCTTGAGGTCCTTGTTGATCTCAAGGGCCTTCTTCTTGAAGTCGTCCTTGGTCGCGGCGCCGGGCTGGGTGCCCTTGAAGCCCTTCAGCGTGCCGGGGGCGAAGTCCTTCGAGTAGTCGGCGATGTTGCCGTCCACGAAGTACCACTTCTTGGTCTTGAGGCCGGCCTCGATCAGCTTGGGGACGATCTTCTTGGTCTCGTCGAAGCCGATGATCGCGATGGCGTCCGGGTTGGCGGCCTTGATCTTCGCCACGTCGGCCGAGAAGTCCGCGGCCTTCGGGTCGTAGGTCACCGACACGGCGACCTTGCCGCCGCCGCTCTCGATCTCCGCCTTGGCGTTCTCGGCGAGGCCGGTGCCGTAGGAGTCGTTGAGGACCAGCATGCCGGTGGTGGCGTTGCCGTCCTGGACGATCAGGTCACCGAGGACGCGGCCCTGCAGCGTGTCCGGCGGGGCGGTCCGGAAGTAGAGGCCCTTGTCGTTGTAGGTGGTCAGCGCCGTCGACGTGTTGGCCGGCGAGATCTGGACCACGCCCGCACCGGTGATCTTGTCGATCACGGACAGCGAGACGGACGACGAGGCAGCACCGATGATGACATCGGTCTTGTCCGTGAGCAGCTTGTTCACCGACTGGGTGGCGATGTCCGTGGAGGTGTCGCCCGAGTCCATGTGCTGGATCGTGACGGGCTTGCCCAGCACGCCACCGTTGGCGTTGATCTCCTTGATCGCGACGTCGACGCCCGCGAACTCCGGGGGGCCGAGGAAGGCCAGCGAACCGGTCTGCGGCAGGATCGTGCCGATCTTCAGAACGCCGTCGCCGGGAGTGGCGCCACCGGTGGTCGCGCTCGTGCTCGGGCTATCTGCATCGTCACCACATGCACTGAGTGCCAGGACGGCAGCGCTCAGCACGGCGACCGAGCGCCATGCGAGGTTGGGGCGGATCATCACCTGTCTCCTTTTTACAGCGCGGTAGGCGTGGTTGCGCCTAGATGCCAAGACGCTGATGAAGCCAGAACCTAATGAAACTCCTGGGCTGGCACTAGGCCTTCGGGGCAACACGCCCTAGGAAGTTGCGCAGTCGTAATCTTCCTGTTCGCAACCGTCGCGGGAATCGCTTTGTCGCGTCACTGCGTGAGGTCCCGTGCGGGTCCACTGCCGGGAAGTGTCATACCCCCGGACTAGGCTCGCAGGTGTGACGGGTTCAACAGACACCAGGCTCCTGCTGCTCGACGGGCACTCCCTCGCCTACCGGGCGTTCTTCGCCCTCCCCGCGGAGAACTTCTCGACCAAGACGGGGCAGGTGACCAACGCCGTCTTCGGCTTCACGTCGATGCTGATCAACATGCTGCGGGACGAGAAGCCCACGCATGTGGCGGTCGCCTTCGATGTGTCGCGTCAGACCTTCCGCCTGGAGAAGTATGCGGAATACAAGGCCAACCGGTCCACGACCCGGCCCGAGTTCGCCGGTCAGGTCGACCTGATCAAGGAGATCCTCAACGCGCTGCGGATCCCCTTCATCGAGAAGCCGGGCTACGAGGCCGACGACGTGATCGCCACGCTCGCCCGCGAGGCCGCCGCGAAGGGCATCCACACCTCGATCATCACCGGCGACCGCGACGCGTTTCAGCTGGTCACCGACCTGGTCACGGTGCTCTACCTCAAGCGCGGCGTCTCGGAGATGGACCGCATGACGCCCGCCAAGGTCGAGGAGCGTTACGGCATCCCGCCGTCGCTCTACCGGGCGAAGGCCGCGCTCGTCGGCGAGGACAGCGACAACCTCTCCGGCGTGCCCGGCGTCGGCGACAAGACCGCCGCCAAGTGGATCCTGCAGTTCGGCGACCTCGACGGGATCATCGCCCGGGTCGACGAGATCAAGGGCAAGGCCGGCGAGAGCGTGCGGGCCCACCTGGCCGACGTCATGCGCAACTACGACCTCAACGGCCTCGTCGACGACCTGGAGCTGCCGATCACCCCGGACGAGCTGCAGTGGCGCGGCTGGGACCGCGAGGCGGTCCACCAGGTCTTCGACGCCCTGGAGTTCCGGATCCTGCGCGACCGGCTCTACCAGTATCTCGACGCGGTCGAGCCGGAGGCCGAGAGCGGCTTCGACCTGGCCGGCAGCGTGCTGCGCTCCGGTGAGGGCGACGGCGTCGGCGGCTGGCTCGCCGAGCATGCGCCGGCCGGCACCCGGGTCGGCGTCGCCGTGGCCGGCAAGTTCGGCCGCGGCACCGGTGAGGTCACCGGCGTCGGCCTCGCGGTCGCCGGTGGCCCGGCCGCCTGGTTCGACCCGACCGAGCTCGACCCGGCCGACGACGCCGCCGTGGGGGAGTGGCTCGCCGCCGACGACCGGCTCAAGATCCTGCACGACGTGAAGCCCGCCCGGCTCGCGTTCGGCGTCCGGGGCTGGGACCTGCGGGGCGTCGCCAGCGACACCGCCATCGAGGCGTATCTGGCCCGCCCCGACCAGCGCTCCTATGAGCTGACCGACCTGGCCCTGCGGTATCTCAAGCGCGAGCTGCGGGTCGACACCCCGGACAACGGCCAGCTGACGCTGGACGGCCTGGGCGGCAACACCGGGGAGGCGGAGGAGAATCTCATGCTCCGCGCCCGCGCCACGCTCGACCTGGCCGAGGCGATCGCCGAGGAGCTGCGCCGCGACGGTGACTCCTCCGCCCGGCTGCTCGCCGAGGTGGAGCTGCCCCTGGTCACGGTCCTCGCCGAGATGGAGCGGGTCGGCATCGCCGCCGACACCGACTATCTCAGCGAGCTGGAGTCGAGGTTCGCCAGCAACGTCAAGGCCGCCGCCCAGGGCGCCTATGAGGTGATCGGCCGGGAGTTCAACCTCGGCTCGCCCAAGCAGCTGCAGGAGATCCTGTTCACCGAGCTCGGCCTGCCGAAGACGAAGCGGATCAAGACCGGCTACACCACCGACGCCGAGGCGCTGCAGAGCCTGCACAAGCAGACGGAGCACCCGCTGCTCGCGCACCTGCTGAGCCACCGGGACTGGGCCAAGCTCAAGACCACCGTGGACGGGCTGCTGAAGTCGGTCAGCGACGACGGCCGCATCCACACCACCTACTACCAGACCGTCGCGGCCACCGGCCGGCTGTCCAGCACCGACCCCAACCTGCAGAACATCCCGATCCGCACCGAGGACGGCCGGCAGATCCGCCGCGCGTTCATCGTCGGCGACGGCTTCGAGACCCTGCTCACCGCCGACTACAGCCAGATCGAGATGCGGATCATGGCCCATCTGTCGAAGGACGAGGCGCTGATCGAGGCGTTCAACTCCGGTTTCGACTTCCACGCCGCGACCGCGTCCTCGGTCTTCTCGATCCCCGCCGCCGGGGTCGTCCCCGACCAGCGCCGCAAGATCAAGGCGATGAACTACGGCCTCGCCTACGGCCTGTCCTCCTACGGCCTGGGCAGCCAGCTCGGCATCACCCCCGCCGAGGCCACGGTCCTCATGGAGGAGTATTTCGCCACGTTCGGCGGGGTCCGCGACTACCTGCGCCAGATCGTGGTGCAGGCCCGCCGCGACGGCTACACCGAGACGGTGCTGGGTCGCCGCCGCTACCTGCCGGACCTCAACAGCGACAACCGGCAGCGGCGTGAGATGGCCGAGCGGATGGCGCTCAACGCGCCGATCCAGGGCTCCGCGGCCGACATCATCAAGGTTGCCATGCTGCGCGTCGACGAGGCGTTGCGCACCGCCGGCCTGCGCTCGCGCATGCTCCTGCAGGTCCACGACGAGCTGGTCTTCGAGGTCGCCCCCGGCGAGCACGACGCGGTCGAGGCGCTGGTGCGCGAGCAGATGGGCGCCGCGTATCCGCTCGACGTGCCGCTCGGCGTCTCGGTCGGCTCCGGCCGCGACTGGAACGCCGCCGACCACTGACCCGCTGTCCGCCGCGGCCGCACTTTCGAGCGGCCGCGGCGAGCGGGTGCGGGCCGGCGGGCCGGCAGTGCCGTCAGGCCGGCTTGGTGGCGACGAAGATCGCCGTGCCCGGGAAGATCCGGCCGCGCAGCGGGCTCCACTGGCCCCACGTGCCCTGGTGGTCGTCGGGCCACTCCGGCTCGACGAGGTCGTCGAGGACGAAGCCGGCCGCGACGAGCTCGCGGATGCGGTCGCCGAGCGTGCGGTGCTGCTCCACGTAGGTCGGGACGCGCGCCTCGTCCTGCTCGACGTAGGCGCGGCGGTCGAAGTAGGAGTGCACGGCGACCAGGCCGCCCTCACCCGGGTCGTCGAGGAACACCCAGCGCATCGGATGGGTGATGGAGAACGCCCAGCGGCCGCCGGGACGCAGGACGCGGAACACCTCGCGCATGACCCGGCCCGAGTCGGCGACGAACGGCACCGCCCCGAAAGCGGTGCACACGACGTCGAATACGCCCTGGGCGAACGGCAGGGCGGCCGCGTCGGCCTGGAGGAGCGGCACGCGTACACCCGATCGGGTGGACCCGGCGTCCGCGTGGCGGAGCATTCCGGCGGACAGGTCGCTGGCCACGACCCTCGCGCCCTGCGTGCGCAGCCAGCGGGAGCACGACGCGGCGCCGCAGCCGATCTCCAGGACGTCCTTGCCTGCGACGTCACCGAGGAGGTGCGCGTCGGCCTCACGCAGGCCCTCCGGGCACCAGACGAAGTCGACGTCACCGAGGAACGCGCCGTGTTCGGCCTGGTAGGCGTCGGCGTCGGCGTCCCACCAGCCCCGGCTCGCGCGGCGGCTCTCGGCCGGGTTCACTGCGCGTCGTGTGACGCCTGCGTCTGGTGACGTTTCCATGGACTGCAACGGTAGGCCCCGCAAAAGTCGGCGGATCGGGTCTGGGGGAGGGTTGGACCATGTGGTATTGCGCAGGGTAGGCTGATCGGTGCACTCGTGGGTTGTGCGCCTCGGCATGGAGCAGGCTCACGGTCGTCCGACACATCCTGAGCTTCCAATGCACTGATCCTGCACTGCAGACAGGCGGGTTGTGCCCGACGATGATCCGCGGGAGCGCAGGTCCACCGAAGTCACCCACCGACCGGAGCAACAACCCACATGACGAGCAGCATCGAGGCCACCTCGAGCGCCAGCAGCAACAAGGTCGTCGACGAACTCGCGTCCGATGAGGCGTTCCTCGCCGCGATCGACGAGACCATCAAGTACTTCAACGACGGCGACATCGTCGAAGGCACCGTCGTCAAGGTCGACCGGGACGAGGTCCTGCTCGACATCGGCTACAAGACCGAGGGTGTCATCCCCTCGCGCGAGTTGTCGATCAAGCATGATGTCGACCCTGCTGAGGTCGTGTCGGTCGGTGACCACATCGAGGCCCTGGTCCTTCAGAAGGAGGACAAGGAAGGGCGCCTGATCCTCTCGAAGAAGCGCGCGCAGTACGAGCGGGCGTGGGGCACGATCGAGAAGATCAAGGAAGACGACGGCATCGTCCGTGGCTCCGTCATCGAGGTGGTCAAGGGTGGTCTCATCCTCGACATCGGGCTCCGTGGCTTCCTGCCGGCGTCCCTGGTCGAGATGCGCCGGGTCCGTGACCTGCAGCCGTATGTCGGCCGCGAGCTCGAGGCGAAGATCATCGAGCTGGACAAGAACCGCAACAACGTGGTCCTGTCCCGCCGGGCCTACCTCGAGCAGACCCAGTCCGAGGTGCGCACCGAGTTCCTGCACAAGCTGCAGAAGGGCCAGGTCCGCAAGGGCGTCGTGTCCTCGATCGTCAACTTCGGTGCGTTCGTCGATCTCGGTGGCGTCGACGGCCTGGTGCACGTGTCCGAGCTGTCCTGGAAGCACATCGACCACCCGTCCGAGGTCGTCGAGGTCGGCCAGGAGGTCGAGGTCGAGGTGCTCGACGTCGACCTGGACCGTGAGCGCGTCTCCCTGTCGCTGAAGGCGACCCAGGAAGACCCGTGGCGCCAGTTCGCCCGCACCCACGCGATCCAGCAGATCGTCCCGGGCAAGGTCACCAAGCTCGTCCCGTTCGGCGCGTTCGTCCGCGTCGACGACGGTATCGAGGGCCTGGTGCACATCTCCGAGCTGGCCGAGCGCCACGTGGAGATCCCGGAGCAGGTCGTGCAGGTCGGCTCCGACGTCATGGTCAAGGTCATCGACATCGACCTCGAGCGTCGCCGGATCTCGCTGTCGCTCAAGCAGGCCAACGAGGGCTTCGTCGAGGGCGAGGAGCACTTCGACCCGACCCTCTACGGCATGTCGGCCACGTATGACGAGCAGGGCAACTACATCTACCCGGAGGGCTTCGACCCGGAGACCGCCGAGTGGATGGCGGGCTTCGAGAAGCAGCGCGAGGCGTGGGAGCAGCAGTACGCTGAGGCCCGCCAGCGCTGGGAGGCCCACACCAAGCAGGTGCAGACGGCCCGCCAGGCCGACGCCGCCGAGCCCGCCGCCGCAGCTGCGGCCGGTGGCTCGACGAGCAGCGGCCCGGTGACCTCGTCGACGCCGACCGCGGCCCGCGCCCCGGAGGAGCCGGCAGGCACCCTCGCGACGGACGAGGCCCTGGCCGCCCTGCGCGAGAAGCTGGCCGGCGGCAAGAGCTGACGGCTCGCCGAACATGAGAAGGGCCCCGCAGCCGGTTCCGGCTGCGGGGCCCTTCTCTGTGTGCAGCGTGTGCGGAGCGCCGCGGTTACTTGACGCCGGCGACGTCCATGGCACGGAGCTCCTTCTTCAGCTCGGAGACCTCGTCACGCAGCCGCGCGGCGAGCTCGAACTGCAGCTCCCGGGCGGCGCCGAGCATCTGGTCGCTGAGGTCCTGGATCAGGGTGGCGAGCTCGGCCCTGGCCATGCCCGCGCGGGCCGGGGTGGCGGCGCCGGCGGAGCCCTTGGTGCCGCCGCCCTTCTGCCGGGCGCGGGTGTTCTCGGGGGACTTGCCGCGGCTCATCTGCCGGCCGCCACCGACCGTGATGGCGCCACCGGGGCCGTGGCCGCCGACCGCGCCGGCGGTGTCCTCGGCCTCGCGGTAGATGTCGTCGAGGATGTCGCCGAGCTTCTTGCGCAGCGGCTGCGGGTCGATGCCGTTCGCGGTGTTGTACGCGATCTGCTTGTCCCGCCGCCGGTTCGTCTCGTCGATGGCGAGGGCCATCGACGGGGTCATCTTGTCGGCATACATGTGGACCTGGCCGGAGACGTTTCGCGCGGCGCGGCCGATGGTCTGGATCAGGCTGGTCCCGGAGCGCAGGAAGCCCTCCTTGTCGGCGTCGAGGATCGCGACCAGGCTCACCTCGGGCAGGTCCAGGCCCTCGCGCAGCAGGTTGATGCCGACGAGGACGTCGAACTCGCCGCGCCGCAGCTCGCGCAGCAGCTCGACCCGGCGCAGCGTGTCGACCTCGGAGTGCAGGTAGCGCACGCGGATGCCGTGCTCCAGCAGGTAGTCGGTGAGGTCCTCGGCCATCTTCTTGGTCAGGGTCGTCACGAGGACCCGCTCGTCGAGCTCGACCCGCTGGTTGATCTCGTGCATGAGGTCGTCGATCTGGCCCTTGGTCGGCTTGAGGACGACCTGCGGGTCGATGAGGCCGGTCGGGCGGATGACCTGCTCGACGAACTCGCCCTGGGTGCGGCCGAGCTCCCACGGGCCCGGGGTCGCCGACAGGTAGACGGTCTGACCGACCCGCTCCTCGAACTCGTCGAAGCGCAGCGGCCGGTTGTCCTGGGCGCTGGGCAGCCGGAACCCGTGCTCGACCAGCGTCCGCTTCCGGGAGGCGTCGCCCTCATACATGCCGCCGATCTGCGGGACCGTGGCGTGCGACTCGTCGATGACGGTGAGGAAGTCGTCGGGGAAGTAGTCGATCAGGCAGTGCGGCGGGCTGCCCGCCTCGCGGCCGTCGATGTGCCGGGAGTAGTTCTCGATGCCGTTGCAGAAGCCGACCTGGCGCATCATCTCGATGTCATAGGTGGTGCGCATCCGCAGCCGCTGCGCCTCCAGGAGCTTGCCCTCGCGGTCGAGCTCGGCGAGCCGCTCCTCCAGCTCGACCTCGATCTGGGAGATCGCCCGCTCCATGCGCTCGGGACCACCGCCGTAGTGCGTCGCCGGGAAGATCATCAACTGGTCGACCTGGCGGATCTCGTCGCCGGTCAACGGGTGCAGGTAGGACAGGCGCTCGATCTCGTCACCGAAATACTCGATCCGGATCGCGAGCTCCTCATAGGCCGGGATGATCTCGAGGGTGTCGCCACGGACCCGGAACGTGCCCCGGTTGAACGCGAGGTCGTTGCGCGTGTACTGGATGTCGACCAGCCGCCGCAGCAGCTTGTCCCGATCGAGCTCCTCGCCGACGGTCACCTTGGCGGCCCGGTCCAGATACTCCTCGGGCGTGCCCAGACCGTAGATCGCGGACACGGTCGCGACCACGATGACGTCGCGGCGGGTCAGCAGGCTCATCGTCGCGGAGTGCCGCAGCCGCTCGACCTCCTCGTTGACCGACGAGTCCTTCTCGATGTAGGTGTCCGTCTGCGGGATGTAGGCCTCGGGCTGGTAGTAGTCGTAATAGCTGACGAAGTATTCGACCGCGTTGTTGGGCATGAGGTCGCGGAACTCCTTGGCCAGCTGCGCGGCCAGGGTCTTGTTGTGCGCGAGCACCAGCGTCGGGCGCTGGAGCCGCTCGACCAGCCACGCGGTCGTCGCGCTCTTGCCGGTGCCGGTCGCGCCGAGCAGCACCGTGTGCCGGTCGCCGGCCCGCACGCGCCGCGCCAGCTGCTCGATGGCGGCGGGCTGGTCACCGGACGGGACGTATTCGCTGACCACCTCGAAGCGGTTGTCCAAGCGGGGGATGTCGAGCGCCATGACCCAACCGTACGCGGAGGGTATGACAACTTTCGGGGTCCTCGCCCTGGGTGGTTGATCGTATTCAACCTGACGATTGTGTGGGGAAGATCACCGGGCTACCGTAGAGCCGTAGGCCGCTCGCGGCGGCCGACCGGAGAGCAGGCCGACCACCACACGGTCGGCCCTCCCGGCGCCAGGTTGCTGCCCCGGCCCGTCACGGCCGGCGAGCGCACCGTGGTGGGATCGCGCGACACGCGCGACCGGCCGCCGCGAGCGCCCCTGCGTCCCAGGGCCGGGCCGCGGCTCAGGGGTGTGACAGCCCGGCGATCGCCGGCCAGGCCGCTTCGACCGCCGCGTCCAGGTCCTCCGGGGTGCCGTCGTTGACGATCGCCACGTCGGCGACCGCCCGCCGCTGCTCGTCGGTGGCCTGGGCGGCGATCCTGGCGCCGGCCTCCTCCGGCGTCATCCCGCGCAGCCGCACCAGGCGGTCCAGCCGGGTCTGGAGGGAGGCGAAGACGACGACCACCGTCTCGTACAGGCGGGACATCTGCTTCTCGACGATGAGCGGCACGTCGTTGACCACCACGGCCCCGTCGGGCGCGGCCGCGATCAGCTCGGCGGTCCGGGCCCGCACGAGCGGGTGCACGATGCCCTCGAGGGTGGCGCGGGCGTCGTCGTCGCCGAAGATCCGGGCCGCCATCGCGGCCCGGTCGAGCGCGCCGCCGGCGGTGAGCACGCCGTCGCCGAACGCCGCCACGACCGCGGCCAGGCCGGGCGTGCCGGGCTCCACGACCTCGCGGGCGAGCCGGTCCGCGTCGATGACCACCGCGCCGAGCGCGGCCAGCCGGGCCGCCACGGCGCTCTTCCCGGCGCCGATGCCGCCGGTCAGCCCCACCATTCTCATCGCGCCATCACACCACTGCCGCGATGGGAGTGCGGCGCCGGGCACCGGACAGGTGACCGCCCGGCGTGGCCCCGTCAAAAGCGGCAATTATAGAGATAACGTCCGTCCTGGGGAAGACTTCCCGGGGGCGAACGTAACGGGGCGAACATGACACAGGGACGACACTGCATCGGCCGGCCGGGCCTCGGGCGCCGCGACATCACCATGATCGTGGCCGCCGCCGACGCCTCCGGGCGCAGGCCACGGCACCGCCGGGGGCGCTCGGTGCGCCGGTCGACGGCCGAGGCCGCCGGCATCGTCGCCGCCGCGACCGTCCTCGCCATGCTCGCGGTCAGCGGCTGGTACACGGCGTCGGGCGCCACCGCGGTCGTGCAGATGCTGGCCCGGTGACCGGACTGTGATCGGCCCGATGGCAGGCGCAGTGACCGGGCCGGCACCCAAAGGCTGAGCCATCAGCCGTGGCGCGAGGCGCGGGCTGTCAGCGATACTCTGCCGGGCGAGTGCACGAGTGCCGTGCGCAAGTGCACGAACTGCACCGACGCCAGGACCAGAAGGACACGCTGCATGGAGCCGGGACATCCCCCACGGCAGGATCCACCGACGGAGCCGAGCCACGACCAGGTCAACGGGTCGCCACCGCGGCCCGGCAGCCGGCGCGGCTGGATGTCGGACTCGCCGCTCGACGGCGGCTCCGGCTGGCCGACGTCGGCCTATGCGATCGTCCCCCGCCAGGCGGCCCCACAGTCCGAGCAGTCGCCCCAGAACCCGGTCGCGGACGCGACGCAGTACACCACCCAACCGATCCGGCACGAGACCTTTGAGGACGCCGAGGTGGTGCCGGCGGCTGCCCCGCACCGGCGGCGGATCGCGGCGCTGATCATCGGTCTGATCGTGCTGCTGGTCGCGGTCGTCGGCGGGGTCCTGGCGACCCGCGGAACCGGCGGCGGCACCGAGCAGCCGGACGGCGAGCAGCGCGCCGTCACCGGACCGGCCGTGGCCGGAACCACCGCACGGGTCACCACCGGGACCACCGCCACCACCGGTGCGAGCGGCGGTCCGAGTCTGGACGCCAGCGGATCACCGGTGCCCGGCCTCAGCGGCACCCCCGACCCGAGCGCCGTGGTGACCGGTTCCGTGCCGGCGGGCACGGTCACCGACGTGCTGCGGGCCGGCACCGTCCGGCTGACCGTCCTGGCCGGGCAGCCCGACGAGGCGTTCGACGTCGACGGCGGCGTGAAGCAGCCGGCGGGCGCCGACATCGCCGCCGGTGCGCTCGGCCTGAGCGCGGTCGGCGGTGCGGCCTTCGCCCCCGTCCTGGCGGCGCCGACCCTCGCCGCCTGCTCGGCGGTCCCGGCCGCGCAGTGGACCGACAAGATCCTGCTCACCGCCCTGCTGCCCACCGCCAAGGTCTGCGTCCGCACCGGCGAGCAGCGCTTCGGCTGGTTCAGCCCCCGTCCCGGCGACGCGGTGATCACCGGCCAGCTCTACACCACGTACCTCGACTTCACGGTGTGGAAGAAGAGCGGCGACTGATCAGGCGGGCACGTCGACGAAGTGCTCGACCGTGGGCGCGCCGTCGAAGAACGGGCCGAGCAGCGCGCGCCACTGCGTGAAACGGTCGGTGGCGCGGAAGTTGTCCAGGTGCGCGTCGACGGAGTCCCACTCGACCAGCAGCACGAACCGGCTCGCCGATTCGACGCCGCGCGTCATGCGCACCGACCGGCAGCCGGGGGTGGTCACGAGCAACTCGTGACCCTTGCGGTAAGCGGCGGCGAACTCTTCCTCGCGGCCGGCGAGCACGTCGATGAGCGCAACTTCCAAGACCATCCGGAAAGGGTAGAGGAGATCGTGCTCGACTGGCTCACATCCGCCGCCTTCCATGCTTTCGGTGCGCCGACCACGTGGGCCGAACTGCTCGGGTTCCTGACCGGCCTCGGCACGGTCTGGCTGGTGGTGCGCCAGCACATCGCGAACTGGCCGGTCGGGATCGCCAACGTGCTGCTGCTCATGGTCGCGTTCCAGCACGTCGGCCTCTACGGCGACGCCTGGCTGCAGGTGGTCTACGTGATCCTCGGCGCCTACGGCTGGTGGCGCTGGCGGCCCGGGGCGACCACGGAGGTCCGTCGCACGACCCGGGTCGAGTGGGGCGCGCTCGCCATTGCCGGCGCGGTGCTCACCGTGGCGTTGTGGTGGTACCTGGACCGGTTCACGGAGTCCACCGTGCCGTGGCCGGACGCCGCGACCACCGCCGTCTCGCTGCTCGCCACCTACGGCCAGACCCGCCGCCTGGTCGAGAGCTGGTGGCTGTGGATCGCCGTCGACGTCGTGTACGTGCCGCTGTACGGGTACAAGGACCTGTGGCTCACCGCGGTGCTGTACCTCGCCTTCCTCGGCCTGTGCGTCCTGGGCCTGCGGGCCTGGCGGCAGGCGCTGACGGCGCAGCGGCTCGCGGTGCCGGCATGACGCACGGCCTCGTCGTCGGCAAGTTCTACCCGCCGCACGCCGGACACCACCACCTCATCGACACCGCCGCCCGCGCCTGCGAGCGGGTCACCGTCGTCGTGGCACCGTCCAGCGCCGAGTCCATCCCCCTCGAGGTCCGGCTCGACTGGCTGCGCGAGGTGCACGCGGCGAGCCCGCACGTGCGGTTCGCCGGCGTGTACTGCGACCTGCCCATCGACTACGACGACCCCGACATCTGGCAGGCGCACTACGAGGTCTTCCGCGGCGCCGCCGGCGCCGCGACGGTGGATGTGGTCTTCTCCTCCGAGGTGTACGGCGACGAGCTCGCCCGGCGCTTCGACGCCCGGCACGTGGCGGTCGACCCTTCCCGGGCCGGTGTGCCGGTCTCCGGGACGGCGATCCGCGCGGATCCCGTGGCCAACTGGGCGTTCCTGGCCGCGCCGGTGCGCGCCTGGCTGGCCCGCCGGGTGGTCGTCGTCGGCGCCGAGTCGACCGGCACCACCACCCTGGCCCGGGCCCTCGCCGCCCAGCTCCGGCTGCGCGGCGGGGCCTTCGCGGGCACGCGGTGGGTGCCCGAGTACGGCCGGACCCTCACCGAACTGAAGATGGCCGGCGGCGTGAAGGTCGAGGACCTCGTCTGGGACCGCGACGACTTCCTGACCGTCGTGCGCGAGCAGAACGCCGCCGAGGACGCCGCCGCCCGGGCCGGCGGGCCGCTGCTGATCTGCGACACCGACGCGTTCGCCACCACGATCTGGGAGGAGCGCTACCTGGGCTCGGCCTCGCCGGGGGTCCGCGCCGCCGCCCGCGAACCGGCGCTGTACCTGCTGACCCCGGACGACGGCGTGCCGTTCGAGGACGACGGGATGCGCGACGGCGAGCACCTGCGCGGCTGGATGACCGGCCGCTTCCGCGCCGAGCTCGCCGCCGGGCGGGTGCCGTGGATCGAGCTGACCGGGACGTACCGCGACAGGCTGCGTGCCGCGCTCGCGGCCTGCGACGATGTGCTCGCGCAGGGTTGGTCCTTCGCGGCGCCGCAGTTGCCGCGCCGGTCTGCGGATGAGTCCCTGGATCGGGCGCCGGGAATTGTCGGTGGGTCCTGTTAGGGTCCCGCGCATGAGGCACATCACGACGTTCGCCGGGCTCCCGGTGGTCCAGTTCGAGCCCGGCGTCGTCGACCGGCTCGACGCGAAGGGGACCCCGCGCAGCGCCGTCGCCTGGCGCATCGAGACGGACTACGAGGCCGACGAGGAGGCGTTCCGGACCGTCCTGGACCGGTGCCTCGACGTCGTCGGCGGTGAGTCCGTGCAGGCGCTCGTCGTCGGGCAGTGGGGCGAGGCCTACGACACCCCGCCGCCGCTGCACCTGCTCATCGCCGCCCGCCTGCGGCTGCCGCACCTGCGGGCGCTGTTCCTCGGCGAGATGACCAGCGAGGAGTGCGAGATCTCCTGGATCAACCACACCGACGTGGCGCCGCTGCTCGCCGCGTTCCCGGGCCTGGAGGTCCTGCGCATCCGCGGCGCCGACGGGCTGCAGCTGTCCCCGGTGCGGCACATGCGGCTGCGGGAGCTGGCGGTGGAGAGCGGTGGCCTGCCCGCCGGTGTCGTGCGCGGCATCGCCGACTCGCACCTGCCGGCGCTGACCGATCTGGAGCTGTGGCTCGGCGTCAGCGAGTATGGCGGCGACGTCAGCGTCGAGGACCTGGCGCCGGTGTTCAGCGGCACGGGCGTGCCCCGGCTGCGCCGCCTCGCCCTGCGCAACGCGGAGATCGCCGACCAGGTCGCGGCCGCGCTCGCCGGCGCACCCGTCGTGCCCCGCCTCGACACGCTCGACCTGTCCCTGGGCATCCTGTCCGACCAGGGCGCCGAGGCGCTGCTGCTCGGCCAGCCACTGACCCATCTGCGCCGGCTCGACCTGTCCCACCACTTCATCTCGGCCGAGCTGGCCGACCGGCTCCGGACCGAGCTGCCCGGCGTCGACGTCGACCTGTCCGACGAGCAGGAGGAGGACGACGGCGAGCGATACACGGCAGTGTCGGAATGACCACCGTCACCGTCGTCGGCGTTCCCGGCCACCGGCGCGTCCGGCTGTTCCGCGACGCGGCCGTCGCCGCGGGCCTGCCCGAGCCGGCCGTGGTGAGCTGGCGCGACGTGTGCGCCGGCGACTTCGACCTGGCGGCCGGCGGCGCGGGGGACGGAAGGGCGTGGGTGCGGCTGGAGTCGCCCGGTGAGGACGCGGAGATCGACCGGCTGCTGCGGGGTGCCGCCGCGCCCGCCGCGCACGGGGAGATCGTCGGGCTCGCCGCCTGGCACCGCGGTCTCGTCGCCGCGGCGCGCCGGGTCGAGGCGCGCGGGGTGCCGCTGCTGACCGCGGTGGACGAGCTCGACGTGATGTTCGACAAGCGTCGCTGCCACGCCCTGCTGCGGTCCCGGGGTGTGGCGGTGCCCGAGGCGTTCACCGCGGGTGGCTACGAGGAGATCCGCGAGCGGGGGCGGGAGCAGGGCTGGCGCAGGGTGTTCGTCAAACCGCCGCACGGGTCGTCGGCGTCGGGGGTCGTCGCCCTCGCGTTCGGCGGCAACCGGGGCGGTGGACAGGGCGGTGGACAGGGCGGCAGCCGGGTCAGTGCCTACACGTCCGCGGTGTTCGACGGTGACCGGCTCTACAACGAGCTGCGGGTGCGCCACTACACCGACGAGCGGACCGTTGCCGCGATCATCGACCGGCTCGCGGCCGAGCGCGGCGCCGTGCCCGCCGAGCGCGGCGCCCTGCACGTGGAGCGCTGGCTGCCGAAGGCGTCCCACGACGGGCTCGCCTTCGACCTGCGGGTGCTCGTCGTCGCCGGGCGCGTCAGCCACGTCGTCGTGCGCACCGGCCGGTCCCCGATGACCAACCTGCACCTCGGCAACGCCCGCGGTGACCTGGCCGGCGTCCGCGCCGCCGCGGGCGAGGAGCGCTGGGCCGCCGCGATGCGCACCTGCGAGGCGGCTGCCGCGTGCTTCCCCGGCAGCCTGCACGCCGGCGTGGACCTGATGTTCACCCGCGACCACCGCACGCACGCGGTCGCCGAGGTCAACGCGTTCGGTGACCTGCTGCCGGGCCTGCTCGCCGGCGGGCGCGACACGTACGCCGCGGAGATCGACGCGCTGCTGACCGGCCGGTTCCGCGCCGCCGGTCCCGCGGTCGCCGAGCCGGCGCCTGTGGTTGCCGAGCCGGCGCCTGTGGTTGCCGAGCCGGCGCCTGTGGTCGCCGTGGCCGGTGCCCGGTGAAGGCGCTCATCGGCAGCCACGACCTGCTCTTCGTCACGCTCGACACGCTGCGCCACGACGTCGCCGCCGCGCAGCTCGCGGCCGGGCGGACCCCCAACCTCGCCAGGGTGCTGCCCGGCGGGGCGTGGCAGCGGCGGCACACGCCGGCGTCGTTCACGTATGCGGCGCACCACGCGTTCTTCGGCGGGTTCCTGCCCACGCCGGTGACGCCGGGGCCGCACGAGCGGCCGTTCGCGGCCAGGTTCCCGGGCAGCACCACCGTCGGCGGGGACACCTGGGAGTTCGACGCGGCCGACGTCGTCACCGGGCTGCGCGCCGCCGGCTACCACACGGTCTGCATCGGCGGGGTCGGCTTCTTCGCGATGACCAGCGCGCAGGGCGGGGTGCTGCCGGGGCTGTTCGACGAGGCGCACTGGACCCGCGACTTCGGCGTCACCAACCCCGCCTGCTTCGAGGCGCAGCTCGACCGGCTCGCCGCCGTGCTGCGCGACCGCCGCGACCCCAGCCACCGGGATGGTCCGCTGTTCACGTTCGTCAACGTCGCCGCCATGCACCAGCCCAACCGGCACTACCTGCCCGGCGCCGGCGAGGACAGCCTGGCGTCGCACGGCGCCGCCCTGGCGTATGTCGACCGGCACCTGCCGGTGCTGTTCGGGCTCGTCACGTCCCGTCGCCGGCCCTGCCATGTGATCATGTGCAGCGACCACGGCACCGCCTACGGCGAGGACGGGCACACCGGGCACCGGTTCGCGCACGAGGTGGTGTGGACCGTGCCGTATGCCGAGTTCACGCTCGGACCGGGGGAGTGGTGATGCTCGGTTCCCCGTATCAGGGCTACCTGTATGCGTATCCGCACAAGACCGCGTACCGGCCGCTGCGGCCCCGGCCGAGGCTCGCCGACGTGTGGGCGGCGGAGCCGACGGGGGCGCTGTTCCTCTACGTCCACGTGCCGTTCTGTGAGATGCGGTGCGGGTTCTGCAACCTCTTCACCCGCGCTCTGCCGCCCGCCGCGCAGGTCACCGCCTACCTCGACCAGCTGGGGCGGCAGGCGGACCGGGTCGCGGCAGCGGTGCCCGCCGCGTCCTACGCCCGGGCCGCGGTCGGCGGCGGGACCCCGACGTATCTGACCGCGGCGGAGCTGACCCGGCTCTTCGACATCGTCGAACGGGCCACCGGCGCGGAGCTGCGTGCCGTGCCGATGTCGGTCGAGACGTCACCGGCGACCGCGACCGCCGACCGGCTCGCGGTCCTGGTCGAGCGCGGCACGACCAGGGTCAGCATCGGCGTGCAGAGTTTCCTCGACGCGGAGGCGCACGCCGCCGGCCGGCCGCAGCACCGCGCCGAGGTCGACCGGGCCCTGGACACCATCCGCGCCGCCGGCCCGGTCGAGCTGAACATCGACCTCATCTACGGCATCCCCGGCCAGACCACCGACACCTGGACGAGCTCGCTGCGGACCGCCCTGACCTGGCGGCCCGAGGAGCTGTACCTGTATCCGCTCTACGTGCGCCCGATGACCGGCCTCGGCCGGCGGGCGCCCGGCGCGGCGGACCCCGAGTGGGACGCGCACCGGCTCGGGCTCTACCGGCACGCCGTGGACCTGCTCGCCGACGCGGGCTACGAGCAGCAGTCGATGCGTGCGTTCCGGCGGCGGGACGCGCCACCGGCGGACGACGCCGAGGGTCCCGGCTACTGCTGCCAGGACGACGGGATGGTCGGACTCGGCTGCGGGGCCAGGTCGTACACGTCGGCGCTGCACTACTCGTTCGACTACGCGGTGAGCGTCCGGCAGGTGCGCGGCATCCTCGACGACTACCTCGCGCGGCCGGCGGGGGACTTCGACGTCGCCGAGGTCGGGTTCGTGCTCGACGGCACCGAGCAGCGCCGCCGCTGGCTGCTCAAGTCGCTGCTGCGGGCGTCGGGGGTGGTGCCCGGCGACTACCTGGCGCGCTTCGGCACCGCCGTCGACGACGACTTCCCGGCGCTGCGCCTGCTCCGCGAGAGCGGCCACCTCGACGGGCACCGGCTCACCGCCGAGGGGCTCGCGCACTCCGACGCGATCGGGCCGTGGCTCACCTCCGACGGCGTCCGCGCCGCGATGGCCGGGCACGTGCCGCGGTGAGGATCCTCTACCGCGGGCCCCTGGCCAGCTGCAACTACGACTGTGCGTACTGCCCGTTCGCGAAGCGGCGCGACCCGCCCGAGCTGCTGCGCGCCGACCGGGCCGCCCTGGAGCGCTTCGTGGCGTGGGTCGAGGCCCAGCGGGAGCCGATCGAGGTGCTGTTCACGCCGTGGGGTGAGGGGCTGACCCGGTCCTGGTATCGGGAGGCGCTCGTGCGCCTGTCGCACCTGCCGCACGTCGGGCGCGCCGCGATCCAGACCAATCTCGCCGGCCGGCTCAGCTGGGTCGCCGGCGCGGACCCGGGCACCCTCGCGCTGTGGTGCACGTTCCACCCGGGTCAGGTGAGCCGGGAGCGGTTCCTGCGCCAGGTCGAGATCCTGCACCGGCACGGCATCCGGCACTCGGTCGGCGTGGTCGGCCTGCCGGAGCACCTCGCCGAGGCGGTCGCGTTGCGCGAGGCGCTGCCCGGCGACGTGTACCTGTGGGTCAACGCCGCCGAGGGCCACCGGTACCCGGCGGAGCAGGAGGCGGCGTGGACGGCGATCGACCCGCTGTTCGGCTACAGCGTGCGGCCGCACGCATCCCTGGGCCGGTCCTGCCGCACCGGCGACGAGGTGATCTCGGTCCTCGGCGACGGCACGGTCCGCCGCTGCCACTTCGTGCCGGAGCCGCTCGGCAACCTGTACGACGGGACTTGGCGGCGGACCACGCAACCCTGCCCGAAGGGCGAGTGCGACTGTCACATCGGCTACGTGCACCTGCGGACGCTGCCGCTCTACGACGTGTTCGCCGGCGGCGTCCTCGAGCGGGTGCCGCACGAGCTGCCGCTGTGGTCCGTGCCGCCGGCCGCGCTCACCAGAACGCGGCCGGCGTGACAGTGCGGATCAGGCGTGCGCCCGCTTGCGGGCGGAGCGCTCGCGGTCCTTCTGGTCGAGCATGACCTTGCGGATGCGGACCGCGGTCGGGGTGACCTCGACGCACTCGTCCTCGCGGCAGAACTCGAGGGCCTGCTCCAGGGTGAGCTTGCGCGGCGGGATCAGCTTCTCCGTCTCGTCGGAGGCGGAGGAGCGCATGTTCGTGAGCTTCTTCTCCTTGGTGATGTTGACGTCCATGTCGTCGGCGCGGGAGTTCTCGCCGACGATCATGCCCTCGTACACCTCGGTGGTGGGCTCGATGAACATCGAGCCGCGCTCCTGCAGGTTCATCATCGCGAACGGGGTCGCGACGCCGGCCCGGTCGGCGACGAGGGACCCGGTGGCGCGCATGCGCAGCTCGCCGAACCACGGCTCGTACTTCTCGAAGACGTGGTGCAGGATGCCGGTGCCGCGGGTGTCGGTGAGGAACTCGGTCCGGAACCCGATCAGGCCGCGGGCCGGGACCAGCCACTCCATCCGGATCCAGCCGGTGCCGTGGTTGACCATCTGCTCCATGCGGCCCTTACGGGTGGCGAGGAGCTGGGTGATCGCGCCGAGGTACTCGTCGGGGGCGTCGATGGTGAGCCGCTCGACCGGCTCGTGCACCTTGCCGTCGACCTCGCGGGTGACGACCTGCGGCTTGCCGACGGTCAGCTCGTAGCCCTCGCGGCGCATCTGCTCGACGAGGATGGCCAGGGCGAGCTCGCCACGGCCCTGGACCTCCCAGGTGTCGGGGCGCTCGGTCGGCAGGATCCGCAGCGACACGTTGCCGACCATCTCGCGGTCGAGCCGGTCCTTGACCAGCCGTGCGGTGACCTTGGTGCCCTTGACCTTGCCGGCCAGGGGCGACTGGTTGGTGCCGATGGTCATCGAGATCGCCGGCTCGTCGACCGTGATCAGGGGCAGCGCGACCGGGTTCTCCGCGTCCGCCAGGGTCTCGCCGATCATGATGTCGGGGATGCCGGCGAGCGCGATGATGTCGCCCTGCGCGGCCTCCTCGGCCGGCTTGCGCTCCAGGCCCTGGGTCATGAGCAGCTCGGAGATGCGCACGTTCTGCACGGTGCCGTCGGTGCGGATCCAGGCGACGGTCTGCCCCTTGCGGATCTTGCCCTCGCGGACCCGGCACAGCGCGAGGCGGCCGAGGAACGGCGACGCGTCGAGGTTGGTGACGTGCGCCTGCAGCGGCGCGCCCTCGGTGTACGCCGGGGCGGGGATCGTGTTCAGCAGCGTCTGGAACAGCGGCTGCAGGTTGTCGCTGTCGGCGGGGACGGTGCCGTCCTCCGGCTGGCTGAGCGAGGCGACGCCGTCACGGGCGCAGGCGTAGACGATCGGGAACTCGATCTGGTGCTCGTCGGCGTCGAGGTCGAGGAAGAGCTCGTACGTCTCGTCGATGACCTCCTTGATCCGGGCGTCGGGCCGGTCCACCTTGTTGATCACCAGGATGATCGGCAGGCGGGCCTTGAGCGCCTTGCGCAGCACGAACCGGGTCTGCGGCAGGGGGCCCTCGCTGGCGTCGACGAGGAGGATCACGCCGTCGACCATGGTCAGGCCGCGCTCGACCTCACCGCCGAAGTCCGCGTGGCCGGGCGTGTCGATGATGTTGATCGTGGTCGGGGTGCCGCCGTCGGCGGGGACGTAGCGCACGGCGGTGTTCTTCGCGAGAATGGTGATGCCCTTCTCGCGCTCGAGGTCCATCGAGTCCATCACCCGGTCGACCTGCTCCGCGCGCGCGTGGAACGCGCCGCTCTGCCGCAGCATCGCGTCGACAAGGGTGGTCTTGCCGTGGTCGACGTGAGCGACGATGGCGACGTTGCGGAGGTCTGAACGGGTCTGCATGACCTCCATTGTTCCAGGCGGTCCCAGATCGCCGTGACGCACAGTGCGCGTTGTGACGTTCCGCGCCCCCGGTCATCGTTTTCGCCGTCCGGCGGCGTCCTAGGGGACAGCGGGCACCGCCCGTCCGCGATAACGTGCCAGGACGGGGAGGGCATCGATGAGCTACGGCAGTTTCTATGACGACGACACCGCTGAGCAGCCATGGGGCGTTGAGGAGGACCCGCCGCGCAGGCGGCGCGCCGGGATGATCTTCCTGGTCGGCGGGCTGGTCGTGGTCGGCCTGATCGCCGTCGGCGGGCTGGCGGTCCTCGTCAAGGGCCAGGACGCGAAGCCGGCGTCGGTCACGGCGGGCTCGTCCAGGTCGCCGGCGGAGACGAGCGCCGAGCCGGTGGAGGCAGTCGTGGAGACCACGTCGGCGCCGCCGAGCCCGTCGGCGTCCGCCAAGCCGTCGAAGAGCGCCGCGCCGAAGAAGTCGATCGCGCCGCCGAAGCAGACGGCCCTGCCCCCGCCGCCGCCGCCGAAGGCGAGCACGAAGCCCGGCTGCCAGCCCACCTACAAGGGCACCCAGCTGCCGAAGTCGACGGTCCGGGAGTATCTCGACGCCGCCGCCGTGAAGCAGTTCTGGGGCAGCGCCACCCCGGCCGAGGTGCAGGCCATCCGGGTGCCGAAACGCCTGCTGTACGGCACCGCCGAGCAGGAGAGCGGCTGGCAGTCCAACATCTACGCCTGCGACGGCGGGGTCGGCGTCATGCAGGTCATGCCGAACACCGAGACGTGGATGAACCAGCGGTTCGGCACGTCCTGGAAGATCGACACCCCGCACGACAACGTGATGCTCGGCGGGCAGTACCTGGCCTGGTCGATCCGCTACTTCGGTGAGCAGCTCGGCACCTTCGACATCCTGGGCGCCGATCAGACCCTGCTCAACGCGGTGATCTCGGCGTACAACAACGGGGCCGGGGCGGTCGACCTCACCAAGGGTGACGCCGGCATCACCAACTGGACCTACGTCAACAACGTCAAGGCGCTCATGGGCAGGTGCTGCAACACCTACTAGCGTAGGGCGGCATGAGGCTCGACCCGGTAGGCCGACTGCTGAAGCTGCCACCCGCGCTGACCGGACGGGTCCGCGTCACCAGGGGCATCCCGGTCCGGATGCGGGACGGCGCGATCCTGCGCGCCGACCACTACGGGCCGGCCCTGGACGCCGCGCTGCCCACGGTGCTGGTGCGCACGCCGTACGGCCGGGGCGCGCCGACGAACCTGCTCTGCCGGGCCGTCGCCCAGCGTGGCTTCAACGTGCTCATCCAGTCCTGCCGCGGGACCGCCGACTCCGGCGGCACGTTCGAGCCGCTGCTCCAGGAGCGCGAGGACGGCCTCGACACGCTCGACTGGTTGCGGCTGCAGCCGTGGTACGACGGCCGTCTCCTCACCTACGGCCCCAGCTATGTCGGGTTCGTGCAGTGGGCCCTGGCCGCCGAGGCCGGCGACGAGCTCAAGGCGATGGCCACGATCGTCACCGCGTCGGACTTCGGCCCGCCCACCTACGCGGGTGGCGCGTTCTCCCTCGACACCGTCCTCACCTGGTCGGCGCTCCTCGACGCGCAGCGCGGCCCGCGGCTGGACAACGCCCTCGAGCTGCTGCGCGGCCAGCCGAGGCTGCAGCGCGGGCTGGCCCGGGTGCCCCTCGCCGAGGCCGACCGGATCACCACCGGCGCCGAGATCGAGTTCTTCCAGCGGTGGCTGGCCGAGGCGGACCCGACGTCCGCGTACTGGACCCAGCGCGGCCACACCCACAGCCTGCCGAAGGTCACCGCGCCGGTGCTCATGATCGGCGGCTGGCACGACATCTTCCTGCCGTGGCAGCTGGTCGACTACGCCGCGCTGCGGGCCGCCGGCCTCCAGCCGCACCTGACCGTCGGCCCGTGGCACCACGGCAGCGCCGGGCTGTTCCAGCACTCCGCGGCCGAGGCCGTCGCCTGGTTCCGCGCCCACACCGGCGGGCCCGAGCCCATCCGCGAGCACCCCGTCCGGGTGCACGTCGGCGGCATCGACACCGGCGCTGAATCATGGCGGGAGTTGCCCGAGTGGCCTCCCGTCACGAGCCAACCGCAGCGTTGGTACCTCCAGCAGGACGCCGCGTTGCGTCCGGTACCCGTACCGGACGGCGAGCGCCTCGACGGCTTCACGTACGACCCGAAACACCCGACGCCGGCGCTCGGCGGCCCGCGGCTCGTCGGCAAGATCGCCGGACGCCGCGACAACCGCCCCCTGGAGGCGCGCCCCGACGTGCTGACGTTCACCTCGGCGCCGCTGACCGAGCCCCTCGAGGTGGTCGGCCCGGTCTCGGCCGACATCACCGTCCACGCGACGTGCGTGCGCCCGGACGGCGCGGCACCGCGGTCCCGTGACCTCGTGCCGCACTTCGACGTGTTCGTCCGGTTGTGCGAGGTTGACGAGCAGGACCGGTCGTGGAACATCTGCGACGGCCTGGCCCGAGCCACCGCCGCGGCGGACCCGGGGACCGGGACGGACCCCGTGGCGGTGCGGGTGGAGCTGTGGCCGACCGCGTACCGGTTCGCGGCCGGCCGCCGCATCCGGGTGCAGGTCAGCGGGGGAGCGCACCCGCGCTTCTCCCGGAACCCGGGCACGGGCGCGCCGCTCGGCCATGAACTGGAGTTGCGCGCCGTCCGGCAGGAGCTCCTGGCCCCGTCGTCGATCAGCCTGCCGGTGCTGCCGCCGGAGCAGCCGGCTCAGTCGTCGAACGTGGACGGGCCGACGTCGGTGTAGGTGCCGGCGTCGGCGTCCCACTCGAACTGGCGCCCCTCGGACCCGGCGCTGACGATCTTGCCGAACGCCGGGTAGCGCTCGACGAGCCACTCCAGGTCGGGCATGAGCAGCTCACCCGCGTCGGCGAGCTGCTCGTCGGTCTCGTCGCCGACCAGCAGGTTCCACCCGCTGGCCTTCCGCCCGTCGGGCGCGGCCGGCAGGGTGGCGTCCTCGGGGTCGTGATACACGTACCCGGGGAGCAGCGACTCGTCCTCCACCAACCGCCGCGACGCGAACGCGATCAAGTAGCTCATGCGCTCAAGTATCCCCACGCCCGACCGCGACCTCGGCGGTGGGGAGTCCCCGCGCCGCCGCCAGCCACTGTGCCTCCGCCTCGATCGCGGTCTTCGCCGGGGCCCGCAGCTGCACCCACGGCGTGACCGTCACCGCGAGCCGCT
This sequence comes from Dactylosporangium cerinum, assembly GCF_042653625.1. NCBI lineage: Bacteria > Bacillati > Actinomycetota > Actinomycetes > Micromonosporales > Micromonosporaceae > Dactylosporangium > Dactylosporangium cerinum. The sequence continues at coordinate 133,298 of NZ_JBHSIU010000019.1, read as the reverse complement.
TCCCCGCGACCTTCGCCCGCCACGTCCCGGCCAGGTCCCCGTCGAGCAGCAGTGCGCCCGGGTTGCCCAGGATTCGCCACACCTCTTTCTCCCTGGCCTTGTCAGGGGTCAGCACCGACCGGTCCCGGGCCTGCAGGAACGGGTCCGACGCCGGCAGCAGCCGCACGCCGCGCACCGGCTCCGCGGCGAGGAGGCCGGCCAGCGACTCCTGCGGTATCCACGCGGCCCGGCCGTCGACGGTGACCTCGGCGAGCCCGTCCGGCCAGGCCGGCTTGAGCGCGGTCCGGGTCGTGCCCAGGTACTTCGCGACGTCGGCGGGTGTGGCCGGGCCGAGCAGCCGCAGGTACGCGCGGATGAGCCCGGACGGGTCGCCGGGCCCGTCGGGGATGCGCAGCCCGCCGACCGGCAGCAGCACGCCGGTCGGCGCGTCCTCGTCGAGTTGGACCCCGCCGGCGAGCCCGGCCTGCTGGAACAGCGAGCCCGAGATGTGCCGGGCCCCGCACGGGCCGCAGTCGTACGTGAGCGCCCCGTCGACCCGGTCACTGACGCCGCGGCTCGCGTCGCCCTTCGCGGTCGGGCCGGTGACGACGGCCGCGAACGCCTCGGCGGCCGCCCGGAACGCCGCGATCCCGAGCTTCCCGCCGTCCGGGATCTGCCGGCTGCCGAACCGGGCCGCCGCGTCGGCGTCGCTGATCGGCCACAGCGCCGTGACCAGGCCGGGCAGGTCGCCGGGCCGGTGCAGGTGCCGGGCGCCCCGGGTCGACCAGACCATGCTCAGAGCGCCGTCGAACCGGCTCGTCCGGGCCGCCAGGGCCTGCCGCGCCGTCCCGGCCGGCACGTTGGGCACCCCGAGGTCGAGGATCTCCAGGTCACCGGGGTCGGTGTCGACCCGCTCGTGCAGCTGGTTGGTCACGGTCCGGTACGCGAGCACCTTCGCCCGTCCGACGGTCGGCATCGCCCCATTCTCGTGCCGCCCGCCCGGCCCCGCAGCCCGGCTCGCCAGGTCCGTGAGACCGCTGTGTCTGCGTGACAACGGTGCTTGCATGACGTGGCAGCGAGGGCGGACGATTGGTGTATGACCAGTGAGGTGGGCGCGGCCGGGGACGGCACCGGCGAGGTCAGGTTCACTGACCCCGAGCTGGCGTTTCTGCGGCACGCCCGGTTCGGCGAGCTGCCCGCCCGGGTGCGCCCCGCGGACATGATCGAGCTCGTCGAGACCGACCCCCGGCGCGACTGGCCCGACGGTCCGAGCCGCGAGCAGATGAACGCCTACTGGGCCAGCGGCTGACCCCGGGCCGCGTGATCGGCTCACGTTCGCAGCGCGAGCGGCTCACGTCTGTACGAGCGGGTGATACTCCTCCTCGGTGAGGCCGAACGTCCAGGCGACGCCCGCGCGGGCGGTGCGGGTCGTCGGCGGGACGCGCAGCCAGTAGACGCGGCTGGTGCCGTCGGGCTCCGGCGTGCTGTTGATGACCTCGACCATCGTCAGGGGCTCGTCGTCGCTGAACGTCAGCTGCCACAGCACGCCGCATGCGTCGGCGCCGAGGCGGCGGGCGCCGGCCTCGCGCAGGTAACGCTCGTAGCCGAAGTGCTCGAGCATGACGCGGCGCAGCTCCGCGTTGCGCTCGCCGGCGATCTGCGCGTGCGTCAGGTGGGCGAGCCGGTCGACGAGATCCGAGGGGATCGGCATGCCCCGCCAGGCGTGTAACGCGAACCCGTCGCTGTAGTGCAGCGCCGGCGTCTCCGCGGCGTGCAGCCGGCCGACGTTGTCGCGGTGCAGCTCGTCGGGGCGGTCGGTGAGGATCGCGACGTTGGCATACGGCCACCACCAGCCGGCGGACCGGGCCACCCCGGCGAGCCCGGCGAGGCGCTGCGCCGCGCCCAGCACCGCCGCCGGCGTCTCACCCCGTGAACCGTCAGCTCTGGAACCGTCAGCTCGGGAAGCGGCGGCGTCGAACGCGGCGAGCCAGCCCGCGTCGTGCTGACCGCCGACGGCGTCGAGGAGCACCGCGCGCACCCGGGTCGGCAGCTCGTTGCGCAGATGGGTGCGCAGCGGCGCGGCGACCCGGTCGTTGACCATCCGCCAGACGTCCGCGCCGCAGGCCGCCCACAGGCGCGCCCAGCCGTCGGGGCCGAGCAGCCCGTGGACCTCGGCCCGGGCGGCCGCCCACGGTGCGGTGCGCACGGCCGCGCGGACCGACACCCCCGCGGTGCCCGGGACCGGCGGGCAGCCCTGCGCCCGCAGCTCCTCCACGACGGCCCGGTCCGCCACGACGGAGCTGTCCTCGGCGCCGGGGGCCGCGGTGGTGGACACGCCCAGGCGGGCGGTGGGCAGCGTGAGGCCGGCCCGGGCGGCGCGGCGGGCCGCGGTGGTCATGGGCCGGTCGGACACGGGCACCGGGCCGGGCAGGTCGCGGCGGCCGGTGAGCAGGGCGGCCGCCCGCGCGCCCGCCGCCGGTGAGGCGAACCACACCACGCGCGCGGGTGCGGGCAACCCGGCGGAGCGATACGCGAGGCGGACCGCGTCGGCGGCGGCGGCCCGGTCCGCGGGCGTCGTGGACAGGCCGGCGGCCAGCCATTTCGCCGCGTTGGCACCGAGCGCCGCGGCGCTGGTCTCGTCGGTGAGCGGGGTCGTGGTCATCAGTCGGCCACCGGACGCCAGGAGCCCGGCACGTATTCGCGCTGGCGCACGATCCGATAGGACCCGGCCGGGATGGTGATCGCGCCGTGCTCCTCGTGCACGACCCTCGCCCGCGACACGACCTTGACGTAGAGCCGGTCGATGTCGTCGCGGTCGGCGAGCAGCAGCGTGTCGGGGCCGACGATCACGTGGGCGTGGCCGGTCGCCTCGCCACGGGCCAGGATCATGCGGCCGGAGCGGTCGCGCGGGGCGGGCACCGCGGTCACGGGCACCTCGCCCGCGGCGACGGGCACCAGCAGGACGTCACCTTGTCGATACACGGCCGGACCTCCCAGCGGGACAGACGAACCAACAGATGTTCGAACCAGCAGATCGCACGATAGCCGGGAGGTACGACATTTTTCCGTGGGGCCGGGACCGGGACGACCTCGCCCCAGAGGCACCCTGGTGGTCAAGTCCCATAGCGACGTCTATGCAGAGAACGCGTATCAAGACAACAACCGTGAATTCGGGCTGAAGCCATCGAACAGGGTCGCGTAAAGCGTGAAAAGACGCGACCATGAAGACCTCGTGGCGCAAGGGGGTGCATCGTGCAGGCGACGCTGGCGGTCCTGTGCCCGTTCACGCCGCGCCTCTCACCGCACGTGGACCTCGTGCAGCGCTGGTCGCTGCACTGGGCCACGCGACACGGCCTGCTCGACCGGCCGGGCGCCCGGGCCGCGTTCGCCCGGGCCAGGTTCGCCAACCTCATGGCCCGCACCTACCCCGACGCCGGCGTCGGCGACCTGCAGCTCGCCACCGCGTGGCTGATCAGCGTCTTCGCCCTCGACGACCGCCTGGAGCGGGCCGGCGACCCGGCCGCGACCCGGCACCTCGTCGACGAGGTCCTGGCGCTGCTCGTCGATGACGCGTCCGAGCCGCCGAAGGGGCACCTGCGGGCACTCGGCGAGGTGTGGCGCCGGACCGGGCCGAGGGTCAGCCCCGCCTGGCGGGAGCGGTTCGCCGGCCACGTCCGGGACTATCTCGAGGCCACCGTCTGGGAGGCCGGCAACCGGGCCGCGAACCGGCCGCCGCCCGTGGCCGAATACCGCACGATGCGGTTCCGCACCGCCGCGATCGACATGTTCTTCGACCTCATCGAGCCGATGCACGGTGTCGAACTGCCCGCGGCGGTCTTCACCGACCACGACTTCGCCGCGATGCGCCGCTCCGCCGGGATGATCACCGCGATCTTCAACGACCTCGTGTCGTGGCCGAAGGAGGAGGCCGCCGGCGACCACCACAACATCGTCCTCGCGCTGCGGCACGAGCGGGGCCTGCCGGTCGAGACCGCGGTGCGGGCCGCCGTCGCCGAGCACGACGCCCTCGTCGGGGACTTCGTGGCGGCCCGGGAGCGGTTCGCGACCGGGCTCCTCGCCGAGGACCCGGCGGTCGCCGCGGTCGCCGGTGACTTCGCGCACTGGATCCGCGGCAACGTCGACTGGTCGATGGAGTCCGGGCGCTACACGCCGTCCGACGACGCCTCCACCGGCCACCCGAGCGGCGGGGCGATCGCGATCCCCGCGCAGCGCCTGCCGGTGGAGTAATCCGGTTCGCGGCGGCGCCGGACGCTGGTACCGTCGGCGCAGCTTTTCATCTTGGAGGATGCCATGCCTGCCCGGGACCCAGTCCCGGGTCGCCGGTGACCACGGACCGCTGCGGTCCGCTGGTGCGCCGAGGTGTGCCCGGGCAACGACGACCATTCCGTTGCACACCCGAGATGGGAATCCTCAGTTGTCAGAGCACGTCAGGTCCGCTGTTCCCGCAACCTGGTACGCGGACTTCTTCACCGAACTGCCCAACGAGTTCTGGCGCCGCGCCGCGGTGCCGGAGCTGACCACCGCCGACGTCGGGTTCGTGCAGGAGCGGCTCGGGCTGGCACCCGGCTCGCGCCTGCTCGACGTGCCGTGCGGCAGCGGCCGGCACAGCCTCGCCCTCGCCGCCCTGGGGCACCGGGTCACCGGCGTCGACATCTCCGCGGAGGCGATCGGGCACGCCCGCCGCGCCGCGGCAACAGCCGGTGCCGAGATCGACTTCATGGTCGCCGACATGCGGGACGTCCCGCGGACCGGCGACTTCGACGCGGTGCTCTGCCTCGGCAACAGCTTCGGCTACCTGGAGCCCGCCGACCTGACCGTGTTCATCGCGGCGGCCGCCGCGGCGCTGCGGCCCGGCGGCGGGTTCGTCGTCGACTTCAGCGCGGCGGCGGAGACCGTCCTGCCCGGCTTCACGGGGCAGGACCGGGTGATGCGCACCGGCGACATCACCGTCGAGGCGGCCATCGAGTACGACGTGCTCACCAGCCGCATGCTCAGCAGGTACACCTTCATCCGCGGCGACGAACGGCTCGACGCGACGGCCGTGCACCACGTCTACACCAGCGGGCACATCGGTGCCCTGCTGCGCGACGGCGGGTTCACGGACGTGACGCTGTTCGGCGGGCCGGACGATGCGCCGTACACGATGGGCAGTGACCGCCTGCTCGTCACCGCCCGGCGCGGCGAGCGCCGGTGACCGGGCCGGCCGGTCAGCGCGCGAACGCTGACCGGCCGGCTTTTCCGGTGCGGTGGAGAGGAATGCTCAGATGGCGTGCCGGGAGTCGTCGGGATCCGGCATGCGATGCACGTCGGTCGACTGCGTCAGGTCCGGGGCGGCCTGGATGGCATCGGACCCGTACGCGGGGGACTGTGTCGCGTCGGGGGAGCGCAGCGCCGCGCCGGGCGGCGTGCTCCCCGGCGAGATCCATGAACCCGGCTTCGGGACGGCGCCGGCGGCCGCGTCGGGCTGCTCCACGTCGCCGCGCCACGCCCCGGTCTCGGTGCCGCGCTGCTCGATGAACTCGCGGAACTTCGCCAGGTCGGACTTGATCAGCCGGTCCACGATGCCGGCCTTGTCGGCGACGTTCTCGACGAAGCCCTCCGGGTCGATGTCGAGCTGCGCGGTGACCCGGCTGTGCGTGTCGTCGAGCCGGTGGAAGGTGACCACACCGGCGTGCTTCGGTCCCTCCGTCGACGTCCACGCGACCCGCTCGTCCGGGTGCTGTTCGGTGATCCGGGCGTCGAACTCACGGCGTACCCCACCGAATTCCACCACCCAGTGCAACCTGGTGTCGTCCAGCTGGCGGATCTCCCGCACGCTGTTCATGAACGCGGGGAACTGCTCGAACTGGGTCCACTGGTTGTATGCGGTGCGGACGGGCACGGCGACGTCGACGGTCTCCACAACCTGGCTCATGTGCGCTTCCCTTCCTTTCGGTGCTCACCTTCAACTACCCCCATGGGGTGAGGGCAAACCCGCACAAGTTGTCCGACCGGCTCACCCATCGGGCTGGCTGAATGGGCGTCCGTGGAGCATTTCGCCTATGGCGCCATCACGCCCGCGCTCGCCCTCACCCTGTCGTTCCTCGGTTGCCTGCTCGGCGTGTTCATCGCCGCCCGGTCCAGGGCGTCCAGCGGCGGCAGCAGAGCCCGGTGGCTGACCCTGTCCGCGGTCGCGATCGGGGGAGCGGGCACCTGGGTGCCGCATTTCATGGCGTTGCTCGGCACCGACGTGCCGAACTCGGTCGTGCGCTACGACGTGCCGATCACCGCGCTCGGTTTCGGCATCGCGGTGGTGGTGTACTGCCTGGGCCTGTACATCGTCGGGTTCGGCCGCCCGTCGCTGTGGAAGGTCGTGCCGGCCGGGATCGTCACCGGCCTGGGGCTGACCGCCGTCTACAGCACCGCGCCCCTGGCGATGCGGCTGGCCGGCACGGTGGGATACGACCCGGCGACCGCGGTCGCCGCCACCGTCGCGGCGGTCGTGGGGGCGACGGTGACCCTGTGGTGCGTGTCGACGGTCCGTGGCAACAAGGCCCTCGCCGTCGCCGCGGCGATCATGGCCGTGGCCGCGTGCAGCACCCATTACACGGTGTTGTCCGCGGTGCGGGTCCAGGCCGCCCCGATCACCGCGGAGATCCGGGGGACCAGCCCGCTGGAACTGCTCACGCCGGTGTGCGTGCTGGCGTGTCTGCTGCTGAGCGTCCTGGCGTACGCGACGGTGGGGTTCTCGGTCCGCCAGAACACCGCGTCGGAGGAGGAGCTGCTGCGGCGGGCGAGGGACATGTACTCGATCGCGACCCTGCACCGCGCCGCCGCGGCCCGGCACGAGGAGAGGGACCGCGGCAAGGCCGCGGTCCCTCAGTGATCGGTCTCTCAGTGATCGGCTCCGGCTACTTCAGTGCGGCTGCCGGGTCGGCGGCCACCTGCGAGAGACGCTCGGGGCTCACCGCGCCGACCAGGACCCGGCCGTCGTCGGTGATGAGGACGCTGAACAGCTTGCTGTTGAACGTCCGGCCGCCGTTGCCCAGCGGGAGCTGGTTGATGGCGTCCTGTGCCTTCTTCGCCTCTGCCGCTGCCCCCGCGTCGGTGCCCGCGGCCTGAGCCGGGGTGCCCGTCCGGAGGACGAAGACCGAGGTCCAGCCCGTGCCGATGACGGTGCTCCTGGGCTTTTCACCGGAGGCCGACTCGTCGACCTTCGGCTGCCCCTCGGCGCCGGCCTTCGCCGGGTCCGCCTCTTCGACCTTGGTGCCGGCCGGCGGGTTGAACACGAACTGGCTGTCGTCCGGCCGGGCGAAGCTCACCTGCGTGAACGTCACCTCGAACGCCGGGTTCGACTGCCCCTTCGCGAGGACCTGCACGCGCAGCGGCAGCTTCTCCTTGGCGTCGATGGCCAGGCGGACCTGACCGACGAGCGACGCCGTGTCCCGCGGGCGCAGGATGAGCTCGTAGGCGTCCCGGCCGGCGATCTTCGCCGAGGTGCCGACGGAGATCTGCGTGGTCGGGTCGATCGCCTTGAGGGCGAGGTCGGCCGCTTCCTGCGGGGTCTTCGGGATCTCGCTCGGGACCGCGCCCGGACCCTTCGCCGTCGGGTCCTGCTCGGCGTTGCCCTTGAAGTGCTTCGCCGAGCCGGACTTGCTGTTCCAGGTCCAGGTGTCGACGCCGTTGTGGATGATGTCGCTCTGCCCCTGCGTGCCCAGCAGCGACACGCGGGCCTTGTCCGGGCCCGAGTACCACACGCGCAGGGTGTGCTTGCCCGACACGAGCGACGTGAGCTCCGAGCTCTGCTCGCCCAGCAGGGACGGCAGGGCCGGCAGGCCCAGGTCGGCGCGCTCCACCACGGTGCCGGACAGTCCGTCCAGCTGCGCGGTCTGCAGGTCGACCAGCAGCTGCGCGGCGGTGCGCGGCGGCAGGTTCGGCTCGGCGGCGACGGCGAGGGTCTTTGCGGCCACGCCCGCACCTACCACAGCGACCGCGGCAACCGCGGGCACCGCCCACCGTAGGACAGGTCGTGACGTGAACTTCGACATTGGGTAACACCTCCTGCCGACCATGGTGCGCGGGGTCGGCTGTGACATCGCTGAGACCGCCTGTGCGTTCCCACAGCACAGCGTGCCACGCTGGTGCACGTGAGGCTGCTGGTGGTCGAGGATGAGATCCGCATGGCGGGGGCGCTGCAGCGCGGCCTGCAGGCGGAGGGGTTCGCCGTGGACGTCGCCGGGGACGGGCCGACCGGCCTGGAGCTGGCCAGACACGGTGGTTACGACGCGGTGATCCTGGACATCATGCTGCCCGGCCTGTCCGGGTATCGCGTGGTCTCGGCGCTGCGTGCCGAGAAGAACTGGGTGCCGGTGCTGATGCTGTCCGCCAAGGACGGCGAATACGACCAGGCCGACGGCCTCGACTGCGGCGCCGACGACTACCTGACCAAGCCGTTCTCCTACGTGGTGCTGGTCGCCCGGCTCCGCGCGCTGCTGCGCCGGGGCGCGCCGGAGCGGCCGAGCGTGCTGACCGTCGGTGAGCTGACCCTCGACCCGGCGCGGCGGCGGGTCACCAGCGGCGGCGAGGAGATCGTGCTGACGGCGCGGGAGTACGCGCTGCTGGAGTACCTGATGCGCCGCCCGGGGCAGGTGGTGTCCAAGACGGAGCTGCTGGACCACGTGTGGGACGCGAGCATCGACACCGCGCCCAACGCCGTCGAGGTGTACGTCGGGTACCTGCGCCGCAAGCTCGGCCGCGACGCCCTCGAAACCGTGCGGGGCGCCGGATATCGGCTGCGGTCGGCATGAGCGGTCCGGAGCGAAGCGGAGGAGCCGCGAATCAGCGAGCTCAGGGTCGAAGTTCGTGCCGCCGGAGCGAAGCGGAGGGGGCATGAACTGGTGGTCGCGACTGTCGTTGCGGGGGCGGCTGGTGCTCCTCGGTACCAGCGGGCTCATCGTCGGGCTGGCGATCGCCGGCGTGGCGATGGCGACCGCGATGACGTACAGCTTCCGGGGCACGCTGGACCGCTCCGCCAACGCGACCGTCACCGAGATCGCCGCCCTCCTCGAGGAGGGCTCGACGCTGCCGTCGCCTCTGCCGGCGCCCGCCGGCCAGGTCGTCCAGGTCCTCGACACCCAGCACCGCGTCGTCGCCGGTGACCGCAACGCCGACCTGCTCGTCCCGTTGCTGCACGACGACGAGATCGCCAGGGCCCAGCGCGAGCGGATCACCGTGCCCGGCGACCGGGCGCTGCAGCCGGACCCGTTACGGGTCACCGCCCGGAAGGTCGGGGACGGCCGGATCATCGTGGTCGCGGTGCCGCTCGGCGACTACAACCGCAGCCTGGAGCTGCTGAAGACGTCGTTGTGGGTGACGTACCCGGCCCTGGTGACCATCCTGGTCGCGATCGCCTGGAAGGTGGTCGGGCAGGCCCTGGCGCCCGTCGACCGGCTCAGCGCGTCGGCGGAGCGGATCACGGGCGCGGCGACCGACGAGCGGCTGCCGGTGCCGCCGTCCAGCGACGAGATCCAGCGCCTCGCGGTGACGCTCAACCACATGCTGGACCGCCTCGCCACGACCCGGGCCCGGCAGCGTTCGTTCATCGCGGACGCCGCGCACGAGCTGCGCAGCCCCCTGGCCAGCATGCGCATCCAGGTCGAGGTGGCGCAGAAGCTGGGCGACTGGCAGTCCGTCGGCGACGACCTGCTGACCGACCTGGACCGGCTGTCGCGGCTGGTCGACGACCTGCTGCTGCTTGCGAGGGCGGACGAGCGCGACGGGCGGCGGGTGGCGCGGGAGCCGGTCGAGATGCAGAGCCTGCTGACGAACCTGGCGAAGCGGTTCGCCACCGTGACCGTCGAGGAGTCCCTCCAGTCGCTGTGGGTGGAGGGTGAGCAGGACGCGCTGATCAGGGTCGTGCTGAACCTCGTCGACAACGGGGTGCGGCACGCCCGCACGGGGGTCGTGCTGCGGGCCGAGGCGGAGGGGCAGGAGGTCCTGGTCACCGTCACCGACGACGGGGAGGGCATCCCCGGTCCGCTGCGGGAGCGGGTGTTCGACCGGTTCACCCGCCTCGACGACGGTCGCGCCCGCGACGCCGGAGGCACCGGGCTGGGGCTGGCGATCGTCCGGGAGCTGGTGCGGCGGCACGGCGGCACGGTCCGCCTGCTGGACGCGCGCCCCGGGGTGCGGGCCGAGGTGCGGCTGCCCCGCTTTGTTGACAGTGTCATGTGACAGTGTCATAGTTGTCGTGTGACCGCGACAGGATGGACGCTCGACGAGCTGACGGCACGGGTTGCCGCCGCGCTCGACGGCACCGCCTACGCGGGCGCACCCAACGGCCGGGTGCGCGACGTTCCCGACGCCCGTGCCATCAGGTGGTATGCGACGATCGGGCTCGTCGACCGCCCGACCATGCGGGGCCGCACCGCGCTCTACGGTCCGCGACACCTTGCGCAGCTGGTGGCGATCAAACGCCGCCAGTCGGAGGGCATGCGGATCGCCGACATCCAGATCGAGCTTGCCGAAGCGCCCGACGCGCTCCTGTGGGAGATCGCCGACCTGCCGAAGCACGAGCAACCCCGCAACAGGTTCTGGACCGAGCCGCCCGCACCGCACGCACCGCCTCCGGCGCCGCCGCCCGCACTGCTCAGCGGGGTGCCGCTGAGTGGTGACGTGACGTTGCTGCTGCCCGGCACTCCCGGACCCGACGACGTGGCCGCGATCCAGGCGGCCGCCAAGCCGCTGCTGGACCTGCTGGCAGCCCGTGGACTGACGCGTGATCCGAGCCCCGATGTGAGCGCCGAGCGAGGGAGTGTGCAATGAGAGTCGCCACCATGAGCGAGGCGGAGGCCCTGCGGGTCGCCGCGCCGAAGGACGACGCCGGTCTCGGCGCGCTGCGCACCGGGCGGGGCAACCTGCCGCTCGACCGGATCGACGTGCACACGGCCATCACGGGCCTGGTCGCGCGGATCGACCTCACCCAGGAGTTCGTCAACGTCCACGACGAGGCCCTGGAAGCGACCTACGTCTTCCCGCTGCCCGACCGGGCCGCGGTGATCCGCATGGCGATGACCGCCGACGGCCGGGTCGTCGAGGCGGACCTGCAGGAGCGCGGCGCCGCCCGCGAGACCTACGACCGGGCGATCGCCTCCGGTCAGCGCGCCTCGATCGCCGAGGAGGAGCGGCCCGACGTGTTCACCATGCGGGTCGGCAACATCCTGCCGGGCGAGCGGGTCAGCGTGTCACTGTCACTGGCGGGACCGCTGTCGTTCGAGGACGGCGAGGCCACGTTCCGGTTCCCGCTCGTCGTCGCGCCGCGGTACATCCCCGGCGGGGCTCTCGACGGTGACAGTGTCGGCATCGGGCACGCCCTCGACACCGACGCGGTCCCCGACGCGTCCCGGATCACGCCGCCGGTGCTGCTGCCCGGGTTCCCCAACCCGCTGCGGCTGGGCATCACCGTCGACATCGACCCCGCGGGGCTGCCGCTCGGCGAGGTCCGCTCCAGCCTGCACACCGTCCACCAGACCGAGCGGACCGTCACCGTCGTGCCCGGCGCGCGGGCTGACCGGGACTTCGTGCTGCGCCTGGCGTACGGGTCCGGCGAGGCCGGGCTGGCGCTCGTGCCCGACAGCACCGGCGAGGAGGGCACCTACCGGCTGACCGTGCTGCCGCCGGCGTCGCAGGCGCCGCCGAAGCCCAAGGACGTGGTGCTGCTGCTGGACCGCTCCGGCAGCATGGGTGGCTGGAAGATGGTCGCCGCCCGCCGCGCCGCGGCCCGCATCGTCGACACGCTCACCGACGGCGACCGGTTCGCCGTCCTCGCCTTCGACGACCGGGTCGAGACGCCGAAGTCGCTGCCGTCCGGGCTGGCCGACGGCACCGACCGGCACCGGTTCCGGGCCGTGGAGCACCTGTCGCGGGTCGACGCCCGCGGCGGCACCGAGCTGCTCCAGCCGCTCATCGAGGGGCTGAAGCTGCTCGACGCGGCCACCGCGAACGGTGGCCGCGACCGGGTCCTGGTGCTGGTCACCGACGGCCAGGTCGGCAACGAGGACCAGATCCTGCGGACGGTCGCCTCGGCGCTGCGCGGGGTGCGGGTGCACACCGTCGGCATCGACCAGGCCGTCAACGCCGGGTTCCTCGGCCGGCTCGCGATCGCCGGCGGTGGCCGCTGCGAGCTGGTGGAGAGCGAGGACCGGCTCGACGAGGCGATGGACCGCATCCACCGGCGCATCGGCGCGCCCGTCGTCAGCGGCGTCACCGTCACCGCCGGAGGGCTCGACCTGATCGACGGCACGCAGGCCCCGGCCCGGCTGCCCGACGTCTTCCCCGGCGTGCCGTTCGTGGTCACCGGGCGGTATCGGGTCGCGGCGGACGGCGAGACCGGGGGCTCGCTCACCGTCGGCGGCACCATGCGCGACGGCACGCCCTGGTCGGCCACGGTCACCGCGACCCGGCACGACAATTCGGCGCTGACCGCGATCTGGGCCCGGGCGCTGCTGCGCGACCTCGAGGACGCCTATGTCTCCGGGCCGGCCGGCGGCGACGAGCTCGAACGGCGGATCACCGGGGTGTCGCTGCGGTTCCAGGTGCTGTGCCGCTTCACCGCGTATGTGGCGGTGGACAAGCGGGTGGTCACCGAGGGCGGCGAGCCGCGCCAGGTGGTGCAGCCCGTCGATCTGCCGGCCGGCTGGGAACTGCCGACGGCGGTGCCACCGCCGCCGCTGCACCCGACGGCGATGCCGATGGCCGCGCCCGCGAGCGCGCCCTACCGGAGCCGGTCCGCGGCGATGCCGTCGCCCGGCGGGCCGCCGCCGATGCCGCCGATGATGCCGCCGATGCCGCCGATGTCCGGCGCGGGCGGGCTCGCCCGGTCGCTGCGCGGGCGGGGATCGGTGCGCCCGCAGGCGCCCGCGGCGGCGCAGCCGTCGGTCGAGGCGGAGCGGCGCCGGGCCGACACGGCGGAGCTGCGGGAGCTCGCAGCGAGTGAGGCGCGGCGGCTGCGGGAGGCCCAGGACCGGCCCGACTTCGAGCGGCGCGAGCTGCTCGAAGACCTCGGGTCGCGGCTGGCGGTGCTCGGCATCGGGGTCCTGCGGATCCTCGCGGAGCGGCTCACCCCGGCGGCGATCGCGGCCCGGCCCCTGGAGGAGCTGTGGCGTGAGGTCCTGACGGAGCTCGACGCGGTCGCCGGCGACCGGCCGGAGCCGCCCGCCACCCGCGGGGCGTTCTGGAAGCGCTGAGCGGCGGCACAAGACCGGGACTGCCGGCCGATGTACTTCAAACGGGGGAGTGCATCGGCCGGCGTCTCTTTCTGTACGGTACTGCGGTGATCTCCCAGCGCATCGCCCGTGCCGTCACCGAACTCCTCGCACCGGCGGTGCTGGTGTCGGTGCTCCTCGTCCTGCTCGCCGTGCACGGCGAGCAGAGCATCGGGCGGGGGCTGCTGCTCGGGGCCGTCGCCGCGCTGTTCGAGAGCGTGCTGCCGTTCCTGTACATCCTGCGCGGCGTGCGGCGCGGTGACCTGACCGACATCCACGTCGGCGACCACCGGCAGCGGCGCGGCCCGCTGCTCGTCGGGCTGGCGTCGGTCGCGGTCGGCTTCGTCGTGCTGCTCGGCCTGGACGCGCAGCGGGAGCTCCTGGCGGGCGTCGCCGCAGGCGGGGTCGGGCTCGTCGTCGCCGCCGCCGTCAACCACTGGTGGAAGATGTCGATCCACACCGCGGTCGCGGCCGGTGCGCTGGTCATCCTCGTCCTCGTCTACGGCTGGCCCCTGGCGGCCACGGCGCCACTGGTCGCCGCCGTCGGATGGTCCAGGGTGGCGTTGAAGGACCACACCGTGGCGCAGGTCGTCGTCGGCGCGCTCGTCGGCGCGGCCGTGGCGGGCGGGGTGTTCTCGGCCCTGCGGTAGCGCGGCGGATAGAGTTCTGGAGGAATCAGACCTCTTCACGCTTGGGAGCAGACCGTGTCCACAGTGCGCTCGAATACCCTCGTGGTCACGGCCGGCACGACCGCCGGTGCCGCGGTCGCCGAGGCCGGGCTGCCGACCAGCGGACCCAAGGCCATCGTCGTGGTCCGGGAAGACGGTGGCAGGCTGCGCGACCTCGACTGGACGCCGGAGCAGGACACCGAGGTCGAAGCGGTCGACCTGTCCTCACCCGACGGGCTCAACGTGCTGCGCCACTCGACCGCGCACGTGCTCGCCCAGGCCGTCCAGGACCTGTTCCCCGAGGCGAAGCTCGGCATCGGCCCGCCGATCGAGCACGGCTTCTACTACGACTTCCAGGTCGCCAAGCCGTTCCACCCCGACGACCTGGACAAGCTCGAGAAGCGCATGCAGGAGATCATCAAGTCGGGCCAGCGGTTCCGCCGCCGGCGGTTCGACTCGGTCGAGCAGGCCAAGGCCGAGCTCAAGGACGAGCCGTTCAAGCTGGAGCTCGTCGATGTGAAATCGGACGTTGATCAGAGCGAGGTCATGGAGGTCGGCGGCGGCGAGCTGACGATCTACGACAACCTCGACGCGCAGTCGGACAAGGTCTGCTGGTCCGACCTGTGCCGGGGGCCGCACCTGCCGACGACCCGGATGATCCAGGCGTTCAAGCTCACCCGTGTCGCCGCCGCCTACTGGCGCGGCTCGGAGAAGAATCCGCAGCTCCAGCGGGTCTACGGGACCGCCTGGCCGACCCGCGACGCGCTCAAGGAATACCAGAAGCTGCTCGAGGAGGCGGCCCGCCGGGACCACCGCAAGCTCGGCGCGGACCTGGACCTGTTCAGCTTCCCCGACGAGATCGGCTCCGGCCTCGCGGTCTTCCACCCCAAGGGCGGCATCATCCGCCGGGAGATGGAGGCGTACTCGCGCCAGCGGCACGAGGAGGCCGGCTACGAGTTCGTCAACACGCCGCACATCAGCAAGGCGAACCTGTTCCAGACGTCGGGCCACCTGCCGTACTACGCCGACACCATGTTCCCGCCGATGGAGATGGAGGGCGCGGAGTACTACCTGAAGGCGATGAACTGCCCGATGCACAACCTCATCTTCCGGGCCCGCGGCCGGTCCTACCGTGAGCTGCCGCTGCGCATGTTCGAGTTCGGCACGGTGTACCGCTACGAGAAGTCCGGCGTGGTGCACGGCCTCACCCGGGTGCGCGGCCTGACCCAGGACGACTCGCACATCTACTGCACCAAGGAGCAGATGCCGGGCGAGCTGCGCGGCCTGCTGCAGTTCGTGCTCAACCTGCTGCGCGACTACGGCCTGCCCGACTTCTACCTGGAGCTGTCCACCCGCGACGACTCGCCGAAGTTCATCGGCGAGCAGGCCGACTGGGACGAGGCGACCGAGGCGCTGCGGGCCGCCGCCGTGGACTCCGGCCTGGAGCTGGTGCCGGACCCGGGCGGCGCCGCGTTCTACGGCCCGAAGATCTCCGTGCAGGCCCGCGACGCGATCGGCCGCACCTGGCAGATGTCCACGATCCAGGTCGACTTCAACCAGCCGAAGCGCTTCGAGCTGGAGTACCAGGCGTCCGACGGCACCCGGCAGCAGCCGGTGATGATCCACCGGGCGCTGTTCGGCTCGATCGAGCGGTTCTTCGGTGTGCTCACCGAGCACTACGCGGGCGCGTTCCCGGCGTGGCTGGCCCCGGTGCAGGTGGTGGGCATCCCGGTCCGCGCCGATCACGGCGACTACCTCGCCGAGTTCGCCGCGCGGCTGCGCAGGGAGGGCATCCGGGTCGAGGTCGACCACTCCGACGAGCGGATGCAGAAGAAGATCCGCACCGCGCAGCAGCAGAAGATCCCGTTCATGGCGATCGCCGGCGACGACGACGTCAGCGGCGGCACCGTGTCGTTCCGGTACCGCGACGGCTCGCAGCGCAACGGGGTCGCCCTCGACGACGCCGTGGCGCACGTGGTGGAGGTCGTCCGTTCCCGGAGCAATGTGGGACCCTCAGCGGCATGACGGGTGCTCCGGATGATCTGGAACGGTTGTGGACGCCGCACCGGATGGCCTACATCAAGGAGGACCGGGCCGGCGACCACGACGAGCCGACCGGGTGCCCGTTCTGCCGGGCGCCCGGCCTGCCGGACGAGGACAGCCTCGTCGTGGCCCGCGGGACGTCGGTGTTCGCGGTGCTCAACCTGTACCCGTACAACCCGGGGCACCTGATGGTCTGCCCCTACCGGCATGTGGCCGACTACACCGACCTCACCGCCGAGGAGACGGTGGAGCTGGCGACGTTCACGCAGACCGCGATGCGGGTGATCCGCCGGGCCAGCGGCGCCCACGGGTTCAACCTGGGCATGAACCAGGGGACGGTCGCCGGCGCCGGCATCGCCGCCCACCTGCACCAGCACATCGTGCCGAGGTGGGGCGGCGACACCAACTTCATGCCCGTCGTCGGCCGGACCAAGGTCCTGCCGCAGCTGCTCACCGACACCCGGAAGCTCCTGGCCTCGGTGTGGGATTGAAGCAGCTGGGACTGAGGCGCTGGGAAGTACCGCGCTAGGACAGGTGCGCCACGGCCTCGAACCCGGGGTCGTGGGCGCGCCCCACCTGCGCCCGGCCGAACTGCCAGGTGGCCGCCGCGGCGGCGAGGTCCGCGCCCGCGCTGGTGGCGCCGTCGACGTAGTAGTGCAGGGTACGCACGCCGTCGCTGCTCTCGTGGGCGACGAGTTCGCCGTCGCCGTGCAGCGCCGCGGCGAGCGGACCGTCCTCGAAGGCCCGCAGCGCCTCCAGGGACCCGGTCGCCGGCAGTCCTTCGTCGGTGCGGTCCGGGAACGGCAGCGACACCGGGACGTGCGTGTCGAAACGGGGCCAGCGCACCGACCGCAGCGGCCGCACGGCGAGCGCGAGGATCATCGGCGCGCCCGGCGGGGTGGCCCGCATGATGACCCACTGCGGCTCGCGGTACTCCTCCCGCAGCGTGTCGACGGCGGCGACGAGGTCGAGCGGGTCCCGGGCGCCGGCGGGCTCGTCGGCCGCGAACTCGACCGCGCCGACCCACGTCTCGACGCCATCCTCGCCGAGGAGCCAGTCGAGCGCCAGGAACGTCACCTGTCCCCGGACGGTCTCCTGCAGCTTGCGGAACATCGGGTGGTAGCCGACGACGTCGATCGCGGCGGCGCCGTCGTCGCGCTGGAACGCGAACCGCAGCTGTGACATGTCGAGCTTCACACCGCCGCCGATCTCGATCGTCGCGGTGAGCGTCGAATGGTCCGGCTGGCGGCTGGTGTGGTACTCGAACTCGGGGTCGGCGGCGGGCGCGAGGGCGGCCCAGCGGGCGGCGACGGCCCGCAGCTCGGCGTTGCCGGCGGGGGAGACGACCAGCGCATGCCGGGCCTCATGGCCCGCGCTGAACTCCCACGTGAGCTCCTTGTGGATCGCGGTGACCCGCTTGTTGAAATCCTCGGTGATCGAACCCCAGCCACCGCCGGCGATGGCGGCGACGACGGCGGGACGGATCGTCGGCCACCAGGCCCAGAACTCGACGACGGGATCCTGTTTCCTGCCCCGCGAGAAAATCATGCCGCGCAGTGTAGGCCGACCTGCCAGAGTCGGGGGTCATGCGAGTGGACCTGTACGACGGCGACCGGGCCGCGCTGCGGTGGTCGTTCGAGCTGGCCGAGGACTCCGCCGAACTGCTGGACGGCTACCTGGACCGGGGCCGGGTCCTGGTGGCGTCGGAAGAAGCGCCTGACGGCGGGCACGTCGTGGGGCATCTCCAGCTGGTCGGCCTGGAGATCAAGAACATGGCGGTCGTGCCGCAGCGGCGCGGGACGGGTGTCGGTGCCGCGCTCATCGCTGCGGCCGTGGCGTTGGTGCGGGCGGAGGGCGGCGGCACGATCCTCGTCGCGACCGGTGCCGCCGACGTCGGCAACCTGCGCTTCTACCAGCGGCAGGGGTTCCGGTTCCGGTCGGTCGAGCGGGACGTGTTCACCCCGGCAAGGGGGTATCCGGAGGGCATCATGGTCGACGGCATCGAGCTGCGCGACCAGGTCTGGCTGGATCGGGAGATCCAGCCAGACCATCCGCAGTGATCACCGGGCCGCGGCGTGTTCCTTCTTCACCGCGTCGGCCAGGTGCGCCGGCATCGGGTCGTGCCGGGCGAAGACGCGGCTGAACGTGCCCGAGCCCGACGTCATCGCCCGCAGCTCGACCGCGTAGCGCACCAGTTCGGTCGCGGGGACCTCGGCACGGACCAGGGTCCGCTCCTGCCCGGCGGGGTCCGGCTCGTTGCCCAGGACCCGGCCGCGCCGGCCGGACAGGTCGCTCATCACCGCGCCGACGAACTCGTCGGGGACCCGGATGGTGACCTCGTCGATCGGCTCGAGCAGGGTCGTCTGGCCCTGCTCGGCGGCCTCGCGCAGGGCGAGGGCCCCGGCGGTCTGGAAGGCCGCGTCGGACGAGTCGACGGAGTGGGCCTTGCCGTCGACCAGGGTGACCCGCACGTCGACGACGGGGTAGCCGGCGACCATGCCGCGCTCCATCTGGTGGCGGACGCCCTTCTCCACCGACGGGATGTAGTTGTGCGGGACGACCCCGCCGACGATCTTGTCGACGAACTCGAAGCCGGTGCCGCGCGGCAGCGGCTCGACCTTGATGTCGCAGACCGCGTACTGACCGTGGCCGCCGGACTGTTTCACGTGCCGGCCGTGGCCCTGGCTGGGCGCGGCGAACGTCTCGCGCAGCGCCACCTTCACCGGCTCGGTGTCCAGGTCGACGCCGCCGGTGCGCAGCCGGTCCAGCACCACGTCGGCGTGCGCCTCGCCCATGCACCACAGCACCAGCTGGTGGGTCTCGGCGTTGCGTTCCAGGCGCAGCGTCGGGTCGCCGGCGACGAGCCGGCCGAGGTTCTTGGCGAGGGCGTCCTCGTCGGAGCGGGTCTTGGCGACGATCGCGATCGGCAGCAGCGGCTCCGGCATCTCCCAGGGCGCCATGAGCATCGGGTCGTCCTTGCCGGAGATCGTGTCCCCGGTCTCGGCCGTCGTCGACTTGGTGATCGCGACGATGTCGCCGGCGACCGCGTAGGGCACCTCGCGCAGGGTCGCGCCGAGCGGCGAGAACAGGTGCGCGAACCGTTCGTCGGCGTCGTGGTCGGGGTGGCCGCGCTCGGCCATGCCGTGCCCGGAGATGTGCACCGGGTGGTCGGGGCGCAGCGTGCCGGAGAAGACCCGCACGAGGGAGACCCGCCCGACGTACGGGTCGATCGTCGTCTTCACCACCTCGGCGATCAGCGGACCGGCGGGGTCGCAGCGCAGCGGGGCGTGCGGGTTGCCGTCGACGTCGGTGACGGGCGGCACCACGTGCTCCAGGGGTGACGGGAACCCGCTGGTCAGCACCTCGAGGAGGGCGTCGATGCCGAGGCCGGTCTGGGCGCAGACGGGCACGACGGGGTAGAAGGTGCCACGGGCGACGGCCTTCTCCAGATCCTCGATGATCACCGACGTCTCGATGACCTCGCCGCTGACGTAGCGCTCCATGAGCGTCTCGTCCTCGCTCTCGGCGATGATGCCCTCGAGGAGGCTGTTGTGCGACTCCTCGATCGCCGGCAGGTGCTGCGGCTCGGGGTCGCGGACCGCCGGCGGGTATCCCGCGGAGTAGTCGAAGACCCGGTGGGTGATCAGCCCGATCAGCCCTTCCACCGCCGCGCCGTCGTCGCCGAGCATCGGCAGGTACAGCGGCAGCACGTTGTCGCCGAAGACGTCCTGGCAGTGATCGACGGTGTCCTGGAAGTCGGCGCGCGGGTGATCGAGGCGGGTGACGGCGACCGCGCGGGGCATCCCGACGGCGGCGCACTCCTCCCACAGCGCCGCGGTGGCGGCGTCCACGCCGTCCACCGACGACACGACGAACAGCGCCGCGTCCGCGGCCCGCAGGCCGGCGCGCAGCTCCCCGACGAAGTCGGCGTAGCCGGGGGTGTCGAGCAGGTTGACCTTGATCCCGTCGTGCACGAGCGGGGCGCACGACAGCGTCACCGACCGCTGCTGCCGCACCGCCGCCGGATCGTGGTCGGTCACCGTGGTGCCGTCGGCCACCGTGCCGGTCCGCCCGATCGTCGCGGTCGCTGCGAGCAGCGCCTCCACGAGGGTTGTCTTCCCGGCGCCGGAGTGCCCGACGACGACCACGTTGCGTACCCTGCCGGGGTCATCAACCGCCGGCACCGGGCCGGCGACACCCTTCTCCTGGACCTTCTGCGCCATCACGCGCCTCCCGTCCTGCCAGCTGTGAGCAGTCTCACAGTCACGACCTGTTCACCGATCCCACACCCGAACCATCACCGACACAAGCCCGGCGCACCCCACCGGCGCCATACGGTTTACTCAAGCACCGTGAGCAGGCCCACGCGCAGGTATCCGGCAAGCTCCGCCGCCGTTATCGTGGGAGCGCCATGGCGAAGATCCTCAGCGTAGACATCAAGGCCGGACTGGCCCGCATCGTCAGCCCCGTCGCGGCCGCATTACTGCGCGCCAAGATCACCCCTAATGCGGTGACCGTCGCCGGCACGGTCGGCGTGCTCATCGGCAGCGTCGGCTTCGCCACGCGTGGCCACATGGTCATCGCGCTCGTTATCGTCACCGTGAGTTGCCTTACCGACATGCTCGACGGGTCCATGGCCCGGCAGCTCGGCGTCAGCAACAAGTTCGGCGCCCTGCTCGACTCGACCATGGACCGCGTCTCCGACGGCGCCATCTTCGGTTCCGTGGCGTTCTGGTATGCCTCGCAGGGGCAGCTGCGCGAGTGCACTGCGGCGCTGTTGTGCCTGCTGACGGGGCAGGTCGTGTCCTACGTGAAGGCCCGCGCGGAGGGCCTGGGCATGACCGCCAACGTCGGGCTGGCCGAGCGGACCGAGCGGCTCATCCTCGTCGGCATCGGCGGCCTGCTGTTCGGCTTCGACGTGAAGTACGGCATGGAGGCGGCGCTGTGGCTGCTGGTGCTGTTGTCGGTGATCACCATCTGGCAGCGGATGTCGCACGTGTACCGGCAGGCCCGCGACATCGCCGCAGCCTCCGCCGCGTCCGCCGCCTCCTCCAGCGATGGGGTCGCCCGGTGAACCTGGCGGAACTCGGCTACGGAGCCGCCTTCACGCTCATCCCGAAGTTGCCGCGGTCCGTGGTGTGGCCGTTCTTCGCGGCTGCCGCGGCGCACGGCGCCCGCCGGTACCGCAGCGGAAACGGTGGCAAGGGCACCGTGCGGCTCGCGTCCAACCTGCGACGGGTGGTCGGTCCCGGGGTGAGTGACGCGGAACTCGCGGACCTGGTCCGGCGTGGGCTGCGGTCCTACGCGCGCTACTACCTGGAGGCGTTCCGGCTCCCGGGCCGCTCCAAGGCGCAGCACCTGACGGGGTTCCGGCTGGAGCGCGGCGAGCTGCTCGGCCAGCACGTCGCGGACAAGGTCGGTGCGGTCATCGCCCTGCCGCACGCCGGCAACTACGACGCGGCCGGCGCGTGGGTCGCCGCCAACGGCTGGCCGATCGTGACCGTCGCCGAGCGGCTGAAGCCGGAGAGCGTCTACCGGCGGTATCTGCATTTCCGGCGCGCGCTGGGTATGGAGATCCTCCCGACGACCGGCGGTGACCGGCCCGCGTTCGACGTGCTGGAGGAGCGCCTGCGAGCCGGTTACGTGGTGCCGCTGCTCGCCGACCGGGACCTGACCGCCCGGGGTGTCGAGGTCGACTTCTTCGGCGGCCGGACCAGGATGCCGGCCGGTCCGGCGCTGCTCGCGCTGCGCACCGGCGCGCCGCTCTACGTGGTGTCGATGTGGTTCGACCCGGACGCGGCCGCCGGCCGCCTCGAAGGGCCGATCCCGCTGCCGGCGGCCTCCGAGGGGGCCCTGGACGTGCGGGTCCGGCTGCTCACCCAGCGGATCGCGGACGTCCTCGCCGAGGGCATCGCCCGCAATCCGCAGGACTGGCACATGCTGCAGCGGCTCTGGATCGACACCCCCACCGCTGTCGTGAATCCGGCCTAGGAGGCGTGTTGCGTATCGGGATCGTGTGCCCGTACTCGTTCGACGTGCCCGGCGGGGTGCAGAACCACGTCCGCGACCTGGCGGAGACGCTCATCGCGCTCGGCCACCACGTCAGCGTCCTGGCACCCGGCGACGAGGAGAGCGGCGAGCAGCCCTACGTCGTGCCGGCCGGGCGGGCGGTGCCGGTGCCCTACAACGGTTCAGTCGCCCGGGTGTCGTTCGGCCTCATCTCCGCGACCCGGGTCCGGCGCTGGATGGCGGCGGGCCGGTTCGACGTGCTGCACGTGCACGAGCCGCTCATCCCGAGCCTGTCGATGCTGGCGGTGCTGTCGGCGCGCGGGCCGGTGGTCGCCACGTTCCACACCGCGATGACCCGCTCCCGGGCGCTCGCCGCCGCGCAGGGGCTGCTCCAGCTGGTCCTGGAGCGGATCACCGGGCGGATCGCGGTGAGCGAGCTGGCGCGCAAGGTGCAGGTCGAGCACCTCGGCGGCAGCGCGTGGGAGATCCCGAACGGTGTGCAGGTGTCGCGGTACCGGACCGCCACACCGCTGCCGGGCTGGCCGGGTTCCGGTGGGACGCTCGGGTTCCTGGGGCGGTTCACCGAGCCGAGGAAGGGGTTCCCGTTCCTGCTGCAGGCGTTTGCGACCCTGGCACGTTCGCGGCCCGACCTGCGGCTGCTGGTGGCGGGGCCGGGGGACGTCGACGAGGTGATGTCTGATTTTCCGGACATTTCGCCGCACCGGGATCGGATCGTGTTTCTCGGGAAGGTGTCCGAGGAGGACAAGGCGCGGATGCTGCGCAGCGTCGACCTGTACATCGCGCCCAACACCGGCGGGGAGTCCTTCGGGATGATCCTCACCGAGGCGATGTCGGCCGGCACCACCGTCGTGGCCAGCGACCTCGACGCCTTCCGGCGGGTCCTGGACGGCGGCCGGGCCGGCGCGCTCTTCCCCGTCGGCGACAGCGCGGCCCTGGCCTCGACGATCGGCGGCCTGCTCGACGACCCCGCCCGGCGGGCCGCCCTCGCCACCAGGGCGACCGAGGTCGTCGCCGCGTACGACTGGCCCGTCGTCGCCGAACGTGTCCTCGAGGTCTACTCCACGGTGATCGAGGTCGCCGGCGCGGTGGTGGAGCAGCCCGTTCCATAGGTCCGCCGGTACCGTAGGCCGCTGGCCGGTCCAGGAGACCGCTGTGCGTACCGTAGGCTCCGCCCTGTGTGGTGGGTGATCACGGTGGTGTCGGTGGTGGTCCTGGTGGCCACCTACCTCACCTGGCTCGCGGCCCGCGTCGACCGGCTGCACGCGCGGGCGGTCGC
Organism: Dactylosporangium cerinum; assembly: GCF_042653625.1. NCBI lineage: Bacteria > Bacillati > Actinomycetota > Actinomycetes > Micromonosporales > Micromonosporaceae > Dactylosporangium > Dactylosporangium cerinum. The sequence continues at coordinate 110,040 of NZ_JBHSIU010000019.1, read as the reverse complement.
GGCCTACGCCACCCTCGACGCCCACCTGCTGCGGCGCGCGGTCGCCGCGGTCGCCCTCGCCGAGGCCGCGCAGCTGCCCACCCTCGTCTACGCGGCCCGGATCGCCGTGGACGCCCAGCCCGAGGACCGTGAGGTCGCCGAGAACGACCTGACCCGGCACCTGCGCGACGCGCACGAGGACGCGGCGGCGCCGGAGGAGGCGCTCAGCGGGCTCGTGCAGGTCAGCCGCCGGGTGGCGCTCGCCCGGCAGGTGCACAACGACGTGGTCCGCGACGCCCTGGCCGTGCGGCGGCGGCTGCTGGTCAGGCTGTTCCGGCTGGCGCGCAAACACCCGCGGCCGGCGTACTTCGACGTCGACGACCCGTCACTGTCCTGATTCGTGGCCGTTTCGTAGGCTCTGCCGTTTTTCGGGCTTTTCCGGTTTATCAGGCGCTCCGCGCCCGCTAGACCGGAAATATCATCATCTGGGTTTGTGGGCCGCGGGGTTGCCATTGGACGTCGGACGTGGTCCACCCGCGGGCGTAAACTCGCAGGTGATTCCCTTCCCCTGTTAGGAGTGCTTCGTCGTGTCCGAGTCGCCCACCACCAGCACGTCAGTCACCGGCACCGCGCGCGTCAAGCGGGGCATGGCAGAGATGCTCAAGGGTGGCGTCATCATGGACGTCGTCACCCCCGAGCAGGCCAAGATCGCCGAGGACGCCGGCGCCGTCGCCGTCATGGCCCTGGAGCGCGTCCCCGCCGACATCCGCGCGCAGGGCGGGGTCTCCCGCATGAGCGACCCCGACATGATCGACGGCATCATCGCCGCCGTCTCGATCCCCGTCATGGCCAAGGCCCGCATCGGCCACTTCGTCGAGGCCCAGGTCCTGCAGGCGCTCGGCGTCGACTACGTCGACGAGTCCGAGGTCCTCACCCCGGCCGACTACAGCAACCACATCGACAAGTGGGCCTTCACCGTGCCGTTCGTCTGCGGCGCCACCAACCTCGGCGAGGCCCTGCGCCGCATCACCGAGGGCGCCGCCATGATCCGCTCCAAGGGTGAGGCCGGCACCGGCGACGTCTCCAACGCCACCACCCACATGCGCAAGATCCGTGGCGAGATCCGCCGGCTGACCTCCCTGCCCGAGGACGAGCTGTTCGTCGCCGCCAAGGAGCTCCAGGCGCCGTTCGACCTCGTGAAGGAGGTCGCCGAGACGGGCAAGCTGCCGGTCGTGCTGTTCACCGCCGGCGGCATCGCCACCCCGGCCGACGCCGCGATGATGATGCAGCTCGGCGCCGAGGGCGTCTTCGTCGGCTCCGGCATCTTCAAGTCCGGCAACCCGGAGCAGCGCGCCGCCGCCATCGTCAAGGCCGTCACCTTCCACGACGACCCCGACGTCATCGCCAAGGTCTCCCGCGGCCTCGGCGAGGCCATGGTCGGCATCAACGTCGAGGAGATCCCGCAGCCGCACCGTCTCGCCGAGCGCGGCTGGTGACCGCCGGCATGATCATCGGTGTGCTCGCCCTGCAGGGCGATACCCGCGAACACCTGCACGCCCTGGCCGAGCTGGACGTCATCGCCCGGCCGGTGCGCCGCCCCGACGAGCTCGACTCCGTCGACGCACTGGTCATCCCCGGCGGCGAGTCGACGGCGATGAGCAAGCTGGCGATCGAGTTCGGCATGACCGAGCCGCTGCGCAAGCGGATCGCCGGCGGCATGCCCACCTACGGCTCCTGCGCCGGCATGATCATGCTGGCCGGCACGATCCTGGACGGCCGCGCCGACCAGGTGCCCTTCGGTGGCATCGACATGACCGTCCGGCGCAACGCCTTCGGCCGGCAGGTCGATTCGTTCGAGGGCACCGTCGACATTTCGGACATCGAGGGCGGTCCGTTCTCCGCCGTCTTCATCCGCGCCCCCTGGGTCGAAGAGGTCGGACCCGACGTGCGGGTGCTGGGTCGTGTGAACGCCGGACCGGCCGCCGGTAGGATTGTCGCGGTTCGGCAGCAGCACCTGCTCGCGACCGCCTTCCATCCCGAGCTCACCGGCGACCTCCGAGTTCATCGGTACTTCGTGGAGATGGCGCGTGAGGCGGGCCAGACGACGGAGGGTTAGGCCATGTCCGGGCACTCAAAATGGGCGACGACCAAGCACAAGAAGGCGGTCATCGACGCCAAGCGCGGCAAGCTCTTCGCCCGCCTGATCAAGAACGTCGAGGTCGCCGCCCGCACCGGCGGCGGCGACGTCAACGGCAACCCCACGCTCTTCGACGCCATCCAGAAGGCGAAGAAGAACTCCGTGCCCAACGACAACATCAACAACGCGGTCAAGCGCGGCTCGGGCCAGATCGGCGGCGGCGCCGACTGGCAGACCGCCATGTATGAGGGCTACGGCCCCAACGGCGTGGCGATCCTCATCGAGTGCCTCACCGACAACCGCAACCGCGCGGCGACCGAGGTCCGCGTCGCGCTCACCCGCAACGGCGGCAACCTCGCCGATGCCGGCAGCGTCTCGTACATGTTCACCCGCAAGGGTGTCATCATCGTGCCCAAGGCCGGCGAGCTGACCGAGGACGACCTGCTCCTGGCCGTCCTGGACGCGGGCGCCGAAGAGGTCAACGACCTCGGCGAGGCCTTCGAGGTCATCAGCGAGGCCACCGACCTCGTGCCCGTCCGCACCGCCCTGCAGGACGCCGGCATCGACTACGAGTCCGCCGACTCCTCCTTCGTCCCCAGCGTGACCGTCCCCCTGGACGAAGAGGGCGCCCGCAAGGTCTTCAAGCTGATCGACGCCCTGGACGACTGCGACGACGTGCAGAACGTGTACGCGAACTTCGACGTCTCCGACGAGGTCATGGCCCTCGTCGAGGCCTGACCGATCCGTGCCGCACGGGGGCGGGAGCCGGCGGCTCCCGCCCCTTCGCGGTCTGTGAGGAGCTCCGTGTCAGAGGCTCTTGCCGCGCTGGTGCGGTCGTTCCCGGACGAGCCTCTGCGCCTGATCCCGGGTGACCCCGGCGCGGAGTGGGACGCCAACACCAGGTGGTTCGGGATCCCCGACGAGCCGGTCGATCCGGCAGCGGTGGCCGCGGCGCTGGAGGAGGTCGGCCGGCGGCTGCGGGTCCGCTTCGGCGCCGAACCGGGACCGGTCACCTTCTACGCCTGGCACGACGAGCAGGCCGGCCAGCTCCGCTGCGCGCTGCGCTCCGTGCCGCCGGACGAGTTGCCGTTCGGTGGGCGGCACGTGGTGGTCGAGCGGCCGGACGCGGTGGTCGCCCTGATCGCCGACGACGAGCACCCCGGCGTCGTGCTGTGGGACGAGCTCTCCCCGGCCGCCGCCGAACCCGCTCCGGAACCGCCGCCGTTCCCGGTCTTCGCGGTGCCGATCGCCGTCTCCGCCCTCCCCGGCGACGGTGTCGATGTCGATGGCTCTCCCGCCTCTCGTCCCGTGTCCGCTCTCCGGGACGCCACCCCCACCCCTGTCACAGGATCACTGGCCGGGGCGGATCAGGCCTGATTCGTAGGCGTAGACGACGGCCTGGACGCGGTCGCGGAGGGCGAGTTTCATCAGGACGCGGGCCACGTGGGTCTTCACCGTGGCCTCGCCGACGGTGAGGGCGGCCGCGATCTCGCCGTTGGACCGGCCGCGGGCCATGAGGCGCAGGACGTCGGTCTCGCGCGGGGTGAGCTCGGCGAGCTCCGGGGGTGGCTGCGGGCCCGGGGTGCCGGCGTAGGAGGCGATGACCCGGGTCGTGACCGCCGGGTCGAGCAGGGCCTCACCGGCGGCGACCACGCGGATCGCGGTGATGAGGTGCTCCGGCGAGGAGACCTTCAGCAGGAAGCCGCTGGCGCCGGCGCGGAGCGCCTCGTACAGGTTGTCGTCGGTGTCGAACGTGGTGAGCACGATGACGCGCGGCGGGCTCGGGGCGGCGAGGAGGGCGCGGGTCGCGGTGAGGCCGTCCTGGCGGGGCATCGCGATGTCCATGAGGACCACGTCGGGGCGGAGCCGGCGGGTGAGGGCGACCGCGTCGACGCCGTCGCCGGCCTCGCCGATGACCTGCATGTCCGGCTCAGTCTCGATCACCATGCGCAGGCCGGCCCGGACCATGCGCTGATCGTCGGCGATGACGACGCTGATCCGCGACCTGGAATTCGACGGGGAATCCGACGGGGAATCCACAGAGGTCACGACGCCACCAGCAGGGGGAGGCGGGCGTGCACGGCGAAGCCGCCGCCGGGGCGGGGGCCGGCGTCGAGGTCGCCGCCGAACAGGGTGGCGCGCTCGCGCATGCCGATCAGGCCCTGGCCGGTGCCGGGCACGGGGACGCCGGAGCGGCCGCCGGAGTCGACGACCGACAGGTGCACGCCGTCGCCGGCGTAGCGCAGTTCGACGGTGACGTGGGCGGGGCCGGCGTGCTTGAGGACGTTGGTGAGGGCCTCCTGGAGGATGCGGTACGCCGACAGGTCCGCCGCCGGCAGCAGCGTGACCGGGGTGCCCTCGCGCCGGAACGCGACGGTCAGGCCGGCCTCGCGGACCTGGGCGAGCAGCTCGTCGAGGCGGTCCAGGCCGACCGGGACGGCTGCGATGCCGGCCGCGGTGCCGGTGTCGCCGCGCAGCAGGCCCAGGGTGCGGCGCAGCTCGCCGACGGCGTCGCGGCCCGAGGACTCGACGCTGCGCAGCAGGTCCGTCTCGACGGTCAGGCCGGCGTCGAGGCGGCGGCGGACCACGCCGGCCTGGATCACCATGACGGTGACGCTGTGCGCGACCATGTCGTGCAGCTCGCGGGCGATGCGGACGCGTTCCTCCATGACCGCCTCGCGGACCCGTTGCTCGCGGATCGCGGCGCGGGCCGCGGCGGCGTCGCTGCTCTGCCGGTGCTGGACGGCGAAGGCGGCGCCGAGGATCCACGGGGCGACGGGGAAGAAGAACGCGCCCATCGGGTCGACCGGGTCGACCTGCCAGAAGACCGCACCGGTCGCAACGGCGAGGACCAGGCCGGCGACGCCGCGGGTGCGGGCCGGCCAGCCGCCGGCGCCGAGGAGCGGCACGTGCCGGCCGACCGTGTACGCCGCGATGATCATCGCGGCGAGCTGCCAGAGGCGGTAGTTGACGATCTGGTCCGGATACCAGTACTTGAGGCCGGCGACGCAGTTGGCGAGCAGCACGGTGAGCGGGGCGGCCCGGCGCAGGGCGACGAGCGGGACGAACGCCGCGAGGACGAACGGCCACCAGCTGCCCGGCTGGTGCGCGACCACCTCCTCGGTCAGCGCGAACGCCACGAACGCGCCCGCCAGCCCGAGATCCGTCCGGCTCATGTTCACCTGCTGACCGTAAAGGCTGATCCGGGTTGGGTGAGCCCGTCCGGCGGATGACGGGGCGTCCCCCTCGCGGTGGATGGAGGTTCCGTCGCGGTGCGGGCGACCGGTGCGCCCGCAGGTCCGTACGGTGCCGGTCCGACTTCGAATCAGGGGTATCAGATGCGGCTCTTCTTGTTGCGATTCCTGCTCTTCCTGGCGCCGGCCGTCCTCGCCGTCGCCACCGCGGTCGACCCGGCGCTCGGCGACGCGCAGGGCACCGGCGTCTACCGGGCGCATCCGGACGCCATCCAGTGGCACTCGGTGCTGCTGCACTGGTCATGGGTGCTGTTCGCGCCGGCGTTCCTCGGGCTGATCGCGCCGATCCGCCGCCGGGGTGCGGTGCTGGCCCGGATCACCTGGTGCGCGATCGTGTTCGGGCTGGTCACGTTCTCGGCGTTGATGGCGTACGACCTGGCCCTGCTCGCGATGGAGCAGGCGCTGCCCGACGCCGACGTCACCAGGGCCGACGAGGCGTTCCAGGGGATGGGCTGGGCGGAGTGGGGCTGGCAGGTGCCGGGCCTGGCCGGCTGGGCGGTCGCGCTGCTGCTGACGCCGGTCACGGCCGCGTACGCGAAGGTCATCTCGTGGTGGACGGCGGGCGCGGCGCTGCTCGGTTCGGTGCTGTACCTGCTGTTCGCGATCTCCCCGCTGCCGGTCAACCTCGCCGGTCCGGTGGTGCTGGTCGTCGCGTACACGATCGCGGGCTGGGAGGTCGGCAGGTTCCAGGCGCCGGCCGAGCCGCCGGTGTCCGGCGCGTTCCAGGACGCGGTCGGGCGGGTCTGCCTGGTCGCGGCGCCGGTCGTCTTCGGGGCGGGCCTGCTGACCGTGCCGGGCCTGTCGCCGGACGTTGCGGCGGCGGTGCGGCACCCGGGGCTGGCGCAGGCGAGCGCGTTCCTGCTGCATCTGGCGTGGTTGCTGTTCGTGCCGGGGATGCTGCTGCTGATGCGGCGCGGCCGGCGCTTCACGACTGTCGCGGCGGCGGTCACGGCGTTCGCGCTGATGCACTTCAGCGGGTTGATGGTCGGCGACTACAGCGACCTGGCGGTGCGGCTCACGGTGCCGGCGGACGCCGCCGGGAAGGTCACCGACGCGTTCGGTGGGTACGCGCTGTTCACGTTCGGCTGGGCGGTCCCGGCGATGGTGCTGAGCCTGCTCGGGCTGATCGCGGTGCCGATCGGTGCGGCGGCCGACGGCCTGGTCCGGTGGTGGGTGCCGGTGCTGACCGGGCTCGGGGTGGTGGCGTTCCTCGCCGTCGGGGTCGGTCCGCTGTCGGTGCTCAGCCCGCTGCTGCTGCTGGCCGGGTACGGCCTCCTGGCCCGGGCGCTGCCCCCGCGCCGGGCGGCCCCTGTGATCGAGCCGGAGCCGGTGGCCGCCTGAGCGGCCACCGGACCCGTCAGTCCAGGGCTACGCGCAGGTGGCGGGGGCCGCGCAGGACCGGGCTCGGGCGGTACTCCGGCGGGTCCTCCAGGAGGCGGGCCCGGGCCAGCACCGGGGCCAGGGCCCGCAGCGCCACCTGCGCCTCCAGGCGGGCCATGGGCGCGCCGAAGCAGTAGTGGATGCCGTCGCCGAAGCCGAGGTGCGGCACGGGGCGGCGGTCCGGGTCGAAACGGTCCGGGTCGCTGACGTGGCCCGGGTCGCGGTTGCCGGCGGCGAGGACCAGGGTGATCGAGGCGCCCGCCGGGATGGTGGTGCCGCCGATCGGGATGTCGTCGAGCGCGGTGCGCCACGGCAGGAACTGCACCGGCGGGTCCCAGCGCAGCACCTCCTCGACGAAGGGGACCACGAACGCCGGGTCGTCGAGGAGCCGGTCCAGCCAGCGCGGCTGGCGCAGCAGGAGCAGGGAGGCGTTGGCGATCAGGTTGACGGTCGTCTCGTGGCCGGCGACGAGCAGCAGCAGCGCGGTGCTGACCAGCTCGTCGCGGGTGAGCCGGCCGTCGGGGCCGTCGTCGTTGGCCAGGGAGCGCAGCAGCCCCGGCTCGGGGTCGGCGTCGACCAGGTCGCCGAGGTAGTCGGCGAGCTCGCGGAACGCCTCGGTCTGCCGGGGGCTCCCGGTCCGGGTCGCGGTCGAGGCCAGCGCCGTGTCGATCCACGCCCTGAAGCGGGGCTCGTCGGCCAGGGGTACCCCCAGCAGCTCGCAGATGACGAGGACCGGCAGCGGGTAGGCGAACTGGTCGACGAGGTCGGCGGTCGAGGCCGGCAGGTCGGCGACGAGCCGGTCGACGATGCCCTCGAAGGACTGCTGCAGGTCGGCGACGAGCGTCGGGCGGTGCGGCGGGCCGAACTGCCGGGTGGCGAGGCGGCGCAGCCGGTCGTGCTCGGGCGGGTCGGTCCGCAGGAAGCTCGGCGCCAGCCCGATCGGCTCGCCGGACGGGTCGTACGCGGAGCTGATCCGCGGGTCGTGCAGCAGCGCGGAGATCTCCTGGAACGTGGTCACCAGCCAGGTGCCGTCGGGTTCGCGGCCGACCGGAGTCCGGCGCAGCGACGTGTACAGCGGATACGGGTCATGCCGGTTCACGGGGTCCAGGACCGCGCCGAAGACGGAGCCGACGGAGATCGTCATCGGGTCCCCCCGACGAACGCCGCGGACCGGGAGCTGGGATCGTGCCCGGTGACCACGACCGTCGCGTCGCGGGCCAGGAACTTCGGGTCCGGCACGTCGGCCGGCACCGGCACCATCGTCTCGGGCTGGTCGACGGTGGTGAACCGGGGCGGGAACGGCGCGGCCTGCTCGATCAGCCGCTCGTAGAACGGCAGCCACTTGCCGTGGTTGAAGGTGACCGCGCCCGTCAGCCGGCCCTTGTACCCGTACGCGGCGGCGAAGCGGCGTTGCTCCACCGAGCCCTGGGTGACGACGACCTCGTCGGCGAACGTGGGCACGCCGACGGCCTTGATGTTGGTGCCGAACTGCAGCGACCAGAACGACGGCATGTGCAGGTGCGGCCAGCGGTCCGACTCGTCGCTGACCATGTTGTGCGCGGCGATCTCGGCCTGGGCGACGGCGTTGGCCCAGTGCTCCAGGGCCAGGAACTGGTAGCCGAACATCGCGTTCGGTGCCCGGGCCACGTCACCGGCGACGAACACGTCGTCGAGGACGAGCCCGTTGACGTCGAAGGCGCGGCAGCCGGCGTCGCAGGCGAGCCCCCACGGGCCGACCGCGAGACCCGAGTCGCGGAGCCACTCGACGTTGCGGACCCCGCCGAGCGCGGCGACGACGACGGCGACGTCGGCCTGGGTGCCGTCGGAGAAGCGGGCCCGGCGGACCCGCCCGTCGGGGTCGCCCTCGATCGCCTCGACGGTGACCCCGCAGCGCAGGTCGACGCCGTGCTCCCGCTGCAGGTCGGCGGCGACGGCACCGATGACCCCGCCGAGCGCGCCGGCGAGGGGCGTCGCGGCGGCCTCTGCGACGATGACGTCCAGGCCCATCGACCGGCAGGTGGAGGCGACCTCGGAGCCGGCGAACCCGGCCCCGATGACCAGCACCCGGGGCGCCGGGCCGGAGGGCTGGTCGGGGTCGCCGGCCGGCGGCGGCATGGTGTTGAGGTGGGCGGCGGCGCCGTACGGGGCGAGGGCCGCGAGGCGTTCGTGCAGGTGCATGGCGTCGTCGCGGGTGCGCAGCACGAACATGCCGTCCAGCGCCGCCTCGACCGGGTCGGGCCACGGCCGGGCCCGGACGCCGGTGGTGATCAGCAGCCGGTCGAACGGCACGGACGTGTTGTCGTCGAGGCGGACCCGGCGTTCGGCGAGGTCCAGGCCGACGGCGGTGACGCCGAGCCGCCAGGTGGCGTCGAGGTCACTGCGGTGCGGCAGCGCGGTCCCGTGCGGCGTGACCCGGCCGCTGAGTGCCTGCTTCGACAGGGGCGGGCGGTCGTACGGTTCGCAGTCCTCGCAGTCGACGAGGGTCAGCGACCCGGTGAACCCCTCCTCCCGCAGCGCCTCGGCGGCGCGCAGCCCGGCGAGCGACGCGCCGACGATCACGATGCGGTTCGGGCGGTCCTCGACGTGCACCGGCGGCATGTCCTGCACCGCCAGCCGGTCGATCTGGATCGCCTGCACGGGGCAGGCAGCCGCGGCCCGGTGGACCCGCTCGCGCTGGTCCTCGGCGGGCGCCGGGTCGTACATGAGGGCCTCGTCGCCCTGCATCTGGAACGACGACGGCGCAAGGAACGCGCACTGGGCGTAGCCCTGACACTTGGTGAGATCAACTACCACGCGCATGAGCCAACGGTCACCCCCGGGCGCGGCGGTCGCCTCACCCCACGAGGACGGCGGCGGAACTGGGCAGGATCGCGCGGACGACGGTGCCGACGCCCGGCGCGCTCATCACGTCCAGGGTGCCGCCGACCAGCTCGGCCCGCTCCCGCATGGAGCGCAGCCCGAGCCGGCCGGGCCGCCCCGCCGCACCGCCCGGCAGGCCCGGCCGGAACCCGACGCCGTCGTCGACGACCTCGAGGACCACCCGGGTGTCGTCGCCGGCGAGCCGCAACGTCACCTGTGAGGCGCCGGCGTGCCGGGCGGCGTTGCCGAGGGCCTCCAGGGCGATGCGGTACAGCGTCTCCTCCACCTGCGGGCTGACCGCCGGTTCGGCGTCCAGTTGCAGGCCCCAGCCGGGCGGGACGGCGCCGGTGCCGGGCGCGAAGTGCAGCGCGTCGACGATCCGCCGCAGCGCCGCGGCGAGGCCGGCGCCGACCAGGGTCTCCGGGCGGAGCCGGACGATGATGCCACGCAGGTCGCTCAGCCCGGCGCTGGCCGTCTCCTGGATCCAGGCGAGGGACGCCTGCGCGTTGGCCGGATCCCCGTGCAGCAGCTCCGCCGCGGTGCCGGCGCCGAGGCTGATGCCGTACAAGGTCTGCACCACCGAGTCGTGCAGCTCCCGGGCGAGCTGCTCACGCTCGCGGGTCGCCCGGGGGGCGTCGGTGCCGAGGGCGAGGGCGGCCACCGCCGCGAACGCCTCCAGCCGGCGTGGGTGCGGCGGGCGGCGGTGCCCGGCGGCGACGAGCGCGCCGGGGACGCCGGCCTGGCCGGGCAGCGGCACGCAGCAGACCGGGCCGCGCCGCACCGGCCGCCCGGTCCGCACCGCCGCGCCGGCGACCGTGGCCACGATCCCGTCCAGGGTCCTGTCCAGGGTCCCGTTCAGGGTCCCGTCCATCTCGGGCCGGCCCGGGCGGGTGAGGGAGGCGGCCCGGACGTGGCCGGTCGCGTCGAGGACCAGGACCGTCGCCGCCGGCAGGGTGAGGGCGGCGCGGTCGCACACCGATCGCAGGACCTCCTCCGCCGGCGTGCCGGCCCGCAGAGCCGCGTGCAGCGCCGCGAGGTGCCTCAACTGGGTGCCGCCGCGTGGACCGGCACGAGCCCGACCCGCATCGCATACAGGGCGGCCTGCGTGCGGCTCTCCGCGTTGAGCTTCTGCAGGATGTTGCTCACGTGCGTCTTCACCGTCTGCGGCGCGATGTGCAGCTCCCGGGCGATCTGCCCGTTGGCGCGGCCCCGGGCCAGCAGCACCAGGACCTCCTCCTCGCGGCGGGTGAGCTGCGGCTGCGCGGCTGGCACGTGCACGTCGCGGACGAGGCGGGCGGCGACCGCCGGCGACAGCTGCACCTGGCCGGCCGCCGCGGCCCGGACCGCCCGGTGCAGCTCCTCGGAGGACGTGTCCTTCAGCAGGTACCCGACCGCGCCGGCGTGCAGGGCGTCGGCGATGAGCTGCGGCTCGAGGTAGCCGCTGAGGGCGACGACCTCGACCCCGGGCAGCTCGCGGCGGATCACGGCGGTCGCGGAGATACCGTCGAGGACCGGCATGAGCAGGTCCATCAGGACGAGGTCGGGTCGCAGTTCGTGGGCCAGGCGCACGGCCTCGCGCCCGTCGCCGGCGAGGCCGACGGTCTCCAGGTCGCCGCTGAGGGACAGGAAGCCGCGCAGGCCCTCGCGGACCATGGCGTGGTCGTCGGCGATCAAGATCTTGATACTCATCGCCGCGCGCTATACCCCGGTGCGGCGGCGAATCACCACGTCCCAGGTGCCGTTCGGCGTACGCCAAATGGGGGAGGACCAAGGTCGCCGCCACCGACCGACCGTGGCGTGATGTAAGGCACCGAGAAGGCGGGCACCGTTGCACCGTGACGCCCAACTTGCGCCGGCTGGGCCGGTTTTCGCTGGTGGGAGCCGGCGGTGTGGTGGTCAACAACGGTGCGTTGCTCGTGCTGCACGGGGGGTTCGGACTGGCGCTGCTGCCCGCCACCGTCGCCTCGGTCGAGCTGGCGATGGTCACCAACTACGTGCTGCACGAACTGTGGACGTTCCGGCACCGCCGCACGAAGAACCGGCTGTCGCTGCAGCGGTTCGCCTACTTCAGTCTGGCCGGTCTCGCCGCGTTGCCCGTCAACGTCGTCGCGGTCCAGCTGCTGGTCGCCCTCGGCATGCACTACCTGCCAGCGAACCTGATCGGCATCGTCGCCGGGTTCGCCGTCAACTTCGCCGTCAGCTCGAAGTGGATTTGGAGTGAACGCACCGATGGAACAGCTGGTGTTGACCATCCTCACCCTGATCTCGCTGGTGCTGACAGTGCAGGCGGCGCATGCGTTGTACCTCATGATCTACACGTGGGACCGGCCGGAGGCCGGCGACAGGGCGCGGGTGCCCGATCGACGTGCTACGCCGGCACTCTCCTTCACCGCCATCCTCCCGGCACGGCACGAGGAGGAGGTCATCCAACACACCATCGCCCGCGCCGCGTCCGCTGACTACCCGCCGCACCTGGTGCAGATCCTCGTGGTCTGCTCGGCCGACGACGTCGGCACGATCGAGCAGGCCCAGGCGCAGGTGAACCGGCTGCGCGCGATGGGCCGCACCAACGTCGAGGTGGTCGTCTTCGACGACGGGCCGATCAACAAGCCGCACGGGCTCAACACCGCGCTGCGGTATGCCACGAACGACGTCGTTGCCATCTTCGACGCCGAGGACGAGGTCCAGCCGCAGCTGTTCGACATCGTCAACACGATCATGTCGGAGGAGGACGTCGGCTGCGTGCAGGCCGGCGTGCAGCTGATGAACTTCCAGTCCAACTGGTACTCGACGTTCAACGTCCTGGAGTACTTCTTCTGGTTCCGCAGCCGGCTGCACTACCACGCGAAGAACGGCGCGATCCCGCTCGGCGGCAACACCGTCTTCTTCAAACGGCAGCTGATCGAGCGCCTCGGCGGCTGGGACGAGTCGAACCTGACCGAGGACGCCGACATCGGCCTGCGCCTGTCCAGCATGGGGGAGAAGGTCCGGGTGGTCTACGACGACCGCTACGTCACGAAGGAGGAGACGCCACCGACGCTGCAGAGCTTCATCAAGCAGCGGACCCGGTGGTGTCAAGGCTTCATGCAGACCCTCGGCAAAGGCACCTGGAAGCTGATGCCGACCCGCCGCCAGCGGTTCCTCGCCTGGTACACCCTGGCGTTCCCGCACGTGCAGGCGATGCTCGGGGTGTACCTGCCGGTGGCGCTGCTCAGCGCGTTCGTGCTGACCGTGCCGGTGCCGATCGCGATGCTGTCGTGGCTGCCGGTGCTCATGCTCGGCGCCCACTTCGTGATGAGCGTCGTCGGGCTGTACGAGTTCACCGGCGCGCACGGGCTGAAGGCCACCCCCGCCACGGTCGTGAAGATGGCGATCACCTGGTTCCCGTACCAGATGGTGCTGTCCTACGCGGCGGCCCGCGCCCTGTGGCGGCAGGTCAGGGGCGAACGCAACTGGGAGAAGACGGCTCACGTCGGTGCGCACCGCACCGCGGCGGAGACAGCGGAGCTGACCAATGTCGGCTGATGTTCTGAACCGGCCGGGGACCAACAAGCCGACCGGCACCCAGAAGCCCCCGCAGACCCGCGGGTGGCCGCTCATCGTGGTCAGCCTCGCCATCGGCCTGGCGACGCACGGCTGGAACATGTTCCGCTACCCGCTGTACCTCACCGACGAGGGCATCTACATGGAGCAGGCCTGGTCCGTGCTCCGTGAGGGCAAGCTGTCGCCGTACACGTACTTCTACGACCACGCGCCGATGGGCTGGCTCACGATCGCCGGTTGGGTGGCGGTCCTGCCCGGCGGCTTCAACGCCTTCGGCAACGCGATCAACACCGGGCGGGTGTTGATGCTCATCGTGCACCTGGTGTCGGTGTTCCTGCTGTACGAGATCATCCGGCGCTTCACCGGCAGCAAGGCGGGCGCGTTTCTGGCGGTGTTCGTGTTCAACGTGTCGCCGCTCGGCGTGTACTACCAGCGCCAGGTCCTGCTGGACAACCTGATGATGCTGTGGATCCTGCTGGGCCTGTACCTGCTGGCCCGCAAGGACGGCCGGATCGTCACCGTCATGGGCGCCGGGCTGTGCTTCGGCCTGGCCCTGGTGACCAAGGAGAACGCGCTGTTCATCCTGCCCGGCTGCGCGTACCTGCTGCACCGCGCGATCAAGTCGCAGCCGAACCGGCGTTTCGGGGTGTCGTTCTGGTGGTTCGCCGCCCTCGCCCCGGTCGTCGGCTACCTGCTCTTCGCCCAGATCAAGAACGAGCTGTTCCCGCAGAACTTCAACTTCAACCTCGCCGCGGCCACCCCCGGCGACCACGTGTCGCTGCTCTACACCGTGTGGTGGCAGCTGCACCGCAACTCCAACAGCAGCAACGGCCTGTCGTTCACCACGCTGCTGCAGAACAGCTGGCTGTTCAAGGACCGCTACCTGCTCATCGCCGGCACCGCCGCGACCGTGCTCGGACTGTTCGCGGGGCGGCGCAACAAGCGGCTGCGCGGCCCGATGCTGGCCTGCGCGCTGATGGGCGTGGGGTACGGCTTCTACCTGACCCGCAGCGCCCTGCTCGACTTCTACATCGCGCCGATGGTCCCGCTGTTCGCGCTGAACCTCGGGATGTTCTTCGGCTGGCTCACCCGGCGCACCAAGCCCGCCGGCGCAGCCGTGCTCGTCGCCTGCCTGCTGGTGCCGGTGGTGGTCATGCCGGGCGGCTTCATGGTCAAGTACAACACCAAGGGTGAGCTGGAGTTCAGCGACGCGTACCGGCTGCCGCTGACCCGCCTGCAGGAGCAGCAGGTCGCCTGGATCAAGGCGAACGTGCCGACGGACGCGAAGCTCATCATCGACGACGACATCTGGGTCGCCCTGCACGACAACGACCCGCCGTACAAGTACGCGCACCCGCACTACAAGGCCACGTCGGACCCGGACGTGCGGGACAAGGTGTTCGCCTCCAGCTGGGAGAACGTCGACTACGTCGTGATGTCGAACAAGATGCGCGACGCCCTCGAACGCGGCGGCGAGACCTGGATCATCGAGGCGATCGACCAGCACGGGACACCCGTGTGGGAGGCGACCCGCGGCGACGTCTCACTGCAGATCATCAAGATCGGTGAAACCTCGTGAGCGAGCGGGAGTGACCATGCAGACCCTGAAGCGCCGCCTGGCCCCGGCGAAACGCCGTCCGGCATCCGCGGGAACGGCGGGTAAACGCCGCTCCCGGAAGCGGCTGTCCCGTCCGAAGATCTCCGGCCGCCGGATCCTGGTGGCCGCGGTCGCCGTGTTCCTGCTGTTCAGCGTCGGCCGGTCGGTGCTGCCGGCGCTCGGTATCGAGACGCCGGGGCTGCCGTCGTTCGGCGGGGGCGGGGACACGCCGACCGACGCGCCGACGACCAAGGCGCCGAAGGCGCCGACCGTCGACCTGAACGGGGTCATGGTGCACGGCGGCGGCGAGCCGATGATCACGCTGAACCCGGGCCTGGTCCGGCTCGGCGGCTCGGTCACGGTCAACGGCTCCGGCTTCGACCAGGGATCCGTCGTCGAGGTGTACCTGGGCCCGTCCGCCGCCGCAGCCCAGCCGTCGGGCAAGTCCAAGCCGTCCAAGGCCGCCGCCGGGAAGCCGGTCCAGGTGGGCACCGCGAAGGCCGGCAAGTACGGCATCTTCACGCTCAACTTCCCGTTCCCCACCAAGATGACCACGCCGGTCCTGGAGGTGACCGCCCAGGCGCGCGGTAGCGACAAGGTCGCCAAGGCCGACGCGGCGGTCGCGCAGGGCGCCGGGCAGGCGGCGCTGTCCGCCGTGGTCGGCAAGCCCGGCGACGTCATCAACCTGACCGTGAAGGGCTTCTCCCCGGGCGAGGAGCTGCAGGTCTTCTGGGGCCGCATCAATGGTGACCCTGCCCTCACCCTGAAGGCCGACGAGGATGGCTCGGTGGGTAAGACCCCGATCAAAGTCGGGGTCACGGCCGTCGGGACGACCAGTCTGGTGGTCGTGGGCAAGACGAGTGGCGCGGCGGCGAGTGCCCCGTTCCAGGTGCTGCGGCTGTACCCGTCGATCAAGCTCGCGCCGTATGCGGTGAAGGCGACCCAGTCGATCACCTTCTCCGGCGCCGGCTTCGCGCCGGGCGAGCGGGTCCTGGTGCGGCTGAACTCGGCCGGCGGGCAGCCGGTCATGGCGGTGGCGACCGACGGCGCCGGCGGCTTCAAGGGCGCCGGGCTGACGATGCCCTACCAGCTCAAGGGCGCCCAGTCGCTGGTGTTCGTCGGCGAGCAGAGCCGGGCCGCGACCTCGACCGGGTTCACGATCCTGCCCTACACGCCGCAGGCCCGCACCAACGCCTACGGCGGCCTGCCCGGCACGGTGGTCAACTTCTACGCGACCCAGTTCGCGCCGAACGAGGCCGTGCACGTCTATGCCAAGACGTCCAAGGGCGCCAAGGGTGACCTGGTGTCGGCGTTCCGGGTCGACAAGAAGGGCACGGCCCGCGCGGTCGGCCAGTACACGATCCCGGGCAACACCGAGAACAGCGTCATCTTCGAGCTGCGGGGGCAGCTCAGCGGCTCCACCGCGACGGTCAACTTCAAGGTCGACGGCTCCGGCGGGCCGGTCGACATCCCGACGCCGAAGCCGTACGTCCTGCCGAAGGATCTGGAGAAGTAACCCCGGTGTACTGGCAGGCTTTTCGGGCCGCTCCGGAGGCGTTGATCGTGCTCGACGCCGCCGGGGTGGTCCGGCTCGCCAGCAGCGCCGCGGAGGGGCTCTTCGACCGGGTGACCGCCGACCTCGTCGGCCGCCGGGTCGACGAGCTGCTCATCAGCGATCCGCGCGGTGCCCTCCCCGAACTGTCCGGGAGCCCGGAGTCCGACGGGGAGCCGGTGTACACCACGTCCGCGATCCGCCGGCCGGACGGGGCGGAACTGCCGGTGGACGTGCGGCTGCGGACCCTGCCGGGTGACCCCAGCGGCCTGGTCGTGCTCGCCGTCGACGACCAGGGGTCCGGCGGACTGTCCCGGGCCAGCCTCGAACACCGCGTCGCCCGCCTGCAACAGGCGGGCGTCGCGCAGGAACAGGCGCTCGGCGACGTCATCCTCAACCAGGAACGGGAACGGGCCCGCATCGCGGCCGGTGTGCACGACGACAGCCTGCAGGTGATCACCGCGGCGATGCTGCGGCTGCAGCACCTGCGCCGCCGGCTGCGCGAGCCGCGGGACCTGGAGCTGCTCGGCAAGCTGGAGGACAGCCTGGCTCTCGCGGCCGACCGGCTGCGCCGGCTGATCTTCGACTTCCGGCCGCCGAAACTGTCCAGCGAGGGGCTCGCCGCGGCGACCCGCGATCTCCTGGACGGGCTCGCCGAGGACCATTCGCTGGTCGTGCACCTGGAGAACCGGCTGCGTGACGAGCCGGCGCTGCCCACCCGGCTGCTGCTGTTCCGGATGCTGCAGGAGGCCGTCGCCAACGTCGCCAAGCACGCCGACGCCGACGAGTGCACGGTGGTCCTCGGCGAGCAGGACGACGGCTACCTGGTCCGGGTCGTCGACGACGGGATCGGCACCGAGCACGTCGAGGCCGACTTCGAGACCCCCGCCGGGCACCTCGGCCTGATCCTCATGCGGGAGCGGGCGGCGCTCGCCGGCGGCTGGATCCGGATCAGCAGCGTCGCCGGCAGCGGCACCACCGTCACGTTCTGGGTGCCGCGCGGCGCCGACCTGCAATCCAAAGGAGCCGCCTGATGCGCTACCGCGTGCTGATCGTCGAGGACCACCAGGTGGTCGCCGAAGGGCTTGCAGCCCTGCTCAACGAACACCCCGAGCTGCGGGTCGTGGCGATCGCCGGCGGCGTCGGGGAGGTCGAGCACCTCGCCGACGTCGAGCGGATCGACGTGGTGCTGTGCGACTACTGGCTGCCCGACGGGACCGGCCCGGAGGCGGTCGCCGCGCTGCGGCTGCACCTGCCGGACGTGGCGATCGTGTTCCTCAGCGCCGACAGCAGCGACGAGGTGGTCCTCGCCGCGCTGGAGGCCGGTGCCGCCGGCTACCTGGTGAAGAGCTCGGCCGGGGCCGATGTCGCCGACGCGGTCCGCCGGGCCGTCGACGGGGAGATCCTGGTGCCGGCCCGCCAGCTGGCGAAGCTCCTGGCGCGGCGGCGGGAGCGCTCGCACCGCTCCGCGGAGCACGCCCGGCGGCTGGACAGCCTCACTCCGCGGGAACGGCAGATCCTGAGCCTGATGACGTCCGGGATGGACAACCGTGACATCGCCCGGGAGCTGAGCATCAGCTACACCACGGTCCGAAGCCACGTGCGGCACCTGTTGTCGAAGATGGGTGCCCGGTCAAAACTGGAGGCGGTGGTGCGCGCGGCCGACTGGGACGCTCCTACAGTTGCACCATGAGCATTTCGGACATTCGTACGCTGACCTGAAATTTCCGAATCCGTAATGTTTTGACCTGCCCGACGTCGTCGTACGTGAGGACAGGTCAAGTTGAAGCGTTCCCGTCTCGTGTGGCTCAGTGCCACCCTGGCGCTTGCCGCCGCCTTCACCGCCGGTTGTACCGCCATGAACTCCGCTGACAAAACCGAACCCCAGGCCGCCGGCCGGCAGCTGAAGCTGCCGTTGCACACCGACGGAAACCGGATCGTCGACGCCGCCGGAAAGACGGTCACATTCACCGGCGTCAACTGGTTCGGCCTGGAGACCAACACGTTCGCCCCGCACGGGCTGTGGTCCCGTTCCCTGGACGAGATGCTCGACCAGATGGCCGCGCAGGGGTTCAACTCGGTGCGGCTGCCCTTCAGCAACGAGCTGTTCGACGCCACCGCCAAGCCCAACGGCGTCGACTACAAGCTCAACCCCAACCTGCAGGGCCTCACCGGGCCGCAGATCATGGACAAGGTCGTCGAGGGCATCACCAAGCGCGGCATGATGGTGATCCTCGACCGGCACCGCCCGACCTCGCAGGGCCAGAGCAACCTCTGGTACACCGACAAGGTCAGCGAGGAGCGCTGGATCAGCGACTGGACCAAGCTCGCGAAGCAGTACCGCGACAACCCCCTGGTCGTCGGCGCCGACCTGCACAACGAGCCGCACGGCGAGGCCACCTGGGGCACCGGTGGCGAGAAGACCGACTGGCGGGCCGCCGCCGAGCGGGCCGGCAACGCCATCCTCAAGGAGAACCCGAACTGGCTCATCGTCGTGGAGGGCATCGAGTCCTACAACGGCGACGGGTACTGGTGGGGCGGCAACCTGCAGGGTGCGGCCAAGGACCCGGTCCGGCTCTCCGACCCGAAGAAGCTGGTCTACTCCGCGCACGACTACAGCCCCAAGGTGTGGTCGCAGCAGTGGTTCACCGACAAGAACTTCCCCAACAACATGCCGGCGCTGTGGGACAAGCAGTTCGGCTACCTCGTGAAGAACAACGTCGCGCCGGTGCTGATGGGTGAGTTCGGCGGCCGTTCCGTCGCCGAGAAGGACGCCCAGGGCAACAAGGACCTCGAGGGCATCTGGCAGCGGCACCTGATCGCGTACCTGAAGGACAACGGGCTCAGCTACACGTACTGGTCCTGGAACCCGAACTCCGGCGACACCGGCGGGGTCCTGAAGGACGACTGGAAGACCATCGACCAGGCCAAGATGGACCTGCTCAAGTCCTACCAGTCGGTGCCGGCGGCCAAGAAGCCGTAGGCGCATGTCGATGGCCCTCCCCACGCTGTTATGTTCAGCGTGGGGAGGGCCTCATGCCTGTTCGGGAACGGGACACCACGGTCGAGACCACCGCCGGCGACCTGCACGCGATCATCGCGGTGCCGGACGGGCCCGCGCGCGCCGGGCTCGTGCTCGTCGACGGCTCCGGCCCCGCGACCCGGCACGAGTGGGGCGGGGTCCCGGACTTCCTCGCCGGGCTCGGCGTCGTCACGCTGCGGCATGACAAGCCCGGCTGCGGCGGGTCGCCCGGCGACTGGCGGGACCAGTCCTTCGCGGACCGGGCCGCGGAATCCCTCGCGGCCGTCGCCACCCTGCGCGCCGAGACCGGCGTCGAGCGGGTCGGCCTCATCGGCTACAGCCAGGGCGGCTGGATCGCCCTCCTGGCGGCCACCAGCCAGCCCCGGGCGGTCGACTTCGTGATCACCGTGTCCGGCCCCGCCGTCGGCCTCGCCGAGCAGGAGCGGGTGCGGACCGAGCGGCTGCTGCGGTCGCAGGGTCACCCGCCCGCGGTCGTCGACGAGGCGATGCGCTGGGTCGACGAACGCGCCGCCCGGCTCGCCGTCGGTGACCCACCTGCGGACGTGCTTGCGGCACAGGCCACCTACGCCGGACGGGTCTGGTACAAGACGGTCAGCGCCGACCCGTACGACACCGTGGAGATCCTCGGGTTCATCACCCGGGCGCTGAGCTTCGACCCGGCGGCCCTGATCCCGCACCTGCGCTGCCCGATCCTCGCGCTCTACGGCGCCGCCGACGAGCTCGTCCCCGTGGAGCGCAGCGTCGCGGTGCTCGCCGAGCGGCTGCCCGGGCTGCACCGCGGGCGCAACGCCGTCGCCGTCCTGCCGGGTGCCGACCACATGCTGTTCGTCGCTAAGGGTGAGCACTCACCCGCGTTTCGGCCGATGTTGGGGACGTTCCTCGACCTCGTGACGCTGTCGTAGGGCAGCGAACCGGGCAACCCGCCGGACTTGTGTGGCGTGCCCACATAGCTCGGTGCCCTACGCCACTCCTAGCGTGTGCGAACACCGCCAGCAGGCGCTGGCCTTAACCAGGCGTTCACACGGAGGAATCGTGATTCGGCAGACGAGTGCGCCGCGGCGGCTACTGTTCGCGGCGGTCGGCTTGAGCATGGCGGCGGCGTTCACGTCCGCCTGCAGCAGTCCCCAGGAAGCGGCGAACGAGCCGGCCGGGGACACCACCCCGATCAAGGTCGGCCTGGTGTACTCCCAGACGGGCGCCCTCGCCGGCTACGGCAAGCAGTACATCGAGGGCTGGAAGGCGGGCCTCGCGTTCGCCACGAAGGGCACCGGCAAGGTCGGCAGCCGGCCCGTCGAGGTCAAGGAGGTCGACGACGCGGGCGACCCGGCCAAGGCCGTCTCCGCCGCCAAGGACCTCATCGGCCAGGGCTACAAGATCATCGCGGGCAGCACCGGCTCGGCCGTCGCCGGCCAGGTCGCGCCCCTCGCCGCGCAGAACAAGGTGCTGTTCGTCTCCGGCCCGGCGGCGTCCGACGCGGTCACCGGCGTCAACAAGTACACCTTCCGCTCCGGCCGCCAGTCCTACCAGGACGTCCTCGCGGCCAAGTCCTACCTGCCCTCGCCCACGGGCAAGAAGGTCCTCGTGTTCGCCCAGGAGGGCACCTTCGGCAAGTCCAACGCCGACGCGGTGAAGGCCGTCATCGGCAGCGCCGGCGCCACGGTCGACAACCTGTTCGTGCCCGCCAGCGCGACCGAGTTCACCGGCTTCGCGGCGCAGGCCAAGAACGCCAAGGCCGACATGATCTTCGTGGCGTGGGCCGGCACCACCGCCCCCGCCATGTGGCAGGCCCTCGACCAGCAGGGCGTGCTCGGCTCGACCATGGTCGTCACCGGCATCGACCAGCGGGCGTCCTGGGCGACGTTCGGCGCGGCCGGCAGCAAGCTGTCGCTGCTCGCGCACTACTTCGACGGCGCCAGCGACAACGAGGCCACCACCGCGCTGCGCAAGGGCGTCGAGGGCGGCAAGGTCGACCTGTTCCACCCGGACGGCTTCACCGCCGCGCAGATGATCGTGCGGGCGGCCGGTGAGGGCGGCGACGACGTCGACAAGATGGTCACCGCGCTCGAGGGCTGGAGCTTCGACGGCGTCAAGGGCAAGCTGACCGTCCGCAAGGAGGACCACGCCCTGCTCCAGCCG
Organism: Dactylosporangium cerinum; assembly: GCF_042653625.1. Classification (NCBI taxonomy): domain Bacteria; kingdom Bacillati; phylum Actinomycetota; class Actinomycetes; order Micromonosporales; family Micromonosporaceae; genus Dactylosporangium; species Dactylosporangium cerinum. The sequence continues at coordinate 88,560 of NZ_JBHSIU010000019.1, read as the reverse complement.
ATGTTCCAGGGGAAGTTCTCCGGTTCCGGCGCCGACCTGAAGCCGGAGCTCGTCAAGGCGATCGACCCGGCCGACGCGACCCCGCCGGTCGTCCAGATGAAGGGCTGAGGGTTGTTCCCCCGAAGCAATGCACCGGCGGCCGGGGTGGTTGACGCCCCGGCCACCGGCCTGCTCTCCACCAGGCGGCTGACCTGGAAGATCGGCGAGGTCGCGATCGTCGACCACGTCTCGATCGACCTGGCCGAGGGCGAGTTCCTCGCCGTGATCGGCCCCAACGGCGCCGGCAAGACGTCACTGTTCAACCTGATCTCCGGGCTGCGCCGGCCGACGGACGGCTCGGTGACCCTCGCCGGGCACGACGTCACCCGGCTCGCGCCGCACCGCCGGGCCCGCCGCGGTCTCGGGCGCACCTTCCAGTCCTCGTCGGTGTTCGGGTCGCTGACCGTGGCGCAGAACGTGCGCCTGGCCGTGCAGGCCCGCCGCGGCGGCTCGATCCGGCCGTTCCCGCTGCCGGGCTCGGACAAGGACATCGCCGCGCGCGCCGACCGGGTGCTGTGGCGGGTCGGGCTCGACCACCGCGCCGGCACCCTGGCCGGCACCCTCGCCCACGGCGAGAAGCGGAAGCTGGAGATCGCGCTGCTGCTCGCCGGCGAGCCGAAGGTGCTGCTGCTGGACGAGCCGATGGCCGGCGTCAGCGCCGAGGACGTGCCCGGCCTGGTGGCGCTGATCAAGACGCTGACCCGCGACGAGCGGCGCAGCGTGCTCATGGTGGAGCACCACATGGACGTGGTCCTGGACCTGGCGGACCGGGTGGCGGTCATGCACCACGGCGCCCTGCTCATCTGCGACACCCCGGAGGTCGTCATGGCCGACCGGACCGTCCAGGAGGCGTACCTGGGGGAGAAGTTGTGAGCCCGATTCTCGATATTTCCGATTTGTCGGTCAAGGTCGGCGGGTCGCACATCCTGCAGGGCGTCACGTTCAGCGTGCAGCCGCAGGGGGTCACGGCGCTGCTCGGCCGCAACGGCGTCGGCAAGACCACCACCCTCAAGGCCGTGCTCGGCCTCATGCCGCGCACCGCGGAGATCACCGGCCGGGTCGGCTACGACGGCGCCAGCATCACCCGGCAGCCCACGTTCCGCCTCGTCCGGCAGGGCCTCGGCTACGTGCCCGAGGACCGTGGCGTCTTCGCCGGGCTCACCGTCGCGGAGAACCTCCGGCTCGCCGAGCGCGCCGGCACCGCCCCCGACTACGACACCGTGCACGGGCTGTTCCCGGAGCTGCGCAAGCGGGCCCGGCAGCGGGCCGGCACCCTGTCCGGCGGCCAGCAGCAGATGCTGGCGATCGGCCGGGTGCTGCTCAACCCGAACCGGCTGCTGCTCATCGACGAGCCGACGAAGGGCCTCGCCCCGAAGGTCGTCACCGAGGTCGCCGCCGCCCTGCAGGCCGTCGCCGCCGTCGTGCCGATGCTGCTCGTCGAGCAGAACCTGGCCGTCGTGCGCCGGATGGCCCGCCACGCCGTGGTCATCGCCAACGGCCGGGTCGCGTACACCGGCGGCGCGTCGGACCTGCTCGACTACACCGAGAAGACCAAGGCGCTGCTCGGCGTCGGCAAGGGGGAGCACTGATGAGCACCTTTGTGCTGCTGACGCTGACGGGGCTCGGGCTCGCGGCGCTGTACTTCCTCGTCGCGTCCGGCCTCGCGCTGGTCTTCGGCCTCGCCGACGTGCTGAACTTCGCGCACGGGCTGTTCCTGTCCGTCGGCGCGTACGGCACCTGGTGGGCGTCGGGGAACCTGCCCGGCGCCGGGTCGTCCGGCTTCGGGTTCGTCCTCGCCGTCGTGTTCGGCGTCGTCTGCGGCACGGCCGTCGCGGCGCTGGTCGAGCTGGTGCTCATCCGGCCGCTGTACTCGCGGACCATCGAACAGGTCCTCGTCACGGTCGGGCTGTCCCTGGCCGGGGTGGCGCTGCTGCAGGCGTCGTGGGGCGCCGACCCGCGCACCTTCCCGCGGCCGCAGTGGACCCAGCAGCTGACCGAGGTCGCCGGCGCCCGCGTCCCCAACGACCGGTTCCTGCTCATCGGCGCCGCGGTGCTCGTGCTCGGCGGCCTCCTGGCCTTCCTCAAGTACACCCGGATCGGCCTGATCATCCGGGCCGGCGTCGAGGACCGGTCCATGGTCACCGCGCTCGGCATCGACGTGCGGCGGGCGTTCACGCTCGTCTTCGCGATCGGTGGCGCCGCGGCCGCGCTCGCCGGGGCGCTCGGCGGGGTCTACGCCGGCTCGATCTCCCCGACCGGCGGCAGCTCGCTGCTCATCTTCGGGTTCATCGTCGTCGTCATCGGCGGCATGGGCTCCGTCGTCGGGGCCGCCTACGCCGCCGTCGCCGTCGGGCTGCTCCAGCAGTTCGTCAACTACACCTCCCCGGGCCTCGGCGACATCTGCGTGGTCGCGCTGCTCGCGATCGTGCTGCTCGTCCGCCCGCAGGGGATCACCGGAAAGGTCGCCACCTCATGATGACGGACACCGCGGTGACCCCCGGCGGCACTTCCACGCCCGCGAAGCGACGCTGGCATCCGGCCCGCTTCGGCCCCCTCGTCGTCCTGGTCGTGCTCATCGCGCTGCCGTACTGGTCGATCGAGATCCCCGGGGTCTTCGACGCGGCCATCAACAAGCCCGGCACCCTGCAGCTGCTCGCGCTCTGCCTGGTGTTCGGCGCCCTCGCCACCGGCTACGACCTGCTGTTCGGGCGCACCGGCCTGCTGTCCTTCGGCCACGCGCTCTACTTCGCCGCCGGCGTCTACGGCACCGACGTCCTCGTCACCAAGGCCGGCTACCCGCTGTGGCAGGCCGTGCTCTTCGCCGTCGTCGGCACCGCCACGATCGCGGCGGCGCTCGGCGCGGTCGCGTTGCGCACCAACGGGATCGCCTTCGCGATGGTCACCCTCGCCTTCGCCCAGGTCGGCGCGATCACCATCGGCCGCGACCCGGGCGGCGTCACCGGCGGCGAGGAGGGGCTGCCGATGGACACCGCCAAGGTGCCGGACGCGCTCGTCGGCGTCACCAACACCGTCAACCTGTACTGGCTGGCCGTCGGCGTCGCCGTCATCACCGTCCTGGTCGTGCACGCGATCGCGGACGCGCCCGCCGGCCGGGTCCTCGCGGCGATCCGCGACGACGAACGCCGCGTCGGGGTCCTCGGCCTGGACCCGTACCGGTACAAGCTGTTCGCGTTCACCGTCGCGGGTGGACTGGCCGGCCTGGCCGGGGCCATGTACGCGCTGCTGATCGGCGGCGCCACCCCGCACGTGGCCGTCTCGGACCAGACGCTGACGCTGCTGGTCATGGTGGTCCTCGGCGGCCCCGGCACCCGCTGGGGGCCGCTCATCGGCGGGATGCTGTTCACGTACCTCGACTACCGCCTGGTGTCCTTCGGCCGCTCCGACGCCGTCGACAGCCTGCCGGGCGTGTTGAGCGGCCCGCTGTCGCAGCCGCTGTTCGTGCTGGGGACGGTGTTCATCCTCGCGGTGTACTTCTTCCCCGGCGGCCTGGCCGGGCTCCGCACCCGGCTGGGCCCACTGGCCAGGTGGATCCCCGACCGCCGCTAGGTGGATCCGCCTGCTCGTAAGGGCGCCGATCGATTCGATCTCATTCGAATCGATCGGCGTCTTTTGTATGTGGCGGAGGGGCACACGTGTACGCCGGTAAATGTATGGATCGCCTCCATGGCCTGGGTGTGGCGCCGGTCATAGCGTTCGCCGCAACAGGCGGGCCGCATGTGACCGCCCGCCACCCAGCGCCCATGTCATTGCCCAATCGCAGGAGGAGGTGTGTCCCCATTGGACGGTCCCGCCGCACTGACCGCACGCGGTCTCATCCGTGACTTCCGCGGCTTCCGCGCCGTCGACCAGGTCGACCTGACCGTCGCCGCCGGCAGCGTGCACGCGCTGGTCGGGCCCAACGGCGCCGGGAAGACGACGCTGTTCAACCTGCTCACCGGCTTTCTCGCGCCGACCGCCGGGCGGATCGAGCTGGCCGGCCACGACATCACCGGGCTGCCGCCGGAGCGGGTCGCCCGTCTCGGCGTGGCCCGGTCGTTCCAGATCACCAGCCTCTTCCCGCAGCAGACCGCGCGGACCCACGTCGAGCTGGCCCTGCAGAGCGGGACCGGGCTCGGCTGGCGGTTCTGGCGCAGCCACCGGCTCCTCACCCGGTTCTCGGCCCGCGCCGGTGAGCTGCTCGACCTGGTCGGGCTCGGCGACGCCGGGGACACCCTGGCCGGCAGCCTCGCGTACGGGCGCAAACGGGCCCTGGAACTGGCCATCGCCCTGGCGCTGGACCCGAAGGTGCTGCTGCTGGACGAGCCGACCGCCGGGATGGGCCTGGAGGACGTCGACCGGACCGTCGAACTCATCGCCGCCGTGCGGGACGGCCGCACCGTCGTGCTGGTCGAGCACAACATGAGCGTCGTCGGGCGGCTCGCCGACACCGTGACCGTGCTGCAGGCCGGTCGGGTGCTGGTCGAGGGCCCCTACGAGCAGGTCCGCGCGGACCCGCGGGTCATCGAGGCGTATCTCGGGAGCGCAGATGCTGCACATTGAGGGACTGTCCGCGTGGCACGGCGAGGCGCAGGTGCTGCGCGACGTCGATCTGCGCGTCGAGCGCGGCGAGGTGGTGACGCTCTGCGGGCGCAACGGCGCCGGCAAGACCACGCTGCTGCGCTGCGTCATGGGGCTGCACGGTCACCAGACGGGTGCCGTGCACCTCGACGGCGCGGACATCACGGCCCGCAAGGTGCATCAGCGGGCCCGCCGGGGGCTCGGCTGGGTGCCCGACGACCGCGGCGCCTACGCCACCCTGACCGTCGCCGAACACCTCACCCTGCCCCCGGTCGTCGGCCCCGCCCCGTGGAGCCTGGAGCAGGTCCACGAGGCGTTCCCGGCGCTGTACACCCGCCGGGCCAGCCCCGCCACGAAGCTCTCCGGCGGCGAGCAGCAGATGCTCGCCCTGGCCCGGGTGCTGCGGATGGGCGCGACGGTCCTGCTCTGCGACGAACCCACCGAGGGGCTCTCCCCGCTACTGGTCCAGCAGGTCGGCGAGATCCTGCGGCGGGCCAAGGAGCTCGGCGTCACCGTCCTGCTCGTCGAGCAGAACATCCACTTCGCCACCACCGTCGCCGACCGCCACTACCTCCTCGCCGAGGGGCGGATCGTCGGCCAGTTCGACAACACCGACATCCACTCCCGCGAGGCCGAACTCCTCGCACACCTCGGGATCTAGGGGATATTTCGTGAAAAAGACTCTCGCGGCCGGTGCCGCGCTCTGCGTCGCCCTGTCCGGTTGCGGCGGCGGTGGCCCCCGCGGCGGCGGCGACTCGAAGCTCACCGGCGACAAGATCGTGCTCGGCGTGCTCAACGACCAGTCCGCCACCTACGCCCAGCTGTCGGGCAAGAACTCCGTTGAGGCCGTGAAGATGGCGATCGAGGACTTCAAGGCCAAGTACGGCGACAAGGCGATCACGAAGAACATCACCGTGGAGAGCGCCGACCACCAGAACAAGCCCGACGTGGCGAACACCCGCGCGTCGGAGATGTACGACCGGCTCGGCGTCGACGCGATCCTCGACGTGCCCACCTCGTCGGCCGCGCTGAAGGTCGCCGACGTCGCGAAGGCGCAGAAGAAGCTCTACTTCAACATCTCCGGCGCCACCACCGACCTGACCGGCAAGTCCTGCAACAAGTACACGTTCCACTACGCCTACGACACCGCGATGCTCGCCAACGGCACCGGCACCGCGGCGACCCAGGCGGGGGCGAAGAACTGGTACATCGTCTACCCGGACTACGCCTTCGGCCAGGACATGGAGAAGTCCTTCAAGGCGGCCATCACCAAGGGCGGCGGCACCGTGGTGGCCAGCGACCCGACCCCGTTCCCCAACGACAACTTCTCCACGTTCCTGCTCAAGGCGCCGACGCTCAACCCGAAGCCCGACGTGCTCGGCACCATGCAGGCCGGCGCCGACCTGGTCAACGTGGTCAAGCAGTACAACGAGTTCAAGCTGCGGGACAAGGGCGTCGGGCTCGCCGTCGGCCTGATGTTCCTCACCGACATCCACTCCCTGACCCCGGACGCCCTGGCCGGCACCACGTTCACCGACGCGTGGTACTGGAACTTCGACGCCGAGAACCGCGCGTGGGCCGACAAGTTCTCCGCCCGCACCGGTGGGCAGCGCCCGACGTTCGCGCACGCGGCCAACTACTCCGCCGCCATGCAGTACCTGGAGGCCGTGCAGGCCGCCGGCACCGACGACGCCGACGCGGTCGTCAAGCAGCTGGAGGGCAAGAAGGTCAACGACTTCTTCCTCCGCAACGGTGAGTTCCGGGCCGCCGACCACCGGGTCCTGCACGACGCCTACCTGGCCAAGGTCAAGCCCGGCAGCGAGGTCAAGGAGCCCTGGGACTACGAGCAGATCGTGAAGACGATCCCCGCCCAGGAGGCGTTCCGCGCCCCGTCGGCCGACTGCAAGCTGTAGTCCGATGGGTTTCCTCACCCAGACGTTCAACGGACTGGTCGGGGGCAGCTTCTACGCGTTGCTCGCCCTCGGCCTGGCCGTCATCTTCGGCATGCTCCGGGTGGTCAACTTCGCCCACGGCGCGTTCTACATGCTCGGCGCGTTCGGCGCCTACGTGCTGCTCGCCGAGGCCGGGATCTCCTTCTGGTGGGCGCTGCTCGCGGTGCCGGTGGTGCTCGGCCTGCTCGGGATCCTGCTCGAGCGCACGCTGATCCGCCGGCTGTCCACCCTGGACCCGCTGTACAACTTCCTGCTCACCTTCGGGCTGACCCTGATGCTGCAGGACGTGGTGAAGTCCCGCTACGGCTCGCAGTCCAACCCCTACGGCGCGCCGGCGGGGCTGCGCGGCACCGTCGACTTCGGGCTGTTCGACTTCCCGGCGTACCGGGTGTTCGTCTTCGGCGTCGCCGTGCTGCTGTGCGTGGTCGTGTGGTGGCTGCTGACCCGGACCCGGGTCGGCACCGTCGTGCGGGCCGCCACCGAACGGCCCGAACTCACCCGGGCCCTCGGCATCGACGTCGGGCGGTGGATCGCGCCCGTGTTCGGCTTCGGGGTGGCCCTGGCCGCGCTCGCCGGGGTGCTCGCCGCGCCGATGCGGGCGGTGAACCCGCTCATGGGCGCCGACCTCATCATCGGCGTCTTCGCCGTCGTCGTCATCGGCGGTCTCGGGTCGGTCTTCGGCTCCGTGGCCGCCGGCTTCGGGATCGGGCTGCTGCAGGCATGGAGCGAGGCCTACGGCCCGGGCCTGCTCGCGCAGACCCTCATCTTCCTGGTCATGGCCCTGGTGCTGCTGTTCCGCCCGGCCGGGTTGTTCGGGCGGGAGGAACTGCCGACATGACCTCGCTCCTGCTGCAACGGGTCCGCACCCCCCGATGGGCCGGCTGGCTGCTGCTGACCGCCGGTGCGCTGCTGGCGCTGTGGCTGCCGAACGGGCTCTACCCCGCGGTCGCCGTCGACATGCTGTGCTGGGCCCTGTTCGCCGTCGCCATCGATCTGCTGCTGGGGTACGGCGGGCTGCTGTCCTTCGGACACGCGGCCTTCTGGGGCACCTCGGCGTACACCGCCGGGCTCATCGCGGCACACCTCGGCGTGCCGTTCCCGGTCGCGGTGCTCGGCGGGGCCCTGGCGGCGGCGGCCCTCGCGGCGCCGATCGGCTACCTCGCGGTCAAGCGCTCCGGGATCTACTTCGCGATGGTGACCCTGGCCTTCGCGCAGCTGGTGTACTTCGTGGCCAATGGGTGGTCGTCGGTGACCGGCGGCGAGAACGGCCTGCAGAGCGTGCCGCGGGAGCTGTTCGGGCTGGACCTCTCCGACCCGTACTACTTCTACTACGCGGCGCTGCCCATCGCGGTGCTCGGGATGCTGCTCGCGTGGCGGATCGTGCACTCGCCCTTCGGGCGGGTCCTCGTCGCGATCCGGGACAACCCCGCGCGGGCCCGGGCGCTTGGGTATCCGGCCCACCGGTACAAGCTCCTCGCGTTCGTCCTGTCGGCGTTCGTCGCCGGGCTGGGCGGCGGGCTGTTCGCGGTCGCGCACGGGTTCGTGTCCCTGGACGTCGTGCACTGGACGACGTCGGGCAAGGGCGTGGTCCTGGTCGTGCTCGGCGGCATCGGCACGCTGTGGGGCGGGGTGGTCGGCGCGGCGCTCGTGGTCAACCTGGAGGACCAGCTGTCGCAGGCCGGCTTCACGCTGATCGGCCTGGTCACCGGCGGTATCTTCGTGCTCGTCGTGCTGCTCTTCCGCCGCGGCCTGTGGGGATCGGCGGTGGCCCTGTTACGGCGCTATTCCCGGCTGTGACCGTACGCACATTCTGATACGAGACGGTTCCGTATCGCTTCGCCAGCCCTTAGGTTGGTCGAGGATACGGAACTGTTCCGTATCGTAAGGCGTTCGCTCACTGGGGGCATGCACACATGGACGCAGCCACAACCGCACCAGCCAACACCGGACATCCTCGACGCTGGGCCATCCTCGGCGTGCTCGTCATCAGCCTGCTCGTCGTCGTGCTCGACAACACCGTGCTCAACGTCGCGATGCGCACCATCGCCGACCCGAAGCACGGCCTGGGGGCCACCCAGAGCGAGCTCGAATGGGCGATCAACTCCTACACCCTGGTCTTCGCCGGCCTGCTCTTCACCGCCGGCATCCTCGCCGACCGCCTCGGCCGGCGGATCTCGCTGACCGTCGGGCTCGTGCTGTTCGGCATCGCGTCGCTGGTCTCGGCCTACTCCGACACGCCCGGCCAGCTGATCTGGGCCCGCGCCCTGATGGGCCTCGGCGCCGCGGCGGTCATGCCGTCGACCCTGTCGATCATCGCCAACGTCTTCGACCCGCGCGAGCGCGGCAAGGCGATCGGCGTCTGGGCCGGCGCCGTCGGTCTCGGCGTCGCGATCGGCCCGATCGTCGGCGGCCTGCTCCTGGAGCACTTCTGGTGGGGCTCGGTCTTCCTGATCAACGTCCCGATCGTGGTCGTCGGCGTGATCCTGGTCAGCGTGCTCATCCCCGAGTCGAAGGACCCGCGGCCCGGCCGCATCGACTTCGTCGGCGTCCTGCTGTCGATCATCGGCCTGACCCTGCTCACGTACGGCGTCATCGAGGGCGGCGAGTCCGGCTTCGGCGAGCTCAAGTCGTGGGGCACCCTGGTCGCCGCGGTCGTCGTGCTCGCCGCGTTCGTGATCTACGAGCGCCGCATCGAGTTCCCGTCGCTGGACGTGCGGCTCTTCGCCAACCGCCAGTTCTCGGCCTCCACCGCGATGATCGGCCTGGTCTTCTTCGCCGCCATGGGCGCCATGTTCACCAGCGCCTTCTACCTGCAGCTGGTCCGCGGCTACGGCCCCCTGGCCTCCGGCGCGCTGTTCGTGCCGTTCGCGCTCGGCCAGCTGGTCTTCGCCCCGCGCAGCGCCGCGATGGTGAAGCGCTACGGCCCCAAGGCGGTCAGCACCACCGGCCTGCTCCTGGTCGCGCTCGGCCTCACCGGCTGGATCTTCATCGGCACGACCACCCCGATCTGGGTCGTCGGCGCGCTGTTCTTCGTCATGGGCGTCGGCATGGCCAACGTGATGCCGCCGGCCACGGAGGCGATCATGGCCGCGCTGCCCCGCGAGAAGGCCGGCGTCGGATCGGCCGTCAGCAACACCATCCGTCAGGTCGGCGGCGCCCTCGGCGTGGCCGCGCTCGGCGCCGTCATCAGCTCCTACTACCGCAGTGGCGTCGAAGACTCCACGACCGGCCTGCCGGCCGCCGCGAAGGCGGTCGCCGACGAGTCGATCTCCGGTGCGTACGGCGTCGCGGCGAACGTCGGGCCCGCCGGGCAGGCGCTGATCCAGCACGCCAACGACGCCTTCATCACCGCGATGCACTACTCGGCGATCGGCTCCGCGGTCTTCGCGGTCCTCGGTGCCGCCGTCGCGTTCGTCTGGCTGCCGGGCAAGCGCCCGGCGACCGCCCCCGCACCCACCACCGCGGAGAGCCTCGCGGAGGAGCAGGGTGTCGAGCTGGTAGACGTGTGATGACCTGCCAGCCAGCCGCGTGTGGCTTCCGGGTGAGAACTCGGCAACAATGGAAGCCATGACGACGGCGAGCGTGGATGCGGTGGCCGACCAGGACCGTAAGGGTCCCGGCCGGCCCCGCAGCGCCCGCGCGGACGAGGCCATCATCGAAGCGGTCATGGACCTGCTCAGCAGCGGTCAGAGCGCCGACGCGATCTCGATCGAGGCGGTCGCGGCGAAGGCGGGCGTGGGCAAGGCGACGATCTACCGCCGCTGGCCCAACAAGGAGGCGCTGCTCATCGACGCCGTCGCCGTCATGAAGGGCCCGTCACCGGAGCTGGCCGGCGAGTCCGTCCGCGACGACCTGGTCACCCTGATCGCCGGGATGCGGACCAAGCGCATGGACCACTACGGCAAGGTCACCGCCTGCCTGCTGCCGCAACTCGCCAAGGGCGAGGAGATGCACCGGGTGTATCAGGGGGTCATCGAGCCTCGGCGGGACGTGATGCGGGGCGTGCTGCGGCGGGGGATCGCGAGCGGGGAGCTGCGGGCGGACCTCGACATCGAGCTGACGCTGCTCATGCTGTCGGGGCCGACGCTGGCGCAGAACATCCTGCGCTGGAACCCGAACGTGTCCGACGAGCAGTTCGCGGAGCGCCTGGTCGACGCGGTGCTCCGCGGGGCGCGCGCCTGAGGTTGTTCCGGCGTTTCCCGAAGGGCGCGGCTCGTTCCTCGGGCGTCTTTCCTCGGATGTGTCGGCCGGCTGGCGCCGACCGACACATCCGAAATTTCAACATATAGCTGGGGCCGTGGTGATCCAGCGGTTGCGGTTCGCGGCTCAGGCGCGAAGCCGGTGCAGGCGCAGCGCCAGCTGAACCTCCAGCGCACGCTCCGGCTTCTGCCAGTCGGCGCCGAGCAGCTGCCCGATCCGTTCCAGCCGCTGCGTCACCGTGTTGACGTGCACATGCAGCAGCTCCGCGGCCCGGGCCAGGCTGCCGCCGACCCCGAAGTACGCCTCGAGGGTCTTCACCAGCGCGGTCCCGCGCCGCACGTCGTAGTCCACGACCGGCCCGATGGTGGAGCCCAGGAACTGCTCGACGTCGCGGTCCCGGCCGTCCGGGGCCGAGCCCAGCAGCAGCCCGACGAAGCCCAGCTCGGCGGTGCTGGCCCCGGCGCCTCCGCGGCCGAGCGCGGCCAGGGCGATGACGCACCGGTCCGCGTCGCGGTAGGCGGCCGCGATGCCCGCCGGACCCGTCGCGGGACCGCCGGCGCCGGCGGTGACCGGGCGGCCGAGGAGCTTGCCGAGGTCGCGGGCGACGGTGCGGGCCAGCGGGCCGGCCGCGTCACCGGGCAGCAGCAGCACCACGTGCCCGTCCCGGGCGGCGGCGAGGCCACCGCGGGCCTGTGCGTACGTCTGCGCCCAGGACACCGCACGCTGCCGCGCGGAGCCGCCCGCGACCGCGTCCTCGCCGACGGCCACGACGACGCTCGGGGCGTCCAGGTCGACGCCGAGGCGTTTCGCGCGGGTGCGCAGGGAGTCGGCGTCGCGGACGGGGCGGGTGATGACGTCGTCGAGCAGTTCGCCGCGGACCCGGCCCTCGGCCTCGGCGACCGTGCGGCGGAAGAGCTGCAGCAGGGCGGTGACGACCGCGGCCCGCTCCAGGATGCGCTGGTCGGCGTCGACGAGGGGACGGTCTGGGCGCAGCACGAGCGCGCCCAGGTTCTCGGCGCCGGCGACGACCGCGGCGAGCCACAGCGGGCCGCGGCGCACGCTGCGGCCCTCCGTCCGGGACGCGGCGAGGGCCTCGGCGATGGCGCTCGCGTCGGGGGGCTCCAGGGCGCCGACGCTGGCCTGGCGGCGGCCGTCGGCGTCCAGGACCAGCAGGGCCCCGCCGAGGACCTCGGTGACGACCTCGGCGATGTCCTCGACGCCGGCGCCGCGCAGCACGAGGGCGGTCATGCGGTCGTGGGCGGCGGCGGCACGTTCGACGGAGTCGCTGTGGGCGCGGACCATGCCGTTGGCCGCGGACAGCTCCTCCAGGGCCGCCTGGGTCTCGCCGAGCAGGCGGGCGGTGTCGATCGCGACGGCGGCGTTCGCGGCCAGGGACACCAGCAGGGACACCTCTTCGCGGGCGAAGGGGCGGGCGGAGCGGTTCGCGGCGTACAGGACGCCGATGATGCGCGAGCCGAGCCGCAGCGGCACGCCGAGGATCGCGACGAGGCCTTCCTCGCCGACGCCCGCGTCGATGTCGCCGGTGTGCCGGAAGCGGGCGTCCTCGGGGTAGTTCGCCGTCACGTACGGGCTGCCGGTCTGCGCGACCAGGCCGCCGAGCCCGGCGCCCATGGGCAGGCGCAGGGCCTGGAACTTGGCGGAGATCGAGCCGTCGGTGACCCGCATGTACGTGTCGCCGTGGTGTTCGTCGTTGAGCGTCATGTATGCCACGTCGGCGCCGAGCAGGGTCCGGGCGCGGTGCACGATGGCGGCGAGGACGGCGTCGACGTCGCGCAGGCCGGCGAGGTCGCTGGCGGTGTCGAACAGCCCGGAGAGCTCCTCCTCGCGGCGCCGGCGGCGTTCGAGCAGGGCCCGGACGCGCAGGGCGACGATCTTCGCCTGTTCGAGCTCGGCGAGGCGGTCCGGCGGCAGGCCGGCGTTGCGGGCGGCGACGAGCGGGCCCTCGAACTCGACCGCGGCGGCCTCCCGCGCGAGCAGCTCCAGGTACTCCAGCATCGTCACACCCCCATTGTGCTAGGTGCCCAGGGGCGGGCACGGTCAGTGCGCAGTCCAACCGCCGTCGATCGCGACCGACGTGCCGGTGATGAACCCGGCGGCGTCGCTGCACAGGTACGCGACGAGCTCGGCCACCTCCGAGGGCTCGATCAGCCGCTTGATCGCCGCGCTGGTGAGCATGATCTTCTCCACGACCTCGGCCTCGTCGATGCCGTGGGCGGCCGCCTGCGCCGCGATCTGCCCCTCGACGAGGGGCGTGCGCACGTAGGAGGGGTTGATGCAGTTGCTGGTGACGCCGTGCGGCGCGCCCTCCAGGGCCACGGTCTTGGACAGGCCCTCGAGGGCGTGTTTCGCCGTGACGTACGCGGACTTGAACGGCGAGGCGCGCAGGCCGTGCACGGAGGAGATGTTGACGACGCGGCCCCAGCCCCTGGCGTACATGTGCGGCAGGACCCGGCGGGTCAGGCGGAACGGCGCCTCGACCATGACGGTCTGGATGTAGGCGAAGCGCTCCGGCGGGAAGTCCTCGACCGGCGCGACGTGCTGCAGCCCGGCGTTGTTGACCAGGATGTCGGCCTGCCAGTGGCCCGCGAGCCGTTCCTCGGCGTCGTCGGGTTCGGAAAGGTCGGCGACCACCGGTACCACACCGAAATCGTCGGCAAGCAGCTTCAGCGATTCGGCGTCGCGGTCGACGGCCACCACCGTGGCACCGGCCGCGGCCAGGCGCACGGCGACACCCCGGCCGATGCCGCTGCCCGCACCGGTCACCAGTGCGGTCCGGCCACGCAGGTCCAAGGCGACCACTTGGTGCGGCGGAACGGGATGTGGCGTCGTCATGGCGGGAAACGTACGAGCCTTCGTGCGCGCGTCCCATGGGGCCCGCCCACATACCTTCGGTGGAGTCGGTGTGTGTGTCGTGTTCTAGGTCCGTGCGACGCGTCCGCTATCGTGTCGAACACACGTATGAGGGGGTTGGGGTGCGCGTGCTGGGGGTCGACCCGGGGCTGACCCGCTGCGGTGTGGGCGTGGTCGAGGGCGTGCCCGGCCGGCCGTGCAAGCTCGTGCACTACGAGGTCGTCACCAGCGACCCGGACCTGGACCTGGCGCACCGGCTGCTCAATCTCGACCAGCGGCTCACCGCCCTCGTCGAGGAGCACCGCCCGGAGTCCGTCGCGGTGGAGCGGGTGTTCAGCCAGCACAACGTGCGCACCGTCATGGGCACGGCGCAGGCGGGCGCGGTCGCGATCCTGGTCGCCGCCCGGGCCGGCCTGCCGGTGCAGACCTACACCCCCAGCGAGGTCAAGGCCGCCGTCAGCGGCAACGGGTCCGCGGACAAGGCACAGGTCACGGCGATGGTGACCCGGCTGCTGCGGTTGTCGGTCGCGCCCCGGCCCGCCGATGCCGCCGACGCCCTCGCTCTGGCAATCTGTCATGTCTGGAGGGGCGGCACCCGGGACCGCATCCAGGCGGCGCTGAGGAGAGCACGATGATCGCGAGTGTGCGGGGGCGGGTCGCCGCCGTGTCGCCGGACGGGGCCGTGATCGAGGTCGGCGGGGTCGGCCTTGCCGTGCAGTGCTCGCCGCAGACCCTCGCCGACCTGCGGGTCGGGCACGAGACGCGGCTCGCCACGTCGCTGGTCGTGCGGGAGGACTCGCTGACGCTGTACGGGTTCGCCGACGACGAGGCGAAGCAGCTGTTCGAGCTGCTGCAGACCGCGACCGGCGTCGGCCCGCGGCTGGCCCAGGCGGTCCTCGCGGTGCACACCCCGGAGGTGGTGCGCCGCGCGATCGCCAGCAACGACACGTCCACGCTGACCCGGGTGCCGGGCATCGGCAAGAAGGGCGCCGAGCGGTTGGTCCTGGAGCTGCGCGACAAGATCGGCGCGCTGCCCGGCGACGGCGCGGCCCTCGTCGGGGTCGGCGTCGGCGCGGTCTGGGCCGAGCAGGTCCGCCAGGCGCTCACCGGGCTCGGCTGGACCGCCGGTCAGGCCGACCAGGCCGTCGCGGCCGTCGCCGAGCAGCTCGACGGCGGCACCGTCCCGCCGGTGCCGGTGCTGCTGAAGCAGGCGATCCGCATGCTGGGCACGCTGCGGTGACCGACCCTCTCGTCAGTGCGTATGCGGCGGCGGAGGACCAGGCCGCCGAGCAGAGCGTGCGCCCGAAGCGGCTCGCCGAGCTGATCGGGCAGCACCGGGTCCGGGAGCAGCTGGACCTGCTGCTGCAGAGCGCGCTGCGCCGCGGCAGCCCGCCGGACCACATCCTGCTGTCCGGCCCGCCGGGCCTCGGCAAGACGACCCTCGCCATGATCGTCGCCGCGGAGTTGTCCGCCGGGCTGCGGATGACCAGCGGTCCCGCGATCGAGCGGGCCGGGGACCTGGCCGCGGTGCTGACCAGCCTGTCCCATGGCGACGTGCTGTTCATCGACGAGATCCACCGCATCGCGAAGCCGGCCGAGGAGCTGCTGTACAGCGCGATGGAGGACTTCCGGGTCGACGTCGTGGTCGGCAAGGGCCCGGGCGCGACCGCGATCCCCCTCGACGTGGAGCCGTTCACGCTGGTCGGCGCGACGACCCGGAGCGGGTTGCTGACCGGCCCGATGCGGGACCGCTTCGGGTTCGTCGGCCAGCTCGAGTTCTACGACCCCGACGAGCTGGAGCTGATCATCGCCCGCTCGGCGCGGATCCTGGACGTGCCGATCACCGACGAGGGGTCCACCGAGATCGGGCGGCGCTCCCGCGGCACCCCGCGGATCGCCAACCGGCTGCTGCGCCGGGTCCGGGACTACGCCGAGGTGCGCGGCACCGGGGTGGTCGACCTGGCCGCGGCGAAGGCCGCCCTGGCCGTGTACGACGTCGACGAACTCGGCCTGGACCGCCTCGACCGGGCGGTGCTGCGGGCACTGATCCGGCAGGGCGGGGGACCGGTCGGGCTGTCCACCCTCGCGGTGGCCGTCGGTGAGCAACCCGACACCGTCGAAGAGGTCTGTGAACCGTTCCTGCTGCGCACCGGACTGCTCGCGCGTACTCCGCGTGGGCGAGTGGCCACGCCGAGTGCATGGCGTCATCTTGGACTGCCGGTTCCCGCTGGTACCGTCGGTGGCGGGAGCCACGCAGGGGGAACATCGCCGCAAATGCCCGATCTTTTCAGCTTGGAGCCGTAGCGTCCCAAGCTGTCGTGATCGGACCGTGATAGACGCCGGTCTGCGTGTCTTCCGACACACCGACTAGACTCGCCGCGGTCCGCCGCGCGGACTTCATACTTCGCTCGGTCCGCCCAGGCCCCTGGGTCCCGAGCCGACCGGAAGGCCATGATCGTGCTGTTCGCCGAGGCACAGGGTTCAGGTGGCGGTGGGTACACCTCCCTGCTGTTCATCGTGGGGATCTTCGCCCTCATCTACTTCATGATGATCCGCCCGCAGCAGCGCCGCCGCCGAGAAGTCCAGAACATGCAGTCCGCCATGGGGATCGGTGACGAGATCATCACCGTCGGTGGGTTGTATGGCACCATTCGCAGCATCGACGAAGACAGCGTCCTGCTGGAGATCGCGCCCGGCGTCACCGCCAGATACGCCAAGGCCGCGATCGGCAAGGTGAACCAGAAGGCCGTCAGCGACGACGCCGTCGACGACGACGCCACCGAGACGGAGGACGACGAGACGCCGGCGCCCGGGACCACGCCCAAGTCCCTGGACTGAGCGCAGGCTGACCGACACCACGACGAACAAGCACGCCGCGCACCCCGCCGGCGTTAGTGCAGGGAGACCCGACAGCCGTGGCACAACCTCAGGCACCGATGCACCCGGGCCGTCAGCTCGGTGTGCTCGGCACCATCTTCGTTCTGCTCGCCATCTGGGTGTGGTTCGGCGGTGACGGCGGCTGGCGAAACCGGCTTGAGCCGAACCTCGGCCTCGACCTCATCGGCGGGACCACGGTCACGCTGCAGGCGAAGACCGACACCGGCAAGCCGCCCTCGAAAGAACAGATGAACACGGCCAAGGACATCATCGACAGCCGGGTCAACGGCCTCGGTGTCTCCGAGGCCGAGGTCGTCATCGAGGGCGACAGCAACATCGTCGTCTCCCTGCCGGGCAAGAGCGACGACCGGTTGAAGCAGATCGGCCAGACCGCCGAGCTGCGCTTCCGCAAGGTGCTGGGCTCGACCGGCGACACCGGCGGCACCGACCCGTCGGCGTCCGCGTCGGCCTCGCCGTCGGCGTCCGCGCCCGCGTCCGCGCCCGCGTCCGCGCCCGCGTCCGCGTCGGCCTCGGCGTCCGCCAGCGCCAAGCCGTCCGCGTCGGCGTCCGCCCCCGCGTCCTCGGCGCCGGCGTCCTCCGCCGCGCCGTCCGCGTCCGCCTCCGCCTCGGCGTCCACCTCCGCGGCGCCCGTGGCGCCCGACGTGGCGCAGCTGCGGGCCGAGGTCGAGAAGAAGGTCGGCGCGGCCGCCCTCGGCGCCGCGGCGCAGGAGACCGCGCCGGTCGACCTGTCCGCGGACCCGTCGAAGGCCCAGCTCTACGCGCCGTTCAAGACGCTGACCCCGGAAGAGGTCGCCGTCCTGCCGGCCGGCATCCAGTACAACATCCCGTACATCACCTGCGACAAGCTCAACAACCGGCCGGTCGGCTCGATCCGGGACGACAAGGTGCAGGCCGTCGCGTGCGAGCCCGGCACCAAGTACATGCTCGACGTCGCCAAGGTGCTCGGCACCGACGTCTCCAAGGCCGACTCGTCGATCGACTCGACGAACGGCAAGTGGATCGTCACGATGTCGTTCAGCAGCAAGGGCCAGGACAAGTGGACCAACCTGACCCGCGAGGCGTGGAACAACGGCACCGACAGCGCGCAGGTCGCGGTCGTGCTCGACAACACCGTGGTGTCCGCACCGGTCATCGAGAGCGTCATCCCCGGCGACGCGCGGATCACCGGCTCGTTCACCAAGCGTGACACCGAGCTGCTCGCCAACCAGCTGCAGTACGGCGCGCTCCCGCTGTCCTTCGTCCCGCAGGACGCGCAGAGCATCTCCGCCACGCTGGGCAGCTCGCACCTGGAGGCGGGCGTGCTCGCCGCCGGCATCGGCCTGCTGCTGGTGGTGCTCTACTCGTTCTTCTACTACCGGCTCCTCGGCCTGGTCATCACGCTCAGCCTGGTGCTGTCCGGCGCGATGGTCTACATGGCCCTGATCGTGCTCGGCCGGACCATGGGCTTCACCCTGACGCTCGCCGGGTTCGCCGGCTTCATCGTGTCGCTGGGCGTCGCCGCCGACTCGTTCGTCATCTACTTCGAACGGCTCAAGGACGAGATCCGGGAGGGGCGCAGCCCCCGCAGCGCGGTCCCGCGCGCCTGGGTCCGGGCCCGCCGCACGATCATCTCCGCCAACGCGATCACCCTGCTCGCGGCCGCGGTGCTGTACTTCTTCTCCATCGGCTCGGTCAAGGGCTTCGCGTTCGCCCTGGGCGTCGCGACCATCCTCGACCTCGTCGTGGTGTTCCTCTTCCGTCATCCGATCATGACGTTGTTCGCGCGCAGTAAAGCGTTCTTGTCACCGAGGGTTTCCGGCCTCGGCCGGATCGTCGAGCAGCGTCAGAGCACCGGTGTGGCGCCCTCCGCCCCCCGTCGTAACCGCCCGAAGGAGGTCTGACGATGAGCGGCACAGGTGGCATCGCAGCCCGGCTCTACCGTGGTGAAGCCAACGTCAACGTCGTCGGCCGCCGGCGGCTCTGGTTCACCGTCGCCGGGATCGCCCTGCTGATCGCGATCGGCAGCATGGTGTTCAAGGGCTTCACGCTCGGCATCGAGTTCGAGGGCGGCAACCAGTACAACGTGCCGGTCAGCGTCGGCTCGCTCGATTCGGTCGAGAAGGCGTTCGGCGACGCCGGCGTCGAGGTCAAGACGGGCCAGACGGTCGGTGACAAGCAGTACGTCATCAAGACCGAACTGATCACCGACGCGGCCCGGCAGACCGAGATCAAGGAGAAGGTGGCCGACACCTTCAACATCGACCCGGCCCAGATCAGCGACAGCGCCGTCAGCACCTCCTGGGGCGGCCAGGTCACCACCAAGGCCCTGCAGAGTCTGGTGATCTTCCTGGCGCTGGTGACGGCGTACCTGGCGTTCCGTTTCGAGTGGCGGATGGCCGTCGCGGCGCTCGCGTCGCTGCTGCTGAACCTGGTCCTCACCGGCGGCGTCTACTCGCTCGTCGGGTTCGAGGTCACCCCGTCGACGGTCATCGGCTTCCTCACGATCCTCGGTTTCGCGCTGTACGACGTCGTCGTGGTGTTCGACAAGGTGCAGGAGAACACCCGGGGCATCACCGGCAACAACAACAGCACCTACACCGAGGCCGCCAACCTCGCGGTCAACCAGACCCTGATGCGCTCCATCAACACCGGTCTGGTCGCCCTGCTGCCCGTCGGCGGTCTGCTCTTCATCGGTGCCGGCCTCCTCGGCGCGGGCACGCTGAAGGACCTCGGTCTGGTGCTGTTCATCGGTATGGGCGTCGCGGTGTACTCCTCGATCTTCTTCGCCACGCCGGTCCTCGCCGAGTTCAAGGTCCGCGAGCCGCGCCTGCAGGCGCACGAGTCCCGCGTCGCGAACCGCCGCGTCGCCCTGGCGAAGCAGGCCACCCAGGCGCCGCCCGTCGACAGCGACGGCGTGCCGATCGGCCGGTCGGGGTCGGCGGAGCGGTCCGAGCTCGCGGGTGCGGCACCACGGCCGGGCGCCCGCCCGGGTGCCCGTCCCGGCCAGGCGAAACGTCCCCGGGCCGGCGGCAGGCCGGGCTCCGGCCGGCGCTGACCTTCCATCACCCATCGTTCACCCGGCACGGGCGTCGCTTCGCAGCGGCGCCCGTGCCGCGTTCCGCCCTTGGAGGTAACCCCGTGGAGATCTCGGAGCTGGTCGCCGGCAAGGTCGTCGACGTGCCCGACTTTCCCAAACCCGGCATCCTGTTCAAGGACCTGATGCCGCTGTTCGCCGACGGCCCGGCCTTCCGGGCCGTGATCGACGCGATCATCGCCGAGCACGGCGCGGACAGCTTCGACGTCGTCGCCGGGATCGAGGCCCGCGGGTTCGTGATCGCCGCCGCCGTCGCGTACGCCACCGGCAAGGGCGTCGTTCCGGTGCGCAAGGCCGGCAAGCTGCCCCGCACGACCGTCTCCGCGAGCTACGCCCTCGAATACGGCGAAGCGGTCATCGAGGTCCACGACGACGCGTTCGTCGCGGGGGAGCGCGTCCTCGTGGTCGACGACGTGCTCGCGACCGGGGGCACCGCCGCTGCCACCCTCGGACTCGTCGAACGCGCCGGCGGCCGGGTCAGCGGCTTCAGCGTGATCCTGGAACTCGGGTTCCTCGGCGGCCGGTCCAGGATCGCACCTCGTCCGGTTCATGCCCTGCTGACCGTGTCCTGACCCGGCTTCAGGCCTTTTGGAGCCTGGGAATGTCGGTGGGGGCGGGTACGCTTGCGGTTCATACGTTGACGGCGATGAGGAGTGGCCGGTGACCGGCGACATCGCATCCCCGATGGGGGGTACGGTCAAGCGGATGGGCGCTGCGTCGACACCGGAGGCGGTCCACGTGCAGGACGACCAGCAACAGGCACCGCAGGGCACCGAGCCGGAGACGGCCGAAGCAGGCGGTGTGGTGCTGCAGTTCCCGACCCCCGACGGTGGCGTGCAGCACAACCGCCGCTCCACCGACCCCGGCTTTGCCGGGGTCACTCCGACGCCGGCCCCGGCCCCCGCCCCCGCCAAGCCGGCGCGGCGGGTCGTGGACGATCTCGGTGAGGACACCGAGGACCTGACCGAGGCGGCCGGCTCGATGACCGGCGCCGCCCTGGGCCTGGTCGGCGCCGCGCCGACCGGCCGGCGGGTCCGCGCCCGGCTGGCCCGGTTCAACGCGCCGTGGCAGAGCCCGTCGGTCAGCGAGGTCCTCGAGCCGCTCATCGCGCAGCACAAGGCCAGCCACCCCAAGGCCGACGTGCGGCTGCTGCAGCGGGCGTATGACATGGCCGAGCACTTCCACAAGGGGCAGTACCGCAAGTCCGGCGACCCCTACATCACGCACCCCCTGGCCGTCGCCACGATCCTCGCCGACCTGGGCATGGACACCACGACCCTGGTCGCGGCGCTGCTGCACGACACGATCGAGGACACCGAATACACCATCGAGCGGATCCAGGTCGACTTCGGCGGCGAGGTCACGCTCCTCGTCGACGGCGTCACCAAGCTCGACAAGGTCAAACTCGGCGACGCCGCGAAGGCCGAGACGATCCGCAAGATGGTCGTCGCGATGGCCAAGGACCCGCGGGTCCTCGTCATCAAGCTCGCCGACCGGCTGCACAACATGCGGACCCTGACCTTCCTGCCCCGCCCCAAGCAGGAGCAGAAGGCCAAGGAGACCCTGGAGATCCTGGCGCCCCTCGCGCACCGGCTCGGCATGAACACGATCAAGTGGGAGCTCGAGGACCTCGCGTTCCGGACCCTGTTCCCGAAGCGGTTCGACGAGATCAGCCGGCTCATCGCCGAGCACACCCCGCAGCGCGACTCGCTGCTGCGCACCGTGACCCAGAAGGTCGCCACCGACCTCAAATCGGCGAAGATCAAGTCCGAGGTCACCGGGCGGCCGAAGCACCTGTATTCCGTCTACCAGAAGATGATCGTCCGCGGCCGCGACTTCGGCGACATCTACGACCTGGTCGGCGTGCGCATCCTGGTCGACACGGTCCGCGACTGCTACGCCGCACTCGGTGTCATCCACGCGAACTGGCAGCCCGTCCCGGGCCGGTTCAAGGACTACATCGCGATGCCGAAGTTCAACATGTACCAGTCGCTGCACACCACCGTGATCGGCCCCACCGGCAAGCCGGTCGAGCTGCAGATCCGCAGCTACGCGATGCACCGCACCGCTGAGTACGGCATCGCCGCGCACTGGCGCTACAAGGAGTCCAAGAACGCCACGATCGCCGGCCCGCCCGCCCACATCGACGAGATGACGTGGCTGCGGCAGCTGCTGGACTGGCAGCGGGAGGCCAGCGACCCCTCGGAGTTCCTGGACGCCCTGCGCTTCGACCTCTCCAGCCAGGAGGTCTACGTCTTCACGCCCAAGGGCGACGTGATCGCGCTGACCACCGGCTCGACCCCGGTCGACTTCGCCTACGCCGTGCACACCGAGGTCGGCCACAAGTGCAT
The DNA here is from genome assembly GCF_042653625.1 of Dactylosporangium cerinum. NCBI lineage: Bacteria > Bacillati > Actinomycetota > Actinomycetes > Micromonosporales > Micromonosporaceae > Dactylosporangium > Dactylosporangium cerinum. Next base: position 66,598 of record NZ_JBHSIU010000019.1, on the reverse strand, counting down.
CGGCGCCCGGGTCAACGGCAAGCTCGTCCCCCTTGAGAGCACGCTGTCCAACGGCGACGTCATCGAGATCTTCACGTCGAAGTCGGAGACCGCCGGCCCCACCCAGGACTGGCTCGGCTTCGTCAAGAGCCCCCGGGCCCGCACCAAGATCCGGCAGTACTTCAACAAGGAGCGCCGCGAGGAGGCGATCGAGGCCGGCAAGGAGGCGATCGTCAAGGCCATGCGCAAGCAGGGCCTGCCGCTGCAGCGCCTGCTGACCTCCGAGTCCCTCATGACGATCGCCCGCGAGCTGCACCTCGCCGACGTCGCGGCCCTCTACGCGGCCGTCGGCGACGGCCAGGCCTCCGCCCAGTCGATCGTGCAGCGCCTCGTCGCCGGCTACGGCGGTGAGGAGGGCGCCGTCGAGGACATCGCCGAGACCGCCATCCCGACCCGGCCGTCCCGCACCCGCACCGCCGCCTCCGACCCCGGCGTCGAGGTCCTCGGCGTCGACGACGTCTGGATCAAGCTCGCCCGCTGCTGCACCCCGGTCCCCGGCGACGCCGTCTTCGGCTTCGTCACCCGCTCCGGCGGGGTCAGCGTCCACCGCGACGACTGCGCCAACGCCGGCGACCTCAAGGAGCAGCCGGAGCGGGTCCTCGAGGTCAACTGGAAGCCCACCAGCGCCTCCACCTTCCTGGTCGCCATCCAGGTCGAGGCCCTCGACCGCCACAAGCTCCTCGCCGACGTCACCCGCGTCCTGTCCGAGGAGAAGGTCAACATCCTCTCCGCGACCGTCACGACGACCCGCGACCGGGTGGCGATCAGCAGGTTCAGCTTCGAGATGGCCGACCCGAAGCACCTCAACCACCTGCTCGCCGCGGTCCGCCGCATCGACGGCGTGTACGACGCCTACCGGGTCACCTCCGGCGCCTGACCACCACCGGTCGGTCGGCGCTCGTCCGCCCGCCGACCGGTCCCCGCCCGGTCAGCGCCACGCTGGGCCGTGCCGGACCGTACGCCGTCGCGCCGTGCGTCGCGTTTGGCCGTGCGTTGCGTTTGGCCGTGTTGCGCCGGGCCTGGGGATGCGGAGATGGTCCAGGTCGTTGCGCCGGGGCCAGGAAAGCTGTGCCCCGCCGTATGGTGCGACGCTGCGCCACGCCGTGTGACGCCACGCCGTGTGACGTCGGACCGTGTGACGCTGGGCCATGACGCTGGGCCATGACGCTGGGCCATGACGCTGGGCCATGACGCTGGGCTGGGCCGGGTTGTGTCGAGCCGAGTCCGGCGAGTTCAGGGGGTTCGGCTGCCGTGGTGCACGGCCGCTGGCCATCCCGCTTCGGGCGACCCGCGATCGCGGGCGGGTGTGGTGGCTGACCAGTGCTTCCTGGAGCCCACTTCGGAGAGGACCGCCGCCGGGGGTGGCGGTTCCTGGAGAGCGCGCTTCGGAGAGGCCGTTTCCCCGTCCTGTGCTCCGCGTAGTCGGTCGTGATGGCTCGCTTACGGCCAGATCGAAGTCGTCCCGTGGTCGCCGGCGCGGCCGATCCGCGACTTCGATCGCTGCGGCACGATGGCACCGCTGTGAGCCCGCCACACTGCAGACCCTGGGGGCCATCCGGGGGCGGCACAGCAGAAGGGCCGCGGCTCGACGAGCGAGTGCCGCGGCCCTTCCGGATGGAACGGGTGGTACGGGTGGAGCGGAGCGTCAGCTGGCGGCGCTCATGGTCAGCGAGTTGATCTTCACCTCGGTCTTCGGGGCGCCGTCGCCGGAGGCGGCTGCGGCTGGGTCGCCGGAGGCGGCGGGGTCCGGGACCGTGCCGGCCTCGGCGACCTTCTTGACCAGGTCGAGGCCCTCGGTGACGCGGCCGAGAACGGTGTAGTCGGCCGACAGGGACTCGATGTCCTTGTAGACGATGAAGAACTGGCTGCCGCTGCTGGCCGGGTTCTGCGTCTTGGCGATCGCGACCATGCCCTCGGTGTACGCGGGGCGGCGGCCGGTCGGCAGGTTCTCCTCGGCGTAGCGGTACGTCGGGCCGCCGAGGCTGGTGCCGGACGGGTCGCCGCACTGCAGGACGTAGATGCTCTGGGTCACCAGGCGGTGGCACTTCGAGCCGTCGAAGAACTTCTTGCTGGCCAGGTACGTGAAGCTGGCCGCCGCGCACGGGGCGTTGGCGGTGTCCACCTTGATCTTGATGGTGCCGACGCTGGTGTCCATGGTCATGGTCTGAGACCCGGTGCGGGGCTCGCCGGACGTCGGCGGGGTGCCGACGTCCTTGACCTCCTTGGGGATCTCCGGCGCGGGCGACGCCGACGGGTCGACCAGCGGCAGCCAGGTGCAGCTGGTCGGGGCCGCGGAGGCCGATGATGCGGCGGAGGGCTCCGTCTTGTCGTCACCCTTGGTCATCACGACCACCAGCCATGCCACACCGAGCAGGACCACCAACCCACCGGCCGTCGCGGCGATCGTCGTGTTCCTGCGCCGTCGGCTGGCTGAGCGCTCGGCGCGGTCGGCCATCTCCCGCTCCAGCCGCGCACGCGCTGCGGCGCGCTGGCGGTCCCGGTTGGAGGTCACGGTTGGTACTCCTTGCTCAGCAGGGATTAGGGGTGGAGTTACGACTTGCTTGAGGCGCTCGCCGAAGGGGCCGGCGAGGCGGACGACGACGCCGCGGGTGCCGAGGTGGACGCCGACGGGGCGGGCGCCGGCTCCTCCTGCGGAGCGACGTCGGTCACCGTCAGTGAGGTGATGTTCACCTCGGTCTTCGGCTTGCCGTCGTTGGTCACCGCGCCGTCGGCCCCAGGCTGCGTGCCGGCGGCGCCGATCTGGGTGAGGAGGTCCATGCCGCCGACGATCGTGCCGACGACGCTGTAGTTCGGCGGCAGCTTGACGTCCTTGAAGACCAGGAAGAACTGGCTGCCGTTGGTGTCGACGCCGGAGTTGGCCATGGCGACGGTCCCGGCCGGGTAGAGCACGGTGTTGTCGGCGGCGGCGCTCGGGTCGGCCGAGGGGTCGGCAGACGGCGCGTCGGCCAGCGGGAGGTTCTCGTCCGGGAAGCGGTACGAGGGGCCGCCGGTGCCCTTGCCGGACGGGTCGCCGCACTGCAGGAGCGAGCCGAGATACAGCCGGTGGCACGGAGTGTTGTCGTAGAACTTCTTGCCGGCCAGGTACGTGAAACTCTCCACCGCGCACTTCGCCTTGCTCGGGTCGAGCTTGACGGTCACGGTGCCCTGGGTGAGCGCGACGCTCATGGTCTTCACGCCGTTGGTGACGACGTCATTGGTCCGCGGCTTGCCGACGTCCTTGACACCGTCACCGGCATCGACCGGCGTCCACGAACACTGCGCCACCGGAATCTTCTCGGGGTCGAAGCCGCCGGTCTTCCAGATCACGGCCAGGACCAGCAGGGTCAGTGCCACCGCCCCGCCGATGCCGGCCTGCCATTGCCGACGACGCCTCGCCGCTGCCGCCCGACGGGCGATCTGCCGCTCGGTCTTCGCCCGCGCCAAGGCGCGTTGCCGGCTCTTACTGGAAGCCACCGGTGCTCCCCTCCAGGAATACGTTTGGGTGCCATGTCACACGCCCGCCAGAGTGTACGGGTAGAAACCGGAATGGTGGTCGCCGCCCGGTCACGGTTCGCTGTGCCTGACCTCCGGATAGGGTCTGAGGGGTCTGACAGGGATCTCTGTGCGGAAATAGACAGGGAGGAGCGCCGTCTTGCTCGTCGCCGGCTTTCCCGCCGAAGCGTTCGGGACCAACTGCTATGTCGTCGCTCCCGCGCCCGGTGAGCAGTGCGTTGTCATCGACCCCGGGATCGGGGTCGTCGACCGGCTCGACGCGCTCCTCGCCGAGCACCGGCTCCAGCCGGCCGCGGTGCTGCTGACGCACGGCCACCTGGACCACACGTTCTCCGTCACGCCCGTCTGCGGCGCGCGCGGCATCACGGCCTACATCCACCCGGACGACGGCGAGATGCTCGCCGACCCGACCAAGGGGCTCGGCACCGACCTTACGTCGTTGTTCGGCGGCAGGCTGACCTGGACGGAGCCCGAGGACGTCGCGCCCCTCGAGGACGGCCTGGTCCTGAAGATAGCCGGGCTGGAGCTGATCGTCGACCACGCGCCGGGCCATACGCGCGGGTCCGTGATGTTCCGCAGCGCCGAGGAGGTCTTCACCGGCGACGTGCTGTTCAAGGACTCGATCGGCCGCACCGATCTGCCCGGCGGCAGCATGACGCAGATGTGGACCAGCCTGCGCGACAAGGTGCTCACGCTCCCCGACGAGCTCGTCGTGCTGCCCGGCCACGGACCGGGGACCACCATCGGCCGCGAGCGCACCTACAACCCGTACCTCCGCGAAGCGTCCGAAAAGCCACAAAACCGAGGCTGGTAGAAGCAGATGACCCGTCCCACGCCGCTGTCCGGGTTCCCGGAGTGGCTCCCCGAGCAGCGCCTGGCCGAGCAGCAGGTCCTGGACAGGCTGCGCCGCACGTTCGAGCTGTACGGCTTCTCGCCCCTGGAGACGCGCGCGGTCGAGCCCCTCGACCAGCTGCTGCGCAAGGGGGAGACCTCCAAGGAGGTCTACACGCTGCGCCGCCTGCAGGCGACCGACGACGACGTCGACGAGCTGAGCCTCGGCCTGCACTTCGACCTGACTGTCCCTTTCGCCCGTTATGTACTGGAGCACGCCGGCAAGCTGCAGTTCCCGTTCCGCCGGTACCAGATCCAGAAGGTGTGGCGGGGGGAGCGGCCGGCGGCGGGCCGTTATCGCGAGTTCCTGCAGGCGGACATCGACATCGTCGACCGTGACACCCTGCCCTCCCACTACGAGGCCGAGATCCCGCTGGTCATCGGCGACGCGCTCAGGGCGCTGCCGATCCCGCCGGTCACGATCCTGGTGAACAACCGGAAGTTGTGTGAGGGGTTCTACCGGGGCCTCGGGATCGACGACCCGGAAGAGATTCTGAGAATAGTCGACAAATTGGACAAAGTGGGTCCGAGTGTCGTAAAAGACGAAATAGCCCAGAAGCACGGTGCGGCGCGGGCCGACGCCTGCCTTGCGCTCGCCGGGATCTCGGCCAAGGACGCGTCCTTCGTCGACGAGGTCCGCAAGCTCGGCGTCGAGCACCCGCTGCTCGACGAGGGCATCGCCGAGCTCGCCGCGGTGGTCGAGACGGCCCGCGAGCACAGCCCCGGCCTGGTCCAGGCGACCCTGAAGATCGCCCGTGGCCTCGACTACTACACCGGCACCGTCTACGAGACCGAGCTCGCCGGCTTCGAGCAGTTCGGCTCGATCTGCTCCGGCGGGCGCTACGACAACCTCGCCAGCGCCGGCAAGGACGTCTTCCCCGGCGTCGGCATCTCCATCGGCGTGTCCCGGCTGCTCGGGCTGCTGTTCAAGGCCGACGCGCTGAGCGTCTCCCGGCCCGTGCCGACCGCCGTCCTCGTCGCGCTGTGGAGCGAGGAGGAGCGCGCCGTCAGCAACCGGATCGCCGCCTCGCTGCGCGCCCGGGGCATCGCGACGGAGGTGGCACCCGTGCCCGCGAAGCTCGGCAAGCAGATCCGGCACGCGGAACGACGGGGCATCCCGTTCGTCTGGTTCCCCGCCAACGGGGAGAACCCGGATCAGGTGAAGGACATCCGCAGCGGGGAGCAGGTCGACGCCGAAGGGTGGGCGCCCCCGGCCGAGGACATCGCCCCGACCCTGCGGTGACAGAATGACCAGAGCTAGTGCCAGGACCTGCCCACACCCGAAGGAGAGAGACCTCCCGTGATCCGATCCCATCAGTCCGGCGCCCTGCGGGCCGGCGACGCCGGCACGACCGTGACGCTCGCCGGCTGGGTGGCCCGCCGGCGCGACCACGGCGGCGTGATCTTCGTGGATCTCCGGGACGCCTCCGGCGTGGTCCAGGTCGTCTTCCGCGAGGACATGCAGGTCGCGCACGCGCTGCGCAACGAGTACTGCGTGCTCGTCACCGGCGAGGTGCGCGCCCGGCCGGCCGGCAACGAGAACCCCGACCTGCCGACCGGCGCGGTCGAGGTCGTCGCCACCGCCCTCGAGGTGCTGTCGGAGGCCGCGCCGCTGCCGCTGCCCGTCGACGACGGCGACGCCGCCAGCGACGACGTGCGCTACCGGTACCGCTACCTCGACCTGCGCCGCTCCGGCCCGCACAAGGCGATGAAGCTGCGCTCCCGGGCCAACCAGATCGCCCGCAACCTCCTCGCGGACCGTGACTTCGTCGAGGTCGAGACGCCGACCCTGACCCGGTCCACGCCCGAGGGCGCCCGCGACTTCCTGGTCCCGGTCCGGCTGCAGCCCGGCACCTGGTATGCGCTGCCGCAGTCGCCGCAGCTGTTCAAGCAGCTGCTCATGGTCGGCGGCCTGGAGCGGTATTACCAGATCGCCCGCTGCTACCGCGACGAAGGCTTCCGCGCCGACCGGCAGCCGGAGTTCACGCAACTGGACATCGAGATGTCGTTCGTGACCCAGGACGACATCATCGAGCTCGGCGAGGCGATCGTGCGGGCCCTGTGGTCCGACCTCGCCGGCCACGAGATCACCGCCGACATCCCGAAGCTGACCTGGCACGACGCCCTGGCCCGGTACGGCTCCGACAAGCCTGACCTGCGCTACTCCGTCGAGCTCACCGAGCTGACGGACTACCTGCGCGGCACCGAGTTCCGCGTCTTCGCCGGCGCGATCGACGCCGGTGGCTACGTCGGTGCGGTCGTCATGCCCGGCGGCGCCGCGCAGACCCGCAAGGAGCTCGACGGCTGGCAGGACTGGGCGAAGGCGCGCGGCGCGCGTGGCCTTGCGTATGTGGTCCTGGACGCCGAGACCGGCGAGCCGAAGGGCCCGGTCGCGAAGAACCTCACCGCCGAGCACCTCGGCGGCCTGGCCGACGCGGTCGGCGCGAAGCCCGGCGACGCGGTCTTCTTCGCCGCGTCCACCGAACGCCGCGAGGCGCAGGAGCTGCTCGGCGCGGCCCGCATCGAGATCGCGAAGCGGGCCAAGCTCGTCGACGAGTCGGCGTGGTCGTTCTGCTGGGTCGTCGACGCGCCCATGTTCGAGCCGACCGACCCCGACGCCGGCGGCACCGGCGGCGGCGCCAAGGGCTGGACGGCCGTGCACCACCCGTTCACCTCGCCGAACCGCGAGTGGATCGACCGGTTCGAGGAGTCGCCGGGCGAGGCCCTCGCCTACGCGTACGACATCGTCTGCAACGGCAACGAGATCGGCGGCGGCTCGGTCCGTATCCACCGCGGTGACGTGCAGCGGCGGGTGTTCGACATCCTCGGCATCGGCGCCGAGGACGCCGCGGACAAGTTCGGCTTCCTGCTCGAGGCGTTCAAGTACGGCCCGCCGCCGCACGCCGGCATCGCCTTCGGCTGGGACCGCATCTGCATGCTGCTGTCCGGCGCCGACTCGATCCGCGAGGTGATCGCGTTCCCGAAGACCGGCGGCGGCTTCGACCCGCTGACCGGCGCCCCGACCCCGATCACCGCGCAGCAGCGCGCCGAGGCGGGCGTCGACGGCAAACCCAAGCCGGCCACGGAATCAGGGGCCAAGGCTTGACGGTGCTCGTGACCGGCGCCTCCGGATATCTCGGAGGCGCCGTCGCCGCCCGGTGCGCGGCGGTGCCGGCGCCCAGGGTGGACATCAGGGACCTGGGCGCGCTGACAGCGTTGTTCGCGGTGCTACGGCCCGCGACGGTCATTCACACCGCCACCACCCTCGGCAACAAGGGTGGCGCACCCGAGGACCTGTGGCCGGTGGTGGCGGCCGGCGCCGCGAACGTCGCCGTTGCCGCCAGCTCCGTCGGCGCGCGGCTCGTCCACGTCTCGTCCGACGCGATCTTCGCGGGTCGTGACGCACCGTACACGGAGGCGGACGTGCCGTCGCCGGTGTTCGACTACGGCGCCGCGAAGGCCGCCGCCGAGGAGGCCGTCGCCGCCGTCGACCCGGGCGCCGCCCTGGTCCGCACGTCGCTGATCGTCTCCGGCGGCCGCGGCGAACTGTCCCGGCACGAGCGCACCTGCCTCGACCTGGCTTCCGGCGCCGCCGACGGGGCGCTGTTCACCGACGAGATCCGTTGCCCCATAGCCGTCGACGACCTGGCCGCGGCCCTGGTGGCCCTGGCCGCGACCGACTACGCGGGCGTGCTGAACGTCGCCGGTCCCGAGGCACTGTCCCGCCACGAACTGGGCGTCCGGGTCGCCGAGCGGCACGGGATCGACCCGTCCGCGGTGCCCGCGTCCACCCTTGTGGCGAGCGGACTGCACCGACCCGGCAAGGTCGTCCTCGACTCGTCCGTCGCCGGGAAACTGCTGGGGCTTACTCTCCGTACCGTCTGATCAAGCTCTTTCGCAGCGCAAACATGTAGGGTCTGGGGCCGTGGACGGCTTGTTTGAGGTGCACCCACCGGGCGGCGCAGACCCCGCGCTCCCCGGCGGTTTCGACGACGTCGCCTCCGACGCGCCCCTGGCGGTGCGGATGCGCCCGCGGACCCTGGACGAGCTGGTCGGGCAGGAACGCCTGCTCGTCGCCGGGTCGCCGCTGCGGCAACTGGTCACCGGTGACTCACCGATGTCGGTGATCCTCTCCGGGCCGCCCGGCTGCGGCAAGACGACCGTCGCCCACCTGGTCGCCGGAGCCGGCGACCGCAAGTTCGTGGCCCTGTCCGCGCTCAGCGCCGGGGTCAAGGACGTGCGCACGGTCATCGACGTCGCCCGCAAGGAACGGCGCCGGGGCGGGCCGCCGACCGTGCTGTTCATCGACGAGGTGCACCGCTTCAGCAAGACCCAGCAGGACTCGCTGCTCGCCGCCGTCGAGGACCGCACCATCACGCTGCTCGCCGCCACCACCGAGAACCCGTTCTTCTCCGTCATCAAGCCGCTGCTGTCGCGCTGCGTGCACCTGACGCTGAAACCGCTGACCGACGACGACGTGCGCGCCCTCGTGCGCCGCGCCGTGGCGGACGCCCGCGGGCTCGACGGCCGGGTGACGCTCGCGCCCGACGCGGAGGCGCATCTGGTGCGCCTCGCCGACGGCGACGTCAGGAAGGCCCTCACGGCCCTGGAGGCGGCCGCGGGCGCGGCGCTCGCGCAGGGGGCCACCCAGGTCGACCTGGCCACCGCCGAGCAGGCCATCGACGTGGCCGCGCTGCGCTACGACCGGGACGGCGACGAGCACTACGACGTCACCAGCGCGTTCATCAAGAGCATCCGCGGCTCGGACGTCGACGCGGCCCTGCACTACCTGGCGCGGATGCTGGTCGCGGGGGAGGACGCCCGGTTCATCGCGCGGCGCCTCATCGTGCACGCCAGCGAGGACATCGGCATGGCCGACCCGACCGCGCTGCAGACCGCGACGGCCGCCGCGCACGCGGTGCAGTTCGTCGGGCTGCCCGAGGTCCAGATCGTCCTCGCCCAGGCGGTGATCCACCTGGCGCTCGCCCCGAAGTCCAACGCGGTCGTCGCCGCGATCGGCGCCGCGATGTCCGACGTCCACGCCGGACACGGTGGTGCAGTTCCCGCGCATTTACGCGATTCGCACTACAGCGGTGCATCCAAGCTCGGCCACGGCAAAGGGTACAAATACCCCCACGACGACGTCCGAGGCGTTGTCCAGCAACGGTACGCCCCGGAAGGGCTCGACGACCGGGAGTACTACCGCCCTACGGGCCATGGCGCGGAGCGCGCTGTGGCGGAACGATTGCCGAAGCTGCGGCGTATCGTGCGGGGGACCACAGAGCCAGCAGCAGGACCGGCGGACGACGGCGCGACCAGCATGGTGGAGGAGCGGCACCGGTGACATCGGGTCGAGACGAGGCCAAGAAGCGGCGTGGCCGCGGCAAGGCCGAAGAAGGCCCGAGCGACGAGGACCTCGGCTGGCTCGCCGAACTCCGCAACGCCCGAGGCGACGAGGACGTCCTCCAGCAGCCCCCGGCCGCCGCGCGCCCCGGCGACCGCGACGTGCTGGACCAGCCGCCGGCGGACCCGCGCCGCCGCGCCGACCCGCCGCGCCCGGCCGAGCCGACCCAGGCCTGGCACGCCCCGCGCGAGTCCCCGTCGGGCGGCATCCCCGCAGCCGGCCCCGGCCGCCGCGGTCCGGCCGAGTCGCCGTCGGGTGGTATCCCTGCGGCCGGCCGCCGCGGTCCCGCCGAGCGGGAGGCGCCGGCGACCGGTGCGTGGCAGGCCGGGCGGCCCGCCGCCGGCAGGAGCGAACCGGACCGCGAGTCGCCGTCCGGTGGTGTGCCCGCGGCCGGTCGTCGCGGCGCCGAGCCGACCACCGCCTGGTCCGGAGGCCGGGCCGCGGGCCGTGGCGAGACGGAGCGCGAGTCGCCGTCCGGCGGCATTCCCGCCGGTGGGCGTCGCGCGGCGGACCGTGAGTCGCCGTCGGGTGGCATTCCCGCCGGTGGGCGTCGCGCGGCCGCCGAACCGGCCCCCGGCTGGCGCGACGGGCGGGCCGCTGGTCGCGGTGAGGCGGAGCGCGAGTCGCCGTCCGGTGGTGTGCCCGCCCGCGGCCGGGGCAGCGTGCCGGAGCCGCCGTGGCAGCCGGAGACGTCCCAGTCCACCGGGCGCCGCGCGGCCCCCGAGACGCCCCCGACGACCGGGCGCCGCGGTGCGCCCGACACCAGCCCCTGGCAGCCGCAGGCCGACCCCGTGGGCCGCCGCGAGCCGGCGACCGGCCCGGGTCCCGCCGCGGGCACCGGATCGCCGTCCGGGTCCGCACCGCGCGCCGCCGCCCCCGGTGGCGCACCGTCCGGAGGGCGCGCGTCCGTCCCGGGCGGCGAGCCCATGGGCCGTGGCGCGGGCACCGGTCGTTCGTCCGTTCCCGGTGCCGCCGTTCCCGGTGCCGCCGCTCCCGGTGCCGCGCCGGCCACGGGCCGCACCGCCGTGCCCGGAGCCGCGTCCGGCACCGGCCGCCCGTCCACGCCCGGGGGAGACCCCGGGGCGAGAGGCGCGGGTGCCGCCCCCGCCGGTCGTCCGCCGGTGTCCGGCACCGGCCGCACGTCGTTGCCCGGTGCGGGGCCTGCTGCCGGATCCGGTGCCGTTCCGCACACCGGGCCGGTCGCGGGGCCAGGCGGTGCGCCGTCGGCGTGGGACTCCCCGGCCCGGGAAGCCCCGGCCGGTGGGCACCGCGCGCCCATCGACGAACGGCGCGCCGACGACGAGTCGCCGCCGCGTGGTCGTCGGGCGGTGCCCGGGCCAGGCGTTGACGATGAGTCGCCGTCGCGTGGTCGTCGGGCGGTGCCCGGGCCAGGCGTTGACGATGAGTCGCCGTCGCGTGGCCGTCGGGCCGTGCCGGAGTCGCGCGTCGATGACGAGTCGCCGTCCCGTGGTCGTCGGGCCGTGCCCGAGCCGCGTCGGGGCGAGCCCGACCTGGAGCAGAGCGGCGGGCGCCGCGCGTTCGAGGCGGCCGCCGGCGACGGTCCCGGCCGGTTTGCCAACGAATCGGCCCCGCCGGCCCAGCGTCGCGGCGGGTCCGGTGCCGAGCTGACCAGTCGGTTCGCCGCCGACGCGGGCCCCGCCGGGGCGCCGGGCCGTGGCGGGCGCGCGCAGGCCGGCGCCCCGTTCCAGGCCACGCCCGCCGGCGCCGCCCCGCAGCACGGTGACCCCCACGGCCGTAGTCAGGGCGGTGACGCCCACGGCCGCGGTCCGAGTGGTGACGCCCACGGCCGCGGTCCGAGCGGTGACCTCCGCGCCCGCGGGCAGGGTGGCGGCCCGCACAACGCCGCAGCCCACGGTTCCGGGCCGCACGGTGCGGACCAGCAAGGCGCGGGCTCGCGCGGTGCCGGGCCGCAGGGCGCGGGTCCGCAGGGCGCGGGTCCGCACGGTGTCGGGCCGCAGGGTGCCGGGCCGCAGGGGCGGTCGCATCCGGGTGGCGGTCCGCAGGAGCCCGGCTCGCCGGGGTTCCAGCGGGGCAACGGCCCGCAGGGCGCGTCCCGCGGCGGGCCGCAGCAGCGCGGACCCCACGGTGGGCCGCAAGGTCCCGGCGGTCCCGGTGGGCGGCCGTCGCCGTACGGTGTGGCCAGGCAGCCCGGCGAGGCGCCCCCGAAACCGTTCGTGGACCTGGCCCGATTCGACCCGAACCCGGCGACCACGTACCGGGGGACGGCCACCACCCCGGGCGCGTTCGACTGGGAGTCCACGACGCAGATCGCGCCGTTCGGGCTGCTGCAGCTGGCGCAGGCCAAGCGGGTCCGGCAGCTGCGGCTCGCGACGATCATCTTCGTGGTCCTCGCGGTCGTCAGCGCGCCCGCGGCGTTCTTCGTGATCCGCGAGTTCACCAGGGACCCGGTGTTCGTGGAGCTGGACAACCTGAACCTGCCGGAGTGGGCGGCGCGCAACCCGACCGACGGGGCGCTGGGCAGCCGGTGGTGCATCCGCGAGTGCCGGTCCCGGCAGCGGACCTGGGAGTCGGCGCGCGGGCCGGAGGAGACCAACCGGGCGTTCGTCGGCAAGCTCAAGGACGCCGGCTGGGTCGAGTGGGACATCCCCGACTGCCAGGCGGAGGGCGTCGACGGGATCGAGACGTGCTGGCAGCGCGACGAGTACGTCCTCGACCTGTGGGTACGTGCCGCCGTCTGCGACGTGAAGAACGCCCGGCCGACGGTGAACCCGTCCCAGCCGCCGGCATCACCCGGGAAGCCGACGGCGAAAGCGCCGGCCAGCTCACCGGCGAGCACCGCCATGACGCAGGATCCGGGTCCGCAGCCGTCCGAGCTGGACAGCCCCGGCCCGGCACCGACCGCGATCTGCCCACTGGCAGTGGCCACCATCAAAGTCTTCAACCGGATCAGTTACGGCCCGGGCGGGACGCAGGGCGGCGGCTGACGGCGATACCGGCCGGTCGAGAAGCGCTGCTACATCACGGAGGGTAGGGTTCCTCCGTTGGATGAGCGCATCCACGCGGGTGAAGGAGGTCGGGCGTGTCCGTGTCCGTGGGCGGTATCGCGGCGCTGGTGGCGTCGGGTGGGTTTTTCGTGCTCGTGCTCGTGCTCGCCGTGCCGATCCTCCGGGTCCGGCACACGATCGACGCGGCCACCGGCGCGTTGCGCGACGTCGCGGACCAGACGACCCCGATGCTGGAGCGGGTCAACATGACGATCGACAACGTCAACGTCGCCCTGAACCAGGTGCACACCACGCTTGACGGGGTCAACATGCAGCTCGCCCGCATCGACACGATCACCGAGAACGTGTCGCACGTGAGCGCCAACGTGGCCAACCTGTCCACAGTGGTCAGCGCGGCCGCGGCGAACCCTCTCGTGAAGGTCGCCGCGTTCGGCTACGGCGTGCGCAAGGCCGCCGCGAACCGCCGCGCCGCCGCCGACGAGGCCGAGGTGCGGGAACAGATCAAGCAGTCGCGGCGTAAGCGGGCCTAGTCCGGCCGGGCGCTGCCTGTACACCATCCAAAACGAGAACAGAGAGGTTGAGCCATGCGGCGGTTGCTGTGGCTCGGGATCGGACTTGCCGTCGGAGCGCTGGTGGTCCGTGCGGTGACGAAGAAGGCGCAGGCGTTCACGCCGCAGGGCATCGCCGCGCAGGCGCGTGACTCGGCTGCCGGGTTCGCCGGATCGATCCGCGGGTTCGTCGACGACGTCCGCGACGGCATGGCCGAGCGTGAGGCCGAGATCCACGCAGCGTTCACCGATGGTTCGACCCTCGACGAAGACCTTTACCCGGAAGGCCGGCAGCACCGATGAAGACCGCGGAGATCAAGCGTCGTTTCCTCGCCCATTTCGAGGCGGCGGGGCACACGGTCGTGCCGAGCGCGCCACTGCCGGCGATCGCCGACCCGAACCTGTTGTTCATCAACGCCGGCATGGTCCAGTTCGTGCCGTTCTTCCTCGGCCAGCGCACCCCGGCCTACCCGCGGGCGGCGTCGGTGCAGAAGTGCATCCGCACCCCCGACATCGACGAGGTCGGCAAGACCAGCCGGCACGGCACGTTCTTCCAGATGAACGGCAACTTCTCCTTCGGCGACTACTTCAAGGAAGGCGCGATCAAGCTCGCCTGGGAGCTGTCGACGAACCCGGTCGACCAGGGCGGCTTCGGCCTGGACCCGGAGCGGATCTGGGCGACGGTCTACCTCGACGACGACGAGGCGATCGAGCTGTGGAAGAAGACCGGCCTGCCGGCGGAGCGGATCGTGCGCCGCGGCAAGAAGGACAACTTCTGGTCGATGGGCATCCCCGGCCCGGCCGGCCCGTGCTCGGAGCTGTACTACGACCGCGGCCCCGCCTACGGCAAGGAGGGCGGCCCGGAGGTCGACGAGGACCGGTACCTGGAGTTCTGGAACCTGGTCTTCATGCAGTACGAGATCACCAACGTGCGGTCGAAGGAGGACTTCGACATCGTCGGTGAGCTGCCGAACAAGAACATCGACACCGGCATGGGCCTGGAGCGCATCGCGTCGATCCTGCAGGGTGTGGACAACCTGTACGAGATCGACGAGGTCAACCCGATCCTCGCCAAGGCCGCGGAGATGACCGGGAAGCGCTACGGGCAGGCGACGTCGAAGGTCGCCGGCGAGTCGCACCCGGACGACGTCAGGTTGCGCGTGATCGCCGACCACGTCCGGACCGCGCTGATGGTGATCTCCGACGGGGTCACGCCGTCGAACGAGGGCCGCGGGTATGTGCTGCGCCGCATCCTGCGCCGCGCGATCCGCTCGATCCGCCTGCTGGGCTGGCACGAGGGGCCGGCGCTGCCGATCCTGCTGCCGATCGCGCGGGACTGCATGGCCCCGTCGTATCCGGAGGTGGCCGCGGACTTCGACCGGATCTCCTCCTACGCGTACGGCGAGGAGGAGGCGTTCCTGTCCACGCTGCGGGCGGGGACGACGATCCTGGACCAGGCGGTCACGGACACGCGCGCCGCGGGTGGCGCTGTGCTCGCCGGCGACAAGGCGTTCCAGCTGCACGACACGTACGGCTTCCCGATCGACCTGACCCTGGAGATCGCCGCCGAGCAGGGCCTCACCGTCGACGAGGACGGCTTCCGCCGGCTCATGGCGGAGCAGCGGACCCGCGCCAAGGCCGACGCCAAGGCCCGCAAGACCGGCCACGCCGACCTGTCGCAGTTCCGCGCCGCGCTCGAGCAGGGCGGGCCGGTCGAGTTCACCGGGTACCGCGAGGTCGCCCGCGAGTCGTCGGTGCGCTCGCTGCTCGGCGTCGCCGCCGCGACCGTCGGTGACGAGGTGTCGCTGGTGCTGGACGCGACCCCGTTCTACGCCGAGGGCGGCGGCCAGATGCCCGACCTGGGCGTCATCACCACCGGCGGCGGCAAGGTCGAGGTCCTCGACGTGCAGACGCCGCTGCCCGGCCTGATCGTGCACCGGGTCAAGGTCCTCGAGGGCGAGATCCGGCCCGGCGAGTCGGCGTTCGCCGAGATCGACACCGCCCGCCGGCGGGCCGTGTCCCGGGCGCACACCGCGACCCACCTCATCCACCAGACGATGCGCAACTTCCTCGGCGAGTCCGCGACGCAGGCGGGTTCGCTCAACGCGCCCGGCCGGCTCCGGTTCGACTTCAACACCCCCGGCGCCGTCCCGCAGAGCGTCCTGCACGACGTCGAGCAGCAGGTCAACGAGGTGCTCCTGCGTGACCTGCTGGTCAACGCGTTCATCACCTCGCAGGAGGAGGCCCGCAAGCTCGGCGCGATGGCGCTGTTCGGCGAGAAGTACGGCGACGAGGTCCGCGTCGTCGAGGTCGGCGACTACGCCCGCGAGCTGTGCGGCGGCACCCACGTCGAACGCTCCAGCCAGCTGGGCCTGGTGAAGATCCTGTCCGAGTCGTCGATCGGTTCCGGGGTACGCCGGGTCGAGGCGCTCGTCGGTCTGGACGCCTTCGGTCACCTGGCCCGTGAGCACGTCCTCGTGTCCCGCTTGGCCGAGTTGTTCCGGGTCCCCGGCGACCAGGTCGCGGACCGGGTCGAGCAGACCGTCGCGCAGCTGCGCGACGCCGAGCGTGAGCTGGAGAAGCTGCGCACCCAGCTCGTCCTCGCCGGCGCCGGCGGGCTCGCCGACGCGGCCAAGGACATCCGGGGCGTCGCGTACGTCGGCACCGAGGCGCCCGAGGGCACCTCCGCCAACGAGGTCCGGACCCTGGTGCAGGAGATCCGCGGCCGGATCCCGGCGGACCGGCCCGCGGTCGTCGCCGTCACCGCCCGCGCCGGCGGCAAGGCGTCGCTCGTCGTCGGCCTCAACGCGGCCGCGAAGAGCCGCGGCCTGTCCGCCGGTGACCTGGTCAAGGGCGCCCTGTCCGGCCGTGGCGGCGGCAACGCCGACCTCGCCCAGGGCGGCGGCGTGCCGGCCGCGGAGGCCGCGAACCTGCTCGCGGCGGTCGAGCGCGCGCTGTAGTCGTTGTCGCGTATGCGGGTAGGTGAATTCATCGATTCACCTACCCGCGGGCGTTCACGGGATGCGCGGGCCGCATAGGGTGACGGGCGTGAGAGCGCAGCCGTGGGTCCGTGGTCGACGTCTCGGCATCGACGTCGGCAGCGTCCGCGTCGGGGTGGCGCTGTGCGATCCCGACGGGATCCTCGCGACTCCCGTCGCCACCCTGCCGCGCGATCTGGTCACCGAGGGTGATCGTATTCCTTCGGACATGTCGGAAATCTTGCGACTGCTCGCGGAGCACGAAGCGGTCGAGATCGTTGTCGGCCTGCCAATCAACCTGGCCGGCAAGGAAGGGCCCGCAGCGGTCCTGATCAGGCAATACGCCGACCGGCTGGCCGAGCTGGCGGACCCCGTGCCGGTGCTGCTGACGGACGAGAGGATGTCCACCGCGGCGGCAACACGTAGGCTGTCGGAGCGTGGCGTCCGGGGCAGGCGGCAACGCGCGGTCATCGACCAGGTGGCCGCGGTGGAGATCCTGCAACGATGGCTCGACGCGCGACGGGCCGTTCGCGGCTGAGTGCCAGGAGGCGAAGGACAGATGGGCGAGCTCGACCTGGGCTGGGACGACGAGGAACGGCCCAGCAGACATCGGCGCCGCGCCGTGTCCCCGCGCGGCAAGCGCAAGGGCCGCGGCGGAAGGACCTTCGTCGCGCTCTTCCTCAGCCTGCTGGTCTTCGGCGGGCTCGCATATGGGGCCTTCATCGGCGTGGACCGGATCAAGGACATGTTCACCGCTGCCGACTACAACGGCGGCGGCACCGGTGAAGTGACGGTCGAGGTCCTTCCAGACCAGTATGCCGCGGACATCGCCGCCACGCTGGCGGAAAAGGATGTCGTGAAGAGTGCGAAGGCGTTCATCGAGGCCGCGAAGAAGGACGAGCGCAGCAAGAAGCTGCAGCCCGGCTTCTACAAGCTGCGCAAGCAGATGGCCGCGGAGCAGGCCCTGTCGCTGATGCTCGACCCGAAGAGCCGCCTGGTCAACAAGGTCACCCTCCCCGAGGGCCTCACCTACGTCGAAACGTTCAAGAAGCTCTCCGAGGTCACCAAGATCCCCTACGAGGAGTTCGAGAAGGCCGCCGCCGACACCAAGGCGCTCGGCCTCGGCGACGTGTGGTTCACCCGGCAGGACAAGAAGCAGGTCGCCAGGAGCATCGAGGGCTTCCTGTTCCCGGCGACCTACGACTTCCCGCCGAACGTCGACGCCACCGGCATCCTGAAGGTCATCATCAACCGGTTCAACCAGGAGATCGACGCGACCGGGTTCATCGACGGCGTGCAGAACTCGCTGCACATCTCGCCCTACGAGGCGCTGATCGCCGCGTCGATCGCCCAGGTCGAAGGCCTCGACAAGGACCAGGAGGGCATCGTGCGGGTGCTCTACAACCGGGTCTACTCCGGCAAGTTCCCGTGCAACTGCCTGCAGGTCGACAGCACCGTCAACTACTACCTGCGCATCACCGGCAAGGGCGCCAAGCCCTCGACCGAGCTGCTCAACTCCGAACTGCACAACAAGAACAACCCGTACAACGCCCACGACGTCCCGGGCCTGCCGATCGGGCCGATCAGCAACCCCGGCACCAGCGCGCTGAAGGCGGCGATCAACCCGCCGAAGCACGACTTCTACTACTTCTGCGCCATCGACACCGCCGGCAACACCGGCTACGCGAAGACGTACTCGGAGTTCCAGAAGATGTGGGAACAGGCGAAGAAGAACGGCGTCAAGTAGGTGCGTGCCGCAGTCCTCGGCCAGCCGGTGAGCCACTCGCGCTCACCGGCGATCCACAACGCCGGCTACGCGGCCGCGGGCCTGCGCGACTGGACCTACACCGCGATCGAATGCGGCGCCGCCGACCTGCCCGGGTTCGTCGCCGGGCTCACCGCCGACTGGGCCGGGCTGTCGCTCACCATGCCGCTCAAAGAGGTGGCGCTGACGGTCGCGGCGATGGTCGACCCGTTCGCCGCCGCGATCGGCGCCGCGAACACGCTGGTGCGGCGGGCGTACGGGTGGCACGCGTACAACACCGACGCCCCCGGCATGGTGCGTGCCCTGCTGGAGGCCGGGGTGACCCGGACACCACGGCTGGCCGTGCTCGGCGGCGGCGGGACCGCCCGGGCGGCCCTCGCGGCCGCCGCGTCGCTGTCGGCCGACGTCACCCTGTACACCCGCCGCTTTGCCGCGTTTGAAGAGCTGCTGCCGGTCGCCTCGGCGCTGGACGTCGATCTGGTCTGGGGGGACTGGTCGTCGGTCGCGGAATGCACGGCGTTCCCGGTGGTGATCTCCACGGTGCCGAAGGGCGCGGCGGACTCCCTGGCGCTCGCCGACTGGTCCGGGCGGCCGGTCGTCTTCGACGCCATCTACGAGCCGTGGCCGACGCCCCTCGCCGCTGCGGCCTCGTCAGCCGGGTGCGCGATCGTGTCCGGGCTGGACCTGCTGCTGTGGCAGGCGGTCGACCAGTTCGAGCTGTTCACATCCGCCGCGGCGCCGGTCGCGGCAATGCGGGCCGCGCTGCGTTCCAATTGATGGTCGCGGCGTACCTCACTGTGGGAAGTGTCGTGGGCGCGTGACAGACTTGCCGACGTGTTGCGCTGGTTGACCGCAGGTGAGTCGCATGGCCCGGCACTCGTCGCGATCCTGGAGGGTGTTCCCGCCGGCATCGAGTTGACGAGCGCGTCAGTGGCGGCAGAGTTGTCCCGTCGACGTCTCGGCTACGGCCGCGGCGCGCGGATGGCGTTCGAGCAGGACGTGGTCGAGTTCGTCGGCGGCCTGCGCCACGGCCTCACCCTCGGCAGCCCCGTCGCGATCCGCGTCGGCAACAGCGAATGGCCGAAGTGGGAGACCGTCATGGCGGCCGACCCCGTCGACCCCGAGCTGCTCGCCGCGCAGGCCCGCAACGCGCCGCTGACCCGCCCCCGGCCCGGCCACGCCGACCTCGCCGGCATGCAGAAGTACGGGCACACCGACGCCCGGCCGATCCTCGAACGCGCCAGCGCCCGCGAGACCGCCGCCCGGGTCGCCGTCGGCACCGTCGCCAAGGCCCTGCTGCGCCAGGCCCTCGGCATCGACATCGTCTCCCACGTCATCGAGCTCGGCTCCGTCGCCGCCAAACCCGGCCTGCTGCCCCGCCCCGAGGACTTCGACCGCATCGACGCCGACCCGCTGCGCTGCCTCGACCCCGACGCCAGCGCCCGCATGGTCGAAGAGGTCGACGCCGCGAAGAAGGACGCCGACACCCTCGGCGGCATCGTCGAGGTCCTCGCCTACGGCGTGCCACCGGGCCTCGGCAGCCACGTCCAATGGGACCGCAAACTCGACGCCCGCCTCGCCACCGCCCTCATGTCCATCCAGGCGATCAAGGGCGTCGAGATCGGCGACGCGTTCACCCAGGCCCGCTCCCGCGGCTCCCAGGCCCACGACGAGATCATCCCCACCGCCGACGGCGTCCGCCGCGTCACCGACCGGGCCGGCGGCCTCGAAGGCGGCATCACCACCGGCGAGCCGCTGCGCGTCCGCGCCGCGATGAAACCGATCTCGTCGCTCAACCGCGCCCTGCAGACCATCGACGTCACCACCGGCGAGCCCGCCACCGCCATCAACCAGCGCTCCGACGTGTGCGCGGTCCCGGCCGCCGCCGTCGTCGCCGAGGCGATGGTCGCCCTCGTCCTCGCCGAGGCCGCCCTGGAGAAGTTCGGCGGCGACTCGGTCGCCGAGATCCAGCGCAACGTCTCCGGCTACCTCTCACATCTGGTGATCCGATGAGCCCCCGCGCCGTCCTGGTGGGGCCCCCGGGCGCCGGCAAGACGACCGTCGGCACGCTGCTCGCCGCGACCCTGGGCGTGCCGTTCCGCGACGTCGACGCCGACATCGAGACCACCGCCGGGAAGCCGATCCCGGAGATCTTCATCGACTTCGGCGAGGACCACTTCCGGGCCCTCGAGCGGGCCGCGGTCGCCGCCGCGCTGTCGGAGTTCGACGGGATCCTGGCCCTCGGCGGCGGCGCGATCCTGGCCGCGGAGACCCGCGACCTGCTCACCGGGCATACCGTGGTGTACCTGTCGGTCGAGCTGTCCGACGCGGTGTCCCGGGTCGGGCTCGGCGCGGGCCGGCCGCTGCTGGCCCTCAACCCCCGGGCCACCCTGAAGTTCCTGCTCGACCAGCGCCGGCCGCTGTACGAGCAGGCCGCCACGGTCACCGTGGTCACCGACGGCCGGACACCCGAGGACATCGTCGCCGAGTTGGCGGGCAAGCTGTGACCGCGGGTTCTTCGGGTTCTTCGGGCTCTCCAGGTTCTGCGGTTTCTGCGGTTTCCGTGGTTGACGTCGGTGGCTACTCGGTGCTGATCGGGCGGGGGCTGCTGGACCGGGTGCCCGAGCTCGTCGGTGGTGCCGCGCAGGTCGCGGTGCTGTTCGCCGGCCCGGTCCGCGGGCACGCCGAGCAGGTCATGGCCGCGCTGCGCACCGCCGGCCACGGCGTCCTGCCCCTCGAAGTCCCCGACGCCGAGGCGGGCAAGGACATCGCCGTCGCCGCCGGCTGCTGGGACGCGCTCGGCGAGGCCGCGTTCACCCGCAGCGACGCCGTCGTGGGCGTCGGCGGCGGTGCCGTCACCGACCTCGCCGGGTTCGTCGCCGCGAGCTGGCTGCGCGGCGTCCGCCTCGTCCAGGTCCCGACCAGCCTCCTTGGCATGGTCGACGCCGCCGTCGGTGGCAAGACCGGCATCAACACCGCCGCCGGCAAGAACCTCGTCGGCGCGTTCTACCCGCCGGTCGGCGTCGTCTGCGACCTGTCGACCCTGGACACCCTGCCGGCCGACGACCTGCGCGCCGGCATGGCCGAGGTGGTCAAGTGCGGCTTCATCGCCGACCCCGCCATCCTCGACCTCGTCGAGGCCGACCCGGCCGCGGCGCTCGACCCGCGCGGCGTCGTGCTCCCGGAGCTGGTCGAGCGGGCCGTCGCCGTCAAGGCCAGGGTCGTCACCGCCGACCTGCGCGAGTCGGGCCTCCGCGAGATCCTCAACTACGGCCACACCCTCGGCCACGCCATCGAACGCCGCGAACAGTACCGCTGGAAGCACGGCCACGCGGTCAGCGTCGGCCTGGTCTACGCCGCCGAACTGGGCCGGCTCACCGGCCGCCTCCCGGCCGACGTCGCCGACCGGCACCTGCACGTGCTGACGCTGCTCGGCCTGCCGGTCACGTACGCGGCCGCCGCCTGGCCCGACCTGCACGCCGCGATGCGGGTCGACAAGAAGGCCCGAGGCGCGACGCTGCGCTTCGTCGTCCTCGACGGCCTGGCGGCCCCGGGCACCCTGGCCGGCCCGCCGGACGAGCTGCTCTTCCAGGCTTACGCGGCCGTCGCCTCCTGACCCCGCGCCCGGGTCCCGGACTTTGCCCAGGTCCCTGAACCGCAGGTCCCCGAAACCGCGCGCCGGCGCACCTGCGCGCGGTGAGGGCTACTGCCCTGCAGGTCCCTGACCTGCAGGGCACACTGGCTCACGCACCCCCGCAGCGGTGGAGGCCGGGCGGTGAGCCTACGCGGCCGTCGCCTCCTGACCCCGTGCCCGGTCCCTGACTTTGCGCAGATCCCCGAACCGCAGGCCCCCGAACCGCAGGCCGGCGCACCTGCGCGGTGAGGGCTACTGCCCTGCAAGTCTTTGACCTGCGCAGCTCTCTGACCCACGCACCCGCAAGTCCTCGACCCACGCAGCTTTCTGACCCACGCACCCGCGCGGCGGTCGAGGGCCGGCCGGCGAGCTTACGCGGCCGTCGCCTCCCGACCTGCGCAGGTCCCTGGCCCGCGCGACCCCGTCCTTCGCCTTCACCAGCGCGCCCGGATGGGCTGCGGGAACGAGAACCCAACCTGCGGGTCCCCGACCTGCGCTCCCGCGCGTGGCGGGGGAGGGCCGGGCGGCGAGCGCTGGGCCGGTGTCAGGGTTCGTCGCGTTGGCAGTGATGCGGGACCAGGTGGGTGGTGCCGACCGCTTTCTACAGCACCCTACAGCACCCCATCTAATCGATCTCCGATGCCGTAACCGCATCGTCACTATCCAGAGTCTAGGCTGCTCAGCCCACATATCAACCTGAAGGTCAGGTGGCGGGGACGAGGGCCGGGACCGGGGGACGCAGGCGTAGATAGAGTACGCCCGCGACGGTGCCGAAGATGGCCGCGACCACCGCCTCCGGATAGCCGGGGGCGCCGAAGGGCAGCAGGAACATCGCGACACCCACCGTCAGGCGGATCGCGGCCGGCGGGGGGTGCTGCATGCCGGCGGCGATCGGGACGATCGGCCACAGCAGGTACCAGGGATGCACCACCGGGCCGCACAGGACGATCGCGCCGAGCGCGAGGCCCAGGCCGGCGGCGGGGTTCGGGGCGCGCAGCAGGGCCCAGCCGGCCAGCGCGCAGCCGAGGGCCGCCGCAGCGAGCCGGATGACCGCCATCGCGGACGGATGGCCCGCCTCGGCGAGCAGCATGCCGATGTCGGTGCTGAGGGACAGGCCGTTGCGGACGGTGGTCGGGGTGTGCAGGGCGGCGATCCAGCCCAGGCCGAGACCGGACGCGGCCTGCAGGGCGACGAAGGCGAGGGCGGCGCCGACGGCGGTGCGGATGAGCGCGAGCGTACGGCCGCGGGACAGCGCGACGACCGTGATGAGCGCGAGGATCGCGGGGGCCTTGACGAGGGCGGCGGCGACGATGAGGGCGGCGGCGAGCAGGGGCCGGTCGCGGACGGCGGCGAGGAGGCCGGCGGCGAGCAGCCCCACCATGAGGGCGTCGTTGTGGGCGCCGGCGACGAGGTGCAGCAGGAGCAGCGGGTTGAGCGCGCCGAACCACAGGGCCCGCTGGGCGGGGACGCCGAAGCGGGCGGCGAGGCCGGGGAGGCAGGCCACGACGAGGGCTACCCCGGTGAGGGCGACGAGCCGCATCGCCCACACCCCGGCGATGGTGTGTTCGCCGGTGACCGCGAGGATCGCCGAGGCGCAGCGCAGGAACACCGGGCCGTAGGGCGCCGGGGTGTCCTGCCAGATCGCCGGCACGTTCAGGGCGAGGGGACCGCCGAGGGAGGAAGGGCCCCATCGGTACGCGTCCAGCCCGCGACGGACCATTTCACCCTGGGCGAGGTAGCTGTACACGTCGCGGCTGAACATGGGGGCGGTCAGCGCGAGCGGGGCGGCCCAGCACAGCATGGTTCTGACCAGGTCGGCTGGGCGTTGTCCGTCGACGGTCGGGCGCATCCGCAGCCACGCGCCGCACAGCAGGGCCAGCCCGAAGTACGTGCAGGCGACGCCGGCGAGGGGGAAGGTGCGCAGCTCGCGGATCAGGGGCCAGTGCCCGAACGGGTCGTGTTGCGGCAACGCGCCCGCGGAGACACCACCGAGCGCGATGGCGACGGAACCCGCGAAACCCAGGGTACGGTTGACTCCCATCCCGGCACACTCGCGCAGCCGCGTGACCTCGTGGCGACGCAGACATGAACGGGCCGGTACACTGCTTCGGGCCTTTCCGCCGGCATCATGCCGCACGGACCAACTGACGAAAGTGACGTCTATCCACATGGCAACCACGAACGACCTGAAGAACGGCCTGGTGCTCAACCTCGACGGCGATCTGTGGGCCGTTGTGGAGTTCCAGCATGTCAAGCCGGGCAAGGGCGGCGCGTTCGTGCGGACCACCCTGAAGAACGTGCTGTCCGGCAAGGTGGTCGACCGCACGTTCAACGCGGGCACGAAGGTCGAGACCGCCACCGTCGACAAGCGCACGATGCAGTACCTGTACATCGACGGCGAAGATTACGTGTTCATGGATCTCCAGTCGTATGAGCAGATCTCCGTCCCGTCGGGCACGGTCGGCGAGGGCACCAAGTTCCTGCTGCCCGAGGCCGAGGTGACGGTGGCCACGCACGAGGGTGTGCCGCTGTACGTCGAGCTGCCGACGTCGGTGATCCTGGAGGTCACGTACACGGAGCCGGGTCTGCAGGGCGACCGCTCCACGGGCGGCACCAAGCCGGCGACGGTCGAGACGGGCGCCACGGTCAACGTGCCGCTGTTCATCTCGACCGGCGAGAAGATCAAGGTCGACACCCGCGACAGCCGTTACCTGGGCCGGGCGTGACATTTTCCGGTGGTTCGTTCCTGGGCGGGGATGTCACCGCCCAGATGACGGCGCGTCGCAAGGCCCGGAAACGGGCCCTCGACGTGCTCTACTCGGCTGACCTCCGAGGGGAGTCGCGCGCGTCGACGCTGAGCGCATACGTGGCGAATCTCGAAGAGCCGAAACCCGCATATCTGCCGTATACCGTCCAGCTGGTCGAGGGTGTCGAGAGTCATTCGGTGCGGATCGACGAGCTGCTGTCCAGTTACGCCGAGGGCTGGACCCTGGAGCGGATGCCGGTGGTGGACCGCAATCTCGCGCGGATCGCGGTGTACGAGCTGCTGTACAACGACGAGATCGACAACCCGGTCGCGATCACGGAGGCGGTCGAGCTGGCGGAGACGCTGTCGACCGACGACTCGCCGCGGTTCCTCAACGGCATCCTCGGCCGGATCGCCGACTACGCCACGTAGGACCGTGCGGTGGGCTGGACGAGCGTCGAGCGTGATCCGCCGTCGCACGACGCGGATCCGCTCGACCATCTGCTGTTCCGCCAGCACCACGTCATCTCCCGCCGCCAGGCCCTGCGGGTCATGAGTCACAACGCGCTGCGGCACAGGGTGACCTCGGGTCGCTGGCAGCAGCCGATGCGGTCGGTGTACGTGGCGATGACCGGCCCGATCGCGCTGCCGCAGCGGCGCTGGATCGGCGTGCTGGCCAGCCGTGGGCCTCTTGCCGCGTTCAGCGCGCTGGAGGTGCTCGGCCTGAAGGGCTATGGGAAGCCTTACACCGAGGTGTTGATCACAGCGAACCGGAGGGTGCGCCCCGCGCCACCTGAGACGGTGATCAGGCGAACCGCGTCGCTGCCCGTGACGGATGTGCTGGTGGACGGTCTGCCGCCCGTGATGGTCGCGGCGCGGTCGCTGGTGGACGCCGCGCAGTGGGCCCGTGACGATGCGGAGGCGACTGCGGTGGTCGCGGCCGCGTTCCAGCAACGGCTGGTCGTCGGTGACGAGGTGCTGGCGGTGCTGGCCCGGCTGCAGGGGGTGCGGCGCGAGGCGTTGATCCGGCAGGCCGTCGAGGACGCCCGTGGCGGGTCGCATTCGATCTCCGAGGTGCAGTTCCTGCAGCTCTGCCGGCGCAACGGGCTGCCTGACCCGAGCCGGCAGGTGGTGCGCAGGGACTCCCGAGGGCGCAAGCGCTACCGTGACGCGCTGTTCGAGGAGTGGGGGGTTCACGTCGAGATCGACGGCGCCCAGCACATGGAGGTGCGGGCCTGGTCCGCCGACATGGCCCAGCACAATGAGATCGCGATCTCGGGCGAGCGGCTGCTCAGGTTCACCGCCTGGCAGCTCCGCCGTGATCCGGCGACGGTCGTCCGCCAGCTGCGCGCGGCTCTGGTCGCGGCGGGGTGGAGACCGAGTTGACCTTGGACAATCTGACTGCCTATGACCAGTCGGATTGTCCAAGGTCAACTCGGACGCCGGAAGAAGGGGGCCGCGTCAGCGGCCCCCTTCGACGGGCTAGGACTGGAACAGGCTGCGCGGGTCGGTGACGAGCACGCCGTGCTCGTTGAGCCGCTCGACCAGGCCCGACGGCGACGCGTCGTAGACGATCGCCAGGGCGCGCAGGTCGTCCGCGCGGATGGACAGCACGCGACCGTTGTAGTCGCCGCGCTGCTGCTGGATGGCACGCGCGTAGCGGGCCACGTAGGCAAGGTCCTCGGCGCCGGCGTCGTAGAGCCGCTCCAGGTCCAGGACGATCTTGTTGGTGGGCTCGTGCCGCACGCCGCTGCCCTCGGGCAGCAACTCGGCGACGGGGACGCGGTAGAACTCGGCCAGCTCAGCCAGGCGGGACACGGTGACGGCGCGGTCGCCCCGCTCATACGAACCGACGACGACGGCCTTCCAACGCCCTGCCGACTTCTCCTCGACACCCTGCAGAGACAGCCCCTGCTGCTGTCGGATGGAGCGCAGGCGAGCACCAAGAGACTTGGCGTACTCAGACGGCATACGGACACTCCCAGTCACTGGCCTGAGGGGTTTCCCCAGCGATCGCTACGGAGCGTGACCGTAACTGGCAGAAGTCGCGGGGTCAAGTGGTCGAGACCCATCCGTTGCCCAGGTCAGGGCGGTTGTTAGGGTGGTTGCCGTTCGACGTCCTTTAACGACCCGTCCGGTGAGGCGGGGAAGGGGGTCTGGTTTGTCGTCTCCGACAACCGGCGCTGAGCTGGGCAAAACCATCCTAACGGCGGCAGATGTCGCCCGGGTGGTGGACCGGATTGCCCATCAGATTCTGGAAAAGACGTCCGGCGCGACCGAAACGGTGCTGCTGGGCATACCTACCCGGGGTGTTCCCCTGGCCCGCAGGCTGGCCGCGAGGATCGCCACGTTCGAGGGCACCGAGATCCCCGTGGGTGTGTTGGACATCACCCTCTATCGGGACGATCTTCGCCTGCAGGCGACCCGTGCGCTGGGTCACACCGAGGTGCCGCCGGGCGGTCTCGACGGGCGGCGGGTGATCCTCGTCGACGACGTCCTGTTCTCCGGGCGCACGGTCCGCGCGGCGCTCGACGCGCTGAAGGATCTCGGCCGGCCGCGGACGGTCCAGCTGGCGGTCCTCGTCGACCGGGGGCACCGGGAGCTGCCGATCCGCGCCGACTACGTCGGCAAGAACATCCCGACCTCGATCGAGGAGAGCGTCCGGGTGTCGATCGCCGAGCACGACGGCACCGACGCCGTGGTGATCAAAAACAAGGGTGCCCAGACATGATCAAGCATCTGCTCAGCGCCGCCGACCTGGACGCGGCCGCCGCCACGCTGGTGCTGGACACCGCGGCGGAGATGGCGAGCCTCGCGGGGCGCGAGGTGAAGAAGCTGCCCGCGTTGCGGGGGCGCACCGTGGTGAACCTGTTCTACGAGGACTCGACCAGGACGCGGATCTCGTTCGAGGCGGCGGCGAAGCGGCTCTCGGCCGACGTCATCAACTTCTCCGCCAAGGGCTCCAGCGTCTCGAAGGGTGAGAGTCTCAAGGACACCGCCCTGACGCTGCAGGCGATGGGCGCAGACGCGGTCGTCATCCGGCACCCGGCCAGCGGCGCGCCGCACCGGCTCGCGAACTGGGTCGAGGGCAGCGTCGTCAACGCCGGTGACGGCACGCACGAGCATCCGACGCAGGCCCTGCTCGACGCGTACACCATGCGCAGCCGCCTCAACCGGCTCGCCGGGCTGAACGTGGCCATCGTCGGAGATGTGCTGCACTCACGGGTCGCCAGGTCCAACGTGCAGCTGCTGCACACCCTCGGCGCGAAGGTGACGCTCGTCGCACCGCCGACGCTGCTGCCGGTCGGCGTGGGCGCGTGGCCGGCGGCGACCTCCTACGACCTGGACGCGGTGGTGCCGGATTCCGACGTCGTCATGATGTTGCGGGTCCAGCGGGAAAGAATGAACCAGGCGTACTTCCCCTCGGAGCGGGAGTACGCGCGGCGCTACGGCTTCGACGTGCCGCGGATGCGCCGGCTGCCCGAGCACGCGATCGTCATGCACCCCGGCCCGATGAACCGGGGCATGGAGATCGCGCCGGAGGTCGCCGACTCGCCGCGCTCCACGATCGTCGAACAGGTCGCCAACGGGGTCTCCGTGCGGATGGCCGTCCTCTACCTGCTGCTCGGAGGCAAAGCGTGATCACGAACCTGGGAGAGATCACCGTCGAGGACGGGATCATTGTCAGCATAAATCCGGACAAAAAAGGTCCCAAGATCGCGCTTCCCGGGCTCGTCGACCTGCACACCCACCTGCGCGAGCCCGGCCGCGAGGACGCCGAGACGGTCGAGTCCGGCTCACGGGCGGCGGCGCTCGGCGGGTACACCGCGGTCTGCGCGATGGCCAACACCTCCCCCGTCGCCGACACCGCCGGGGTCGTGGAGCAGGTGTGGCGGCTCGGCCGCGAGGCGGGCCTGGTCGACGTGCAGCCGATCGGGGCGGTCACCGTCGGCCTCGGCGGCGAGCAGCTCGCCGAGCTGGGCGCGATGGCCGACTCCGCCGCCCGGGTCCGGGTCTTCTCCGACGACGGGCACTGCGTCAGCGACCCGCGCCTGATGCGCCGCGCCCTGGAGTACGTGAAGGCGTTCGACGGCGTCATCGCCCAGCACGCCGAGGAGCCGCGGCTGACCACCGGCGCGCAGATGAACGAGGGCGAGGTCGCCGCCCGGCTCGGCCTGGTCGGCTGGCCCGCGGTCGCCGAGGAGGCGATCATCGCCCGGGACGTGCTGCTCGCCGGGCACGTCGGCGCCCGCCTGCACATCTGCCACGTGTCGACCGCCGGCAGCGTCGAGCTGATCCGCTGGGCGAAGTCGAAGGGCTGGCGGGTGACCGCCGAGGTGACGCCGCACCACCTGCTGCTCACTGAGGACCTCGCCGTCGACTACGACCCGGTGTACAAGGTGAACCCGCCGCTGCGCACCGAGACCGACGTCCTCGCGCTGCGCAAGGGGCTGCAGGACGGCACGATCGACTGTGTCGCGACCGACCACGCCCCGCACAGCGTCGAGGACAAGGAGTGCGAGTGGGCGTACGCCAGACCGGGGATGCTCGGCCTGGAGACCGCTCTCGCGATCGTCGTACAGACGATGGGGCCGCAGTGGGACAGGATCGCGGACTGGATGTCCGTCGCGCCCGCGAAGATCGCCGGTCTGGCCGGTCACGGCCACGCCCTGGAAGTCGGACAGGTCGCGAACATCGCAATCTTCGACCCGGACGTCAGGTGGACGGTCGACCCGACCGCCCTGGCCAGCAGGTCGCGCAACACCCCTTACGCCGGAATGGAGCTGCGTGGTCGCGTCGAGGCGACCTACCTGCGCGGCGAGCCGACGGTGTTGAACGGAAAGGCGACTCGGTGAAGCGCAGAGCAGCATTGTTGGTACTGGAGGACGGCCGCACCTTCCACGGCGAGGCCTTCGGCAGCATCGGGGAGACCTTCGGCGAGGCGGTGTTCAACACCGGCATGACCGGCTACCAGGAGACGCTGACCGACCCGTCGTATCACCGGCAGGTCGTCGTGCAGACCGCGCCGCAGATCGGCAACACCGGGATCAACGGCGAGGACGACGAGTCCGACCGGGTCTGGGTCGCCGGCTACGTGGTCCGGGACCCGTCGCGGACGTACTCGAACTGGCGCGCCACCGGCAGCCTCCAGGACCGTCTCGCGGTCGAGGGGATCGTCGGCATCAGCGGCGTCGACACCCGGGCGCTCACCCGGCATCTGCGGGAGCGCGGCGCGATGCGGGTCGGCGTGTCCAGCGTCGACGACGACCGCGACGGCCTGCTGCAGCGGGTCCGGCAGCAGCCGCAGATGCTCGGCGCCGACCTGTCCGCGGAGGTGAGCACGCCGCAGCGCTACACGGTGCCGGCCGAGGGCGAGCACCGGTTCACGGTCGCCGCGATCGACCTGGGCATCAAGCGCAACGTGCCGCGCCGCCTCGCCGCCCGCGGGGTGACCACGCACGTGCTGCCCGCCGGCACCACCCTCGCGGAGATCAGGGAGCTCGGCGCCGACGCGGTGTTCTTCTCGCCCGGCCCGGGTGACCCGGCCACCGCGGACGGACCGGTCGAGCTGGCGAAAGCCGTCATGGCCGCGAAAATCCCCCTCTTCGGGATCTGCTTCGGCAGCCAGATCCTGGGCCGCGCGCTCGGGTTCGGCACCTACAAGCTCGGGTACGGGCACCGCGGCATCAACCAGCCCGTCCTCGACCGGACCACCGGCAAGGTCGAGGTGACCAGCCACAACCACGGCTTCGCCGTCGACGCGCCGCTCGACGGGCGCACCAGCACCGAGTTCGGCGAGGTCGAGGTCAGCCACGTCTGCCTCAACGACAACGTCGTGGAGGGCCTGCGCTGCCTGGACACGCCGGCCTTCACCGTCCAGTACCACCCGGAGGCGGCAGCGGGGCCGCACGACGCGGACTACCTGTTCGACAGATTCGCGGAGTTGATGAACACCAATGCCTAAGCGGACCGATCTCCGGCACGTCCTCGTCATCGGCTCCGGCCCGATCGTCATCGGCCAGGCGTGCGAGTTCGACTACTCCGGCACCCAGGCGTGCCGGGTGCTGCGCGCGGAGGGGTTGCGGGTCAGCCTCGTCAACTCCAACCCGGCGACCATCATGACCGACCCCGAGTTCGCCGACGCCACCTACGTCGAGCCGATCACCCCCGAGTTCGTCGAGCAGGTGATCGCCAAGGAGCGCCCCGACGCGCTCCTGGCGACCCTCGGCGGGCAGACCGCGCTGAACACCGCCGTCGCCCTGCACGAGGCCGGCGTCCTGGACAAGTACGGCGTCGAGCTGATCGGCGCCAACATCGACGCGATCCGCCGCGGCGAGGACCGGCAGCTGTTCAAGGACATCGTGGCCAAGGCCGGCGGGGAGACCCCGCGCAGCCGGGTCTGCCACTCCATGGACGAGGTCCGGGAGACCGTCGCCGACCTCGGCCTGCCGGTCGTCATCCGGCCGTCGTTCACCATGGGCGGGCTCGGCTCCGGCATGGCGCACAACGACGCCGACCTGGAGCGGCTCGCCGGCGGCGGGCTCGTCGCCTCCCCGGTGCACGAGGTCCTCATCGAGGAGAGCGTGCTCGGCTGGAAGGAGTTCGAGCTGGAGCTGATGCGCGACAAGCACGACAACGTCGTCGTCGTCTGCTCGATCGAGAACGTCGACGCGATGGGCGTGCACACCGGCGACTCGGTGACGGTCGCCCCGGCGATGACGCTCACCGACGTGGAGTACCAGCGGCTGCGCGACCTCGGCATCGCCGTGCTGCGCGAGGTCGGCGTCGACACCGGCGGCTGCAACATCCAGTTCGCGGTGCACCCGCAGACCGGCCGGCTCGTCGTCATCGAGATGAACCCGCGGGTGTCGCGCTCCAGCGCCCTGGCGAGCAAGGCGACCGGCTTCCCGATCGCGAAGATCGCCGCGAAGCTCGCCATCGGGTACACCCTGGACGAGATCCCCAACGACATCACCCTGAAGACCCCGGCGGCGTTCGAGCCGTCCCTCGACTACGTCGTGGTGAAGATCCCGCGGTTCGCGTTCGAGAAGTTCCCCGGGGCCGACGCGGAGCTGACGACCACGATGAAGTCGGTCGGCGAGGCCATGTCGATGGGGCGCACGTTCCAGGAGGCCCTCGGCAAGGCGATGCGGTCGATGGAGACCAAGGCCGCCGGTTTCTGGACGTCTCCGGACAAGTCCGGGGTCGACGCGCTCGAAGCGCTGCGCACGCCGCACGACGGCCGCCTGTACACCGCCGAACGCGCCATCCGCGAAGGACACAGCGTGCAGGCGGTCTCCGAAGCGAGTGGCTTCGACCCGTGGTTCGTCGACCAGATCGCGGCGCTCGTCGACCTGCGCGCCGAGATCCTCAGCGCCGCGGTGCTGGACGAGCCGCTGCTGCGCACCGCCAAGCGGGCCGGCCTGTCCGACCGGCAGATCGCCGCACTGCGCCCCGAGTTCGCCGGCGAGGACGGGGTGCGCAGCCTGCGCCAGCGCCTCGGCCTGCGGCCCGTGTACAAGACCGTGGACACGTGCGCCGCGGAGTTCGGTGCGACGACGCCGTACCACTACAGCACCTACGAGGAGGAGACCGAGGTCGCCCCGTCGGACCGGCCGAAGGTGCTGATCCTCGGCTCCGGCCCGAACCGCATCGGCCAGGGCATCGAGTTCGACTACTCGTGCGTGCACGCCGTCATGGCACTGCGGGCCAAGGGCTACGAGACCGTCATGGTCAACTGCAACCCGGAGACGGTCTCCACCGACTACGACACCGCCGACCGGCTGTACTTCGAGCCGCTCACGTTCGAGGACGTCCTGGAGGTCGTGCACGCCGAGGACGAGTCCGGCCGCGCCGCCGGCGGCCCCGGCGTCATCGGCGTCGTCGTGCAGCTCGGCGGGCAGACCCCGCTCGGCCTCGCCCAGCAGCTCGCCGACGCGGGCGTGCCGATCGTCGGCACGTCACCCGAGGCGATCGACCTGGCCGAGCACCGCGGCGCGTTCGGCAAGCTGCTCGCCGAGGCCGGCCTGACCACCCCGGCGCACGGCACCGCGACCAGCTTCGCCGAGGCGAAGCTCATCGCCGACGAGATCGGCTACCCGGTGCTGGTGCGGCCGTCGTACGTGCTGGGCGGCCGCGGCATGGAGATCGTCTACGACGAGGAGACCCTGCGCGGCTACATCGGCCGCGCGACGGAGATCTCCCCGGCGCACCCGGTGCTGGTCGACCGGTTCCTCGACGACGCGATCGAGATCGACGTCGACGCGCTGTGCGACAAGGACGGCGAGGTCTACGTCGGCGGGATCATGGAGCACATCGAGGAGGCCGGCATCCACTCCGGCGACTCGTCCTGCGTCCTGCCGCCGATCACCCTCGCCGGGATGCACCTGGACGAGGTCCGCCGCTACACGGTCGCCCTCGCCCGCGGCATCGGCGTGCAGGGGCTGCTCAACGTCCAGTACGCGCTGAAGGACGACGTCCTGTACGTCCTGGAGGCCAACCCGCGCGCGTCGCGCACCGTGCCGTTCGTGTCGAAGGCGACCGCGGTGCCCCTGGCGAAGGCCGCGGCCCGCATCGCGCTCGGCGCCACGATCGCCGAGCTGCGCGCCGAAGGGCTGCTGCCCGACACCGGCGACGGCGGTACGCCGCCCGATCACGCACCGATCGCGGTCAAGGAGGCGGTGCTGCCGTTCAAGCGGTTCCGCACCGTCGAGGGCAAGGGCGTGGACAACCTGCTCGGCCCGGAGATGAAGTCGACGGGTGAGGTCATGGGCATCGACACGTCCTTCGGCCACGCGTTCGCGAAGTCCCAGGCCGCCGCGTACGGCTCGCTGCCGACCACCGGCACCGTCCTGGTCACCGTCGCCAACCGGGACAAGCGCGGCATCGTGTTCCCGGTGAAGCGCCTCGCCGACCTCGGCTTCTCGATCGTGGCCACCGCCGGCACCGGTCAGGTGCTGCGCCGGTACGGGGTCGCCTGCGAGATCGTGCCGAAGCACTTCGAGGAGGGCAACGGCCGCAACGCGGTGTCGATGATCGCCGGGGGAGAGGTCTCGTTGATCATGAACACGCCGCAGGGCTCCAGCGGCCGGCAGGACGGCTACGAGATCCGCAGCGCCGCGGTCGTCGCCGACATCCCGTGCATCACCACGCTGCCCGGCGCGGCGGCCGCCGTCATGGGCATCGAGGCGCTGCTGCGCGGCGAGATGACGGTCCGGCCGCTGCAGGAGCTGCACGCCGCCCTGCGCGGGGAACGATGACCTACGAGAAGCTGGTCCGTCCGGTGCTGTTCCGCCTCGGCGGCGGCGACGCCGAGGCGGTGCACGAGCGGACCCTGCGCTGGCTGTCGCGGGTTCCCGCGGGCCGGGCGCCGAGTCCGCCCGGCGCCCGCCGGACCGTGTTCGGGATCGACTTCCCGAACGCGGTCGGGCTCGCCGCCGGCATGGACAAGGACGGCCGGGCGCTGCGGGCCTGGCCGCGGCTCGGGTTCGGCTTCGTCGAGGTCGGCACCGTCACGTGGCACCCGCAGCCCGGCAACGACCGGCCCCGCCTGTTCCGTTTCCCCGCCGACGAGGCGATCGTCAACCGGATGGGCTTCAACAACGCCGGCGCCCGGGCCCTTTCGGCGCGCCTGGCGGCACTGGGGCCGCTGCCGGTGCCCCTGGGGATCAGCCTCGGCAAGTCCAAGGTGACGCCGCTGACCGGCGCCGTCGAGGACTACGTCAGCAGCTTCCGGCAGCTGTACGACCAGGGCGCGTACTTCGCCGTGAACGTCAGCTCGCCGAACACGCCGGGCCTGCGCGACCTGCAGGACAAGGCGCACCTGTCGGCGCTGCTCGGGGCGCTGCGCGCGGAGAACCCGGCGGGCCGGCCGGTGCTGGTGAAGGTCGCCCCCGACCTGACCGACACCGCGCTCGGTGAGCTGCTCGACGTGTGCCTCAGCCACGGCGTCGCCGGGCTGATCGCCACCAACACCACGATCGGCCGCCCCGGCGTCGACACGGCCGAGGCGGGCGGGCTCAGCGGCCGGCCCCTGGCGCCGCGCGCCCTGGAGGTCGTGCGGTTCGTGGCCAAGGAGAGCGGGCTGCCGGTGATCGGCGTCGGCGGGATCACCACGCCCGACGACGTGACCCGGATGCTGGACGCCGGGGCGTCGCTGGTGCAGCTCTACACCGGACTGATCTACCACGGTCCCCGCCTCGTGAAGCGGGCCGTGCAAGCGACGAGGGAGCGGACGTGACTGCACAGGAGCACTTCGGGGCCCGGCTGAGGGCCGCCATGGACACGCTGGGGCCGTTGTGCGTCGGGATCGACCCTCACCCCTCCCTCCTGGCCGCCTGGGGGCTCTCCGACGATGTCAAGGGCCTGGAAGCGTTCAGCCGGACGGTGGGGGAGGCACTGGCCGACCGGGTCGCAGTGATCAAGCCGCAGTCCGCCTTTTTTGAGCGTTTCGGCTCCAGGGGCATAGCGGTCCTGGAGTCAACTATCCGACAGTTCAGCGGGACCCGAACTCTTGTAGTTCTCGACGTCAAGCGGGGTGACATCGGCTCCACGGCCGCGGCGTACGCCGATGCGTACCTCGATCCGGCGTCGCCGCTGTGCGCCGACGCGATCACCGTCAGCCCCTATCTCGGCGTCGGGTCGCTGCGCCCGATCATCGACAAGGCGACCGCCAACGGGCTCGGCGCGTTCGTCCTCGCGCTCACGTCCAATCCCGAGGGCGCCGCGGTCCAGCGGGCCGTCGGCGCCTCCGGCCGGACCGTCGCGCAGACCGTCATCGACGAGATTTCGCAGGTCAACGCGGGTGTGACGCCGCTCGGCGACGTCGGCGTGGTGATTGGCGCCACGCTCGGGCAGCACGGACACGACCTGACGAACCTCAATGGCCCGATCCTGGCGCCGGGCCTCGGCGCGCAGGGCGGAAGGGCCGACGGGCTGCGCGCCGCGTTCGGTGATCAAGCCCCTGACGTGCTGCCGTCGTACTCCCGGGAGGTCCTCGGCGCGGGCCCCGACATCGCCACGCTGCGTGCCGCCGCGGAGCGGGCGCGTGACGAATGCGCCGCCGCTCTGGCGGTCACCGCCTGATCATCGGGCCGCCACCGGCCGTCGATCATGGGATTCCCACGTTGCCGAAATGGCTCGTGACCGCTAGTTTTCCCGGCGCTAGACCATCAACATTCTTTTCAAGGGACCTGAGGAGACCTGGTGCCGCTCCCGTCACTGAGCCCGGAACAGCGCGCGGCCGCTTTGGAAAAAGCGGCTGAGATTCGTAAGGCTCGCGCTGAGCTGAAGGAGCAACTGAAGCAGGGGAAGACCACCCTCGCTGCCGTGCTCGATCGTGCGGAGTCCGACGACGTCGTCGGCAAGCTTCGGGTTTCGGCCGTGCTGCAGGCAATGCCCGGCATCGGCAAGATCCGCGCAACGCAGATCATGGAGAAGCTGAAGATCGCTGACAGCCGCCGCCTCCGCGGCCTCGGCGACCAGCAGCGCAAGGCACTGCTCGGGGAGTTCGCCGGCGGCAAGTGACTGCCGCCAGGTAGGTCCCCCCGGACCAGTGTGAAGACCTCGACGCGCCCGGACCCCGCACAGGGGCCCGGGCGCGTTGCCGTCGAGACCGAAACCCCCGAGCGCAGCTAGCACAGCCCGGCAGTCAGCACAACCGGCTGGGGCAACCTGGTAGGGTTTACCAGTTCGCGCGCTGTCAATTGGAAAGTCGTGAGGTTGTTTCGTGGCCGGAACCGTGGCAGACCCCCAGGGCATCACCAACCCGCCGATCGACGAGCTGCTGGAGAAGACCACCTCGAAGTACGCGCTGGTGATCTTCGCGGCGAAGCGGGCCCGTCAGGTCAACGCCTACTACAGCCAGCTGGGTGAGGGTCTTCTCGAATACGTGGGCCCCTTGGTGGAGACCACGCCGCAGGAGAAGCCGCTGTCCATCGCGCTCCGCGAGATCAACAGCGGCCTGCTGACCGCCGAGCGCATCGAAGAGGTCTAGTCCGACATGCACGCCGAGGACGACGGCGCCGGCGACCGGCCGCGGGTCGTTCTCGGCGTCGCCGGCGGCATCGCCGCCTACAAGGCCTGTGAGCTGCTGCGGCTGCTGACCGAGTCGGGTCACCGGGTGCGGGTCGTGCCGACCGCGGCGGCGCTCACGTTCGTCGGCGAGGCCACCTGGGCCGCCCTGTCCGGCCAGCCGGTCAGCACCGACGTGTGGACCGGCGCGCACGAGGTGCCGCACGTGCGGCTCGGGCGTCAGGCCGACCTCGTCGTGGTCGCGCCCGCCACCGCGGACCTCCTCGCGAAGGCCGCCCACGGGCTCGCCGACGACCTGCTCACCAACACGCTGCTCACCGCCCGGTGCCCGGTGCTCTTCGCGCCCGCCATGCACACCGAGATGTGGGAGCACCCGGCCACCAGGGCCAACGTCGCCCTGCTGCGGGCCCGCGGGGTCGTGGTCCTGGAGCCCGACGTCGGGCGGCTCACCGGCGCCGACACCGGCAAGGGGCGGCTGCCCGCGCCGGCCGCGATCTTCGCCGTCGCGCAGCGGCTGCTGCGCCGCGGTGACCTGACGCCCGACCTGGTCGGGCGGCACGTGGTCGTCACCGCCGGCGGCACCCGGGAGCCGATCGACCCGGTCCGGTTCATCGGCAACCGCTCGTCGGGCAAGCAGGGCTACGCGATCGCCCGGGCCGCCGTCGCCCGGGGCGCCAAGGTCACGCTCATCGCGGCCAACGTCGCGCTGGGCGACCCCGCCGGCGCCGACCTGGTCAGGGTCGAGACCACCGAGCAGCTGCGGGTCGCGACCCTCGCCGCCGCGGCCGGCGCGGACGTCGTCATCATGGCGGCCGCTCCCGCCGACTTCCGGCCCGCGGTGTTCGCCACCGGCAAGATCAAGAAGGTGGACGGCTCGGCGCCGACCCTCGAGCTCGTGACCAACCCCGACATCGCCGCCGAGCTCGGCGCCGCGAAGCGCGAGGGGCAGGTGCTCGTGGCGTTCGCCGCGGAGACCGCCGCGATCGAGCAGGCCGTCGCCAACGGTCACGAAAAGCTGCTCCGCAAGCGGGCCGACCTCATCGTGGTGAACGAGGTCGGCATCGACAAGACCTTCGGCGCCGAGCACAACCAGGCGGTCATCCTCGGCGCCGACGGCACCCGCGACGCCCTGCCCGAACTGTCCAAAGACGACTTAGCCGATAGGATTTTGGACACTGTGCTCGCCCGTTTGCCCTGATCGTGCCGGTTCTGCGAGGGTGAGATGGTTGGGAGGCCACCATGCCTTTGCCGGTTGGCGAGCGCCAGGTCGTACACTGCTGCGAAACCAAGTAACCGACGCCGTACCCCTGAGGAGCACCATTGGCCCGCCGCCTGTTCACGTCAGAGTCGGTCACCGAAGGTCACCCCGACAAGATCGCCGATCAGATCAGCGACGGCATTCTCGACGCGCTCCTCACGCAGGACGCCCGCAGTCGGGTCGCCGTTGAGACGCTGATCACCACCGGCCAGGTCCACGTCGCCGGCGAGGTGACCACGACGGCCTACGCCGACATCGCCAAGATCGTCCGCGAGACGATCCTCGGCATCGGATACGACTCGTCCAAGAAGGGCTTCGACGGCGCCTCGTGCGGCGTGAGCGTGTCGATCGGCGCGCAGTCGCCGGACATCGCCCAGGGCGTCGACTCGGCCATCGAGGTCCGCGAGGGTTCCGGCAGCGACAACCTCGACCTGCAGGGCGCCGGCGACCAGGGCATGATGTTCGGCTTCGCGTGCAGCGAGACGCCGGAGCTGATGCCGCTGCCGATCGCGCTCGCGCACCGGCTCGCCCGCCGCCTGTCCGCGGTCCGCAAGGACGGCACGATCCCCTACCTGCGGCCCGACGGCAAGACCCAGGTCACCATCGAATACGACGGGCTGCGCCCGGTCCGGCTGCACACGGTCGTCGTGTCCAGCCAGCACGCGCCCGACATCTCGCTCGAGTCGCTGCTGACCCCCGACGTGCGCGAGCACGTCATCGCCCCCGAGCTCGAGGGCCTGGGGCTGGAGACTGACGGCTACCGGCTGCTGGTCAACCCGACCGGCCGCTTCGAGATCGGCGGCCCGATGGGCGACGCCGGCCTCACCGGTCGCAAGATCATCGTCGACACCTACGGCGGCTACGCCCGCCACGGCGGCGGCGCGTTCTCCGGCAAGGACCCGTCGAAGGTCGACCGGTCCGCTGCGTACGCCACCCGCTGGGTCGCCAAGAACGTCGTCGCGGCCGGCCTGGCCGAGCGCTGCGAGGTCCAGGTCGCCTACGCGATCGGCAAGGCGCACCCGGTCTCGCTGTTCGTGGAGACCTTCGGCACCGAGGTCGTGCCGGTCGACCGGATCGAGAAGGCCATCAACGAGGTCTTCGACCTGCGCCCGGCCGCGATCATCCGCGACCTCGACCTGCTCAAGCCGGTCTACCAGCAGACCGCGGCCTACGGTCACTTCGGCCGCGAGCTGCCCGGCTTCACGTGGGAGCAGACGAGCCGCACCGCCGAGCTGAAGTCCGCTGCCGGCGCCTGATCAACACTTCGACGTTGGCCGATCAGTCTGATCCTCAGGGTGATCGGCCAACGTCTATTTCTGGGCCGGTCGGTGACGACGCCTCCGGCGTATCACAGGACGGTCTCTTCCCATCGCTGGATCCGATCGGGAAGAAAGCCGCCGGGCACGATGCCGCAAAGCCCGCGGGAAAGGCCGCCGCGGAACGCGTCGCGGGACGCGCGAAGGCCACCGGGAAGGCCCGCACCGCGAAGTCGGCCCCACCCCGCGAGGCCGCCGCGGACCTGCCGGTCGCGCGGATCTGCGTCGACGTGCCCCTGCCGCACCTCGACCGGCCGTTCGACTACCTCGTCCCGGCCGCCGCCGACGCCACCGCCCGGCCCGGGGTACGGGTGAAGGTGCGCTTCGCCGGCCAACTCGTCGACGGGTACCTCCTCGAGCGGGTCGCCGAGTCCGGGCACGAGGGGCGGCTCGCGTTCCTGGACAAGGTCGTCTCGCCGGAGCCGGTGCTGCGCCCGGAGATCGCGGCCCTCGCCAGGGAGATCGCCGACCGCTACGCGGGCACCATGTCCGACGTCCTGCGCCTGGCGATCCCGCCCCGCCACGCCCGCGCCGAGCAGTCCGCCCCACCCACGGAACCCGCCGATCCGGCAGCGGCCCGGGAACCCGCCGATCCAGCAGTCCCGGAACCCACCGGCCAGGAGCCGGTCGACCCGGCAGCAGCCCCGGAACCCGCCGGCCAGGAACCGGCTGACCCGGCGTCAACCCCGGAACCCGCCCGCCAGGCCCAAACATCGGCCCATGCGCCGGCCCACGCACCGGTCCAGACGCCGGCCCCGGACCGCGGCCAGGACCGCGCCCAGGCACCGGTCCAGACGCCGATCCCGGACCGCGCCCAGGCGCCGGTCGTGCCGGCCGTCCCGGGCGCCGGCTGGGGACGGTACACCGCCGGGGCCGCGCTGCTACGGGCCCTCGGCGACGGGCGCAACCCGCACGCCGTATGGACCGCGCTGCCCGGCGAGGACTGGCCCGCCCGGCTCGCCGAGGCCGCCGCGACCGCGCTCACCGGCGGGCGGGGCGCGCTGATCGTCGTCGCCGACGCCCGCGACCTGGACCGCCTCGACACCGCGATGACCACCGCCCTCGGCGGCGCCGGGTCGCACGTCGCGCTGTCCGCCGCGCTCGGCCCCGCGGAACGGTACCGACGCTTCCTCGCCGCCGCCCGGGGCGCAGCCCGCGTCGTCATCGGCACCCGCGCCGCCTGCTTCGCCCCCGTCGCCGGCCTCGGCCTCGTCGCCATCTGGGACGACGGCGACGACCTGCACGCCGAACCCAGGGCGCCGTACCCACACGCCCGGCAGGTCCTCCTCTCCCGCGCCGAACAGGCCGGCTGCGGGATCATCGTCGGCGGGTTCGCGCGCACCGCCGAGGCCCAGCAACTCGTCGAGGCCGGCTGGGCGATCGACGTCACCGCCGACCGGACCGTCGTGCGGCGGCACATGCCACAGGTGGTGACCGTCGGCGAGGACGACCAGATGGCCCGCGACCCGGGCGCGGTGTCGGCGCGGCTGCCCAGCGCCGCCTGGCGGGCCGCCCGCGACGCCCTGCTGCGGGACACCCCGGTGCTCATCCAGGTGCCGCGGCGCGGGTACATCCCGTCGGTCGCCTGCGCCGAGTGCTACACCGCGTCGCGCTGCCCCAACTGCTCCGGACCCCTCGCGCTGCCGTCGGCGACCGCGCCGCCGTCGTGCCGGTGGTGCGGCCGGGTCGCCGCGGCGTACTCGTGCCCCGAATGCGGCAGCAGGCGCCTGCGCGCGTCCGTCGTCGGCGCGCGACGCACCGCGGAGGAACTCGCCCGGGCGTTCCCGGACACCCCGGTGCGCACGTCCGGCCGCGACGGCGTCCTCGCCACCGTCCCCGGCGACGCGTCGATCGTCGTGTCGACCCCGGGCGCGGAACCCGTCGCCGCCGGCGGGTACGGCGCCGTGCTCCTCCTCGACAGCTGGGCCCTGCTGACCCGGGCCGACCTGCGCGGCACCGAGGAGGCGCTGCGCCGGTGGCTGACCGCCGCGTCCCTGGCCCGCCGCACCGGCCAGGTCGTCGTCGTCGCCGACGCGTCCCTCGCCGTCGTGCAGGCGCTCGTCCGGTTCGACCCGGGCTGGCTCGCCGCCCGCGAACTCGCCGACCGGCGCGAGCTCGGCTTCCCGCCGGTGGTGCGGATGGCGTCGCTCACCGGTACCCCGACCGCCGTCGCCGACCTCCTCGCCCTGGCGAAACTCCCACCCGGCGCCGAGGTCCTCGGCCCCGTCCCCGCCGACGAAGGGCAGGAACGGATGCTGGTGCGCACCGGCCGGGCCGGCGGCCGGGCCCTGGCCCTCGCGCTGCGCACCGCCGCCGGGCTCCGCTCCGCCCGCAAGACCGGCGACCCCGTCCGCGTCCAGGTCGACCCCCTGGACCTGCTGTGACACCCCCACCGGACGTCCTCGCCCACGCCACGGCCCTGGCGGGGGCTCTGGTGGGGGAGCGCGACGACGTCGTCGGGGTGTACCTGCACGGGTCCGCGGTCCTCGGCGGGTTCCGGGCGCCGACCAGCGACGTCGACGTCCTCGTCGTCGTCCGCGCGACCCGCCCCGAAGCCGCCCAGCGGGCGCTCGGCGAACGGCTCGCCGCGGTCCCCGGCTGCCCCGGCAGCGGGATCGAACTCAGCGCCGTCACCGCCGCGACCGCCGCCGACCTCGGCGACTGCCCGTTCGAGGTGCACGTCAACACCACCGCCGGCACCCCCACCGTCGTGCCCGGCGCCGGGCACGCCGGCGACCCCGACCTGATCCTGCACAGCGCGGTCTGCCGGGAACACGGCGTCGCGGTCACCGGCCCGCCGCCCGCGGAGGTGTTCGGCGCCGTCGACCGCGGCCGGATCCTCACGGCGATGATCGACGAACTGGCGTCGCCGTCGTTGCAGCAGGCCGCGGTGTACGCCGTGCTGAACGCCTGCCGGGCCACCCGCTTCGCGGCGGAAGGCCGGCTGGGTTCGAAGCTCGAGGGCGGCGAGTGGTTCCTGCGCCGGCACGGGCCGAACCCGGTCGTCGGCGCGGCGCTGACCGCCCAACGACACGGCAGGCACGCGCCGTTCACCCGCACCGGCCTGGTCGGCGTGGTCCGCGACGCCAGGGCGTTCGTCGCCACCGTCCGGGAGGAACTCCTGGCCGCCCAGCGCGCCGGCTAGCCCGTGCCGCTGCGGCGCGGCGCCCTGGCCGGGCCGGTCCGTGCGGCCCTGCCCTGCCGGTCCGTGCGGGCTGGTCCGTGCGGTCCTGGTCGGGCTGGTCCGTGCGGCGCTGCCGGGCCGGTCCGTGCGGCCCTGCCCTGCCGGTCCGTGCGGGCTGGTCCGTGTGGACCTGGTCGGGCTGGTCCGTGCGGCCCTGCCGGGCCGGTCCGTGCGGCCCTGCCGGGCCGGTCCGTGCGGCCCTGCCGGGCCGGTCCGTGCGGCCCTGCCGGGCCGGTCCGTGCGGGCTGGTCCGTGCGGACTTGGTCGGGCTGGTCCGTGTGGTCAGGCCGCGCCGATCAGCGCTTGCAGGGTCGCCGGGAGCGGCGGGGCGCCGTCGCGGTTGTCGACCTCGAGGTGCGCGACGGCCGGCGGGCGGTCCGGCGGGATCGCGGCGAGGAAGTCGTCCCAGCGGTCGAGTTTCTGCCCGTCGCGGTGCGAGCCGCGGGCGAGCAGCCGGGCCCGCAGCGTCGCCGGGTCGGACCGCACCCACACCAGGCGGACCGGGTCGCCGCCGAGCGCGGACACGAACCCCGCCCACCGGCCGGGGTCCGAGATCTGGCCCGTGAACGGCGCGGACAGCACGACCGGGCAGCCACGGGCGCGGATCTCCCGGGCCGTCGCGGCCAGCCCGGCGTACTCGTGCAGCTTGATGTTGGCGTCGTACCAGACACCCTCACGCTCACCCGGCGGCCGGCCGGCGGCGGCAAGAGTGGCGGCGACGAACCCGCCGTAGAGGGTGTCCTTGTCCAGCAGCGCCGGGGGAGGGTCGAGCAGCCCGATCAACAGGTCCGCAACGGTGGACTTGCCCGCCCCCGGTGGACCCGCCACCACCCAGACCGTGCCCGGTTCTCTCACGCGGCGGCCTCCGCTGCGCTCCGGCCCCTCACGCAGCAACCTCAGACACGTTCGTCACGTGAGCGGCCTCCGCTGCGCTCCGGCCCCTCACGTGACCAGCAACTGGTTGGTGGCGAGTTCCCGGTACAGGTCGCTGGTCTCCAGGAGGTCGGCGTGCCGGCCGACGGCGGCGATGCGGCCGCCCTCCATGACCACGATCTGGTCCGCGTCGACGACGGTCGACAGGCGGTGCGCGACGACGATCATCGTCCGATTGTGCGCCACGGTGTCGATCGCCTGGCGCAATGCCACCTCGTTGCGCGCGTCGAGGTTGGACGTCGGCTCGTCCAGCAGCAGGATCGGCGGCGCGGCCAGGAGCGTCCGGGCGATCGCGAGACGCTGCCGCTCCCCGCCGGACAGCAGCACGCCGCCCTCACCGACCTGCGCGTCGAGCCCGAGCGGGGTCCGCGCCACGATGTCGGCGAGGTTGACGGCGTCGAGCACCTCGAACATCTGCGCGTCCGACGCCTCCGGCGCGGCCAGGCGCAGGTTCTCCCGCAGCGTGCCGGCCAGGACCGGGGCCTCCTGCTCGACGTAGCCGAGCTGGGCGCGCAGCACCCGCCGCGGCAGGTCCCGCACGTCGACCCCGGCGACCCGCACGGCGCCGGCGGTCGTGTCGTAGAACCGTTCGACGAGCTGCAGCAGCGTCGACTTGCCCGCGCCGGAGGGGCCGACGAGGGCGGTGCGGGTGCCGTACGCGACGGAGAACGACACGTCACGGACAACCGGCTCCAGGGCGCCCGCGTAGCCGAACGTCACCCCGTCGAACGCGACCGCGACCGGGGTGTCGGCAACCGCCGCCGTGCCTGCGTCCACCTCGAGCGGCACCACGAGGATGTCGTGCATGCGTTGCAGCGCGCCGAGCCCCGTCTGCAGCTGGGTGTACGCGTGCAGCGCCTGACCGAGCGGCATGACCAGGAAGAACAGGTACAGCACGAACGCGACGAGATCACCGACGGAGATGCTGCCGTCGGCCACGCGGGCGCCACCGACGCCGAGCAGCAGCAGGAACGCGCCCTGGATCGCGGCGACACTGGCCGGGCCGACGAGCGCCTGCAGCTTCGCGATCCGCACGCCCGCGCGGTACGCCTCCTCGGCGCCGGACTCGACGGTGCCGGCCTCGCGCTGCTCGGCGTTGCTCGCCCGGATCGTGCGGGCCGCGGTGAGGGCCC
This sequence comes from Dactylosporangium cerinum, assembly GCF_042653625.1. NCBI lineage: Bacteria > Bacillati > Actinomycetota > Actinomycetes > Micromonosporales > Micromonosporaceae > Dactylosporangium > Dactylosporangium cerinum. The sequence goes on along the minus strand of NZ_JBHSIU010000019.1, from coordinate 22,236 downwards.
GCTCCACGGCGCTGGTCATGTCCCCGATGCGGGCCTGCGCCTCCTGCGACGCCGGCCGGACCCGGCGGGAGAAGATCACCGCGATCGACAGGCCGAGCGCCAGGCCACCGCCCGCGGTGAGGAACAGGATCGGGTCGAGCAGCAGCATCGCGGTCGCGGCGCCGACCACCATGACGGCGCCGGTGACGGTCTCGAACAACCCGGACGTGACGACGGCCCGCAGCAGCGTCGTGTCCGCGCCGACGCGGGACAGCAGGTCGCCGGTGCGGCGCTGGTCGTACTCGGCGATCGGCAGCCGCAGCAGGTGCCGGGTCAGCCGCCGCCGGGCGGTCAGGACCAGACCCTCGGCGGTGCGCTGCAGCAGGTAGTCGCGCAGCGCGTTGAGCAGCGCCACCGCGGCGAGGACCGCGACCAGCAGCGCGACGGTCCACCCGATTGCCCGCGACGCCTGGAGCCCGTCGAGGACCTCGCGGGTCAGCAGCGGCTGGGCGAGGGTCGTGACGGACCCGAGCAGCGACAGCACGGCCACGACGGCGAGCGTCGGGCGGTGGTCACGCAGATAGGGCAGCAGCGAGCGCAGCGAGACGGTGTCCTTCTTGGTGGCCACCCCGTCGAGGCTAGCCCTGTTTCACTGAGCGTCCCCTGAGAAGGATCAGTGACGGGTGTCGCAGTACCTCGGGCGTCACCCTCGGGTCGGCGGCGACCGCGACCAGGTCCGCCGGGGCACCCTCCTCGATGCCGGCGAACCCCAGGTAGCGGCGGGCGTCCCAGCAGGCGGCGCCGACCGCGGCGGCCGGTGGGAGCCCCGCGGCGACCAGGTGCCCGACCTCGCCGGCGACGTCGCCGTGGCCGAGGGAGTCGGTGCCCGCGAGGACGGTCACCCCGGCCTCCCACGCGTCGACGGTCGCGGCGCGCAGGCTCGCGACACCGTCGAGGAACCAGTCCTTGCGCGGCCCCTCCGGCTTCGTGCGCACCACGTCGACGTGCGGCACGAACCCCGTCCACGTCGGGGTGACCGCGCCGCCCCGCGCGGCGAGCACCGTCAGGAGATCCGGGGTGAGGAACCAGGCGTGCTCGATCGAGTCGACGCCGGCGAGGACGGCGTTGCGGGTGCCCTCGGCCGTCTGGCAGTGCGCGGCCACCCGCCCGCCGACGGCGTGCACCGCGTCGCAGAGCGCCCGCAGCACAGGCTCCGGCGTCTTCGGGCGGTCGAACTCCCAGTCGCCGTAGGTCTTGCACCAGCCGTCGTTGGCGAGGGCCTCCGCGACGCCGGCGGCGGGCAGGTCCGCGGGCACCGTCTGCAGGTCGTCGAGCTCCTGCAGGCCGTCCCACGCCAGCCACGGGCCGGCCGTGACCAGGCGCGGCAGGTCCGGGCGGTCGCGCAGGTCCGGCGGGATCGGCACCCGGTGACCCGGGACGCGCAGCAGGGTGGTGCCGTCGCCGGCGTACCCCAGACCGGCGGCGGTGAACAGGGCCGGGTCGAACGTCATCGTCGCCGGGTCGTGCCCCAGGTGGGCGTGCGCGTCGACGAGGCCCGGCAGGATGAACCCGCCGTCGTGCACCGTGGTGGAAAACTGGCTCGGGCGGGTGAACGTGAGCCGGTCACCGAGCACCCAGATGTCGCGGACGTCACCGTCGGGCAGCACGGTGCCACGCAGGTGCAGGCTGCTCATCGGGCCACACTAGACTTGCGTGACTCGAATCAGATTTGGGGTGCCTCGTTTGACCGTCCAGTCCGTCCGCATCTTCGGCGACCCGGTGCTGCGCACACCCGCCGACAGCGTCGTGGACTTCGACCGTGAGCTGCGCAAGCTGGTCAAGGACCTGCTCGACACCATGGGCCAGCAGAACGGCACCGGCCTCGCCGCCCCGCAGATCGGCGTCGGGCTGCGCGTGTTCACCTTCGACGTCGACGACGTCGTCGGGCACCTGGTCAACCCGGTGCTCGAGTTCCCCGACGAGGAGGAGCAGGACGGCCCCGAGGGCTGCCTGTCGATCCCCGGTGTGTACGTGGACACCAAACGCCGCCAGAACGTGATCGCCAAGGGCTTCAACGAGCACGGCGACCCGATCCAGATCGTCGGCACCGGGCTGATGGCGCGCTGCGCCCAGCACGAGACCGACCACCTCGACGGGGTCCTGTTCGTCGACCGGCTCGACGCCGACCGGCGCAAGCAGGCGATGAAGGAGATCCGCGCCGCCGAGTGGTACAACCCCGACGCACCGCCGGTCGTCAAGGCCAGCCCACACGGTCTGTTCGGCCGGTGAGGCTCGTCTTCGCGGGCACACCCGCGGTGGCGCTGCCCGCCCTCGACGCGATCGCCGCCTCCTCGCACGAGCTCGTCGCCGTCGTGTCACGCCCCGACGCACCGTCCGGCCGTGGCCGCCAGCTGGTGCCGTCCCCGGTCAGCGCGTGGGCCGCGGCGCGCGGGATTCCTGTGCTCACCCCCGCGCGGCCGCGCGAGCCTGCCTTTCTGGAGCAGCTGGCCGCCCTCGAGCCAGACTGCTGCCCCGTCGTCGCCTACGGCGCGCTGGTGCCGCGGGCCGCGCTCGACATCCCCCGGTATGGGTGGATCAACCTGCACTTCTCGCTCCTGCCCGCGTGGCGGGGCGCGGCGCCGGTCCAGCAGGCCGTCCTGCACGGCGACGACATGACCGGTGCCAGCGTGTTCCTGCTCGAGGAGGGCCTGGACACCGGGCCCGTGTTCGGCACGCTCACCGAGCCCGTCGGCGCCCGCGACACGTCCGGCGACGTGCTCGACCGGCTCGCCGGGTCCGGTGCCGGCCTGCTCGTGCAGGTCCTCGACGGCATCGAGGCCCACGCGGTCACCGCCGTGCCGCAACCGCACGAGGGCATCTCGGCCGCCCCGAAACTCACCGTCGAGGACGCCCGCGTCCGCTGGGACGACCCGGCGTTCGCGGTCGACCGGCGGGTCAGGGCCTGCACCCCCGCGCCGGGCGGGTGGACGACGCTGCACGGCGACCGGCTGAAACTCGGCCCGGTCACGCCCGTCACCGCCGCGTCCGTCATCGGCGGCGGCACGGCCCTCGAGCCCGGCGTCGTCGCCGTCGAACGCAACCGGGTCCTCGTCGGCACCGGCACCGTCCCGGTCGTCCTCGGCACCGTCACCGCCCCCGGGAAGAAGGCCATGCCGGCCGACGCCTGGGCGCGCGGCGCCCGCATCGAGTCCGGCACCGTCCTCGGCACGTCATCCGTCGCCCCGGGAGTCACCTCTTGAGGTCGCCCCGGCGTGGACCCGGGCCGCGCCCCGCGGGCGCCCGCGACGACCGGCTGGTCAGGCCGCCGCGCGGTGGACGCCCGGCGATCGACCCGGCCCGCGAGGCCGCGTACGAGGCCGTGGCCGCCGTGCACCGCGACGACGCGTACGCCAACCTCGTGCTGCCGAAACTGCTGCGGGACACCGGGGTCACCGGACGGGACGCCGCGTTCGCGACCGAACTGACCTACGGCACGCTGCGCCAGACCGGCACCCTCGACGCGATCGTCGCCGTCGCCGCGGACCGGGCCGTGGAGCGCATCGACCCGCCCGTCCGCGACGCCCTGCGCATCGGGGCGTATCAGCTGCTCAACATGCGCGTCGGCGCGCACGCCGCGGTCGCGACCACGGTCGACCTGGTCCGTTCCCTGGCCCCCGGCGCCGCCGGGTTCGCCAACGCCGTCCTGCGCCGCGTCGCCGAGTCCGACCGCAACGAGTGGCTGTCCCGGCTGGCCCCCGCCGACCCGTTCGAGCGGGCCGCGCTCAACCACGCGCACCCGCAGTGGATCGTGCGGGCGTTCACCGACGCGCTCGGCTCCCTCGACGAGGCCGAACTCGCCCTCGACGCCGACAACCTGGCCCCGCCCGTGCACCTGTGCGCGCGGCCCGGCCTGCTCGACCCGGCCGCGTTCGCGGCGACGCTGCGCGGCGCGACCGTCGGGCGCTACTCGCCGTTCACGGTCGTGCTGACCGGCGGCGGCGACCCCGGCGGCATCCCCGCCATCCGCGACGGTCGCGCCCACGTGCAGGACGAAGGCAGCCAGCTCGTCGCCGCCGCCCTCGCCGCGGCACCCCTCGACGGCGGCAGCGGTGGCGGCCGCGACGAGCGGTGGCTCGACCTGTGCGCCGGCCCCGGTGGCAAGGCCGGGCTGCTGGGCGCGCTCGCCCGCACCCGCGACGCGCACGTCACCGCCGTCGAGGTCGCCCACCACCGGGCGGAGCTGGTCGCCAAGGCCACCGAGGGCCTGCCGGTCTACACGATCCACGCCGACGGTCGCGACGTCGGCAAGGACACGGACCTGCCCGAGGGCGGCTTCGACCGGGTCCTGGTCGACGCGCCCTGCACCGGCCTGGGCGCGCTGCGCCGCCGCCCCGAGGCCCGCTGGCGACGCCAGCCGTCGGACCTGCCACCGCTGACCCGGCTGCAGCGGGAGCTGCTGCAGGCGGCGTTCCGGGCGGTCCGGCCCGGCGGGGTCGTCGCCTACGTCACCTGCTCGCCGCACCAGGCCGAGACCGAGGTGTCGGTCACGGAGGCGGCCCGCCGCTCACCGGTGGACGTGGACCTGCTCGACGCCCGGCCGTTCCTGCCGGCGTCGCTGCCCGACCTGGGCACGGGGCCGACGGTGCAGCTCTGGCCGCACCGGCACGGCACCGACGCGATGTTCCTCGCCCTGCTCCGCCGCGCCGGCTGAGCTCTGCTGCGCCGCGCGGCACCGGCTGGACCGTGCTGCGCCGCAGGGGCACCTGCTGGACCTGCTGCGCCGCGCGGCACCGGCTGGACCGTGCTGCGCCGCAGGGGCATCGGCTGAGCTTCACCGCGCCGCAGGGGGCACCTGCTGGACCCTGCGGCGCCGCGGGGCACCGGCTGGACCCCTGCTGCGCCGCAGGGGCATTGGCCGGGGCTCTGGCGCGCCGATCGGCTGTGTCCTGCTGCGCAGGCAGGGACAACGACCAACCTCGGGACTGTGCACGCAGGCGCCGGCTGACCACGGGAATGCGCAGCATCGGTGTCAGCTGAGCATCGGACGCCTCAGGTCTGGTCGGAACGTGTGTGGGTGCCGCGCCGGCTGCTTCATCTGCACGCTAACCCATTGCTGCAAATTGATCTCCAGCTCGGCTACCGACCGTAGTCTAAGCAGTCCACAGGATTGATCGCCAACGCCCGACGACCGACGCCAACGGCCGGGGGGTCGCGGGTCAGTCGGGCAGGAGGGCGGCCACGGCGGCGCGGGAGCCGCACGACAGGGCGATCAGCCGGTCCCGCTCGGCGATCCAGGCGTCGCCGAGGGACTGCCGGATCGCGGGGTCCAGGCGCAGCGCGTCGTTGAGCAGGGTGCGCTCCTCCTCGTCGAGGTGGTGGTACAGCGAGTTCGCCAGCTTCCCCAGTGCCTTGTCGAAGGCCACGGACTCGACATCCGGCACGTCCAGCAGCGCGAGGAGCCGGCGGTGGCCGTCCAGGTGCTCGTTCTCGCCGTGCTCGACGTGGTCGTCGGCGCCGGTCAGCTCGCGCAGCTTCGGGTACACCTCGGACTCTTCGGCGGACGCGTGCGCGACGAGGAGGTCCGCGAGCTCGCCGAGGGTGTGCCGCCGGTGTGCCGCGAGATCGGGTCGGGAACGGTCCCGCAGTGCCCGGAGCAGCGTCTCGAACCTGAGATGATCGGTGATGATCACATCGACGACATCAGCCATCCAGTGATTGTCCCCCATACCGGACCGAACCCGCGCCGTCGCCTAGAGTGCTGATGTGAGCAACACGGTGATCGCCCCGTCCATCCTCGCCGCGGACTTCGCCCGGCTCGCCGACTCCGCCGCGGCGGTGGAGGGCAGCGCCGACTGGTTGCACGTGGACGTCATGGACTACCACTTCGTGCCCAACCTGACGATCGGGCTGCCGGTGGTGCAGAGCCTGCGCAAGGCGACGACGCTGCCGTTCGACTGCCACCTGATGATCGCGGACCCGGCCCGGTGGGCGGCGCAGTACGCGGAGGCCGGGGCGTACAACGTCACGTTCCACGCGGAGGCGGCGACGGACCCGGCCGCGATCGCGAAGGACCTGCGGGCCGCGGGCAGCCGGGCGGGACTCGCCATCGACCGGGACACGCCGGTCGAGGGCTACCTGGACCTCCTGCCGCACTTCGACCTGCTGCTCATCATGACGATCAAGGCGGGGTTCGGCGGGCAGGCGTTCATCCCGGAGCTGCTCGACAAGGTCCGCGCGGCCCGGCGGCACATCGACACCGGTCATCTGGAGCTGCGCATTGAAGTTGACGGCGGGGTGGCCGAGGATACGATCGCGGCCTGCGCCGAAGCGGGTGCCGACACGTTCGTGGCGGGCACCGCCGTCTTCGGCGCCGAGGACCCGGCCGCCGCGGTGCGCCGGCTCCGCGCCCTGGCGAACGGCTGAGCGAACCAAAAGCGAACCAAAAGCGAACCAAAGAACCAAAGAACCAAAAGCACCAAAGAACCAAGAGTGAACCAAAAGCAAACCAAGAGGAATCGCATGGGCGAGCCCGACACCATCCTCGTCGTCGACGACGACGTCGACATCGCCCGGTTCATCGAGGTCAATCTGCGCCTGGAGGGCTACCGGGTGCTGCTCGCCCACGACGGCGCGACGGCGCTGCGCCTCGTCGAGGAGCACATGCCCGCCCTCGCCGTGGTCGACTGGATGATGCCGCAGCTCGACGGGATCGAGCTGACCCGGCGGTTGCGGGCCGACCCGATGACCGCGCCGATCCCGGTGATCCTGCTGACCGCTCGCGGGCAGACCGCGGACAAGGTCATCGGGTTGCAGGCAGGCGCCGACGACTACCTGGTGAAGCCGTTCGACACCCTGGAGCTCGTCGCGCGGGTCCGCTCGACGCTGCGGCGCAACCAGGAGAACCGGGAGGTGTCGCCGCTCACCGGGCTGCCGGGCAACAGCCGGATCCTGCGCGAGATCACCGACCGGGCCCGGGCCGGCGCCGACTTCGCCGTCTCGCACGTCGACATCGACCGGTTCAAGGCCGTCAACGACGTGTACGGGTTCGCCCGCGGCGACGAGTTCATCACCGCGCTCGCCCGGGCGCTGCACCGTGCCGTCGTCGAGGTGGGGCTGCCGCCGGCGTTCCTCGGCCACATCGGCGGTGACGACTTCCTCGTCGTGTGCAGTCCCGACCAGCTCAAGCCGATGGCGTCCAAGGCGATCCTGGAGTTCCAGACCGCGTCGGACGCGCTCTACGACCCGGTCGACGCCGAACGCGGCTACGTCGAGGTCGTCCAGCGCAACGGCGAGGTCCAGCAGGCGAACCTGGTCACCCTGTCGATCGGGGTCGCGATCGGGCAGATCGCCAACGGGCAACTGACCGACCCGCGTGAGGTCATCGCGATCGCCACCGACATGAAGTCCGTGGCCAAGAAGCACAACGGCAACTACGTGGCGGTCGATCGCCGCAGCGCACTGCACCTGTAAAAGCAGCAGCTAAAAACAGCAGCGCACTGCAGCTGTGAAAGCACTTGTACAGCCCAAAAAGGCCGGTGACGGCCGCTGTGACGTATGTCCCTCGGTAAGGACCGGGCCGCTCGCCGCAGAAATGTGCAAGACTCGGGTTACGTACCCACCACGCGCTGGCGGGGCTCGGTGAAATTCCGAACCGGCGGTAAGCGGCGAAGCCGCGAGCCCGCGACCCGGTCGAAGCCGTCGACCGGTGGATCTGGTGTGAGTCCAGGGCCGACGGTCACAGTCCGGATGGGAGTTCAGCGCGCGGGATCCGGTGTCCGTTTCGGCGGTCGCCTCGGGGCTGGCCTGCGCGTATGCGAAGGACCGGCACCGCCCGCCGCCGTCCCGTCAGCCCTCCGCGTGTGAGCAGACCACGCGGAGAGGGCCATGGACGCAGACGCCACCGACGAGACGCACCTGCGGCGTGCCGTCGAGCTGTCCCTGCTCAGCCTGGGCGGGACCAGCCCCAACCCCAACGTCGGCTGTGTCCTCGTGAGCCCGGCCGGCACGGTCGTCGGCGAGGGGCGCACCGCACCCGCCGGCGGGCCGCACGCCGAGGTCAACGCCCTTGCCGCGGCGGGTTCGGCGGCCCGGGGGGCCACCGCTTACGTCACCCTCGAACCGTGCGACCACACGGGTCGCACCGGCCCCTGCACTGCTGCGCTGATCGCGGCCGGCGTGGCCCGCGTCGTCATAGCCGTCCGCGACCCGAACCCCCTCGCTGCCGGCGGCGCCGAGACCCTGAGAGCCGCCGGGATCCGGGTCGATCTCGTCGAGGACGACGCCGCCCGGGACGCCATGATCGGCTGGTTGACCGCGGTCGGGCGGGGCACGCCGTACGTGATCTGGAAGTTCGCCGCGACCCTCGACGGGCGTTCCGCCGCCGCCGACGGCACCAGCAAATGGATCACGTCGCCGGAGGCGCGGGCCGACGTGCACCGCATCCGGGCCGGCGTCGACGCGATCATCGCCGGCGTCGGCACCGTCCTGGCCGACGACCCCCAGCTCACCGTCCGCACCGCCACCGGCCCCGCCGCCCGTCAGCCGTTGCGGGTCGTCGTCGACAGCGCCGGCCGGACACCTCCCACCGCGAAGGTGCGCGACGGTGCTGCCGCGACCTGGATCGTCACCGCACCCGGCGGCGGCAAGGTCGACCTGCGTGGCATGTTGCGCGAGTTGTACGACCGGGGCGTCCGCACGGCGCTGCTCGAGGGCGGGCCGACCCTCGCCGGTGCGTTCCTCGCCGAGGGGCTCGTCGACCGGGTCGTGGCCTACCTGGCCCCGAAGCTGCTCGGCGCCGGCCCGGCCGCGCTCGCCGCCGCGGGAATTTCCACCATCTCCGAAGCCTTGACGCTCGACGTTGTCGACCTTGCCACGATCGGGCCCGATGTGCGCCTGACGGCAACAGTGAAAGGTGCGTGACCCAGTGTTCACCGGCATCATCGAAGAGCTCGGGACGGTCGTCGCGATCGACCCGCTCGGCGACTCGGCACGGCTGACGATCCGCGGTGCGACCGTCACCTCCGACGCCGCGCACGGCGACTCCATCAGCGTCAACGGCGTCTGTCTGACCGTCGTGGACAACGCCGACGGCGTCTTCACCGCCGACGTGATGGGCGAGTCCCTGGACCGCTCCACCCTCGGCTCGCTCGCCGCCGGTTCCGCGGTCAACCTCGAACGCGCCGCGACCATGGCCACCCGCCTCGGCGGCCACATCGTGCAGGGCCACGTCGACGGGGTCGGCGCGGTGCTGTCCCGGGAGGCCGGCGACCAGTGGGAGACCGTCACGTTCAGCCTCCCGCCGCAGCTCGCCCGCTACGTCGTGGAGAAGGGATCCATCACCGTCGACGGGATCTCGCTGACCGTCATGGCGATCACCGACGACACGTTCTCGGTCGGGCTCATCCCGACCACGCTCAAACTCACGACGCTCGGCGCCAAGGGCGTCGGCGAGCAGGTCAACCTGGAGGTCGACATCATGGCCAAGTACGTCGAGAAGCTCCTTGGCGCGAAGGCATGAGCGCGCCCATCACGGACCTCGACCCGATCGAGCGGGCCGTCAAGGACATCGCCGCCGGCAAGGCCGTCATCGTCGTGGACGACGAGGACCGCGAGAACGAGGGTGACCTGATCTTCGCGGCGGAGCACGCCACGCCCGAGCTCGTCGCCTTCATGGTCCGCTACACGTCGGGCTACATCTGCGTGCCGATCACCGAGGCCGAGGCCGACCGGCTCGACCTGCCGCCCATGTACCGCACGAACCAGGACCGCCGGGGCACCGCCTACACGGTGACCGTCGACGCCAGGTTCGGCGGGACGACGGGCATCTCCGCCGCCGACCGGGCCCGCACGATCAAGCTGCTGTCGTCGGCGGAGACCAAGCCGACCGACCTGTCGCGCCCCGGGCACATCGTGCCGCTGCGGGCCAAGGACGGCGGGGTCCTGCGCCGCGCCGGGCACACCGAGGCCGCCGTCGACCTCGCCACCATGGCCGGGCTGAGCCCCGCCGGTGTGCTGTGCGAGATGGTCAACGACGACGGCACCATGATGCGCCTGCCCGACCTGCGTGCCTTCGCCGAGCAGCACGACCTGGCGCTGATCAGCATCGCGGACCTCATCGCGTATCGGCGGCACACCGAGAAGCAGGTCGAGCGGGTCGCCGAGACCCGGCTGCCGACCGAACACGGCGTGTTCCGGGCCGTCGGCTACACCACCGAGTTCGACGACGGTGAGCACATCGCCCTCGTCTACGGCGACCTCGGCGACGGCGAGGACGTCCTGGTCCGGGTCCACTCGGAGTGCCTCACCGGCGACGTGTTCGCCTCGGTCCGCTGCGACTGCGGCCCCCAGCTGCACGCGTCCATGAAGATGGTCGCCGCCGAGGGGCGTGGCGTCGTGCTCTACATGCGCGGGCACGAGGGCCGCGGCATCGGGCTGATCCACAAGCTGCAGGCGTATCAGCTGCAGGACCTCGGCCGGGACACCGTCGACGCCAACCTCGACCTCGGCCTGCCCGCCGACGCCCGCGACTACGGCACCGGCGCGCAGATCCTCGTCGACCTCGGCATCAAGACGATGCGACTGTTGACGAACAACCCGGCCAAACGGGCGGGCCTGGAGGGGTACGGTCTGTCCGTGCTCGCTCGGGTTTCCCTGCCGACCCGGCCGCACCCCGAGAACGTGCGCTACCTGCGCACCAAGCGGGACCGCATGGGGCATCTGCTGGACGAACTCGACGAGGTCGCGGAAGGACTTGCGTAATGGCTGGTAGTGGGGCGCCCGTCCTGCAGCGCGTGGACGGCACCGGGTTGACCCTCGGCATCGTCGCCACCCGGTGGCACGCCGAGCTCGTCGACCACATGCTCAACCGGGCGATCGAGGCCGGCGAGGCGTCGAACGTCGACCACATCACCGTCGCCCGCGTCGACGGCGCCGTGGAGCTGCCGGTCCTCGCGCAGGCCCTGGCGCACCGCTTCGACGCCGTGGTCGCCCTCGGGGTCGTGGTCCGCGGCGACACGGCCCACTTCGAGTACGTCTGCCAGTCCGTGACCGACGGGCTGACCCGGGTCGCCCTGGACGAGTCGACCCCGGTCGCGCACGGCGTCCTCACGGTCGACAACCTCGACCAGGCCCGGGCCCGGGCCGGCCTGCCCGGCTCCCCGGAGGACAAGGGCTACTCGGCCACCCTGGCCGCGCTCGACGCCGCCCACGCCCTCCGCCAGGTAGCCAAGTCGTAGTGCAATGTCCGTGATCCGGAAGACCCTGTGCACCCCTGGGTACCCGAAGTCTTCCGGATCACGGGAACCGCTCAGACCTCGAGGACGGCTGCCAGTTCGTCCCGGAAGGCGCGTTCGGCGGGGGTGACCAGTTCGCCGCCGAAGCCGAGGACGCTGCCGGACTTCGCGGCGCTCACGACCTGGTCGGCGAGGGTGATGAGCCAGAAGCGGTAGGACTCGGCGTCGGCGTCGGTGGCCTTCGCGGCGAGGAGCTCGTGGGCGGCCCGCGCGCGGTCGATGACGTCGGCGATGCCCGCCTCGCGGTCCGGGAACTCGATGATCGGCGGCTCCTGGCCGCTCACGAGGCCCTCCTCGATGTCGCCCTGCCGCGCGACCACGTCGGTGGCGATCGTGCGGACCAGGTCGCTGGCGGAGTCGCGGCCGTCGGCGATGGCGGTCATGCCGGCCGTCCACTCGTCGCGGGTGCGGCGGCTGCCGTCCTGCTCGGCCTGGGAGGCGGCGATCAGCACGGACTGCGGCAGGCCCACGAGGAGCCCCCACTCTTCGTCGGTGTACTTCGGCACGGTTTCCACCGGCCCACGATATCCAGACCGGGTGGACTTCGCCTTTCGGGTGACAGCGGTAAACCGGACAGCCACTTGGCGCGTCGTAGGTGTGTGACGGCCGACGTGGGGACCACGCCATGGGACGGTAGGACGGTGTCAGCCGAGCCCGCCCGTGACGACGCGCGCGCCCTGAGCAGATCCTGGAGCGCCGACGACGCGGTCACGGCGCTGTTCTCGGCGCACTACCGGGGCCTGGTCAGGCTCGCGGTGCTGCTGCTGCACGACGAGACGGCCGCCGAGGACGTGGTGCAGGACGCCTACGTGGCGCTGCACCGGCGCTGGTGGCGGCTGCGGGACGCGGACAAGGCACTGGCGTACCTGCGGATCAGCGTCGTCAACGGCGCCAGGTCGGCGCTGCGGCACCGGGGGGTCGCCGACCGGTACGTCGCGGCCCGGCGGGTCGTGGACGAGCCGACGGTGGCCAGCGCGGAGAGCGGCGCGCTGGCGTTGCTGCGGCACCGGGAGGTCCTCGAGGCGGTCCGCCGCCTGCCGGCCCGGCAGCGGGAGGCGATCGTGCTGCGGTATTACGGGGAGCTGTCCGAGGCCGAGATCGCCGACGCGATGGGGGTCAGCAAGGGCTCCGTCAAGAGTCACGCCTCGCGGGGCATGGCCGCCCTGCGGGAGAGTCTGGAGCTGGCGCCATGAGGATGTCGCCGGAGGACCGGCTGCGGGCGGCGCTGCGCGCCCAGGTCGACGAGGTCGAGGTGACGCCCGACGCGCTGCCGCGGATCCGGGGACGCATCCAGGAGCGGCGCCGCGGCGGCGGGTGGGCGGTCATCGCCGCCGGCGCGGCGGTCGCGGCCGTCATCGCCCTGGCCGTCGTGGTGTTCGTGCCGGACCGGGTGCCGCCGCACGGGGTGACGGATCGGCCGCCGGTCACGTCGGTGACGCAGGAGCCGGTCGAGCCGTCGGCGCCGGCGACCACGGCCGGGCCGGTGGTCCCGGGGGAGCCCGTGAAGATGCAGCTGCCGGTGTACTACGCCCGCAACGACCGCCTCGTCCGCGAGTTCCACGAGCTGCCGCTGCCGGTCGACGACGACGCGCACCGCATCGAGGCCTCGGTCACGGAGGCGTTGCGGGCCGGCAGCGCCGCCGACCCGGACTACGAGACGCTGTGGCCGGACTCGGTGACCGTGCGGGGCGTCACCGTCCAGGGCAAGGTGGTCGTCGTCGACCTCTCCGACGTCGGCACCGTGCCGCGCGCCGGCACCCCCGCCCTCGCCGTGCAGCAGCTGGTGTCCACGGTCGCGGCCGCGGCCTCGTACACCTCGGTCAAGCGGATCGACGGGGTGCGGATCACGATCGACGGCGCCCCCGTCGCGAAGCTCTGGAACACGGTCGACACCAGCAAGCCGGTCAAGCAGCTGCACCCGTCGGAGATCTACGCGCCGGTGTGGGTCATCGACCCGCAGCAGGGGCAGTCGGTCGGCCGGTCGTTCACCGTGCACCTGGCCGGGATCGTGTGGGAGGGCACCGTGAACCTCAGGGTGCGGGGGGCCGGCGGCGAGGTCGTCGTGGAGCAGGTCGTGCAGCTGTCCGTGGGGGCGCCGGCGGTCGGTGAGGCGCGGGTGCCGGTGACGCTGCCGCCCGGCCGGTACCTCGTGGAGGCGTACTACATCTCCCAGGCCGACAGCAGCGTCCAGGGGGTCGACGACCACGAGTTCATCGTCGGGTGAACACCGGACGAGATGACGGTGAGGCAGGACACGCCTGTCGTGATCTCGATTCCCCTTTCGCATCCGGGCCTGCGAGAATTCGTGCCCGTGAAGACCTTTGACGAGTTGTTCGCCGAGCTGACCGCCAAGGCCGCCGCGGGCACCCCGGGCTCCGGCACGGTCGCCGCGCTGGAGAAGGGCGTCCACTTCATCGGCAAGAAGGTCGTCGAGGAGGCCGCCGAGAGCTGGATGGCCGCCGAGCACGAGGGGCGGGAGCGCACCGCCGAGGAGCTCTCGCAGCTGCTGTACCAGGTGCAGTGCCTGATGCTGGCGACAGGGCTGTCGCTGGAGGACGTGTACCGACATCTGTAGGCCGGTGCCCGCGTCCGTTCCCGCCACCCGCTGAAAGGTCCTCCTTCCCATGCTCAGAATCGCCGTGCCCAACAAGGGCACCCTGTCCGGCCCCGCCGCCCAGATGCTGCAGGAGGCCGGTTACCGGCAGCGGTCCGACCCCAAGGACCTGCTCTGCCGCGACGAGGCCAACGACGTCGAGTTCTTCTACCTGCGACCCCGTGACATCGCCACCTACGTCGGCTCCGGCGACCTGGACCTCGGCATCACCGGCCGGGACCTGCTCATCGACGCCGACAGCGGCGCCGAGGAACTCCTCGATCTGGGGTTCGGCCGGGCCACGTTCCGGTTCGCTGCGGTGCCCGGCTCGACCAAGGGTGACCAGCCCGCCGACCTGGCCGGGCTGCGGGTCGCGACCGCCTACCCGGGGGTCATGCAGCGCTACTTCGCCGAGCACGCGGTGGACGCCGAGGTGATCCGGCTCGACGGCGCCGTGGAGAACGCGATCCGGCTCGGCGTCGCCGACGTCATCGCCGACGTCGTGGAGACCGGCGCGACCCTGCGCCAGGCCGGCCTGTCGATCTTCGGTGAGCCGATTCTCAAGTCGTCGTCGGTGCTGGTCCGCCGCAGCGGCACCGGCGACCTGGCGCCCGCGGCGACGCAGCTGCTGCGCCGCCTGCAGGGTGTCCTGGTGGCCCGCCGCTACGTGATGCTCGCCTACGACGTGCGGGCCGACGCGCTCGACGCGGCGGTGGCGCTGACCCCGGGCATCGAGTCGCCGACGGTGTCGCCGCTGCACCGGGAGGGTTGGGTGGCCGTCCAGGCGATGGTGCTGCGGGACGAGGTGCACCGGATCATGGACGAGCTGTACGAGGTGGGCGCCCGGGCCATCCTGGTGACCGGCATCCACGCCTGCCGCCTGTAGGCTCCTGAGCGTGAGCAGCACCGTTGTCGCCCGTCCGCGGCGTGCCAGGATCATCGCATTCGTCCTCGCCGCCGTGGTCGTGGTGGTTTTCACGCTCATCGCGCTGGGGCTGCACGGCAAGACCGGCGACGGCCCCGGCTACTTCCAGCGCGGTGACCAGGCCGCGATGATCGGGCTGGGCATCTGCGCCGCGCTCGCCATCCTGCTGATGGCCCGGCCCAAGGTCGAGGCCGACGAGACCGGCGTGCGGGTCCAGAACATCATCGGGTCCTACGACCTGCCGTGGGACGTGGTGCGCGCCGTCACGTTCGGCCGCGGCAGCCCGTGGCTCACCCTGGACCTGCACGACGACGAGCGGGTCGCGGTGATGGCGGTGCAGATGACGGACAAGGACCACGCCGTCAAGGCCGCGCGCCGGCTGCGGGCCCTGCACGCCGCGTCGTTGACGAGCAGCGTGGTAGAGTAGCCGGAGTCGACCGCACGTCGCGTCCCCAACAGGATCGTTTCGTGTTCGAAGCGGAGTTCAGCACTCCCACCCGTGCAGCTCAGGGCAGCCGGGTCCGGTCTGGCCGCACGGTTCCTCGCCAGGGACGATGTGGTCAAGTGGGCCCTCGCATGCGCGCTGCGCATCCGGGGGCTTTTCCGCTTCGGTCGGCACAACAGACAGCACCGATCGAGGAGGCCACATCAGCGTCGAGCCACGCGTCAACGAACAGATCCGGGCACGTGAGGTCCGGCTGGTCGGCCCGGAGGGTGAGCAGGTGGGCATCGTCCCGCTCGAGCGCGCACTCCAGCTGGCCGCCGACGTGGACCTGGACCTGGTCGAAGTTGCGCCCATGGCACGCCCGCCCGTCTGCAAGCTCATGGACTTCGGCAAGTTCAAGTACGAGAGCGCGCTCAAGGCAAGGGAAGCCCGGCGTAACCAGCAGCAGACCGTCATCAAGGAGATGAAGCTCCGTCCGAAGATCGATCCGCACGACTACGAGACCAAAAAGGGTCACGTCATGCGGTTCCTGAAGGCGGGCGACAAGGTCAAGGTAACGATCATGTTCCGAGGCCGCGAGCAGAGCCGCCCGGAGCTGGGGTTCAGGCTGCTGCGCAAGCTCTCGGAGGAGATCTCGGAGCTGGGCTTCGTCGAGGCCTCCGCGAAGCAGGACGGCCGCAACATGATCATGGTTCTCGCGCCGCACCGCAACGTGAAGGCCGCGGCCACCGCGTCCCGCGAGGGGCGCACCGAGGGCGCCGAGGACACCACCGCGCCGGAGGGCGAAACAGTCGCCGTCCTGCCCGAGGTCGTCACCGCCGACCAGGGATAACCGCACCACCTGCACCAACCGGCACCAACCACAACGACCGCGTCGTGCGGGCGGGACCCGCACAGCGGCGTCCTGGCCTGTGCGCCGGTGCGCCACGGCACCCTCCAGCCGATCCGTCGGGGAGGGTGCCGGCTCTGGCGTGCCGCACATGGAAGGGCAACATCAGCCATGCCGAAGTTCAAACCGCACTCGGGGATGAAGAAGCGCGTCAAGATCACCGGTCGCGGCAAGATCCTCGCCGAGCCGGCCGGCAAGCGCCACCTGCTCGAGGTCAAGCCCAGCAAGCGGACCCGCCGGCTCAGCGGCACTGTTGAGCTCGCCAAGACCGAGACCAGGCGCGTCAAGAAGATGCTCGGCCTGTAACACGCGGCGTCACAAGCCCCCCTTTCCTGGACTTTTCCGACCGGCCCCATTGGCTTTGGGCCGGTCTCGCATGAGGAGTAACGAACCGTGGCACGCGTGAAGCGGGCAGTGAATGCCCAGAAGAAGCGCCGCACCGTCCTGGAGACCGCCAGCGGCTACCGCGGGCAGCGCTCGCGGCTGTACCGCAAGGCCAAGGAGCAGGTGCTGCACTCGATGCAGTACGCCTACCGCGACCGGCGCGACCGCAAGGGTGACTTCCGCCAGCTGTGGATCACCCGCATCAACGCCGCCGCCCGCGCGAACGGCCTGACCTACAACCGGCTGATCCAGGGCCTGCGCCTGGCCGGTGTCGAGGTCGACCGCAAGATCCTCGCCGAGCTGGCGGTCAGCGACGCGAAGGCGTTCAGCGGCCTGGTCCAGGTGGCGAAGACGGCCGTTGCCGCAGCCTGACGTGTTTGCGCAACCCGGGGCGGTCTTCACCACGCGGACCCCCCGGGTTGTCGCTGCCCGGCGCCTCCAGCGTCGCCGGGACCGGGACGAGACCGGCCGCTTCCTCGCCGAAGGCCCCCAGGCCGTCCGCGAGGCGCTCGCCGCCGGCGTGGTCGTCGAGGTGTTCGGCACCGCCGACGCCCTCACCCGCCACGCGGCGCTGTTCAGCGCCACGACAGGCGGCGCCACGGCAAGCGGTGCCACGGCAAGCCGCCCGACGGCAAGGGTCAGCGAGGTCGACGACGAGGCCCTCGCCGCGCTCACCGAGACCGTCCAGCCGCAGGGCCTGGTGGCGGTCTGCACCCAGCGGGACGTCCCCCTCGCCGACGCGCTGCGCAAGGCGCCGCAATTGATCGCCGTCTGCGCCGACATCCGCGACCCCGGTAACGCCGGCACGGTCCTGCGCACCGCCGACGCCGCGGGCGCCACCGCGGTGATCTTCGCCGGCGACAGCGTCGACCCGTACAACGGCAAGGCCGTCCGCGCGTCCGCCGGCAGCCTGTTCCACGTCGACGTGGTCAGGTCCCGGTCCAGCACCGCCGCGGTCGCCGCGCTGCAGGACGCCGGCCTCCGGGTGCTCGCCGCGGACGGATACGGCGAATCGGATCTGTTCGAACGCTCCGACCTGTCCGAGCCGACCGCATGGCTGTTCGGATCCGAGGCGCACGGCCTGCCGGACGACCTGAAGCACGCCGCCGACGCCCGGGTGCGGGTGCCGATCCTCGGCGGCGCGGAGAGCCTGAACCTGGCTGCGGCCGCCGCCGTGTGCTTGTACGCTTCTGCGAAAGCTATGCAAGCGAAGAATGCGTTGAAGGAGTCGATGTGAGCGCACTGTTTATGCGGCCCGCCGGTAGCGGTGGGCGGACAGGACGCACCACCTCCTGACACCTTCCCACGGCCGGCGGGCGCCCCTCTCTACACTGTCCGAGGCCCGATTCCGCGTGGGAAGAGTCCAATGACCTACCGCAATGATCCGTACGACCCGAAGCAGGCCATGCTGCTGGCCCAGGACGCCCTGGACGACGCCGTCGCCGGCGCTGACAAGGCGTTCGCCGGGGCGAGCGACCTCGACGCCCTCGCGGCGCTGAAGTCGCAGCACCTCGGCGACCGCGCCCCCATCTCCCTCGCCCGGCGCGAGATCGGCTCGCTGCCGCCGGCCGCGAAGTCCGACGCCGGCAAGCGCGTCAACGAGGCCCGCGTCGCCGTGCAGGCCGCCTTCGACGCGCGGCTCGCGGCGCTGACCGCGGAACGCGAGGAGCGGGTCCTGGTCGAGGAGACGGTCGACGTCACCCTCCCCACCGGCCGCCGGCCGCGCGGCGCCCAGCACCCGCTGACCACGATCATGGAGCGGGTCGGCGACCTGTTCGTCGGCATGGGCTACGAGGTCGCCGAAGGCCCCGAGGCCGAGTGGGAGTGGTACAACTTCGACGCCCTCAACATGCACCCGGACCACCCGGCGCGCTCGATGATGGACACGTTCTTCGTCGCCGCCTCCGGCGCGGACAGGGACACCGACTCGCGGATCGTGCTGCGGACCCACACCTCGCCGGTGCAGGCCCGCACGATGCTCACCCGCCGGCCGCCGATCTACATCGTCTGCCCCGGCCGGGTGTACCGCACCGACGAGCTCGACGCGACCCACACCCCGGTGTTCCACCAGGTCGAAGGCCTCGTGATCGACAAGGGCATCACGATGGCGCACCTCAAGGGCACCCTCGACCACTTCGTCAAAGGCCTGTTCGGCCCCGGCACGGAGACCCGGCTGCGGCCGTCGTACTTCCCGTTCGTCGAGCCCGGCGCCGAGATCGACATGTGGTTCCCGCACCACCGCGACGGGGCCCGATGGGTCGAATGGGGCGGCTGCGGCATGGTCAACCCGCGGGTGCTGCGCGCCTGCGGGATCGACCCGGACGAGTACTCCGGGTTCGCGTTCGGCATGGGCATCGAGCGGGCGCTGATGTTCCGCAACGCGGCCGGGGACATGCGGGACATGGTTGAGGGTGACGTGCGCTACGCGCGGGCGTTCGGATGGGAGGCCTGAGATGCGGGTACCGCTGTCATGGCTGCGTGAGCACGTCGACCTGCCGCCGGACCTGACCGCCGACGGCCTGGAGAAGGCCCTCGTGAAGGTCGGCCTCGAGGTCGAGGAGATGACCGACGCCGGCGCGACCGTCGAAGGTCCCCTCGTCGTCGGGCGGGTCGAGTCGATCGAGGAGCTGCAGGGGCTGAAGAAGCCCATCCGCTACTGCCTCGTCGACGTCGGCAACGCCGAACCGCAGGGCATCATCTGCGGCGCCCGCAACTTCGCCGAGGGTGACCTCGTCGTGGTCGCGCTGCCCGGCGCGGTCCTGCCGGGCGGGTTCGCGATCGCCGCCCGCAAGACCTACGGGCACATCTCCAACGGCATGATCTGCTCCGCGCGGGAGCTGGGCGTCTCCGACGAGCACGACGGCATCATCGTCCTGGCGCCTGGGCCCGATGGAAGTGACGCAGCTGAGCCCGGCGCCGAGGCGCGGCCGGTCGTCGGGCTCGACGACATCGTGGTCGAGGTCAACGTCACCCCGGACCGGGGCTACTGCTTCTCGGTGCGGGGCATCGCCCGGGAGCTGTCGCACTCGCTCGGCGGCGCGTACCGCGACCCGGTCGCGGCGGTCGTGCCGATCGAGGGTGACGGCACCGACGCGTACCGCATCGACGTGCGCGACAGCGTCGCCTGCGACCGGTTCACCGCCGTCGCGGTCCGCGGCGTCGACCCGGCCGCACTGACCCCGCAGTGGATGAAGGCGCGCCTCGCCGTCGCCGGGATCCGCTCGATCTCCCTGCCGGTCGACATCACCAACTACCTGATGATCGAGACCGGCCAGCCGATGCACGCCTGGGACCTGGAGCGGCTCACCGGCCCCCTCGTCGTGCGCCGTGCCACGGCGGGGGAGAAGCTGACCACGCTCGACGGGGTCAAGCGGGCCCTCGACCCGCAGGACATCGTCATCGCCGACGACACCGGCGTGGTGTCCCTGGCCGCCGTCATGGGCGGCAGCACCACCGAGGTGTCGGCGAGCACCGTCGACGTGCTCCTCGAGGCCGCGCACTGGGAGCCGCTGTCG
The DNA here is from genome assembly GCF_042653625.1 of Dactylosporangium cerinum. Lineage (NCBI taxonomy): Bacteria > Bacillati > Actinomycetota > Actinomycetes > Micromonosporales > Micromonosporaceae > Dactylosporangium > Dactylosporangium cerinum. The sequence goes on along the minus strand of NZ_JBHSIU010000019.1, from coordinate 2,215 downwards.
GTGGCCCGCACGATCCGCCGGCACAAGCTGCCCAGCGAGGCCGGCAAGCGCTACGAGCGTGGCGTCGACCCGCAGATCACCGCGGCCGCCGCCGCGCGGGCCGCGGCGCTGCTCGCCGAGTACGGCGGCGGCACCGTCGACCGGCGGGTCACCGACGTCTACGCGGTCGTGCCGCCCGCGCCGGTCACCATGGCCGTCACCCGGCCGTCGGAGCTGGCCGGCATCGACTACACCCAGGAGCGGGTCGTCGAGGTGCTGACGATGATCGGCGCCTCGGTCGAGGTCGACGGTGGCCGCGCCGTGGTGACCCCGCCGAGCTGGCGGCCCGACCTCACCGACCCGGCCGACCTGGTCGAGGAGGTGCTGCGCCTCGACGGGTACGACCGGATCCCCAGCGTCCTGCCGATCGCGCCGCCCGGAGCCGGGCTGTCCGTCACCCAGCGCCGCCGGCGGACCGTGGGCCGGGCCCTCGCCGACGCCGGGTTCACCGAGACGCTCTGCTACCCGTTCGTCGGCGTGGCCACCCTCGACGCGCTGCGGATCCCGGCCGGCGACCCGCGCCGCGACATGGTGCTGCTGCGCAACCCGCTGTCCGACGAGGAACCCGGGATGCGCACGACGCTGCTGCCGCCGCTGCTCGGCGCGCTGCGCCGCAACCTCGGCCGTGGCCTGCGGGACCTGGCGCTGTTCGAGCTCGGCACGGTCTTCCTGCCCGGCGGGCCGGTCCGGGTCGCGCCGACCGCCGGCGTCGACGGGCCGCCGCCGGCCGAGGAGCTGCGGGCCGCGGAGGCGCTGCTGCCGCACCAGCCGTGGCACGTCGCCGCCGTCATCGCCGGCGACGCCGACCCGGCCGGCTGGTGGGGCGCTGGCCGCCCGGCCGACTGGGCCGACGCGGTCGACGCCGCCCGGGTCGCCGTCGAGGCGGCCGGGGTGACGCTCACCGTCCGCGCCGCCACCGACGTCCCAGGCGTCGCCGAAGCGGTCGCGCCGTGGCACCCGGGCCGCTGCGCGGCGCTGCTCGTCGGCGACACCGTCGTCGGCTACGCCGGCGAGCTGCACCCGGCCGTCTGCGCCGACCTCGACCTGCCCCGCCGCACCGTGGCGATGGAGTTCGACCTCGACGCGGTGCCGATCCCCGGCGTCTCGACCGCGCCGCGGCTGTCGGGCTTCCCGACGGCGCTGCTCGACGTGGCGCTCGTCGTCGACGCGGCCACCCCGGCCGGCGACGTCGCCTCGGCGCTCACCGAGGGCGCGGGTGCGCTGCTGGAGTCGGTGCGGCTCTTCGACGTCTACGAGGGCGCGCAGCTCGGCGCGGGACGCAAGTCCCTGGCCTACAAGCTGACGTTCCGCGCCGCCGACCGGACGCTCACCGGCGAGGAGGCCCTCGCCGCCCGTGACGCCGCGGTCGCCGTCGCCGCCGACCGGTTCGGCGCGACCCTGCGCGGCGCGTAGGCCCGTGCACCGGTCACGCGCCCGGCGGCGCGTGACCGGTCAGCCGAATCAGGGCGGCCGCATCGGACAACGGCGGCCGCCCGAACGGACAGTCACGTCCCCGGTGCCCGCTGTTGCCATCACCGTCAGATATCGGACCGAGTGCCGTTTCCGCAGGCCGAGATCGTGTGGGAGGGGACGCTTCACCCTCAGTGGGTCCGAAACCAGACCCGCAGGGGTGGTACCGTCACGGCGCCGAGCCATCCTCCGCAGGGTCATGTGGCGTGAGGTCATCCCGAGGGCTCGGCCCGCGCCAAGCGCCGGCTTCGATCTCGGCTCTCCTGGAGGGGCAGCGCGTGTCAGACGATAGTGCATCGGCAGGCTTCACGACCGACGTCGTGGTGATCGGGGGGTGCGGCCGGGTCGGACTACCGCTCGGCATCGCCATGGCCTCCCGCGGTCTGCAGGTGACCCTGTACGACATCAACGCGGCTGCGGTCGCGGTAGTGAACGAAGGTCGTCTGCCGTTCGACGAGGACGGCGCGGCCGAGCCCCTCGCGACCGCGGTCAAGGACGGCAGGCTCGTTGCCAGCACCGACCCGGCGAGTGTCGCGTCGGCTGAGCATCTTGTCGTGATCGTGGGTACGCCCGTCGATGAGCACCTGAACCCGAACATCGGTGCGGTGCCGGCGGCGATCGAGCGGTGCGCGGAGTACCTGCGTGACGGGCAGTTGATCGTGTTGCGCAGCACGGTGCATCCGGGTGTCACGGCGTTGACGGAGAA
>NZ_JBHSIU010000018.1:0-462590 GCF_042653625.1 Dactylosporangium cerinum | reverse complement strand
CCCCTCCAGGCGATTCGGATTCAGAATCACGGTAGCGATTCGGTTTCCGAAGCGCCAGGGGCGGTGCTTCACGGGTTCAGTCCTTGTCGTCCTCGCTCAGGGCTGAGGCCCACGCGTCGGACCAGCGGGCGAGCGGGCGCAATGCCTGGTAGACGCCGCGGCCCAGGTCGGTGAGCGTGTAGGTCGTGTCCGGCTGCTGGGCGACGAGCTGGGCGTCAAGGAGTTCGGTCAGCCGTTGCCGCAGGACGCTGGAGGACATGTTGTCGCAGCGCTGCCGCAGCGCGCGGAACCCGACCGGCCCGTGCCGCAGCTCCCAGACGATGCGCAGGTTCCAGCGGCGGCCGAAGAGGTCGAGGGCAGCCATGAGGGGTCGTCCGGTACTCGATCCGCGTACGGGCTGGCCTGGCCTGGGTACCGTCATCGCCTGTGTCACCCCTCTTGATGCTTCGATCTTCGATACAGTAGCGTCCGGTGAGTTGATTCGATTTCCGAAGCGGCGGGGGTGGCTTCTTGAGGCGTCTACGCACTGCGCTGTGCGACCGGATGGGCATTGATCTGCCGATCGTGCAGGCGCCTGCGGGTTCGGCTGCGAGACCGGCCGTGTCCGAGGCCGGGGCCTCGTGATGCTGGCGTTGACCTGGCAGACTCCCGAGCAGGCACGCCGCGCGTTGCGATCGGTGAACCTCGCCCACGTGGTCCTCCCCGCCGCCCGGCTTATCCACGACATGACCGAGCAGACCGTGACCATGGGTGGCCTGCCGCACAGCCTGGCGGTGTGATGACCCTTCCACCCCTGCCGGAAGAGGACCACCACTGCGAATCGTGTGGTCTGCGATACGGCGACCTGACCACCGCTGCGGCCCTCGGGCTGATCCGCAGCTATCCCACGCGGTACCGGCGCCGGCTGCAGCACCTGCCCGTTGACGTCCTGCGCCGACGGCCCACGTCCGGGGTGTGGTCGGCGCTGGAGTACGCCTGCCATGTCCGCGACGTCTACGACGTCTACGACACCCGAGTTCGCCGCACGCTGACCGAGCACGAGCCCACGCTCGAACCGATGCGCAACGACGAGCGTGCCGAGCAGCGCGCCTACAACCAGCAATCGCTGGCCGCCGTGCTGCTGGATCTCGAACGTAACGTTGACCGGTTCGCCGCCCTCACGAGCGAGATCAGCGAACCGCAGTGGAGCCGCTCAGCCGTCCGGCTCCCTCGAGAACGCCGCACCGTCCTGTGGATGGTTCGGCAGGCCGCGCACGAAGGGCTGCATCACCTCCACGACATCGGCGCGGGCGCAACCGACAAGGCAGTGTTGTTCGACGTCGACGGCGTGCTCGTCGATTCGTACCCCGCATACCGCCGGATCTGGAGCCGATGGGCAGACCACCGCAACCTCGATCCGGACATGGTCTGGTCACACACTCACGGCCGCCGGCCCGTCGACACCATTCAGGTAGTAGCACCGCACCTCGACGCCGCCGCCGAATACCGGCTGATCAGGGAATTCATGGCCCACGAAGGCGACAACTTTCCCGTGTACCCCGACGCCGCCGCGGTGTTGAGCCTGTTGAAGGACCGGCGGTGGGGCGTCGTCACCTCAGGCCGAACGCCCACGGTCCTGCACCGCCTGCGCGCCGGCGGGCTACCCGATCCTCCGGTCCTGGTCGACAGCAGCCAGGTCCGACGCGGCAAACCCGATCCGGAGGGCTACCTACGCGCGGCGCAACTCCTCAACGTGCCGGCGCCCGACTGCATGGTGATCGAGGACGCTCCCGCCGGCGTAGAAGCAGCTCGAAATGCAGGCATGACGGTGATCGCAGTACGCACCACCCACCCTGACGACGAACTCGCCGGCGCACACCACCGCGCCGACACCCTCAGCGACGCCATTCCCCTCATCACCGACTGGCTGGACAGGACGCACCCATAAACCAAAGGAACCGAACGATTCGATCTGATCGTCGTCGGTGCGGGCCCTTGGATCCGTGGCCGCCATCCGCGCCGCGCGACGTTCGCCGACGCAGGACCCCTGAACGTCACCGATTCCCCGTCGGCCCCATCCGATCGGGTTCGACCACTGCATTATCGCAACCGGCACCACCCCGCTGGTTCTGGCGGCCTCCCGTGGCCCCCTCGGGCGGCTTGACTTGGCCCCGGCGAAAAGCACCCAGCCAAGAGCGTCGACTCTGGACATTGGATCGTGTAAACGGAGGTTGTCATGCACAAGCTGGTTGTCCTGTATCCCCAACCCGCCGATCCCGACCACTTCCGCGACTACTACGTGACCACCCACCTCCCGCTGGTCACGCGCCTGCCCGGCCTGCTTGCGTGGCGCTACAGCTTCGACGTGGCAGCGACGCCGGGTCAGACGCCGTACTTCGCGGTCTTCGAAGCCGAGTTCGCTGACGCTGCGGCAATGACCGCGGCGAGGGCGTCTCCGCAGGGCCGGCAGGTGGCCGCCGATGTCGCCAACTACGCCACCGGTGGTGCGGTCGTCATCCACTATCCGGTGCAGGACGGCACCGACTGAGCCTTAACCCCGGCGGATGGCCCTCGAGCCGCGCCCGGCCTTACAGCGAAGGAAGGCGAGCGCCGCTTGATCAGTTGCTCGGACATGCCGCGATGGACTCGCACCGATCATGGCAGTGGGTCGCCAGCTCGCGGACGTGCCGATGAGCGCGCGAGTATCCGGCGCCGACGCGGCCGGTCGGTAAACGCCTCGATCGTGAGGTTAAGGACGGATAGCGTTGGCGCGGTGACCGGGACGCTGCTGTTCATCGTCGGGCCGCCGGCCGTGGGGAAGATGACCGTGGGCGAGCAGATCGCCGCCCGGACCGGCCTACGGCTGTTCCACAACCACATGGCGATTGAGCCGGTGCTTCGGTTCTTCCCGTTCGGTAGTCCGCCGTTCGGGCGGCTGGTTGACCGGTTCCGTCGCGACCTGATCGAAGAGGTGGCGGCCAGCGATCTGCCCGGACTGATCTTCACCTTTGTCTGGGCGTTCGACCTTCCCGACGATGCGTTGGCAGTGGATGGCTTCGCGGAGCCGTTCAGACGGCGCGGCGGCCGGGTCCTCTTCCTTGAGCTCGAGGCCAGTCAGGAGGAACGGCTCCAGCGCAATCGCGGCGCGTCACGCCTGGCGGAAAAGCCGTCCAAGCGGGATGTCGCCTTCTCGGAGCGCAACCTGCTGGAACTGGATCAGCAGTACCGCCTCGGCTCGGGAGGCCGGTTCGACGACCGTACCGACTACCTGCGCATCGACAACACCAGGCGGAGTCCCGCTGACGTGGCCGACATGACCATCACGCATTTCGGCATCGCTGCGCAGCCGGGCTCGCAGGGCTGCCAGACACAGGGCTGAGCGAAGGTGCCGGTTGCGATAGAGCGACATATCTCTGCAGTGCACCCAGACCGCCACGCCCGCTGATGGGCGCGAGATGGAGCCCGAGAAATGCGGTGCGCCGGCGGACCACTGACACTAAGGTCGCGCCATGGAGATCCGTACTGTGATGCCGGCCGAAGAGCTGGCTGCCGAGGAGGTCGTCTCGGCGGCATTCGGCGAGCCACCGGACGGGCGCGTTGTGCAGATGATGCGAGCTCTGCAGACCAGCGGAGCAGCTCGGGCGAGTTTGGTCGCGGTTGTCGACGAGGAGCTGGTCGGGCACGTCGGTCTCTCACGCGGCTGGGTGGACGCTCGACGCGAGCTGGTCGAAGTGATGGTGCTCTCCCCGCTGTCGGTACGTCCCGACCGCCAGCGCCACGGCGTCGGCACCGCGTTGGTCGCGGCGGCGCTGCAGACCGCCGGAGATCGTGGCGCACCAGCCGTTTTCCTCGAGGGCAGCCCGGACTACTACGGACGCCGCGGGTTCAGCTCCGCCTCCGCCCTTGGGTTCGACCCGCCCTCGACGCGCATCCCGGACCCGGGGTTCCAGGTGGCGCTTCTTTCGTCGTACCAGCCGTGGATGGTCGGCCGGCTGATCTATCCCGAAGCGTTCTGGACCACTGAAACGGTCGGCCTGCGTGACCCTGAGCTGGAACGGATAGAGGCTCTGATCGCGTCGGAGCGTGCGGGCGGACGAGCGCCGGGAGGCTGATACGACGCGGCGCGTCAACCGATCGTCATCCGTCTACATAACGATCCCGGGCTGGAGTACTGGATTGCGTGGGGTGACCGCTGACGACGGCGTGCCCTCCGACCTTTCGCATCTCGGCGCGCCGATCGGGCCGATGATCCGGGTCCACGGTGGGTTCGCCAACCGGATGTACCGGCTCGACACCGACCAGGGGTCGTTCGCGGTGAAGGAGTTGAACCTCGTCGACCGCCGCTCGACGTACCACGTCGAGGATGTGTTCAGGTTCGAGCGGGCGGCCTTCGCCGCCGGAATCCCGATGCCGGAGCCGATCTCGGCCAGCCACCACACGCTCGTCCACCGGTGGGCCGAGGGAGAGAAGGTGCCCGAAGCACCGGTGTCGGCGGCGTACGCGTTCGAGATCGGTGAGATCCTCGCGCGCATCCACGCGCTCGACGTCGAGTGGACCGACGTGTCGGTCGAGGAACCGGCGGCACGGGACTGGCCCGAGCTCGCCGGGCGGGCGGCGGCGACCGGACAGCCGTGGGCCGACGAACTCGCCTCCCACGTGGAGACGTTCCTCGCGATTGCCCACTTCGTCGACACCTGCGAACGGCCGGGCCCCGTCGTGCTGACCCACAGGGACATCCAGCCGTGGAACCTGCTCGCTCGAAACGGTCGGCCGGTGGTGCTCGACTGGGAGCTCTCGGGGATGCTCGACCTGTCCAGTGAGCTCGGCTCGACCGCGCTGAGCCTCGCGAAGGGGCCTGGCTTCGACAGCATCGAGCCCGCCATCTTCCGCTCGGTCCTCGACGGCTACGCCGCAGGGGGCGCAGCGCTGCCGCCGTCGGGTCCGAGCTGGTTCGTGTTCATGATCGGCGGCTGGCTGGGGTTCACGAGGTGGAACATCCTCCGCTGCCTCGCCGGTGGTGGGGTGAGCACCGGCCCTGACCTCGCGCTGTCACACGAGTCCGTGCGCAACGGCGTGCGCGGCCTCCCCGACATGTTCGACCGACTTCCGCAGCTCGAGGCGCTGCTCGTGTGACAGTGCCCCGGTGCTGTGCCGGGTGCGCGGTGGTGACGCACGGTGTGGCGGCACGTGAAGGAGGCGGCTGACGACTCAGCGCAGGTCGATCTCGACGTGTTCCGCTTCGAGAAGGTCAAGCAGTTCCCGGTCGTAGCCGGCCCACAGGTTCTTCTCGACCGGCCGGCCGGTGCGCCAGTGACCCAGGATGTCCAGCACGCCTGTCGGGAGCGGTTCCCGCGGGTCGCTGTCGACGGTGATGTCGAGGAGTCCGGCACCGAGTCGCGACGGCTCGCTGGCCTGGACGACGCCGGACACCACGGCATCGACGAGACGTCCCGTCGAACCGTCGGTCGCGCTTTCCCACTTCCGCTGCTCGGGCGAGGAGGCTCCGGGACCGCCGATCACTGCCACGCGGCAACCTTATCGGCCCTGGTCACGGTCATGTGCTGAGCCACTATCATCGGGTCCCGTGATCGTATGGATCAACGGCACCCACGGCGCAGGTAAGACAACGACCAGTGTGCTCGTGCAGCCGTTGATCCCGGATTCGCGGGTGTTCGACGCCGAGAAGGTTGGCGCGACGCTCATGGACATCACGCCGGGGTTGCCCGAGACGGACAACTTCCAGCACTGGCCACCGTGGCGGCCGCTCGTCGTCGAGACCGCCCGCCGCGTGCTCGACTACACCGGCGGGACCCTGGTGATCCCCATGACTGTCCTGGTCGAGCAGTACTGGCGCGAGATCAGCGCGGGCCTCGCCCAGCACGCGATCCCGGTCAGGCACTTCGTCCTCCACGCCGACCAGGACACCCTCCGTGGGCGGATCGCGGGGGAGCACCCCGTGCCGTCCCCGTTCCGCCTCAAATACCTCGAGCCCTACGCCGAGGCGGCCCGCACGTGGCTGCACGCCGAGGCGGAGGTCGTCGACACCACGCATCTCACGCCCGCCGAGGTCGCGCTGCGGATCGCCGAGGCTGTCAGGCCCGGCCCGTGATTGACGAGCGCCGCTAGGTCGGAGAAACGGTCAGGCGGAGACCGGGTGCGCGGCGACGCGTGGACAAACCGGGTCCGCCGCCATATATTCAGCCTACCCAATTGTGGTTCGATTGGTCCATCTAGCGGACCGCAAGATCGTGAATGTGCCGGACGTCCGCAAGGCCCGCAGCTTGGGTGCCCGCCGCACCGCCGCGACGTCCGGCCTCAGCTCCAAGAGGGGGCAAAGGTTGAAGCATCAGCAAACCCGTCGGCAGGTGCTCAAGGGTGCGGCGGCGACCGCGGTGGGCTCCGCGCTGGCGCAGGCCGCCACCGGTGAGGCGGATGCGGCACCTGCCGCGAGCCGCGTCCCGGGATCCTGCACCACGCCGCTGGCCAGGGACTTTCCCAAGGTCGGCGGCAACTACGGCAACCAGAACTACTCCGCGCTCAACCGCATCAACCGCGGCAACCTGCGCCGGCTCGGTGCCGCCTGGGTCAACCGCATCGAGGGCGGCCTGACCAGCGGGACCAACCAGAGCACCGCCGTCGCCGTCGACGGAGTGCTGTACATCGAGTCGGCCCTCGGCAACGTCCACGCCGTGGACGGCGCGACCGGCGTCACCAAGTGGGTCTACCGCCAGACCCGCGGCACGCTGACCCGGCGTGGCGTCGCCGTCGGTCAGGGCCTGGTCTTCACCCATGGCCGGGGCAACTGGCTCATCGCGCTCGACCAGCACACCGGCGCCGTTGTGTGGGAGCGGCAGATCGGTGAGTACGGCAACATGGAGAAGGTCGCCGTGACCTACCACGACGGCCTGCTGCACGTCGGCACCCACGACGGCGATCGGGGTGCGGCGCTCGCCGTCAACGCCGCCGACGGCGAAGTCGTCTGGCATTTCTGGGGCGCGCCCGGCCCCGGCGAGCTCGGCAACGACACCTGGGAGGGGACCTCCTGGCAGACCGGTGGTGCCACCCCGTGGTTGCATCCGGCGCTCGACCCGGAGCTCGGCCTGGTGTACTGGACGTTCGGCAACGCGCGGGGCAGCCGCTCGTCGCAGGACGGTTCACAGCGCGGCGGCACGAACCTGTTCTCCAGCTCGATCGTCGCGATGGAGATCAAGACAGGGAAGTACCGCTGGCACTTCCAGTCCGTCCATCACGGCATCTGGGACATGGACAACTCCATGGCCCCGGTCCTGGCCGACGTGCGGATCCGGGGACGGCTGCGCAAGGTCGTCGTCTACGGCAGCAAGTCCGGCATGTACTTCATCCTCGACCGCACCGACGGCTCGGCGCCGCTGGGCATCGACGAGGTGCCGGTGCCGCAGGACGAGCGGCAGAAGACCTGGCCGACGCAGCCGTTCCCGCGGCAGGGGCCGTGGACCGAGCACAGGGTCGTCGACCAGCCGCTGGGCACCGCCGTGCCCGGCGATCCCAACCGGGCCGTGCCGAACTACGTGCAGGGCAGGCTGTATGACCCGCACTGGGACGTCCCCGTGCTCTCGATCCCCGGCCACGGTGGCGGTGCCTGCTGGAACCACCAGTCCTTCAGTCACAGCACGGGGCTGGTGTACACCGGCTACGGGTACGTCGCTGCTGCGCACTCGCTGACCGAGGCGAGTAACGGCCTGCGGCCGCCGGGGGAGTACCTGACCGGCGGCGTCGTCGCGGTCGACGTGAGCACCAACCGGGTGCGGTGGAAGCGGCGCATGCCGTACTCCCTCGCGCACGGCAACGGCATCCTCACCACGGCCGCGAACCTCGGGTTCATCGGCCAGCCCGACGGCAATCTGCTGTGCCTCGACGCCGAGAACGGCCGCGAGCTGTGGCGGTTCCAGTGCGGCGCGGCGATCAGCAGCAGCCCGATCATGTACGAGGTCAACGGGGAGCAGTACCTCGCCGTCTATGCCGGCGGCACGGGCATCCCGTACGGCGACTCGGCGCCGCGCGGGGACTACCTGTGGGCGTTCAAGCTCGGTGGTGACCTGCCGCCCGCGCCGACGCCGCCAGCACCGGTGGTGCGCCGCCCGGTGTCCGGTGGGCCGGTCGAGGGCAGCGCGGTCGGGAACAAGGTGGTGCTCGCCCGCACGTACAACGCGACGACCGGTCAGGTGAGCGCTGTCGAGTCGACCGCGGTCAACGCCATGGCGCCCACGCATCTGCGGGTGCCGGTCGGCACGACCGTGACGTTCGTGAACCCGGCGGACAACGTCAACGTGCACGGCGCCACCCAGTTCTTCGAGGGGCTGTTCGACTTCCGCCTGGAGCCGGGCCAGTCCGCGACCTACACGTTCCAGCAGCGCGGCGAGTACTTCTTCAACGACTGCTTCAGCCCGCGCCCGACCGGGAAGATCGAGGTGTACTGAACGGCGGCCGGCGCGCACGGGCGGCGGCACGCTGCCGCTCGTGCGCGATCAGGCTCGGCCGTGGTGGTCCGGGCCGGTCCGAGAACGTGCCTTCCGTGCGGGTCGGCGGGGCGGTATAAGTAACTATCTAGTACGTTCACTCCACCAGTTCGAGGCGGCACCCCATGCGTTTCTCCGAGGCCGGCCCTCGTCTGAGCATCGCGACCGTGTGCCTGTCCGGCACGCTCGAGGACAAGCTCGCGGCCGCCGCCGCGGCCCGGTTCACCGGTGTCGAGCTCTTCGAACACGACCTGGTCGCCTCGCCGTGGTCGCCCGCCCGGGTGCGGCAGGAGTGCGACCGGCGAGGGCTGGGCATCGACCTGTACCAGCCGTTCCGGGACTTCGAGGCGGTGCCGCCGGACGTGTTCGCGGCCAACCTGCGCCGCGCCGAGCGCGTCTTCGACGTGCTGGAACAGCTCGGCGCGACGACGCTGCTGGTCACCTCGTCGGTGTCGCCGGACGCGGTGGACGACGACGACCTGGCCGCCGAACAGCTCGCCGAGCTCGCCGGCCGGGCCGCACGGCGAGGGCTGCGCATCGCCTACGAGGCGATCGCCTGGGGCCGGTTCGTCAGCACCACCGCGCATGCATGGCGGATCGTCAGGCGGGCCGGCCACCCGGCGCTCGGCCTGTGCGTGGACAGCTTCCACGTGCTCTCGCGCGGCGAGGACCCGGCAGCGCTGCGCGTGGTCCCCGGCGGGAAGATCTTCCACCTGCAACTCGCCGACGCGCCGCGCCTGGACATGGACGTCGTCGAGTGGAGCCGCCACCACCGGCTGTTCCCCGGCATGGGCTCGTTCGACCTGGCGGCGCTCGTGCGGCACGTGCTCAGCACCGGCTACGACGGGCCGTTCTCGCTCGAGGTGTTCAACGACGTCTACCGCCAGGCCGACCCCAGATACGCCGCGATCGACGGAATGCGCACGCTGCTGGCGCTGCGGGAGTCGGTCGGGCGCTCGGGGCTGCCCGCCGCGCCGCCGCTCGCCGGTCACGCCTTCGCCGAGCTCGCCGTCGACGAGGTGTCCGGTCCCGCCGTGGCGCGGGCCCTCACCGCGCTCGGGTTCGCCGGGGCGGCGCGGCACCGCTCCAAACCGGTCCAGCTGTGGCGGCAGGGCGAGGCCCGGGTGCTGCTCAACTTCGGTGACCAGCGCACGGTCGCGCCCGGCACCGCGGCGATCTGCGCACTGGGGGTGGAGTGCACCGACCCGGCGGCGGCAGCGAGCCGTGCGGAGGCACTGCTGGCACCGGTGCTGCCGCGGCTGTGCGAACCGGGCGAGGCGGAGCTGACGTCGGTCGCGGCGCCGGACGGGACCGCGGTCTTCCTGGTCCAGACGGCGGCGGACAGCGGCTCCTGGCTGGATGACTTCGACGGGGAAGGCCCGCAGGACGGGGAAGGCCCGCAGGACGGGCTGATCCGCGGCATCGACCACGTGTCGCTCACCGAGTCGCTCGACGACTTCGACGAGGCCGCGGTCTTCTACCGCACGGTGCTCGGCCTCACGGCACAGGAGACGACCGAGATCGCCGCGCCGTTCGGCCTGATCCGCACCCGCATCGCCACCGACCCCACCCGGCGGCTGCGGGTCGCCCTGAACACGGCACCGCTGCGCCGCGGCGACTGGGCGCCGACCGTGGCAAGCCCGCAGCACGTGGCGTTCCACACCGACGACATCGTGGCCACCGCCGCCGCGATGCGCGTCCTCGGCGGGACCGTGCTGCGCATCCCCGGCAACTACTACACCGACCTCGAGGCCCGCCTCGACCTCGCCCCAGACCGGCTGGCGCAGCTGCGCGAGCACTCGATCATGTACGACCGCGACGAGCACGGCGAATACCTGCACTTCTACACCGAGATGCTGGGCTCCCGGGTGTTCTTCGCGGTGGTCCAGCGCGTCGGTGGCTACACCGGCTACGGCGACCCGAACAGCGTGCCGGTCCGCATGGCGGCGCACCGCGAGCGCCGTCTGCTCACCTTGCGGGAAGTGCCCACGTCGGTCGCCGAGCGGCACGACTACTCGCTGGCGCACCTGACCGCGCTGAGCCTGTCGCCGCCGGACCTCGTGGAGGCAGCCGCCGACGCCGGCTACCGGTTCGTCGGCCTGCGCCTGACCCGGGTCACGCCGCAGGAGCCGCACTACCCCCTCGCCACCGACCCGGCGCTGATGCGCAGCACCAAGGTGCGGCTGGCCGCCACCGGCGTGCAGGTGCTGGACGTCGAGCTGGCCCGGATCAGCCCGGACCGGGCGCCCCGTGACTACCTGCCGTTCCTGGAGGCCGGCGCGGAGCTGGGCGCCAGGCACGTCATCACGCAGCTGCCCGACCCCGACCGCAACCGCAAGATCGACCGGTTCGCGGAGATCTGCGAGCTGGCGCGGCGGTTCGGGCTGACCGTCGACCTGGAGTTCCCGTCGTGGACGGAGACGCCCGACCTGCGCGAGGCGGTCCGGGTGTTGCGGGCCGCGGACCAGCCCAATGCTGGCATCCTCGTGGACCTGCTGCACTTCGCCCGGTCCGGGTCCAGCATCGCCGACCTGCGGCAGCTGCCGCCGCACTGGTTCCATTTCGTGCACGTCTGCGACGCGCCGCCCGGTGTGCCGCCGACGAACGAGGGCCTGATCCACACCGCCCGGTTCGAGCGGCTGTTCCCCGGTGAGGGCGGCATCGACGTGCACGGCATCCTGGACGCGCTGCCGCCCGGGTTGCCCTACACGCTGGAGATCCCGCGGGCGACGCTCGTCGCGCAGGTCGGTGCGAAGGAGCACGCCCGCCGGGCGCTCAACGCCACCCGCGACTACCTCGGCGCCCCGGCGGTCGCCGGGGCGCAGGGCGTGCCGGCGGGCCTTCAGGCGGGCCGGTAGGTGGGGCGGATGTCCGGCGGGATCGGACCCTTGATCCGCCGGCCGCCCTGCATCTCCTCCCAGGCGTGGGCCAGGATGCCGACGCTGCGGGCGATCACGAACAGTCCGCGGGCCAGCGGGGCCGGGAACCCGAGCTCGCCGTAGATGACGGCGGTGGCACCATCGATGTTCATCGGCACCGGGGCGATCGCTGCCTCGACGGCGAGGCCGGCGGCCAGGAAGTCGCCGGCGACGACGCTGTCGGCGACGGCGCGCTCGACGAGGCCGAGGAGCGGGTCGCGGCGTGGGTCGCGCGGGTGGAAGCGGTGACCGAACCCCGGCAGGTACTTGCTGCGGGCCTGCCACTGCTGCACGACGACGCGGGTCGCCTCGGCATGGCCGGTGCCGGCCGCGGCGAGGTCGCGGATCTCGGTGTACAGCTCCAGGCACTGCTGACCGGCACCGCCGTGGACGTCGCCCATGACGTTGACGCCGTTGGCGATCGCGTTGTTCAGCCCGACGCCGCAGGTCGCCGACATGCGGGCGACGGCGATCGACGGGGCGTGCGGCCCGTGGTCGAGGGAGCCGACGAGGGCCGCGTCGAGCAGCTCGGCCTGCCGCGGCGTGGGCAGGGTGCCGTGCAGCATGAGCCAGATCCCGTCGGTGAGCGAGGTGGTGCCGAGCAGCTCCTGGATCGGGTGCCCGCGCAGTTCGATCACGCCGGGCTCGATCCGCGAGACGGAGGTGCCCCACCAGTCGGCGACCCGCCGGCGCACGTCGTCGCCCGTTTCCACGGTCATTCGGGTGCCCCTTCGGAGACGAGACGGGCCGCGCGCCAGGACGCGAGCAGCTCGGGGACGGAGGTGTTGTGCTGACCGAGCAGCGGTGGTGGCTCATCGGGGGTGAGTGGCTCGCCGTCGTACAGCACGCCGCTGCTCACCACCCGCAGCGGCCGCCCGGATCCGTCGGGGAACGGCAGCTCCTGGATGAAGCCGCGATGCTGCAGCTGCTCCAGCTCGACCGCCTGCGGGACGGTGAGGATCCGGGCCGCAGGCACGCCGGCGGCGGTGAGCAGCCGTTCCCACTCCGCGGCCGGGCGCTGCCGCAGCGCCCGGTTCAGTTCGTCGTTGAGCGCCGCGCGGTGCGTCTTGCGGCCTTCGCGTTCGGCGAAGCGTACGTCGTTCATCAGGTCGGTGCGGCCGACGATCCGGCACAGCGACTCGAACTGCTCCTGCCGGTTGGCCGCGATGTTCAGCGGCCCGTCGGCGGTGTCGAACGTGCCCGACGGGGCGGCGGTCGCGTTCTGGTCGCCGGTCGGTTCGGGCGGGACGCCGGCGACGAGGTAGTTGGACACGGTCCAGCCCATCGCGGAGATCGACGCCTCGAGCATCGACACGTCGAGGTGGCAACCGGTGCCGGTGCGGTGGCGGGCAGCCACGGCGGCGGTGATCGCGAGCGCGGCGGCGAGCCCGCCGATGGAGTCGCAGACCGGGAAGCCGACGCGCAGCGGCGCGGTGTCCTGGGTGCCGGTGACGCTCATCATGCCGGACAGCCCCTGGATGATCTGGTCGTAGGCGGGTGCCTGGCTCATCGGCCCGGTCTGGCCGAATCCGGTGATGGAGCAGGCGATGAGCGCCGGGTTCAGCGCCTGCAGCCGGGGCCAGTCGTAGCCGAGCCGCGCGAGGACGCCGGCGCGGAAGTTCTCCAGGAGCACGTCGGCTGCGCCGACGAGTTCCTCGAACGCGACGCGGTCCGCGGCCTCCTTGAGGTCCAGTTCGACGGATTTCTTGCCGGCGTTCTGCGCCAGGAAGGACGCGCCGATGCCGCGCTGGTTGAGGTCCGGGTCGGAGCCCAGCTGGCGGGCGAGGTCACCGCGTCCCGGCACCTCGACCTTGACCACCTCGGCGCCCAGCAGCATGAGCTGATAGCTGCAGTACGGGCCGGCGAGGACGTTGGTCAGGTCGAGGACTCGGATACCGGCGAGCGGTCGCTCGTGCATGCGGGTGCTCCTTCGCGGGGAGGTTCAGAGCGAGCTGCCCAGCGGGTGGTCGAAGCCGCGCTCCGACATCCGCTGGGCGACGTCCTTGAGGTCTGCGGCGAACTCGGCGACGCGTTCGTCGGTGAAGCGCAGCGTGGGTCCGCTGAGGGTCAGGGCGGCCACGACCGCGCCGGAGCGGGAGTGGATCGGCACCGCGACCGCGGACAGCCCGTCCTCACGTTCGCCGTGGCTGGCGGCGTACCCCTGGTGCGCGGCCTCGTCGATCCATTCCTGCAGCCGTTTGATGTGCGGCTCGCCGTACGGGGAGCTCCTGGCCACGCGCAGCAGGCGTCCGGGCGTGGCGTTGTGCAGCAGGACCTTGGCCGACGCGCCCGCCCACAACGGCAGCTCGTCGCCGACGTGCACGACGTGCCGCAGCGGCTGCGGGCTCTCCTGCTGGGCGACGCACACCCGGTAGATGTCGCGGGCGACGTAGACGTTGACAGTCTCGCGGCGTCGGGCAGCGAGGTCGCGCATCATCCGCTGGGTCTCCGGCGGCAGCTCCCAGCTGCGGCGGGCCAGATGCGCCCAGCGCCACAGCCCGGGCCCGGCCATGTAGCCGGCGGCGGTGCCCCACAGCAGGCCGCACTGTTCGAGGGTCTGCACCAGGCGGATGACGGTGGTCTTGGCCAGCCCGGTCTCCTCGACGATGTCGCGGATCGTGACGAGCGGCCGGTCCTCGGTGAGCAGCGTGAGGATGTCCAGGGCGCGCTGGACGCTGCGGACGCCCTGCGACTCGACCTCGGTCGCCGGCTCGGTCGTCGGCTCGGTGTCACCCGTCATTGCCTTGGCCATGTGGTTCTCCATCGCTTCGTGCCATCGCTTCTGGACGCCGATTGTCGCGCGCTCGGTGCCGTTTCATGCGCTCGTAACTTTTGCGACTCGGACTCTTGCCAGCGGCGGTCAGCCGCCCGTACGTTACACCCAGTCCGCATAGTGGTCCAGATGTACCGTCAAGCGGTATCAGGTCTTCGGAGAGCGAACATGCTGAACGCGATCCTTGCATCGACCGGCGCCGAGCCGGCGCCGGCACCATCCCTGCTGGCAGGAGTGTGGCGTACGGACGGCCAGCAGGCTGATCGAATCGGTCCGTACGTCCAGCGGGCGGTCAGCCGGGCCACCGTCGCCGACGACCAAGCGATCCACAGTGCAGTCCAATTTTCCCACTCCAGCGCTCGGGCGGTGGGGGCACTCGCACCGGCCGCCCGCGCCGCGGTCCTGGAGCGGGCCGCCGAACTCGCGGTGCGCCACCGCGACGCGATCGCCCGGCTCATCGCCCTGGAACTCGGCAAACCCGTCAAGGACGGCCGCGGCGAACTCGACCGGGTCGCCGACACGTTCGCCGTCTGCGCCGCCGAGACCCGCCGCATCGGCGGGGACCTGCTGCCGGTCGCCGGCTGGGACCGGGGCGTCGGCAACACCGCACTGACCTACCGCGCACCGGCCGGCGTCGCCCTCGCGATCACCCCGTTCAACGCCCCCGCCAACCTCCTCGCGCACAAGCTCGGGGCCTCCTTCGCCGCCGGCAACACGACGATCGTGAAGGCGCCCCCGCAGGCGCCGGCCGTCTCCGCCGCGGTCGTCGCCCTGCTGCTGGAGGCCGGAGCACCGGTCGAGGCGGTGCAGCTGTTGCACGGCGGCGGCGCCGTCGGGGCCGCGCTGTGCGCAGCACCGCAGATCAGCGTCATCAGCTTCACCGGCAGCGCCGAGACCGGCGCCGCGGTCGCGCGGGCCGCCGGCGCCAAACGGCTCGTGCTGGAGCTCGGCGGCAACGCGGCCACGATCGTCTGCGACGACGCCGACATCGCCCAGGCCGCCGCCGTCTGCGCACGCACCGGCTACACCAACTCGGGGCAGAGCTGCATCTCGGTGCAGCGGGTCTACGTCCACCGGTCCCGTTTCGAGGAGTTCGTCGCCGCGTTCGGCAAGGAGGTCGCCGCGCTGCGGGTCGGTGACCCGCTCGACCCGGCCACCGACGTCGGTTCGATGGTCGACGACGAGGCCGCCGAGCGCGTCGTCGCCTGGAGCGCCGAGGCCGCCGCCGGCGGCGCCCGGATCACGCTCGGTGGCACCCGCGACGGTGCGACGGTCGCTCCGACGATCGTCGTCGACCCGCCCGCGGACGCCGCAGTCGTGACCCGCGAGGTGTTCGGCGCGCTGGTCGCAGTGCTGCCCTACGACGACTTCGACGCCGTGCTGGCCGCCTGCAACCGCAGCCGCTACGGGCTGCAGGCCGGGCTGTTCACCCACGACATCGGCCGGATCATCACCGCCTGGCGGGAGCTGGAGGTCGGCGGGCTGATCGTCAACGGCTCGTCGAACTTCCGGCTCGACCACGTGCCGTTCGGCGGGGTCAAGGACTCCGGCTTCGGCCGCGAGTCACCCGCGTACATGATCGAGGACTACACCGTGGTCAAGACGCTGCTGCTGCGCGGCCTGTCGATCTGGGGCACCCGCACGTGAGGGCCGCCGTCCTGACCGGCCCCGGCGCCGTCGAGGTCACCCGCGACTGGCCCGAGCCCGAGTGCGGGCCCGACGACGTCGTGATCGCCGTCCGCGCCGTCGGCGTGTGCGGATCCGACCTCGCCGTCGTCGACGGCAAACGCGCCGTGCCCCACCTGCCCTGGGCACTCGGTCATGAGGCGATCGGCGACATCGTGCGGGTCGGCGACAACGTCGCGCCCGACCGGCTCGGCGAACGCGTCGCCGTCGAACCCAACTTTCCCTGCCTGAGCTGCCCTGCCTGCGACGCCGGCCGGACCGCGGTCTGCCCCAAACGGCGCATCCTCGGCATCAACGAGCCCGGCGCGCTGCGCGAGCGCGTCAGCGTGCCGGCCCGGTTCGCCTGGACCGCACCGGCCGGCCTCGGTGACGAGGACCTGGTGTGCGTCGAGCCGCTCGCCGTCGCCCTGGCCGCGGTGGCCCGCGCCGGCCTCACCGCCGGCGAGCGCTGCCTCGTCGTCGGCGCCGGCGCGCAGGGCCTGCTCGTCTGCCTCGCCGCGCAGGCGCACGGTGCGGTCCCGTTCGTCGTCGACCCGCACGAGGGTCGCCTGGCCACCGCCGCCGGTCTCGGCGCCGCCGCCATGCCCGACGGCATGGACTTCCCGGTGGTGTTCGAGACCTCCGGGGTGCCGGTCGCGCTGGAGACCGCGATCGAGCGGTGCGGCCCCGACGGCCGGATCGTGCTCATCGGGCAGAGCGCCGTCCCGGCCCGGCTGTCGACGTTCGCCGTCGTGCAGCGGCGGCTGACCCTGCTCGGCTGCCTCATCTACGACCACCCGGCCGACTTCGCCGCCGCCGTCGACCGCGCCGCCGAACTGCGGCCCGGCCGCATCCTGCGCGGCCGCTACCCCCTCGCGCGGGCGCACGAGGCGTTCGCCCAGGCGCGGGAGCTGCCCGGCAAGACCTGGATCACGTTCGAGCACCTGGAGGAACACCCGCGATGAGCGTGGAGACCAAGACCGCGGCCGAGGCACTCGTCGCGCAGTTGGAGTCATACGGCGTCGAGTACATCTTCGGCACCTGCGGGCACACGAACATCGCCCTGCTGGACGCGATCGGCCGCAGCAGGATCGAGTTCGTCATCGCCCGGCACGAGCAGGCCGCCGCGCACGCCGCCGACGGTTACGCCCGCGCGTCCGGCAAGGTCGGCGTCCTGCTCGTGCACGTCGGCCCCGGCATGATGAACGCGGTCACCGGCGTGGCCACCGCCGCGCTGGACTCGGTGCCGCTGGTCACCATCGCCGGGGACGTGCCGTCCTACATGTACGGCCGCCACCCCCACCAGGAGGTCAATCTTCACGCCGACGCGGACCAGACCGCGATCTACCGGCCGTTCGTGAAGCGGGCCTGGCACGTGCACCGCGTCGAGGACCTGCCCCGCTTCACGGAGCGGGCGTTCTGGACCGCGACCGCCGGGCGGCCGGGCACGGTCCTGCTGGACGTGCCGATGGACCTCTTCTCCCGCCCACTGCCGGCCGAGCGGGCCACCACCTACCCGCTGCCCGCGGCCACCAGCGCACCGGCCCTGAGCGTCACCGACGCCGAGCGGGCCGCCGAGCTGCTCATCGGGGCGCAGCGACCGCTGGTGTACCTCGGCGGCGGCCTCGGCCCCGGCGACGGGCGCAAGGCCCTGCTGTCGCTCGTGGAGCACCTCGACATCCCGGTCGCGCACTCGCTGATGGCGAAGGGCTCGCTGCCCGACCAGCACCCGCTCGTGATGGGCATGACCGGCTTCTGGGGCCTCGAGGTCACCAACACCTACGCCCTCGAGGCCGACGTCGTCCTTGCCATCGGCACCCGCTTCGCCGAGACCGACGCGAGCTCCTGGAACCCCGCCTACACCTGGCGGGTGCCGCCGACGAAGCTCATCCAGATCGACATCGACCCGGCTGAGATCGGCCGCAACTACCCGGTGGAGCTCGGCATCGTCGCCGACGCCACGCACGCCGTGCGCGCCGTCGACGAGGCCGTGCGCCGCGCCGCCCCGCAGGCCGTGCGCCGCCCGGCGCTGCGCGACCAGATCCGGGCCGCCCGCACCGCACTGTTCGACGGCAGCACCGAACGCGGCCGCAGCGACCAGTTCCCGCTGCGGCCCGAGCGGATCCTGCTCGACCTGCGCGAGACACTGCCACCCGACACGATCCTGGTCACCGACGTCGGCTGGAACAAGAACGGCGTCGCGCAGTGCTACCCGCTGCCGCCCGAGGGCTGGTTCATCGCCCCCGGCGGCGCCTCCACCATGGGCTTCGGCCCGGCCGCCGCACTCGGCGTCCAGCTCGCGCTGCCGGACCGGGTCGTCGTCGCGCTCGTCGGCGACGGCGGCATGAGCGCGCAGCTGCCGGCGCTGCCGATGGCCGTCGAACGCGGCCTGCCGGTCCTGTTCGTGGTCATGAACAACCGCGCCCACGGCACCATCGCCGACCTGCAGGCCGCGAACTACGGCCAGACGTACGGCTGCACCTTCACCGACCCCGACGGCCACCCCTACAGCCCGGACTTCGCCGCCCTCGGCCGCGCCTGCGGCGCCGACGGGTATCTCATCGAGCGCGTCGAGGACCTGCGCGACGCGCTCCTGACCGCACACCGTCGCCGCCGCCCAGCCGTGCTGGACGTCGCGATGGTCAACGAGCCCGTGCCGACCCCTGGGCACTGGAACATCAAAGACATCTACCACGGTGTCTTCGAGTGAACACCCCTTCCGGACGCACCGTTTCCGACACCCCGAGGTGATGCGCACATGTCCGCACTTCGCTTCAGACTCATTGCCGGCGCCGCCCTGCTGGCCCTCACCCTGACCGCCTGCAGCGCCCCCGGCGAGAAGAAGGACGACCAGCCGACCAGCAACGCCGGCCCGATCAAGCTCGCGCTCGTCGACGCGCAGAGCGGGCAGCTCAGCTCGCTCGGCGCGTGGGAGCTCAAGGGTGCCAAGCTCGCCGTCGACGAGTGGAACAAGGCCGGCGGCGTCAACGGCCGGCAGATCCAGCTCGACGTCTTCGACGACCAGGGCGACCCGACCGTCGGCACCAACCTCGCCCGCAAGATCGCCAGCGAGGGGTACACGGCGATGATCGGCACCGCGGAGAGCGCGGTGACCATCGCGATGGCCCCGATCCTGCAGCAGGCACAGATCCCGAACATCACGTCCGGGCAGTCCAACGGCCTGGTCGCGGTGAAGAGCCCCTTCCTGTTCCTCAACGGCCCGACCAGCACCACCTACGACGAGACCCTGGCGAAGTA
The DNA here is from genome assembly GCF_042653625.1 of Dactylosporangium cerinum. Classification (NCBI taxonomy): domain Bacteria; kingdom Bacillati; phylum Actinomycetota; class Actinomycetes; order Micromonosporales; family Micromonosporaceae; genus Dactylosporangium; species Dactylosporangium cerinum. Next base: position 443,502 of record NZ_JBHSIU010000018.1, on the reverse strand, counting down.
CGTCGTGGACACCAAGGGCATCAAGACCATCGCGATGATCACCAACAACGGGTCCTACGGCAAGGGCGAGCACGACGCCTTCCTCAAGGCGCTGCAGACCCGCACCGTCACCCCCGTCGCCGACCAGGTCGTCACCACCGACCAGAAGGACTTCAGCGCCGCGCTGACCGCCATCCGGCAGAAGAACCCACAGCTGATCTTCCTGGGCGCCGAGGAGGTCCAGTCGGGCCTCATCGTCAAACAGGCCCGCGACCTCGGCATCACCGTCCCGTTCGCCGGCGCCGCCCCGCAGGGCACCCCGGTCTACCTCGACACCGCCGGCGCCGCCAAGGCCGAAGGCACGATCGTCAGCTCGCCCTACCTGAGCAACGACATCAACGACGCGTCGAAGAAGTTCGCCGCCGCGTACAAGGCCGCCTTCAACGAGGAGGCCGAACTGCACGGCGCCAAGGCCTACGACGGCACGCAGATCGTGCTGACCGCGCTGAAGACCAGCAACGGCGCCACCGGCAAGGCCCTCGCCGACGCGATCCGGGCCACCAAGTACAAAGGGCTGCTCGGCGACTTCGCCTTCGACGAGACCGGCGTCGGCATCCGTGCCACCGCGATCGGGATCATCACCAACGGCAAGCTGCAGGCCGCGAGCTGAGTCTGACCTCGCCGGGGCGTCCCACCGGGGCGCCCCGGTCCGGCATCGGGAGAGCCATGCAAGTCACACTGCAAACACTGATCGGCGGGCTGAGCCTCGGCGCCGTCTACGCCCTCGTCGCCATGGGATTCTCCCTCGTCTACCGCACGATGGGCCTGGTCAACTTCGCGCACGGCAACGTCGTGACGCTCGGCGCCTACGTCGCCTCGACCTTCTACATGTCCGTCAAGCTGCCGTTCGCGCTCGCCATGATCGTCGCCATCGTGGTGACCGGGATCGTCGGCTTCGTCATCGAGTTCGTCCTGCGGCCCTTGGAGAACAAGGACTTCGACCTGATGCTCATCGGCACCATCGGGTTCGGCATCGTGCTCGACGCCCTGGCCATCATCATCTGGGGCGCGACCGGGCGGGCCGTGCCCTCGCCGGTGCCGGCCGCGCCGATCGACCTGTTCGGCCTGCGGATCCGCACCTACGACCTGGTCGTGCTCGCCATCGCGGCCGTGGCGATGGTGCTGCTGATGCTGTTCCTGTCGCGGACCAAGCGCGGCACCGCGATGCAGGCGGTCGCCATGGACCACGAGGCGGCCACCGCCGTCGGCATCCACGTCGGGCGCAGCAACTCCATTGCGTTCGTCATCGGCGCCGGCCTCGCCGCCCTCGCCGGCGGCCTGGTCGGGCCGCTGCTCTACGTCAGCCCGACGATGGGCGGGGCGCTGGGCATCAAGGGCTTCGCCGGTGCGATCCTCGGCGGCTTCGGCAACATCCCGGGCGCCATCCTCGGCGGGCTCGCCATCGGGGTCCTCGACGCGTTCGCCGCCGGGCACTTCCAGGGCTACAGCGAACTCGTCACGTTCCTCGTGTTCACCGCCATCATCATGATCCGCCCCACCGGCATCTTCGGCGAAAGGACGGTGAACCGCGCATGAAACGCCGCCTCGCCATCCTCGCCGCCATCGGCGCCGCGCTGTGGATGCTGCCCTACGGCGTGGACTCCTACGCCATCCACGTCATCGACGTCACGCTCATCTTCGCGCTGCTCGCCATCGGCCTGGGCCTCGCCATGGGCATCGCGGGGCAGGTCAACCTCGCCCAGGTCGCGTTCTTCGGCGTCGGCGCCTACACCGTGGCGATCCTGACGACCAACGCCGGATTCGGCTTCTGGAGCGCGGCGCTGCTCGCCCTGGTCGCCACGGCCGTCACCGGGCTGGTCGTCGGCACCCCGGCGCTGCGGGTCCAGTCGCACTACCTCGGCATCGTGACCCTGGGACTGGCACTCGCGTTCACCAACTGGGTCACCAACGCCGAGATCAGCGGCGGCGCCGAGGGCATCAACGCCATCCCGGTGCCCGAACTGCCCGGCGTCGACCTCTCCAGCGAATACCTCTTCTACTACCTCGAACTCATCGTGTTCGCGATCGCCCTCGCCTTCGGGCTGTTCGTCGTGCGCACGCCACTCGGCCGGCGGATGCGGGCCATGCGCGACGACCCGCTCGCCGCCGGGTCCGTCGGCGTCGAGGTGCCGATGGTCCGGATGACCGCGTTCCTGCTCGCCAGCGTCTACGGCGGCACCGCCGGTGTCCTCTACGCCGGCCTCGTGCGCTACGTGGCGCCCGAGTCGTTCAGCATCGCCAACATGTTCCTGCTGCTCGCCATGGTGATCATCGGAGGGCGGCAGAGCCTGCTCGGCTGCGTCGCCGGCGCGGTCATGCTGTCGCTGCTGCGTGAGCTGCTCGTCGACTACCCCACCTACGCGCAGGTCGCCTACGGCAGCGTCGTCGTGCTGGTCGTCGTGTTCGCCCCGACCGGCCTGGCCGGGCTGCCGAAGCGGCTGTGGGAGCGTTTCGTCCGCGGTGGCGGCGGGCCCCGGCAGGAGCTGCGGCCCTTCGAGCCGTACGCGGCGACCGAGGTGTCCGAGCGCGAGGGGCCGCTGCTGGAGATCGTCGGGATCAGCAAGCAGTTCAAAGGCCTGCGGGCACTGGACGAGGTGTCCCTCGCCGTCGGCAGCGGGGAGATCCGCGGCATCGTCGGACCCAACGGCTCCGGCAAGACAACCCTGTTCAACGTCGTCACCGGGCTGTACAAGGCCACCACGGGCCGGGTCGTGTTCGACGGTCGCACCGTGAGCGGCGCCAGCCCGTATCGGCTCGCCCAGGCCGGGATGGCCCGCACATTCCAGAACCTGCGGCTGTTCACCGCGCTCAGCGTCCGCGAGAACATCCTCGTCGCCCTGGACCAGACCCGCACCCGATCCATCTGGCAGTACCTGCTGTGGCCGGTCGGTGTCTGGCGCCGCGACCGGGCCCTGCGCGTCGGCGGCGACGCGCTGCTGGCCCGCTTCGGCCTCACCGACTTCGCCGACGCCCTGCCCGGCGCGCTGCCCTACGGCACCCAGCGGCGTGTCGAGATCGCCCGGGCCATGGCCCAGCGGCCGAAGCTGCTGCTGCTCGACGAGCCCGCCGCCGGACTCAACGGCGAGGAGGTGCGCCAGCTCAGCGAGATCGTGCGCTCCATCCGCGACAGCGGGGTCACCGTCGTGCTCATCGAGCACAACATGGGCCTGGTCATGTCGCTCTGCGAACGGGTCACCGTCCTGGCCAGCGGGCGGATCATCGCCGACGGCACCCCGGCCGAAGTGGCCGCCGCGCCGCAGGTCATCGAGGCCTACCTCGGCGATTCGATGTCCGACACCATCGCCGAGGTCCCGATCGAGGAGGCAAGCCGATGACCGCACCGGCGCTGGAGGTCGAGGACCTCACCGTCCACTACGGCGGCGTCTGCGCCGTGCGCTCCGTCAGCTTCGCCGTGCCGGCCGGCGGGTGCCTCGGCATCATCGGCGCCAACGGCGCGGGCAAGACCTCGACGCTGAAGGCGGTGCTCGGCCTCGTCCCGCGCACCGTCGGCGCACTGCGCCTCGACGGCAAGGACCTGTCCCGCGTGAAGGCCCGGGACATGGTCCGGCACGGCATCGGCTACGTGCCCGAGGGACGGCACGTCTTCGCCGGGCTGACCGTGGAGAAGAACCTCCTCCTCGGCGCCTACGCGCAGAAGTGGAACGCGCAGACGCGGGAGAAACTCGCCGAGGTCTTCGCGCTGTTCCCGGTGCTGGGGGAGATGCAGCACCGGCTCGCCGGCGCGCTGTCCGGCGGGCAGCAGCAGATGCTGGCCATCGGCCGGGCGCTGATGTCCCGGCCACGGCTGCTGCTGCTCGACGAACCGTCCATGGGCCTGTCACCGAAGCTCGTCGAGGAGATCCTGGCCGCGCTGCAGCGCCTCAGCGCCGACGGGCTCAGCATGCTGCTGGTGGAGCAGAACGCGAAGCTGACGTTCGAGGCCACCGACCGTTGCCTGGTCGTGGAGAACGGGACCGTGGCGATGTCGGGCTCATCGCAGGAGCTGCGGCACGACGTGCGGGTGCGGCGCGTGTATCTCGGACTGTGAGGTTCGCCGGGCTCTTCGCCTGCGGCGCACTGTTCGGCCTGTCCTACGTCCTGGTGCGCGACGTCGTGCCGGCGACCGGGCCGGTCGGGGTCACCGTCGTGCGGACGCTCATCGGCGGCACCGCGCTGCTGCTCGCGGCGCGGGCCGCCGGCCAGCGTCCGCAGTGGCGGCGCTGGCGGGCCTACCTGCTGCTCGGCGCGCTGTCCGCCGCCGTGCCGTTCAGCCTGATCTCGCTGTCGATGCTCACCCTCAACGCCGGCACGGCCGCCGTGCTCAACGCGTCCTCGCCGCTGTTCGCGCTGGCCTTCGCCGGCCGCCGCCCGACGGGTCGCCAAGCGGCGGGACTGGTGCTGGCGATCTGCGGTGTCGCGGTGGCCATGGCCAGCCGCGGCCTGCACCTCGGCGACGGTGGCGTCCTCGGCGTTCTGGCCGGACTGGCCGGCGCGGCCGTGTTCGCCTACGGCGGCTTCTTCGCGGCGCGGCAGTTCCCGGACGAGCCTCCGGCCGTGCTTGCTGCGGGCCAGCAGCTGGCCGCGTGCCTGCTGCTGACTCCCGCGCTGCTGGTGCTGCCGGTCCGCGCGGCGCCGACCGGCGGGCTGGTGCTGCGCCTGGCGGTGCTCGGCCTCGCCGGCAGCGCGCTGGCCTACCTGCTGTTCTACCGCCTGGTCGCGGCGGAAGGCCCGGCCCGTGCGGCGAACGTGAACCTGCTGGTCCCGCTGTTCGGTGTGCTGTGGGGGTGGGCGCTGCTGTCCGAGCCGATCCCGCCGGTCAGCGTGGCCGGGATGGCGGCCACGGTCGCGGGCCTGTTCCTGGTCCTGCACCAACGCCCCGCAGCCGGTTGAGGGCTGCGGGGCGCCGGTGGCGGTGCGGGTCAGCGGCAGAACGGTGCGGCGCCGGCCGCGGACCTGATGCCACCCACCAGCATCTGCTGGAACTGCACCGCGCCGGGGAACGCGCTGCCGTCGCCGAAGATCTGACCGTCGTGGCCCAGCGTGGTCAGCCAGGCGCGGCCCCCGTCGTAGTACTGGCACCAGGTGACGGGGTGGTCGTCACCGTGGCCCGGGTGGCCCATCGAGCCCTCGACGCCCTCGGCCAGGGTGCTCTCATCAACGGTCGCCAGGACCCGGACCTTGGTCGGCGCCGGGACCAGGTTGTACCACTCGTCGCGCAGCTGCCAGGTCTGCGGCAGGCCGGCGGTGGAGACGTCACGGCGATCCACGACCCGGACCGTGCCGGGCTGTGCCGGGCCGTGGTCGTAGTAGTTCGCGCCGCCGAGCAGGCCCTCGTACCAGGGCCAGTTGTATTCGGTGCCGAAGGCGTTGTGGACGCCCACGAACCCGCCGCCGCCGCGGATGTACTGGCGCAGCGCGGTCTGTGCCGCGTCGTCCAGCGTGTCGCGGGAGGTGCTGAAGAAGATCACCGCGTTGTACCGGAACAGCTGGTTGGGGCTGCTGACCTGGGCGAGGTCCTCGGTCCAGTCGACGGCGAAGCCGTTCTTCTGACCCAGTGCCACGACGCCGTTCTGCACGACGCTGGTCGCGGCGAGGACCGGGTTGAGGCCGGTGCCGAGCGCCGGGCCGAGGTTGGCGTGGCGGGGTCCGGCGGTGCGGGTGAAGAGCAGGACCTTGTAGCCCTTCGACGGGTCGAAGTTGCCCCAGTCGTGGTAGCAGCGTTCGTCGACGCCGCGGCACACGCCGTAGTCGGGGCTGCCCAGCTCGCGGGCGCCGGTCTGGCGGTCCTTGGGGTTCTGCGCCGCACTGGGCAGGACGGCGACGAGCCCGATCGCGGCCGTCGCGGCGGCGACGAGTCCAGCGAGGAGGGCGGGACGGTTCCATTGCATGCCGGGTTCTCCATTCACGGGGGTGTCGGCGATCCGCGTGGTCCACCAGGCGGACCTTTCGTACCGGCAGGAAGCTGGCTCAATATAGGCCCGGTCCGGATCGACGCACAAGGATCGGGCTTGTGGCGGAGATGGGCGGCGGACTATGGTTCGACCATTCAGTGGCTCTGATGCACCGTCTAGCGGACCTAGGAGCAATCATGAAAGGCATCGACCAGACCGCCGCCACCTCGACCGCCGTGCCGGACCGTCGCCAATGGACCGCACCGCGGGGTCGAGTGCCTCGAGACACGGCCCGAGGTCTCGGCCTACTCCGGCGCGGGTGACCCGTGGCTGCGCCAGCACCGCTGAGCGTGCTGACCCGCGACGCGTTCGCCGAGGCCCTGCGGGGCCTCGGCACGCACTACTGGGACCGGCACCCGTTCCACGTCCGCCTGCACGCCGGGCGGTGCACCCCGGACGAGATCCGCTCCTGGGTGGCGAACCGCTGGTACTACCAGCGGTGCCTGGCCCAGAAGAACGCCGCCATCATCGCCAACTGCCCGCTGCCGGAGGTCCGACGGGCCTGGCTGCCGCGGGTGACCTTCCACGACGGCAGCCCCGACGGCACCTCTGACGGCACCTCTGACGGCACCCGGCCCGGCAGCGGGGGACTGGCCGACTGGCTCGCCCTCGCAGCTGCGGTCGGACTGACCCCGGACGAGGTCGTCGACGAGCGGCACGTGCTGCGCGGCGTGCGGTTCGCCGTCGACGGATACCTGCACTTCTGCCTCGCCCGGCCGTGGACGGAAGCCGTCGCCGCAGCACTCACCGAACTCTTCTCGCCGGACCTCATGACCGACCGGCTGCAGGCCTGGCAGCGGCACTACGACTGGATCAAACCCGACGGCCTGACCTACTTCGAGACCCGCATCCCGGTGGCCCGCACCGACAGCGCCGCCACCCTCGACCTGGTCCTCACCCACTGCACGACCGCCGAACAGCAGCACGCCGCGCTCGCAGCGCTGCGCTTCAAGTGCGACGTGCTCAACGCGATGCTCGACGCCGTCGACTACGCGGCGGCGACCACATGACCGCGTTCACGCTGCGCCGTGGCGTCCGCCTCGCCCACGACCCGGTCCGCGGCCAGGACTGCCTGCTGTATCCCGAGGGCGTCCTGCTGCTCGACCCGGTCGCCGCCGACATCGTGCGGGCCTGCGACGGCCGCCATGACCTGGACGGCATCGTCGTCCGGCTGGCCCACGACTACGACGATGTCGCACCGGCCGACGTCGAGCGGTTCCTCGCCGACCTGAGCGACCGCCGGTTGCTGACCGTCGTTCCCGCGGCAGGCCCTGAACGTCCCGGCGGCGCCCTGGCGGGCGGCGCCGCCGGGGCAACCACCTGGACCGGACGTCACCCACGCCCGACCGGCCTGCTCGCCGAGGTCACGTACCGCTGCCCGCTGCACTGCGCGTACTGCTCGAACCCGGTACAGCTCGCGGCGTACCGGGCCGAGCTCACCACCGCCGAATGGACCGGCGTGCTCGATCAGGCCCGCGCCGCCGGCGTCCTGCAGGTGCACCTGTCCGGCGGCGAGCCGCTGCTGCGCCCGGACCTGCCCGAGCTCGTCCGGCACGCCAGCAGTCTCGGCATGTACACCAACCTCGTCACGAGCGGCATCCCGCTCACCGCCGCGAGGCTCGCCGCCCTGGCAACGGCCGGCCTCGATCACCTGCAGCTGTCCATTCAGGACGCCACCGCCGACGCCGCCGACCGGGTGGCCGGCGGCCGGTTCCACGACCGCAAGCTCGCCGCCGCCGCCCTCGTCACGACCCTGGGTATCCCGTTCACCGTGAACGTCGTGCTGCACGCCGGCAACACCGACCGCCTCGCCGGCATCGCGGAACTGGCCGTGGCCCTCGGCGCGGACCGGCTGGAGCTCGCCCACACCCAGTACTACGGCTGGGGACTGCGCAACCGCGCCGCCCTGATGCCGACCCACGAACAGGTCGAGCGGGCCGCGGCCGCGGCTGCCGACGTCCACCGCCGGCACGGCGACCGGATCGAAATCGTCTACGTCGAGCCCGACTACCACACGGGGCGCGCCAAGCCCTGCATGAACGGCTGGGGAAGCCGCCAGCTGGTCGTCGCGCCCAACGGCGACCTGCTGCCCTGCCTCGCCGCCGGGCAGCTGGGCCTGCCGACCCCGTCGGCACGGACCACCGACCTGGCCGACGCCTGGCAGCACTCGGCGCTGTTCAACGCCTTCCGGGGCACCGCCTGGATGACCGAGCCGTGCCGCAGTTGCGCGCTGCGTGACGCCGACCTCGGCGGCTGCCGCTGCCAGGCCTTCCAGCTCACCGGCGACGCCGCCGCGACCGACCCGGCCTGCCACCTGTCGCCGCACCACGACCGGGTCCGCGGCGCGGCCGGCACGCCGGTCCGCCTCCCGGCGGTCCCGCGGCGGTCACGGTGAGAGTCCGGATCCTCGGCTCCGCAGCCGGTGGCGGCCTGCCGCAATGGAACTGCGCCTGCGACGGCTGCACCACCGCCCGTCGCAGCGGCGCGAACCGCACCCAGGACGGTGTGGCGGTCACCGGCGACGGCACCGCCTGGTACCTGATCAACGCCTCGCCCGACCTGCGCACGCAGCTGCTGTCGACCGGAGACCTCGACCCGGGCCCGGGCCGGCGGGACACCCCGATCCGCGGCGTGCTGCTCACCACCGCCGAGCTCGACCACACGATCGGCCTGTTCGGTCTGCGCGAGGCGGAGCGCCTGGACGTCTACGCGACGCCGACCATCCTTGCGGCACTGCCCGCCGTGCCGATCCTGCGCCGCTACACCGACCTGCACCTGCACGAGCTGACCGGCGAGCCGCTCACCCTCGACGGTGGCCTCACCGTCCACGCACTGACCGTCGGGGCGAAGCGCCCCCGATACGCCGATCCCGGCCGGGGCGACGCCTGGGTCAGCGCACTGCGCCTGCTCGACCAGCGGACCGGCCGGTCGTTCGTGTACGCCACCTGCCTGCCGACCTGGACAGACGCCTTCGACGCCTTCCTCGCCGGCGCCGACGTGGCTCTGCTCGACGGCACCTTCAGCACCGAGGACGAGCCGGCCCGCGCGGCCGGGCTGACCCGCACCCCGCGCGACATGGGCCACCTGCCGATCGCCGACGCCCTGCCCGAACTGCGCCACCACCCCGGCGTCCGCTTCCTGTTCGGACACCTCAACAACACCAACCCGTTCGCGGCTGGCCCGGCGCCGGTCGACGTGGCCCACGACGGGCAGGAGCTACTGCTGTGAACCACCGACCAGCAGATGCGAGACGATCATGTCGCCGAGCAGCCGCCGGTAGTGATCCCGCGTGCCCGGATCGACCGGATCCCGTTCGAAGATGGCGGTCAAGGTGTACCGGTTGGCGATGCGGAAGAAGCAGTACGCGCTGATCGCCAGGTGCACGTCGAACGCGTCGACGTCATCGCGGAACACCCCGTCAGCGCGGCCCCGCTTGAGAATCTGCTCGATCAGCTTGATCGCCGGGCTGTTCAGCGCCGCAAGGCTGTCCAACTGCGCGATGTGCTCTCCACGGTGGATGTTCTCGATGCTGACGAGCCGGATGAAGTCCGGGTTCGCCTCGTGATGGTCGAACGTGAACTCCGCGAGCCGGCGGATCGCCTCCGCCGGCGGCAGATGATCGAGGTTCAGCTGGTGCTCAGCTTCGCGGATGCGCGCGTAGGCCCGCTGGAGGACCTCGACGTACAACTGCCGCTTGCTGCCGAAATAGTAATAGATCATCCGCTTGGTGGTGCGGGTCCGCTCCGCGATCTCATCCACGCGCGCCCCGTCGTATCCGCGGTCGGCGAACTCCCGTGTGGCGACGTCCAGGATCTCCCGGCGGGTCCGTTCAGCATCGCGCCGACGTTCGTCTGCCTGGTCCATCGTTTCCCTTCGCGTGCTTCCGCACCAGTGTCCCACGGGCGACGATCCGCACACCCGCCGCGCAAGGTTCGGGAACGCTGCCGATACCGTCAAGCCAGCGGCGAACGCCCCGAGGATCGCTTCCAACCCGAGCGCCGCGGCCAGTGCGGCGAACCCGACGAGGAGCGCGAAGGCGGCGCGGACACGCACCTGCGCCGCGCCGCCATACAGCGGCGCGAACAGGCGGGTCAACGGTGCCACCATGACGGCGACCCGGCCGGCGACCGTCACCGCCAGCATGGCGACCGTGAACAATCCCAGCAGCAGGACGCGGACGCCGGACGTCTGGCTTCCGGCAGGGAACAGCAGCGACAACAGCACGACCGAGCCGATGTCGCCCAGCGACGAACCGAGCAGGGTCAGCTGCCCGAACGTCGCATTCGTCTGGCCCAGCGACGCGAGCAATGCCACCACGACGCCCAGCGATGTGGTGGTCAGCACCACCGCGACGAACGGGACGTTGCCGATGAGGTCCAGGCAGGATCTGCATGATGCCGGAGAGCGCACCGCCCGGCCGCACCGCCCGGCCGCACCGGACGGTCGCGGTGTCGGGCGACGCTTCACGGCTATGCGGCGACGAGCTGGCGTTGCCGGGCCTCGTCGAGCGCTTCCAGCAGGCGCAGCCACACTTCGCTGACCGTGGGGAAGCTTGGTACCGCATGCCACAGCGTGGGGATCGGCGTCGCGGCGACCACCGCTGCGGTCGCGGCATGCAGCATCTCGGCCATGCCGATGCCCATGAAGGTCGCCCCGATGATCACGTCGGCCCGCGCGTCCACCACGAGCTTCGCCCGGCCGTGGTAGGTGTCCTGCGCGAGGAAGGCGCCGTCCACGTCGCCGAAGTCGGACTCAACCACCTCGACGTCGAACCCCTGTTCGCGGGCGGCCTGTTCGGTCAGACCGACCATCGCCACCTCTGGGTCCGTGAAGATGACCTGTGGCACCCGCCCGGGCCGCACTGCATCGGTGTGCCGGTTGAACGGTTCGGTGTCGAGCGGACGTCCGGCAGCCCGCGCTGCAATGACCTCACCGGCGACACGGGCCTGGTACTTGCCCATGTGCGTCATCAACGCCGGCCCGCCGACGTCGCCGACGGCATAGAGCCACTGTCCGGGTACGTCCTTGACCGCCATGTGCCTGTCGGTGGACAGGAACTCGCCAGCGGCCAGCCCGACGGTCTGCAGGCCCAGGTCGACGCCGGCGGATACGCGTCCGGCCGCGACCAGCACCTCGTCGACGGTGAGCACATCTCCTCCGTCGAGGCGCACCATGATCGGTCCACCGTGGATGAGACCCGGGCCGGCGTCGTTGACCTCGGCCCGCTCGACGCGCTCGACCCGCTGCTCCAGGCGCACGTCGACGCCCGCGCCGCGGAACCCTGCCAGCAGAGCGTCACCGACGAACGGCTCAGCCCGGGCGAGGAGGCGCGGTGAACGCTCCACCACCGTGATGTTCCTGGCGCCGAAGGCCCGCAGCCAGGTCACGGCCTCACACGCGACCGGGCCGCCACCGAGCACCAGCACGCGGTCCGGCACCTCGTGGATGTTCGTCGCGTCGCGGGAGAACCACGGCCGCGCCTCCCGCAGGCCTGGTACCGGCGGGATGCGCGGCAAACTGCCGGTGGCCAGCACCACGGCGTGCCGCGCCGTGATGGTGCGCTCGCGGCCGTCGGCGTCGCGGACGACGACGGTCCGCTCGCCGGACAACCCGCCGCGCCCGCGCAGGACGTCGACGCCCGCACGGAGCATGCCGGCCACCTGGTCGCCGTCGTCAAGGTGGTCGTTCGCCGCGTCACGGCGACGCAGGACGCTGGGCACGTCGAGATGCCGGTCGGTCACGAGTTCCTTGACACCCGCGACGTCCTGTCCGGCTGAAAGCTGGTGTACCGGCGACAGCATCGCCTTGCTGGGGATGCACGCCCAGAAGTGGCAGTCGCCACCGACCCGCTCGGACTCCACGACAACGGCGTCGAGTCCCGAGAACCGCGTGGCGTACAGCGCCGCGGTCTGCCCCGCCGGCCCGCCACCGACCACAACGACGTCCCACTCAGAGCGGTCGGGATTCACTGATCCAGCCATGTCCGTCCCCTGCTGTGACACAACGCAACCTCGAAGGGCACTGACGGATCGACACGCCCCGGAACAGCCACGGACCTACCCACAGCCACTCGCCAGAAACCCCGACATGAACGACACGGCGGGCTCACAGTTGCGTTGTGGGATCGATGGACGCGTTGAACCCGTGCTGGGTCCGCGGTCAGATCGTTTGGGCGAGTTCGGTGAACACCGCGGCGACCCGAGTTGCCGGCGGGGCGTGGACGGCGAGTTCGTAGTGTCTCTGCACGCGCTCCGGCTGGTGTGGCCGGGCATCAGCAGGGTACATGGGCAGTTTCAGGCCAGCTCAGCGACGGGGGAGGAACATCATGCCCGGGAAACTGGACGGTAAGGTCGCCCTCATCACGGGCGGCGGCACGGGCATCGGCCTGGCCACCGCCAGAGAGTTCGCCCGGGAGGGCGCCCAGGTCTACATCACCGGCCGCCGCAAGCCTGAACTGGACGCTGCGGCGGCGTCTGTCGGACCCGGCGTCACCGCCATCCAGGGGGACGTCTCCAAGCCCGGGGACCTCGACCGGATCTACGAGCAGATCGGCCGGGAACAGGGACACGTCGACATCGTCTTCGCCAACGCCGCCACCCTTGATCGGGTCCCATTCGGCTCGATCACCGAGGAGCACATCGACCGCGCCTTCAACACCAACGTCAAGGGCACGCTGTTCACCGCGCAGAAGGCCCTGCCGCTGATGCCCGACGGCGGAACGATCATCTTGACCGGCTCCGTTGTCTCCATCAAGGGCTACCCCGCCCAGGGCGTCTACTCGGCCACCAAGGCGGCGGTGCGGTCGTTCGCCCGCACCTGGACGACGGACCTGTATGACCAGGGCCGCGACATCCGGGTGAACGTGGTCAGCCCGGGCCCGGTCGGCACGGCGATGCTCGCCGGCCACCCCGAGGGGGCGGCGATGCTCCCCGGCCAACCTGAGGGTATGGAGGTGTTGGCCTCGCGTGTCAGCATGAAACGTCTGGGCCGCCCGGACGAAATAGCCAAGACCGTCACGTTCCTCGCCTCCGACGACGCCAGCTTCATCACCGGCGCCGAATTCTTCGTCGATGGCGGGAACGCTCAGGTCTAGTTTTAGACGCTCGCCTGAGCCGGTCAGGAAGCCAAAGCCGCCCTCGCCGGCAAGGGCGCTGCCACAGGTCGTCAGAAGTAGCGCCTGCTGGTGCGATCACCCGGTGTGGATGACGCGGACACGGGCGCGGAGCGTCATGGTTTGCCCATGCGGGATCTCGATGAGATGGGACCGGTCGACTACCTGGTAGTGGAGTTTCCGGAGGGCCGGTTGACCGGCGAAGGGTTTCCGTTGCTTGCCGACCTGGTCGATCGCGGGATCATCAGGATTCTCGATCTCGTCTTCGTCAGGAAGCGCGACGACGGCGCGGTCGACGGGCTGGAACTGACCGATCTCGACCACGACGGCACGCTGGATCTGCTGATGTTCGAGGGCGTCACCACCGGGCTTGTCGACGCGGACGACCTCGCTGAGGCGGCCGACGTCCTCAGCCCGGGCAGCACGGCGGCGATCCTCGTGTACGAGAACCGGTGGGCCGGGCCGCTGGCTGCCGCGATGCGCCGGGGCGGCGGCCAGCTTGTCGCGGGTGGACGAGTCCCGGTGCAGGCGCTGCTTGCGTCCGTCGATCGCATCGACACCGAAGCCAGCCGATAGGAGGACGCTGAAACATGCCAGGACTACTTCGCGGCATCGCGCGCACGACCGTGGTTGCCGGCACTGCGACCGCCGTGTCCAACCGGGTCTCCCGGCGGCAGGCTGGCCGGTGGGCGGCGCAGGAACAGGCACAGGACCGAGCCGAATACGCTTCCGGCGACGACACGTCCGACAGGCTCGCGCAGCTCCAGCAGCTCGGTGCACTCAAAGCGCAAGGTGTGCTGACCGAGGCCGAGTTCGAGCAGCAGAAGGCTCGAATCCTCGGCGCGTGACCCCTGAGCGTCGCCAGGGACAACGCCGCCCTCGTCGCTGAACTGCAGGGCGCCGGGAAGCAGACTGGTCGCGGGGCGGTCATCGACTCCCCCCATGTGGGTGCGGCGTGACGCGGCCCGATAGCGGCCCGAGCCCGGTCAATCGTGCCCGAGCGGGCTCGAAACACCACGTCCTGATCGAGAGCGCCGGCATCCGCAACTCCACCGGCATCGCCCACCCCTATGCCCGCCAGCCGCCGGGCAACTCGACGCTCAGCGGGCACCGCGCCTGCCAATGTATGCCCGCGATGGATCCTGTCCGGCGGGCGAGCGAACACGAAACCTGGAAGCGCGCGGTCGGCCTGACCTTCGAACTGTTGATGCTTGCCGTCGCGCAGCGGTCTCAGTGCCTCCGCGAGGAGCCGCGGCCCGGACTGTGTCCGCCAGCACGACAGCCCAGCGGTGGCGGCCCGCTACACGCCGGCCATCGCGTCGTGCTGGGACCGGGCGGCCTCGATGTCACCCATGTGCCGCTCGGCCCAGTCCTTGACGTGGGCCAGGACGTCCAGCAGCGAGCGGCCCAGCGGCGTCAGTTCGTAGTCGACGCGGACCGGCATGGTCGGGGTCACCGTCCTGGTGATCAGGCCGTCCCGCTCCAGCCCGCGGCAGCGTCTGGGTGAGCATCTTCTGGCTGACGCCCATGATCTGGGCGGAGAGCTCGGAGTAGCGCAGCGGGCCGCGCAGTCCGAGCGCCACGACGACCAGGCTCACCCACTTGTCGCCGATGGTCTCGATCAGCCGGCGGCTGGGGCAACCCTGCTGGAAGGCGTCGTAGCACGCCTCCGCCGGGGCTGGTTCCGACGCTGTCACAACGAACCTCCAGGTGCGCTCTGCACTCCAAAGTGCCTACTTCCCAACGGAGAGTATGTCACCGACAGTGGGGTGACCAACAAGTTCCTGAAGGAGAAACGCCATGCAAGCCCTGATCTCCCGTGCCGGCGACCCGACCCCGCGCGTCGAGCAGCTCGACCCGCGCGAGCTCGGCCCCGACGAGGTTCGGGTCGCCGTGACCGCCGCCGGATTCACCCTGTACGACGCCGCTGCCGCCGCCGACCACGCCATGCTGGGCCTGCCGGACGTGGTCGGCCTGGGCTTCGACTTCAGCGGCACGGTCACCGAAATCGGCTCGGACGTCGCCGGAGTGGCGGTGGGCGACCGCGTCGCAGGCCTGCACGGCGACGTCACCGCCGGCGCACGGGCCCACGCGTCCGAGGTGGTCGTGCCGGCGACGAGTCTCGCGCCCGTCCCCGACACGCTCACCATGGAGGCGGCCGCGGCCGTCACCCTGAGCGCCCTCGCCGCCCGGCAGGCGCTGGATCTGCTCGGCGATGGCCGCGGCCGGCTGCTGGTGACCGGGGGAGCGGGCGGCGTCGGCAGCTGGGCCATCGCCCTCGGTGTGCGGGACGGCTGGGAGGTCGACGCGCTCGTGCGGCCCGGCGCCGAGACCGTCGCGCTGGACGCGGGAGCGTCCTCGGTGATCGCCGAGGTGCCGTCGGCGGCCTACGACGCGGTCGTGGACGCCGGTGCGTTGCAGCAGGACGCTGTGGCGGCGGTGCGTGACGGGGGCAGGTTCGTCGGCGTGAAGCCGGGTCGAGCGGTGGCGGCCGAGCGTGGTGTCACGGTCAGCACGGTTCTGACCCGGCCCGACGGCGCAGCCCTGACCGACCTGCTCGGCCTCGCCGCGAAAGGCCACGCGCCGATCCGGATCGCTGCCACGAGGCCCCTCACGCAGGCCGCCGAGCTCTACGCCGCCGCGATGGCGGCGCCGGGCTCCGACGGCCGGTGGCTGCTCATCCCGTGACGGTCGCCGCACACCACGGAGGCCGGGTCCGCATCGGACCCGGCCTCCGTACCGCGGACACCGGACTACTTCGCCGGCACCGGCCGGGACGGTGCCGCCCGGCCGCCGGTCGACGGTTGGGGCGTCGTGAAGGCGAGCCGGACGAGCCAGCCGACGCCGGCGAAGAACGCGATCCGCTCGGCCAGGCCGGCCGGCAGCGCGCGCGGGGGCTCGCCGGTGAACGCGATGCCCGCCAGCACACTGGCGGCGACCCAGGCGGCGGCAACGATGACGGCCACCAGCAGACCGCCGGGCCGGTACGGGAGGCGCCGAGTGACCCAGGCCGTCGCGAACAGGCCCAGAAAGGTCAGTGCCCCGCCGACGTCGTGGAGCTGGCCGTGCCAGGTCAACGCCTCGGGATAGCTGGTGGCGGGCGGCGCGTCGGTGACGAACAGGCCGGCGATGACCAGACCGCCGCCGGTCACGGCCGCCCACCGTCCGGGCCAGCGGCCCGCGTCGAAGCGACGCAGGTGCGCCCGCAGGAGGAAGACACCGAGGCCGGCCGCGGTGAGCGTGGCGCAGTTGATCAGGCCCCAACGGCCCAGCGACAGGTGACTGATGAAGTGCCGGATCGGCGAGAGGTCCTCGCGGAGCGCGTCCTGCGTGAGGATCGCGGCGAGCGCCGCGACGAGCAGGGCGCCGGCGAGCCGGGTGCGGATGGTCATCGGTGTCGATCCTCGTTCCTCGCACGGCCGGCCGTCCGGTCGAGCGCCTGGAGTTTCCTGGTCACGATCGCCTTGTCGGCCGCGCTGTCGGTCATCGCGATCGCCCGGCGCAGCAGGGTGATCGCCGCACCGGTGTTGCCGTCGGCGGTTTCGATCTCGGCCAGCGCCGCGGGCAGGTACGGGTAGTTCGCCAGCCGCGGATCGGACAGCAGCGGCACGAGGATCTCGCGCGCCGCGGCGCTGCCGTACGCCTTCCAGTGGGCGATGCCGCGGTTCAGCTCGGCCACGGGACCCGGGTGGCGGCGCAGGTAGGCGTCGTACAGCCGGGCGATCCGCGGCCAGTCGGTGGCCTCGACGGTGCGCGCCCGGGCGTGGCAGGCGGCGATGGCGGCCTGATGCGTGTACGGGCCGCCGCCCAAGCGGACGGCGGTGGCGAGCGCGTCGAGGCCACGACGGATCAGCAGCCGGTCCCACCGCATCCGGTCCTGATCCTCCAGCAGGACCGGGCCGTCCGGGCCGTTGCGGGCGCGGAACCGGGAGGCGCTGAGTTCCATCAGCGCGAGGAGGCCGTGCGCCTCGGCGGCCGTCGGCAGCAGGTGCACCAGCATGCGGCCGAGCCGCAACGCCTCACCGGCCAGGTCGGGCCGGGTCCAGCCGCTGCCGGAGGTGCCGGCGTAGCCCTCGTTGAAGATCAGGTAGATGACCTCCAGGACCGCGGGCAGCCGATCGACCCGCTCGGCGCCGGTCGGGTTCTCGAAGGCGAGACCGGCGTCCCTGATGGTCCGTTTGGCCCGGGCGACCCGCTGGCCGGCCGTGGCCGGCGGCACGAGCTGGGCGCGGGCGATCTCCTGCGTGGTCAGCCCGCCGAGCAGCCGCAGCGTCAACGCGATGCGTGCGTCGCGTCCCAGCGACGGATGGCAGCACACGAAGACCAGCCGCAGGATGTCGTCGTCGATGTGGCCGTCCGCGAGGTCCTCCAACGCAATGTCCTCTCTCGCCGCCGCCTGCTCGGCGACGCGCTCGTACTTCGCGTCCAGGTCGACGTCGCGCCGGAGCTGACTGACCGCGATGCGGCGGGTCACCGTCATCAGCCAGGCCCCGGGCCGGTCCGGGACGCCGCCGGACGGCCACTGCTCCAGGGCCGCCACGAACGCGTCCTGCGCCACCTGCTCGGCCATGCCCGGATCGCGCAGGACGGCGTGCGCGGCCGCAACCAGCCGGGGGAACTCGATGCGCCACTGGCTCTCGACCATCGCGTGGTCGACGGGCGTCGGCTCGCTCAGCTCGGGCCTCCCGTCGCGTCTCCGGGGCCACCGGGGCCGGTCACCTGCCGGACCTCGACCTCGCACTCGCCGTCGTGGGCGATGGCGAACCTGCGTCCCCATTCCCTGGCCTCGGCGAGGCTGCGCGCGTCGATGAACGCGAACCCACCCACGATCTCCTTGGCCTCGGCGAACGGCCCGTCGGTCACGCTGATCCGGCCGTCGTGGGCCGAGATCCGGGCGCCGTAGGAACTGGGCAGCAGGCCGTCGGCCTGCAGCAGCACCCCGGCCGCCGAGGCCTCCCGCAGGAACTCGCCCATCCGCCGCATCAGCGCGGGGCCGGGCAGGCCGCCGGCCTCGAAGTGGTCGTTCGACTTGCTCATGATCAGAAATCGCATCCGTGCGTCTCCTTGCTGCATCCGTCTTGCCACGACGTCCTTACAAGGCACGTCGTTCGGGGAGACCGGTTTTCGACACGACGCCTCGGCGCGTGGCAGAAAACACCCGGGCGCCGGCGATGTCGAAACCCCCGCGGCCCGATCGACGTAGTTGTGTGACAAACACAGACCGCGGCGCGACGCGTAGCATCACCGCCAGCTTCTTCATCTCCGTCGACGGCGTTGTCGACGCCCCGCAGCAGTGGCACTTCCCGTACGCCACCGACGACGTGGCCCGGGTGATCAGCCAAGCCACCGAGGGTGTCGACGCGTTGCTCATGGGCCGGCGCACCTTCGAGGAATGGAAGGCGTTCTGGCCCGCCCAGCAGGGTTACCCGCTGGCCGACTTCATCAACGGCACCCACAAGTACGTCGCCAGCGACACCCTCACCGACCCCGGCTGGGGCCCTGCCAGCGTGCTGTCGGGCGACGTCGCCGCCCGGGTCGCCGCCCTGAAGCGCACCGAAGGCGGCACCATCGCCATCAACGGCAGCGGCACCCTGACCCGCCACCTGCTGCAGGCCGGCCTCGTCGACGCGTTGCACCTGCTGGTCCACCCGATCGTCGTCGGCACCGGCAAGCACCTCTTCGAGGCCGGCACCGCCCCGGTCGGGCTGTCCCTGGCGTCCCAGGAGACCTTCGACAGCGGCGTGACGTACCAGATCTACACACCAGCCGCCACCACGCAGCAGTGAGGGGACACCCATGCGCGCCATGACCACGCAGGTCAGATCACCGGACGGCACCACGATCGCCGTCGACGTCATCGGATCCGGGCCGCCGCTCATCCTGGTCGGCGGGGCGTTCAGCTACCGCCGGTGGAAGGGCTTCGTCGACCTGGCCGACCGGCTCTCCGACACGTTCACCGTCTACGGCTACGACCGGCGCGGCCGGGGCGACAGCGGCCCCGGGCCCACCGCGTCCGGTCCCGCGTCGGTCATCGCTGAGGTCGGCGATCTGGCCGCCGTGACCGGACACGCCGGGGCGGACCCGCTGATCTTCGGCATGTCCTCCGGCGGTGTCCTCGCACTGCGCTCGGTTGCCGCCGGGGTGCCCGCGCGCGGCGTCGTCGTCTACCAGCCGCCGTTCGTGCTCAGCGCCGCCGGCCCCCTCCCACCGGCCGGCTTCGCGCAGCACCTGGACCGCCTGGTCGCCGCGGACCAGCGGTCGGCCGCGGTGCGCTGGTTCATGACCAGGGGCATGGGCGCTCCCGCGCCCGTCGTGGCCCTGATGCGGCTCGCGCCGTTCTGGAAGCACCTCACCGCGGTGGCCCACACGCTGCCGGCCGACATCGCCGTCATGGGCGACACCATCGAGGGCCGGCCGCTGGACCGCGACCCCTGGGCGCGGATCGAGGTGCCCGTCCTCGTCCTCGACGGCGGCAAGAGCTCGAAGGCGACCGGCCTGGCGGCCGACCAACTCGCCGACCGGCTGCCCGCCGGGCAGCGGGCCACCCTGCCCGGGCAGGGCCACAACGTCGCGATGCCGGCCCTGGAACGGGCGATCCGCGGGTTCGCCGGCCTTCTCACTCCCTCCTGAAAGGTATGCAGATGCCCACCGTTTCCGGACGACTGCTCGCGGGGGTCGTCTCCCCGGTCCTGTTCCTCGCGGTCAGCTACCTCCAAATGCCGTTCAACCCCGGCCTGGACCTGACCAGGCACGCCTTCAGCTACCTCAGCATCGGCGACACCGGCCCGATCCAGCAGACCAACTTCGTCGTCATGGGACTGCTGAACATCGTCGCCGCGACCGGTCTCCGGCAGGCGGTCGGCGGCCGCCTCGGCACCGCCACCGCGATCCTGCTCGCCCTCGACGGGCTCGGCCAGATCATCGCCGGCCTCTTCACCCTCGACCCGTCCAACGGATTCCCCGCCGGCGCTCCGGCCGGCCTGCCGGAGACCGTGAGCACCCACGGCAACCTGCACGGCGTCGGGTTCGGCCTGTCGATGGTGTCCTGGCTGGCCCTGCTGCTCCTGCTCGGCCGGGTGCACAAGGATGCCGGTGACCGCGGCTGGGCCCGGCTCAGCATCCTGGCCGCCGCGGCGCTGCTGGTCACCGCGGCGTGCCTGATGCTGCCGTTCGGGACCGTGCTGCTCTACGTCGTGCTGTCCTCGACGTGGCTGTTCATGGCCGCGACGTTCCAGCACTTCCGCTTGCGGCGACAGCGATCGCCGCGGCCACGGCCGCGCGCAGTTCCGGGAGCCGGTCGTGCAGCAGGCCGGGGCACTCGGTGACGTTGAAGTCCTTGTGGCCGTAGATCTCCGTGGCGGGGATGGCGTACTGCCGGCAGGTGAACGCGCAGAACGCGACGAGGCTGTTCCACAGGGCGGCCGGGGGTTGCCCGGTCAGGTAGGTGCCCTCGTTCTCGATGCCGATGGCCTGGTCGTTCTGGCCCTTGCAGTGTGAGCCCTGGACCATGGTCTGGCCGTGCAGGAGGGCGTACAGGCTGCCGTTGCGGCCCTCGGTGAGCCAGCCGCCGCGGCTGTTGGTGAAGTGCTGGCCGCTGTCGAGCCAGCCGTTGGTGTCCATGTGCAGGTCCTGGATGTCGCGCGAGTTCTGGAACGCGTGCGCCTGCGAGTAGTCGGTGGAGTTGGCCATCGCCGTGTGATGCACGATGATCTTGTTCGGCCGGTACTGGTCGATGGTCAGCGGGCGGGACGGCGGCCGGGCGCCCCAGGTGCCGCAGTTGGCAATCGTGGGCTGCTCGACCGCCGCCCACGCCGGGTCGGCGGGGCCCAGCAGCGTGGCGGCGCCGCCGAGCAGGACGGCGCCACGCAGGACGCCGCGGCGAGTGATTCGGGACATGGGCGCCTCCCGTTGCTGATTCACGCCGATCATCGAAGCTCGTAAACTTCTTGCAGCGGGGCACGCTACACCTGCTCAGGGGGGCCTGTCTATCGATCTGAGTCACTGTAGATTTCTCGCAGAGTTCGACGCTTGCCTATTGAAAGTTTCCGACGGCCGTGAGCTAATCGGCGAAGCTATCTGCCAAACCCCGGCTTGAAGGAGGCACCCGTGTCCAAGCGACGGCTCGGCGCACTGGCAGCCCTGTCCCTGGCGGCCGCCCTGGTCACCACCGCTCTGATCGGCAGCCCGGCCTCGGCGGCCACCGTGACCTACGGCCAGGACGTCTCCGGCCATCAGGGCAACGTCAACTGGACGGCGCAGTGGAACGCCGGCTCCCGGTTCGCGTACGTCAAGGCCACCGAGGGCACGTACTACACCAACCCCTACTTCGCTCAGCAGTACAACGGCTCGTACAACGTCGGCATGATCCGCGGCGCCTACCACTTCGCGATCCCGAACGGGGGCGGTGGCGCGGCCCAGGCCGACTACTTCGTCGGCCACGGCGGCGGCTGGTCCAAGGACGGCAAGACGCTGCCCGGCGCCCTGGACATCGAGTACAACCCGTACGGCGCAACCTGCTACGGCCTGTCCCAGTCGGGCATGGTCAGCTGGATCCGGGCGTTCCTGAACCAGTACCACACCCGCACCGGTCGCTGGGCCACCATCTACACGACCACCGACTGGTGGGTCACCTGCACCGGCAACTACAGCGGCTTCTGGGCCAACTCGCCGCTGTGGCTGGCCCGCTACAGCAGCACCCCCGGCACGCTGCCGGCGGGCGCTCCGACCTGGTCGTTCTGGCAGTACTCCAGCACCGGCCCGTTCGCCGGCGACTCCAACCAGTGGAACGGGGCGCTGGACCGGCTCAAGGTCCTCGCCTGCAACGGCCCCTGCTGAACGGATCTCCCACATCGCCCCGGCTGCTCGTGCCGGGGCGATGTTCCGTGTCCGGGGCCCGCACAGAAATCAACAGGCAACTTGCTTATTGACAAGAATCTTTCCAGTGGCCACGATGCTGAGAGCGCTCTCACGTCCGCCAACGTGGGGCGCGAGCATCTGCTGTCCGCCATCGGCCACCCCCAGGCCACCTTCCCTTCGACGAAGGGTCATCCTCGTGGAAACTGCACAGATCAAACACAGTCGCACACGGCGGTTGTCACTCCTGGCCGGCGCCGCGGTCGCCCTGCTGGGCGCCTCGATCGCCGCGTTGCCCGACGCCGGCGCGTCGGTGCCGCCCACCCCGAGCGGCTGGACCCAGGTCTTCGCCGACGACTTCAACGGTGCCGCGAACACCGGCGTCAACACCGGAAACTGGCTCTACGACCTCGGCCACGGATACCCCGGCGGCGCGGGCAACTGGGGCACCGGCGAGATCGAGAACATGACGAACAGCACGGCGAACGTCTACCTCGACGGCGGCGGCAACCTCAACATCAAGCCGATCCGCGACGGCGCCGGAAACTGGACCAGCGGCCGCATCGAGACCCAGCGCACCAACCTCGCCGCCCCGGCGGGTGGCAAACTGCGGGTCGAGGCCCGCATCCAGCAGCCGAACGTCAACACCTCCAACGGCGCCGGCTACTGGCCCGCGTTCTGGATGCTGGGCGCGGCGGCGCGCGGCACCGGCGCGACCGGCTGGCCCGGCATCGGCGAGATCGACATCCTGGAGAACATCAACGGCCGTCCGTCAGTGTTCGGCGCCCTGCACTGCGGGACCAACCCGGGTGGCCCGTGCAACGAGACCACGGGCATCGGCAGCGGCGAGCGTGCCTGCGGAGGCTGCAACACCGGCTTCCACACCTACGCCATCGAGCAGGACCGCAGCACGTCGCCGGAGCAGATCCGGTGGTACCTCGACGGCAACAACTTCTTCACCATCAACGCCAACCAGGTCGACGCGACCACCTGGAACAACGCCACGCACCACGGATTCTTCATCATCCTCAACGTGGCGATCGGCGGCGGCTTCCCGGCCGCGTTCGGCGGCGGCCCCTTCGCCTCCACCGTCTCCGGCGTACCGATGATCATCGACTACGTCGCGGCGTACACGTCCGGCGGTGGTGGCGGTGGCACCACTCCGCCGCCCACGACGGGTAAGGCCGTCAAGGGCCCGGGTGGCCTGTGCCTCGACGTCCGCTCCTCCAACAGCGCCAGCGGTACCCCGGTCCAGCTGTGGACCTGCAACGGCACCGGCGCGCAGCAGTGGACCTACGTCGAGGCGGGCAGCACGCTGCGCGCGTTCGGTAAGTGCCTGGACGTCTCGGGCGGCTCGACCGCCAACGGCGCGAAGGTCCAGATCTGGGACTGCAACAGCACCGGGGCCCAGGTCTTCATCCACCGCGCCGACAACACGTACTACAACCCGGCGTCCAACAAGTGCCTCGACGACCCGAACGGGTCGACGACACCGGGCATCCAGATGCAGATCTGGGACTGCAACGGCAACAACGCGCAGAAGTTCACGCTGCCGCAGTAACACCACGTCGGCCCGTGGGCGCCGTTCGAGCAACGGCGCCTGCGGGCTCTCACTCGCGGACGTAACCGCATTCGTCGTACAGGGCCCGCGCGTCCTCGCCGAGCGCCGCGAGGGCGTGCGCCTCCAGGAGCCGGAACCCGCCCTGCCGCGCCTTGTCCAGCGCGTCCCGGCAGCGCTGCCGCGCCTCCGCCGGCCGGTCCAGTGAGCGCCGGCTCGCGACCTTCAGCGCGGCCGGGCCGCGGACCCCGACGGCTGGGTCCACCGCGTGCCCGTCTGAGCGATACCGTGGTGCGATGGTTTCGGCTTCGGCACGGACGAGCTCGAAACGGCCGTTCTACGCGCTGCACGGCGACGCGTATGACCTGCTGGTCACCGACCCCGTGGAGCCCTGGGTGGACACGGTGCACGACGAGCTGACCGGCTCCGGGCGGTCGCCGGCCACGATCCTGGACGCCGGCTGCGGCACGGGCCGGCATGCCGCCGGTCTCATCGCGAAGGGGCACCGCGTCGACCTGGTGGACGCGTCCGCCCACCTGCTGGACCAGGCCGCCGCCCGGTGCCCGGGCTCGCGGGTGCAGCTGGCGGACCTGTGCCTCCTGCGGATGCCGACCGCCTACGACGCGGTGACCTGCCGCGGCGTGCTCAACGACATGCTCGACGATGCGGAGCGTCATTCCGCGGTGCGGGCACTGGCCGGCTGCCTCGCCCCGGGCGGCGTGCTGTTCCTCGACGTTCGCGAGGCGGAGGCGTCCCGGCTGCGCGCCGACGGCGTCGCCCGGTCCCGCGAGGTCCACTTCGACGAGGGCGGCCGGCTGACGTTCGTCGCCCGCACGACCTGGACCGGCGGGCGGCTGACGGTCGAGGAGACCTACGAGCTGGACCGTCCCGGCGAGCGGAAACGGGAGTCGCACTACAGCTTCGCCATGCGCCCCTGGACCGAGCCCGAGCTCCGCGACGTGCTGCGCGAGTGCGGCCTGCACGACGTGCGCGTCAGCCCCGGCGTGGGCCGCCGGACCCCTGACCGTCTGCTGGTGATTGCCCGCTGATCAGGTCGGCGGCGAGTCCGCGGTGGCGCAGGCGCTCCGCGATGCCGCTGTCGGGGTTGCTGAGCGCGATGCGGCAGCCGATCCGCTGGGCGATCCGGCAGGCGGTGACGAGCACGGCGAGCGCCGCCGCGTCGGCGGACGTCACCTCGGTCAGGTCGAAGACGAGGTCGCTCGGGTAGACCGTGAGGGCGGCGGCGAACGCCTGGTGGAACACGTCGATGCCGGCGTCGTCCAGTTGCCCCTGCAGGGCGACGACCACGCGGCCGGCGGCGCGGGTCCACAGATCGAAGCGGAGCACCACGCAAGTCTGCACCGCAGCCGGATCATCCGCCAACGATCCGGCGCGCGGCGTCGGCGCGCGGCAGCTTCACCTGGGCGACCAGGTGGATGATCTCCGGGGAGGGCGCGACGCCGAGTTCGCTGTCCAGCAGGTGGCTCAGTCTGCGGTAGGCCTGCACCGCCTCGGCGCGGTTACCGGCCGCCAGGTGGGCGGAGATGAGGCTGCGGTGGGCGCTCTCGCGCAGTGGCTCGTCCTGCAGGGCGGCGAGCGCGACGTCCACGGCCTCGCTGTACCGCCCGGCGGTCTCCAGCCGCGCCGCCAGCTGGTCCAGCACGTGCAGGCGGAGCATGCGCCAGCGGCCGCGCCAGCCGACGACCCACTCATCGGACCAGTCGGGGAGCAGGTCGGCGGTGAGCCAGCCGGGGAGGGTGGGTGCGAGCTCCCCGGCCTGCAGACGCTTGATCGCGGCGAAGGACTCCAGGGCGTCGACCCGGACGTCGGGGCAGAGGGTCAGATCGGTGCCGGTCACCAGCAGGACGCCGTCGCTGACCCGGCGCAGCCGCCACAGGGCGGTGCGCAGGCAGCCGGTGGAGCGGGCCGGGTCGGCGTCCGGCCAGAGCGCGCCGGCGACCCGGGCCCGCGACACCCGGCGGTTGCTGAGCGCTACGTACGCCAGCAGCCGCTCCACGGCCACCGGCACCGGTAGCCGGACGCCGTCGCGGCGCAGCGCGAAGGCCGACAGCAGTTCCAGGGTTAGGACGGGCGTACTGGTCATGGACGGCTCCCCGCGAGCGGATGGTCCGGTGTCCGTCCGCCCACCATGTCGTACCTGCGTGGGGCGCGGTGTCACCGTTCTGACCTCGAAAGTTGTATCTACGCAGCAGGCGGGCACTCGGTTCGGGTGCTGTCGGCAACTGGACGCAGAACAGGCGCGGTGACTGCGCGGTGACGGTGCGGTGACGGCACCGGCGCAATGTGGTTGTCCGGGCCGACCCGGACCGCGGGCCGCGCCACGCGCAGGCTGGAGGGAAGCCGATGCCGGTCCAGACCACATATCCAGGCGTATACGTCCAGGAGGTGCCGTCGGGCGCGCGCACCATCGTCGGCGTCTCGACCTCCGTGACCGCGTTCGTCGGCGCCGCCCGCCAGGGACCGGTGAACCGGCCCACGAAGGTGCGGTCGATGGCCGAGTACGTGCGGACGTTCGGCCCGCCGTGGGACGCGGCGCATCCGCTCGGCCACTCGGTGAACCTCTTCTTCGCCAACGGCGGGGTCGAGGCGCTGATCGTCCGGGCCGCCGGTTCCGGCGCGGCCGAGGCGACGACGACGCTGCGCAACGCCACCCCGGCCGACGTGCTCGTGCTGACCGCGAACGGGTCGGGCGCGTGGGCCAACCGGATCGGCAGCGTCGGCCTGGAGGTGGCGGTCGACCACGCCGGCACGGCGAACCCGGCCGACCTGTTCACGCTCGTGCTGCGGCAGCGCTCGGCGGACAGCGGACCGGGCGGCTCGGTCGTCGTCGCCGAGGAGACGTTCGCGAACCTGTCGATGGCGCCGAAGCATCCCCGGTACGTCGGCAAGGTCCTGCCCGGCTCGAAACTGGCCCGGGTCACCGGCCCGGCGACCGCGGTGGCGGGCACCAGCCAGGCGACCTCGACCGGCAAGAACCCGCTGCCGGCCCAGGTGAGCCTCGGCGCCGCGAACGGCGTGCTACGGGTCTCCGTCGACTACGGCCCGGTGACCGACCTGACCGTCGCGTCCGGCGCGACCGCGAACGTCGCCCGGGCCGACGTGGTCACCGCGATCAACACCGCCGCCACCGCCGCCGCGCTGCCGGTCACCGCAAGCCTCAACGGCGCCAACAACCTCGTCCTCACCACCACCGGCACGGCCGGGGCGGACCGGTCGGTCGTGGTGCACACGGCGCCGTCCGGCGACGCGGCCGCCACGCTGACGATGGGCCTGGCGGCCGGCGGCACCGAGGCGTCCGGTGCGGCCGCGCTGCGGCCGGTGCCGACCGCGGCGGGCGCCGAGCGCGGGTTCGGCGGCGGCACCGACGTCGACCCGACCGCCGCCAACCTGGTGCCGGCCAGCGGCACCGGCGGCATCTACGCCCTGGGCTCCCTCGACTTCCCCCGGTTCAACCTGCTCTGCCTGCCGAGCCTGCCGGCCACCGACCCGGCGGACGCCGGAACGAGCGCGAACAGTGCCGCGCTGTCCACCGCCCTGGCGTACTGCCGGCAGGAGCGGGCGTTCCTGATCGTGGACACCACCGACGCGTGGCCGGTGGAGAACGCGAACGTCGGGCCGCTGGCCGCACTCGGCGAGCACGGCGCGATCTACTACCCCCGGGTGACCGTCGTGGAGCAGCCGCCGGGCGGGCTGCCGGTCACGGTGAGCCTCCCCGCGTCCGGCGCGGTGGCCGGGGTGATCGCCCGCACCGACGCGGCCCGCGGGGTGTGGAAGGCGCCGGCCGGGCTGAGCGCCGGCATCGCCGGGATCTCCGGCCTGGCCAAACCGACCGACGACGGGCTCTCCGGCGACCTCAACCCGCGCGGGATCAACGTGCTGCGGACGTTCCCCGGCGCCGGCAGCGTCGTCTGGGGCGCGCGGACCCTCAAGGGCGCCGACAGCCAGGCATCGGAGCACAAGTACGTCCCGGTGCGCCGGATCACCGACTTCATCGCCAGCTCGCTGTACCTGGGCACGCAGTTCGCCGTGTTCGAGCCGAACGACCCGGACCTGTGGGCGCAGCTGCGCCTGGCCGTCGGCACGTTCATGCGGGGGCTGTTCCAGGCCGGCGCGTTCCAGCAGAGCGCGCTGAAGTCCGAGGCCGACAGCTTCTTCGTGGTCTGCGACGAGACCGTCAACCCCCAGTCGGAGATCGACCTCGGCCGGGTCAACGTGCTGGTCGGGTTCGCCCCCTTGAAACCGGCCGAGTTCGTCGTCATCACCATCACCCAGATCTCGAAGCTGGAGGGCTGACCCCATGGCGCAGTTCACCGCCAACGCCCAGCGCCACGACCCGTACAAGACATTCATGTTCCGGGTCAAAGTGGACGGGGAGTACGTGGCCGGCCTGTCGAAGATGAGCGCGCTCAAGCGGACCACCACGCCGGTGGTGCACCGCGACGGCGCCGACCCGTCGCGGGAGCGCAAGTCACCAGGCATCACCAAGTACGAGGCGGTCACGCTCGAGCGCGGCGTCACCCACGACACGACGTTCGAGGCCTGGGCCGGCCTGGTCCACTCGGTGGAGAACCCGATCTCGCTCGCCAAGTTCCGCAAGGACCTCATCGTCGACGTCTTCAACGAGGCCGGGCAGAAGGTCCTCTCGTACACCCTGGAACGGTGCTGGGTCTCGGAGTTCCAGGCCCTGCCGGCGATGGACGCGGCGAACGCGGCGGTCGCCATCGAGTCCATCAAGGTGGAGCTGGAGAACTGGAAGCGCGACGTCTCGGTGACCGAGCCGACCGAGGCGTGACCCGATGACCCCGGCCACCCTGCCCGCCGCCGCGCCGCCCTCGCTGCCGGCGCTCGCCGCGGCACTCGCGGCACCGACCGAGCTGGCCCAGGCCGTCGGGGTGCTGGCGGCCGCCGGGGTGCCGACGGCAGGGCTGACACTCGGCGGCGGGGACCGGGTGCTGCTGGGCCTGCACCGGGCGCTGACCGGCCGGGACGTCGCGATCGCGGCGGCCTGCCCGTCCTGCGGCGTGCTCGGCGAGGTGGTCCTGACCGCCGACACCCTGCCGCCGCCGTCCGGCGTGGGGGACGGGCCGGTGCGGCCCCCTACCTACGCGGACCTGGCCGGGCTGCCGGTGGGCTCCGCCGGCGCGGCCGAGCTGCTGCGCCGCTGCACGGTGGCCGGGCGCGGACCGGCCACGGCGGATGACCTGGCGGGCGTCGACGACTCGCTCTGCGGGCCGCTGGTCTTCGGCTGCCCGGCCTGCGCCGAGCCGGTCCGGTGCGCGGTCGACGCGCAGACCCTCGCGCTGCGTGGCCTGCTGGACCTGCTGCGCCGCTATGACCGCGAGATCCACCTGCTCGCCGCGGCCTACCACTGGGACCTGGCGACGATCGAGGCGCTGCCGGACTCGCGGCGCAGCCGCCTCGCCGCCTACGTGGAGGCGGAACGGTGAACCCCCTCGCCGCGCTCGTCTCCCGGGCGCACCGGCCCGCCGCGCAGCTCGGTGCGTTGAGCCCGATCGAGTACGGCCTACCGGAATCCGTGCCGGCACTGCCCGCCGAGCCGACGCCGGAGATGGCGGCCCCGGCGGCCCTGCTGGCCCCGGTGGCCGCGGCGGCCCCGGCGGACCTGAAAGCGCCGACGCCGCCGACGGACCAGGCGAATCTTGTCGTGCCGACCGGGCGCGCGGATGAACCACCTGTCGAGCCGGTCGCCACGGAACCGCCGGTCGCCGACGCGCGGCAGGTCCCCGCGCCGCCGTTCGAGACGTCCCCGCCGGACCCGGCCGCGGCGCCGTTTCCGGCGGAGGTGACCCATCCGGCCGCGGTCGTCGAACCCGGCCGCCCGGGCACGCCCACGCCTGCGGTCCCGCCGTCCTTCCCCGCGGACCTCGACGGTCCGGTGCCGACCAGCGCGGCCGTCCAACCGGCGGAAGGCGGCCCGGCGCCCGGGCAGGTGACCGTCACGGTGACCCGGGCCGGCGATTCACCGGCCGCCGTCGAGGTGTTCGACGTGCCGGCGCCGGTGAACCCGGCAATCGACCCGGACCGCCCGCCGCTGGTCGGCGCGGCGGCTGACCGGCCGGGTCGCCCCACCCGCGACGCCGCCACCTCGAGCATCCCGTCGGCGTTCAGGTTGCCGGCGGTTCCCGCCGCGCCGGCCCCCGCACCGGCGCCCGCCCCCTCGGCGCCCGCGCCGGTCGTGCGGATCGACCAGATCACCGTCGTCACCCCGCCCGCACCGCCCGCCGTGCCCGACCCGTTCGGTTCGCTGCACGCCCGGCGCGCCGGCAGCTCCCGGCACGGCGGTGCACGATGAGTACACCCGCCAACGCCATCCAGGTCGCCGACACCGTCCTGAAGCGACTCGCCGAGGCCGGCATCGCCGACGCGGGCATCCAACCGAAGCCGGACGTGACGATCGGCCCGCTCGACCGGGAGGCGGACGGGCCGCGGCTCAACTGGTACCTGTACCGGATCACCCCGCACCCCGGGTTCCGGGCGATGGAGCACCCCAGGACCGGCACCGTGACCTCCCTCGGCCGGCCACCCCTGGCGCTCACGCTGCACTACCTGCTCTCCGTGTACCCGGCCGCGCTGACCAGCGCCGGCGATCAGGAGCTCGTCGCCCACGTCACCCTGGCGGCGGCGATGCGCCGGCTGCACGAGAGCGCGATCGTCGGCGCCGGCTCGCCGTTCCTGCCCGCGTCGAGCGACCTGGTGGAGCCGCTGCGGATCACGTTGCAGAGCCTCGACCTGGAGGCACTGACCAAGGTGTGGACCGCGGCGGCCCAGCCGCTGCGGCTGTCGGTCGGCTACGAGATCAGCCTGGTCGTGGTCGAGCAGCAGGCCCGGCACGTGCCGGGCGCGCCGGTCGGGTCGGCCCGGACCCTCGTCGGCACGCTCGGCGCCCGCCTGCTCGGCGCCGCGCCGACCCGCATCGGCGCCGACACCCCCACCGTCGTGCGGGTGCTCGGCGGGTCGGCGGAGACCGCGTTCCAGCTCGCCGCCGAGGTGGACGACCCGGCGGGCGCGCCGGCCGGCGGCTGGCCGATGACCGTGCTGTCCCAGGACGTCGACGGTGTGCGGATGCGCCTGCCCCGCGACGACCTCGCGCCTGGGGTGCGCCGGCTCGACGCGGTGTCCATGATGGAGGGCCTGCCGGCCGGCCGGGACAGCATCGGCCTGACGGTCGTGCCCACGGTGCTGTCGCTGGACCGGCCGCCGACCGCCGGCAGCCCGGTCGTGCTGACCACCGCGCACTGCGCCGCGGACACCGAGGTATTCCTGGACGGCCGGGCGGTCGCCCCGGACAGCGTGTCGGCCACCTCGGTGACGGTCACCGTGCCGGCCGCGACGGCACCGGGCGGCCACGCGTTCACCCTGCGCTCGCGCCGGGTGGCCGGGCCCGCCTTCGCGTTCGAGGTGGCGCCGTGAGCCTCGACCAGCTGACCGTGGCCCCGCCGGACGGCGGCGACCTCGGCCTCGGCTGCGGGCTCGCCGCGTGGCGGCTGGCCGTCGACGGATACCTGCGCCGGCTGCGCGGCGCCTGGAGGTCGGCCGGTGGCGAGGACGACGATGTGGCGCGGCTGCTGGCCGGCATCGACCCGGCCGCGCCGGTCGACCCCAACGCCGACGAGTTCCGAGCCGCGAGCCGGACCGCGATGACCGCGGGCCGGCTGGGCGTGCTCGCCACCTCGTTCGGGCTCGACGAGGCCGGCGCGCTGACCGTCGCGGCGGCCTGGTGGGCGGACACCGACCCGCAGTTCGGGGTCGCGCTGGGCTGCTGCCACGACGACGGTGCCCGCCGGTACCCGACGGCCGCGCTGCTGCGACTACTGCTCGCCGGGTTCGACCTGCCGGCGCCGGTCGAGCACACCGACGCCGACCCACTGATCCACGGCGGCGTCCTGGCACCAGCGCCCGGGCCGCACGCGCCGCTGCGGCTGACCACCGCCGCCCGCCGCCACCTGGCCGGCACCGCACCCATAGCCTGCGCCGACCTGCCGGACAGCGGCGGCGGAACCGACCCGCTCGTGGCCGGGTTGAGCCGCGCGATCCGCGGCGGCGGCACCGTCCTGCTGCGTGGCCCGGGAGCGCGGGCGGTCGCGCTCGCCGCGGTCCTGCACGCGGGCCGTACCCCGGTCGAGGCCGACTCCGTCGCGGAGTGCCGCTTCCTGGCCAGGGTCTGCGCCGCGGTCCCGGTGATGAGCGCCGAGGACCTCGTCTCGTCCGGCTGGCGACCGGCCGACGGCGCGCTGCTCGCGCACGGCCCGCACGGCGCCGGCGGCACCCCGGACACGTACACGGTGGACCTGCCGGCCACGCCGCTCGAGGCGCGGGTCGCGGCCTGGCGGACCGCGTTCGCCCGCCACGGCCTGCCGCCCGGCGCCGCCGACGGGCTCGCCGCCCGGTACCGGTTCGGCCCGGCGGACATCGCCGACACGCTGCGTCGGGCGTTCACCCGCGCCCGGGTCGAGGGACACCCGCCCGGACCGGACGACGTCTGGCACGCCGCGCGGCACCGGCCCGGGCACGACCTCGCCCGCGTCGCGACCCCGGTGCAGCCGGTGTTCACGCTCGACGACCTGGTCCTGCCGGCCGAGACCCGCCAGCAGCTGGACGAGCTGGTCAGCCACGTCCAGCTGGCCCACCAGGTGCTGGAACGCTGGGGCTTCCGGGCGGTGCTGCCCCGCGGGCAGGGGGTCGTCGCGCTGCTGCACGGCCCGCCCGGCACCGGCAAGACGATGGCCGCCGAGGCGGTGGCGAACGCGCTGGGCCAGGACCTCTACCGGGTCGAGCTGTCCGCGGTCGTCTCCAAGTACATCGGGGAGACCGAGAAGAACCTGGCGCTCGCGTTCGAGGAGGCCGAACGGGCCGGCGCGGTGCTGCTGTTCGACGAGTGCGACTCGCTGTTCGGCAAGCGCACCGAGCAGCGCGACGCGCACGACCGGTGGGCCAACCTGGAGGTCAACTACCTGCTGCAGCGCGTGGAGACGTTCGCCGGCCTGGCGATCCTGGCGACGAACAAGCGCACGGCGCTGGACGAGGCGTTCCTGCGGCGGCTGCGGTTCACGATCCGGTTCGACCCGCCGGACCCGCAGCTGCGGGAGCAGCTGTGGCGGCGGGCGTTCCCCCGCGACGTCCCCACGCGCGGCGTCGACCCGGCGGCACTCGCCGGTGCCGAGCTGGCCGGTGGGCACATCGTGCAGGCCGCGCTCGCCGCCGCGTTCCTGGCCGCCGCGTCCGGCGGGCCGGTCGAACCGGCGCACCTGGACCGGGCCATGCGGCGCGAATACGAGAAGCTCGGCAAGTCCTGGATCGGCGGCGGTCATGGCTGACGAACCCGCCCGCCGGCTCACCGTGCACGTCGACGCGACGCCGGACCCGCACCGCCTGCGGGCCGCGATCGCCGGCGCGCTCAGCGGGCACGCCACCGGAGCCGGCCCGGAGGCCCAGATCGCCCGCGCGGTCGCGGACGCCGTCCGTGAGTCCACCGTGGAAGGACACCGCTGATGCTGCTCAAAGGGATGCTGCTGTCCTTCTCCGACCCGGTGCTCGGGCTGATCCCGACGATCGTGTTCTGCCAGTACAACCCGGTCGAGGTGACCCGGACGTTCACCGCCACCACGGCCGGTGCGGGCCCGGCCGGCGGCACCGGGTCAGCCGCGGCCCGCTCCGCCCCGGTGCCGGCCGGCGAGGAGTACACGCTGAAGCTGGAGTTCGACGCGACCGACGGGCTGGCCGACAGCGCCCCGCTGACCACCGCGCTCGGCATCTCGCCGCGCCTGGCCGCGCTGGAGATGCTGATGCAGCCGGTCGGCAGCTCGCTGCTCGGCGGGCTGGTCGGCGACCTGCTCGGCGCGGGGAAGCCGAAGGGGCACGCGATCCCGGTCGGCCGCCCGCCGCTGGTGTTCTTCGCGTGGGGACCGACCCGGATCACGCCGGTCCAGGTGAAGTCGCTGGTGATCCGGGAGACCGCGTTCGACGCGCTGCTCAACCCGATCCGGGCCACCGCCGACGTCGGGCTCACCGTGCTGCGCACCGCCGACCTGCCCAAGGACGAGAAGCTCGCCCGGCTCGCCGCCGACTTCTACCGGGGCGCCCGCGAGGTCAAGGCGGTGCTGCAACTGCCGCAGATGCTGGAACTGGGAGGCTGACATGCCGTCGCGGTACGCCGGACAACCCACGATCACCGTCCCGACCCCGGACGGCGGCACCGTCGTCATGTCCGCGCCCCGGATCGCGCCGGCGCCGGCCGGGACCACCGGCTCGTACACTGTGCGCGACGGGGACCGCCTCGACCTGCTCGCCAGGGCGGTCGTCGGGGACAGCACCGCCTGGTGGCGCATCGCCGACGCCAACGACGCCGACGACCCGGCCGACCTGGAGACCCCCGGCCGCCGCGTGAACCTGCCGGGCGCGTGACGCGATGGCCAACACCACCCTGCTGCTGGAGATCGACGGCACCGAGATCGGCGCCGACGACCTGGCGAACCTCGACGAGATCCTGGTCGAGGAGGCCACCTGGGAGGCCGACGCGGTCACCCTGTCGGCGAAGCTGGAGCCCACCGACGACGGCGAGTGGGTCAGCCTGCTCGACCCGCTGGTCGTCCCGCGGACCCCGCTCGTCGTGCAGGTCACCCGCGGCGACACGGTGTACCGCTTCGACGGCTACTCCACCGAGGCGACCTGGGAGATCGACGCCGAGGGCAGCTCGAAGCTGACCGTCAAGGCGATCGACCGCAGCCTCGACCTCGACGCGGAGGAGAAGGTGGTCGGCTGGCCGGGCAGCAGCGACTCGGCCATCGCGTCGGCCATCTTCGCCGCATACGGGATGAGCGCCGAGGTCACCGACACGCCCGAGGGACCCGACCCGGACGTGCACGTGGCGTTCCAGCGCGGCACCGACTGGGCGTTCCTGCGGGCACTGGCGGGCAAGTGGGGCTACGTCACCTACCTCGACGCCGCGGAACAGGGCGTCACCGGCTACTTCGGGCCGCTGGACCCGACCGCCGACCCGCAGGCCGAACTGGCCCTCGGCTTCGGCGGGGACGCGTTCAAGGTGAGCGTCGAAGGGCTGCTGACCGCCGGCCACCGGGTGATCGCCACCCGCGTGCCGCCGCTGTCGGACACCCCGGCGACCGGTGACTCGGCCGGTGACGCCGATGCGCAGGGCGCCACGTCGCTCGGCGGCGCCGTCACCGTGCTGCTCGCACCCTCCGATGTGGAGGGTGAGGTCGACCCTCAGGAGGCGGCCGACGGGATGGCGCGGCGCTCCGCCTACGGCATCACCCTGACCGCGGAGGTGGACACCGACCGGCTCGGGGTGCTGTTCCGGGCCCGCCGGCCGGTGCTGGCCAAGGGGCTCGGCAGCACGCTGTCCGGGCAGTACCTGGTGGAGAAGGTCCGGCACCAGGTCACGCTCGGCTCGCACCGGCAGAAGCTGACGCTGCGCCGCAACGCCCTCGGGGTCACCGGGGCCGAACCGTTCGGCGCCCTCGGCGGGGGGCTGCTCTGATGGACCGCTTCCCCGGCCGGTACGTCGGCACGGTCGCCGACAACGACGACCCCAAGGGCCTGTGCCGGCTGAAGGCGACCGTGCCCGAGGTCCTCGGCGAGGAGACGAGCGGCTGGTGCCTGCCGTCGCTGCCGTTCGCCGGCGACGGGGTGGGCCTGGCCCTCGTCCCACCCGCGGGCGCGGTCGTCTTCGTCGAGTGGCCGGCTGGGGACCTGACCCGGGTGCCGGTGTGGTCCGGCGCGGCCTGGGCCGACGGCACGGGCGTGGAGGGCGCCGGGCCGGACCGGATCCTGCTGGTCACCACCGCCGGGAACCGGCTGGAGATCCGGGACACCGCCGACGACGAGGCGATCGTGCTGACCGCCGCCTCCGGCGCCGAGATCACGCTGGACCCGTCCGGCGTCTCGGTGGTGTTCGGCGGCCAGTCCATGACCATCACCGACTCGTCCATCTCGTTCAACGACGGCGCCCTGGAGATTTCATGAGCGCGTACTTGCTGCACCAGGGGATCAGCATCACCTGCCCGCACGGCGGGACCGGCGTGGTGTCCCCGGCCGACGTGCCGGTGCGGGTCGGCGGCAACCCGGTGCTGCTGGAGGACGCGACCGTGTCGATCGCCGGGTGCGCGTTCAACGTCAGCGGCGCGCCGCAGCCGTGCGTCAAGGTGCGGTGGCAGGCCCCGGCGACCCGGGTGAAAGTGAAGGGCACGGCGGTGCTGCTGTCCTCCTCGGTCGGGCTGTGCGTCAACGGGCCGGGCGCGCCGCAGGGCCCCGCCCAGATCTCCGGATACCAGACGAAGGTGAGCGGGCGATGACCCCGGCCCGGCACCCGTACCGGCTGGCGGCGGCCCGCCGGCTGGAGGAGGCCGACCCGGCCCGGCACATCGCGGACCTGGTCCGCCTGGTCCTGCTGACCTCGCCGGGTGGACGGCTGCACCGGCCCGACTTCGGCGCCGGGCTCGGCGCCGACGCACTCTTCGAACCGGTCGGCGGTGCGCTCAGCGGCCTGGTGGAGCTGCGGGCCAGGGGCGCGCTCACCGACGCCCTCGGCGACCGGATCGTGGTCGACTCGCTGACCGTCGGCACCGAAGGGGAGAGCACGGTCACGGCCGTGGTCGCCTACCGGCTGCGGGACACCGGCGAGCCAGCCACGCTCACCGTGCGGGTGGGGGTGCCGGTATGACCACGCCGTCGCCGGTGCACCGCCCGGCGCTCCTGCTCGACCCGGCGACCGGCGTGCACGGCCTGCGGGCCGCGGGCGCCCGCCTCGACGGCGCGCTGCGGCGGGTCGACGTCTGGCTGTTCGGCCCGCCCCCGCCCGCACTCGCCGACCCGGCCCGGTGGCGGCTCACCCCGCCACCGGGCGCGCGGACCGCCCGGGTCACCGGGGCCGCGGTGGACGGCGGCCGGGTCGTGCTGACCGTCACCGGCAGCCCGGACCCCGGCCGGTACCGGCTGGACGTGCTGCCACCGCCCGCGGTCCCGTTCGACCCGTTGCGGACCTGGCTGCCGGTGCGGCTGCGGCCCGAGTGCGACGACAGCGCCAGCTGGCTGCCCGCCGCCGAGCCG
Source organism: Dactylosporangium cerinum (assembly GCF_042653625.1). Taxonomy (NCBI): domain Bacteria; kingdom Bacillati; phylum Actinomycetota; class Actinomycetes; order Micromonosporales; family Micromonosporaceae; genus Dactylosporangium; species Dactylosporangium cerinum. The sequence continues at coordinate 406,886 of NZ_JBHSIU010000018.1, read as the reverse complement.
GAGCCGGCACCCCGCCCGTCGCCGGTGCACGACTACCTGGCCAGGGACTGGGCCGGGCTGCGGCAGGCGCTGGTCGAGTTCCTGCACCGGGAGTACCCGGACGCCGACCTGTCGCCGGCCGACCCCGACATCACCGTCGCCGAGCTGTTCGCCCACGTCGGCGACCTCCTGCACTACCGGCTGGACCGGCAGGCCACCGAGGCATACCTGGAGACGGCCCGGCGGCGCACCTCGGTCCGCCGGCACGTCCGGCTGGTCGACTACCGGCTCGGCGAGGCCGTGTCGGCGCGGACCCAGGTGCTGGTGCAGCCACCGCCGGGCGCGGCACCCTTCGCCGTGCCGGCCGGCACGGTCGCCGCCGACGCACCCGGCTCGCCGCTGGCGTTCACCGTCGAGGCGGACCTGACCGTGCAGCCGGCCCGCGGCGAGATCCCGGTGTACGACTGGACCGGCGACGCGTTCGAGCTGCCCGAAGGGGCTACCGAGTGCGTACTGGTCCGCCCGGCGCCGGCCGACCCGCTCGGCGACGCCTGGCTCGGGCCCGGCGACCTGCTCGCGTTCGAGGTGGTCGACGCGAGCGACACCGCCCGGCAGCACGCCTGGGCGGGCCGGGCGGTGACCTGGCCGTTGCCCGGGCCGGCGTTCCGGGAACCGCTGCCGAGCCGCCCGGCGCACGTCGTCGCGCTCACCGCGGTCGCCCCGCTCAGCGACCCGCTCGCCCCGGCCCTGCCGCTGTACACGGTGCGCTGGTCGCCCGCCGAGGCGCTGCCCCGCGCGTACCCGGTGACCGTCGACGACCGGGCCGGCGCGCCGGAGGTGACCGTCGCCCGCGCGAACCTCGTGCCGGCCCACCATGGCCGGCTGGCCGCCGGACCGGGAGTGCTGCGGGCCGGGCCGCCGGGGGAGTACCACCTGGATGCCGCGGCCACCGGGCCGGTAGCCAGGCGCGCCGACGGCAGCCCGTACCGGTTGGACGTCGACGTCGTGCTGCCCTCCGGCAGCACCGTCCATCCGGATCTGGTGCCGTCGCTGGTCGAGGTCGCCGACCCGGTGCTCGCCTGCGTGCTGGAGACCGAGGACGGGGTGCCGCCGGTGCTGCGGTTCCGCACCGGCGCGACCGGACTGCTCCCGCCGGGCGGCAGCACGGTCGCCGCGGCGTACGAGGTCGGCGCCGGCACCGACGGGAACCTGCCGGCGAACGTGCTGCGCGTCCTGGAGCGTAACGTCGCCGGCCCGGGCCTGCCGCCGCAGTGGCAGCAGGTCGCCGCCGCCCGCAACCCGGTGCCCGCAGCCGGCGGCGCCGAACCGGAGCCCCTCGACCGGGCCCGCCGGGACGCGCCCGAGGCGTACGCGGCGAACCCGCGCCGCGCGGTCACCCCGGCCGACCACGCCGGCTACCTGAGCGGGCGGCCCGGGGTGCAGCGCGCCGCGGCGACCCGGGAATGGTCCGGGTCGTGGCCGGTGGTGCGGACCTCGGTCGGGTTGGCCGCCGATCCCGCCACGGTGGAGGCCGACCGGCTCGACCGGCTGCGGGCCGCCGCCGACGACGTGCGGATGCTCGGCACCGAGGTCGCCGTCGTCGCCGGAATCCCGGTCGGGCTGTTCCTCCAGCTGACCGTCTGCGCGACGCCCACCGTGGACGCCGACGCGCTGCGCGGGCAGATCCTTGCGCTGCTGCGCCCGGGCACCGTCCGCCGGCCCGGCTTCTTCCACCCGGACCGGATGGGGCTGGGCACGCCGGTGTACGTCTCGGCGGTCGTCGCCGCGGTGGCCGCGCTGCCGGGGGTGGACCGGGTCGAGGCGACCCAGGCCCGGCGGGTCACCGACCCGGCGTCGGTGCGCCTCGACGTGCTGACCGTCGGCCCGGGCGAGATCCCGGTGCTCGACGACGATCCCGCGCAGCCGTCGCGGGGCCGACTCGACGTGATCGTCGGAGGTGGCCGGTGAGCTTCGAACCCGCCGTCGTCCCGCCCGGGCTGGCCCGGCTGCGCCGCCGGCTCGCCACGTACCACGACTTCCTGGACGAGCTCGTCCGGGACATCGAGCAGTCCACTGTGGATGGTGAACCGCTGGGGCGACGGTGGGACGTGGAGGGCGACCCGAGAGCGATGAAACTCGCCCAGCTGTGGGCGTACGTCGCCGAGGGCGTCGCCGCGTACACCGAACTGGCCGCCGGTGAGGCGTACCTGCCGACCGCGCAGGACTGGACGGACCTGCGCCGGCTGGCCGGGCTGGTCGGGTACCGGCCGCAGCAGCGGGTCGCCGCGCAGGGCTGGGTCATGGTCGACACCGACCGGGGTGCCGCGCCCCTCGTGCCGGCCGGCACGAGGGTCCAGGCACCCGGCACCCCGGACCGCCCGGCGCAGGTCTTCGAGGTGGCCGAGGAGACGCAGCTGTACGCCGACCGGGCCGGCCTCACCGCCACCCCGGTCCCGGTGCCGGCCGCGCCGACCGGGCCGACCCTGCGTTTCCTGCAGGACCCAGGGTTCCGGGTCGGTGACCGGGTGCTGTTCGTCGAGGAACTGGCGCCGACCGGGCCGGCGGCCCCGCCGCCGTGGAGCGCCGACTGGTCGACCTGGTGGATCTGGCTGATCTGGTGGTGGTACCTGTACCAGGCGGCGATGAGCGCCGGCGCCACCCCGCTCGCGGTCGCCAGGGTGCGCAAGCGGGTCGCCGACCTCGGCACGGTGGTGGTGACCTTCGACCGGGACCTCGGCCCGCTGCTCAGCGACCCCAGCAAGGTGTACGCCGCGTACCGCGTGGTCACGGCGGCCGGTTCGGCCCGGCGGCAGACCGCGGCGGTGCGCATCCCGGCCACCGGCGCCCCGAGCGCGACGAACGACAAGCTGCAGCTCGCCGCCTTCTACACGGGCCCGGCCAACCTGGAGAGCGCCGCGGTCGTGCTCGACACGCAGCTCGACGAGCTGTCGCCGGGCCAGCGGGTCGCCGTCGTGGACTGGGGCCTCGGCCGGGGCGCCACGATCGAGACCACCAACCTGCCGGCCTGCGACGTGGCCGAGCCGACCATGCACTCCAGGCTCGACTGGGAGGTCGCGCCGGGCTCGACGGTGCCGGCGTCACGGCTGCAGTTCGGCAGCCAGCTCGCGGCCCTGGCCCGGGCCACCATCACCGGCCGGCCCGTCCGGGTGTACGTCGTCGGGCCCAGGATCCCCGCCCAGCACTACGACCTGCCCACGGCCGTCACCGGCAGCCCGGCCCGGCTGCGGCTCTACCCGGCGCCCGGCGCGGCCCACCCGGTGCAGCGCATCACGCTGCGGAACCCGGCCGGGACCTGGGACGTGCTCGCCTGCACGCCGGCCCCCGCCTCGGCGCAGGAGCTGCCGCCGCCCGGCGGCGGGCCGGAGGCGCCCCGCGGGCTCATCGTCGACCTCGTCGGGGTCGCCCTGCCGCTGCCCGCCGACCGGGCGCCGGCCAGCGCCAACCTGGTCCGGGTCCGGCACGGCAGCACCACGGTGAGCACCCTCGGCAGCGGCGACGCGAGCCGGCCCGGCCAGCGGTTCGCGGTGCCGAAGGCGCCGGTCACCGCCGACCTCGCACCGGACGGCACCCCGGTCAGCACGCTCGAGGTCCGCGTCGCCGGCCTGCTGTGGCCCGAACGGCCCACCCTGTACGGCGCCGGCGCCACCGACGCGTACACCACGGCGCTCGGCCCGGACGGGGCGCAGACCGTCGTGACCGGCGACGGCGTCGAGGGCAACCGCCTGCCCACCGGGCGCAACACCGTCGCCGCCACCTACCGCGTCGGCGGCGGCACGGTCGGGGAGCTGCCCGCAGGGGCGATCACCGCGCTGCTCGGCAGCGTCCGCGGGGTCAAGCGCGTCGTCGGTGCCGGGCCCACCAGCGGCGGCGCCGACCAGGACGACCCGCGCCGGATCCGCCGGCTGGCGCCGGGCCGCTCCCGCGTCGGTGACCGGGCCGTGTCCCGCGCCGACCTGGCCGACCTGGCCCGCGCGTTCCCGGGGGTCTCGCACGCGGCCGCCTGGCGGGGCGCCGGACCGGCCGGCTGCCCGTGCGGACGGACCGGCGAGCACGTGGCGTTCCTGCGGCTCGGGACCACCGGGCCCCGCCCGCCCATCGGGGCGGAGGTGGCCTCGCTCGCCGCCTACCTGGACGGCCGCCGCGACGTGACCGTCCCGCTGTGCGTCACCGCCGGGACGGTGACCCTCCTGCCGCTCACCGCGCAGATCGTGCCCGACCCGCGGGCCCGGCCGGCGGACGTGGTCGCCGCCGTCGTCGCGCTGCTCACCGCCGCCGGCGGCCCCCTGGACCCATTGGACCGGGCGCTCGGCGTGGCGCTGGACCGGTCCGACGTGATGGTGCACGTCCACGCCGCCGCGGGCGTCGTCGGGGTGCCGGTGCTGACCCTCGGCGCCGCACCCGCCCAGGGGCCACCGGCCCGGTACGAGCTGGTGGCGCTGGCACCCGACCCGGTGGTCACGGCGGTGACCCCGTGACCGGGACGGTCGCCCGGTGGCTGCCGCCGGCCGTGCGGGCCGAACCGGAGCCGGGCGCGCCGCGCCTGCTCGACGTGTTGCTCGGCGGGGTCGACCGGCAGGTCGAGGCGCTGCACGCCGACCTGGACCGGCTCTGGGAGGACTTCTTCATCGAGTCCTGCGCCGACTGGGCGGTGCCGTATCTCGGCGCGCTGCTCGGACTGCCGCCGGACGCCGGCCGGCGCGAGGTCGCGTTCGCGGTGGCGCTGCGGCGCCGCAAGGGCACCCCGGCGGCGCTGGAGGACTTCGGGTTCGTGGTGACCGGGTTGACCGTGCGGGTGCTGGAAGGCTGGCAGCACACCGTCTGGGCGCAGCGGCCCGGGCACCCGCCGCCGCTGCGGGTGGCGGTGCACGCGCCGGGCGACCGGGTGGCCCGGGCCCGGGCGAACGGGCCGTTCGAGACCGGCCGGCGGGTCTTCACTCCCGGCGGCCGCTGGCATCCGCGCGCGGTCACCGCCGTCGTCTGGCCGTGGCAGGTGCGGACGCTCACCGACACCGCGGCGGCGCCGCTGACCGAGCCGAACCGGTTCGCCCTCGACCCGCTCGGCGGGCAGGTGCCGCTGTACCTTCGCCCGCGCCGCCCGCGGATCGCGTCGGAGTCCGAGCCCGACGTCGCCGGCACCCGCACCGGCGACGAGACCGACGCCCCGGTCCGGGCCACCTACCGGGTGCTGGAGGCGCTCGGTCCGGTCACCTACGGCGCGCTGTGGGACCTTCCGGCCGCGCATCCGCTCGCCCGGCCCGGTGCGCTGCTGAGCCTGACCGCCGGTGGCGGCCCGGTGGCGGCGTCGGCGCTGCGGTTCGGCGCGGTCCCGGCGACCGGTGCGGTGCCCGCGCCGCCCGGACCCGGCCAGGTGCTCGTCGACCCGAACCGCGGCCACGTCCAGCTCGGCGGCGGGCTGACGGGGCCGGTGCGGGCCACCTGGCACCGGGCGTTCGCCGGCACGTTCGGCGCGCTCGCCAGCCGGGCCGAGGAACGGCCGGCCGCCCGGGTCGTGGTCGTGGTCAACCCGGCCGCCGCCTCGGCCGAGCCGACCCTCGCCGCCGCGTTCGCCAAGGCGCGCACGCTGTCCGCCGGCCTCGACCCGACCGCCGGCCGCGACGGTGTGCCCGACGTGGAGATCCGGCTGGAGACCTCCGACCGGCTCGCCGCGCCGCCGCCGCAGGCGTTCACTCCGGCCGCGCCGCGCTGGCGGATCGTCGCGGCCGGGGCCACCCCGACCGTCGTCGGCGACCTCGCGCTCGACCTCGACGGCGGCCGGCTGGAACTGGCCGGGTTCCTGCACAGCGGGGCCCTGCGGCTCGGCGCCAGGCTCGCCGCCGTCACCCTGGACGGGATCACCCAGGACCCGGCGGCCGGCGGTGTCGAGGTCGCGGCGGACGCGTGGGAGCTCGCACTCACGTTCCGGCGTTGCGTCGTCGGACCGCTGCGCGCCGACCTGGGTGCGCTGCCGGTGACGATCGCGGACAGCGTGGTGGACGGCCGGCGCCGCCGCGCCCGCCCGTGCGGCGGCGACCCGCAGGCCGCCCCGCCGGTCGCCGCGGTCGACCGGGCCAGCCGCTTCGCCCCGGCGCTGGTGACCAGCGCGGTGACGTTCCTCGGGCCGGTCGCGGCGGAGTCGGTGTCCGCGGTGGACTCCGTCTTCGCCGACGGCCTGGAGGTCGTGCAGCAACAGGAGGGCGGCGTCCGGCACAGCTACCTGGCCCGGCCCGCGAGCGGCCCCACCCGGTGGCCGGTCACCTATGCCAGCGGGCCGCACCCGCCGCCCAGGTTCGTCTCCGACGGCTTCGGCGCGGCCGGATACGCGGCACTCGACTACGCCGACGACGCGCACCCGCTGCTGCGGGCGGCCGGCGACGGCGGCGAGGTGGGCGCCTACCACGAGGCCGGCCGGGCGGCACTGATCCGGCGGTTCGCCGGGCGTATCGAGGAGTTCGTGCCGCTGGGGCTGCGTGCGTCGGTGGTCGTGGCGGATTGGGAGGAACGATGACCGGCGACTACACCAAGGTGCCCTTGCGGCGGGACGAGCGGTGGACCGGCGCCCGGCTGCAGCAGGGCCGGGTCCTGGTCGAGCACGAGTGGAACCTCAACCTCGACGCCACCACCCGGGCGCTGGCCGAGGCGGCCCGTGACGTGGTCGGGGCGGCCGGCGTGCCCGACGGCAGCACCGCGTTCAACGTCTCGGTGGTCACCGCGCCGGCGCTCGACCTGGAGATCGCCGCGGGCCGGATCTGGGTCGACGGTCAGGCCGCCTTCGCACCCGGTCCGGTCCGGTACAGCCAGCAGGACCGCATCGCCCCGCCACTGCCGGCCGGTGGCCGGGTCCTGGTGTACCTGGAGGTGTTCCAGGAGCACGTCCAGCCGGCCGAGGACTGGACGGCGCTGGTCGACCCGGCGCTGCACCCGGTCGACTCGGCGGCCCGGACCAGGGTCGGCTGGCGGGTCCGGGCGGTGCCGACCGCCCAGACCACCTGCGCCCAGGCGATGTCCGCGGCGAACCTGGTGCCGCTGTCGACGGGGCGGCTGACGATCGACCGCACCGCGCCGCCCTCGGCCGGCGACCCGTGCTCGCCGCCCGGCGACCCGCGCGGGACCGTGCCGGACGGGCTGCTGCGCGTCGAGGTGCTCGACCCGGGCACCGCGACCACCGCCCGGTTCGCGTGGTCCTACGAGAACGGCGCGGCCGCGGTGCCCGTGCAGGCGTTCACCGGCGACACGGTGACGCTCGCGTTCGCCGGCGGGGTGAAGTTCGCCCGGGACGACCTGGTCGAGGTCTCCTGGCTGGCCCGCCGGCAGGACCGTCAGCCGCACGGCGCCCTCTACCGGGTGGTGGACGTGACCGCCGGCGCCGGCGGTGACGTGCTGCAGCTCGGCCGGGCGGTCGGCGCGCCGGCGGGCGCAGCCGGTCTGGCCGTGCGGCGATGGGACGGCGAGTCGGTCGGCGGGACCGGCCAGGTGCCGGCGCCGCGCGGCACCCGCAACCTGGGGGTGTTCTTCACCGCCGGCTCCGGCAACTACCAGACCGGCGACTGGTGGGGCGCGGCGCTGCGGCCCGAGACCGAGCCGTCCGTGGAGCGGCGGGTCACCGCGGCGCCCGACGGGGTGCCCCGGGCGTTCGTCCCGCTCGCCCTGGTCAACCTGGACACGAAGGTGGTCGAGCGGGACTGCCGGCCGAAGTTCCGGCCGCTGACCGAGCTGCGCGACCGGTCCACCTGCACGGTGACCGTGTTCCCCGGCGAGGACCTGCAGACCGCGGTCAACGCGTTGCCGGCCACCGGCGGCGAGATCTGCCTCGCGGCCGGCGAGTACGTGGTGCACACGCCGGTGGTGATCAGCGCGCCCAGGGTCACCCTCACCGGCGTCGGCCCGGCGACGGTCATCCGGGGCGCGTCCGGCGTGGAGTCCGTCATCGCGTTCTCCGGCTGCCAGGACGCCCGGCTCAGCGACGTCCAGGTGGTCGCCGGCGCCGGGCCCGCGCCGCAGCAGGGCGGGGCGGTGACGTTCGTCAACTGCGGCGAGGTGACCGTCACCGGCGCCGTGCTGGGCCGGCCGGACGGCCCGACGCCGGACGGGTCTGCGCTGACCGTCCGCAACTGCCTGCGGGTGCGGGTCACCGGCAACCAGTGCACCGCCGGCGCCTGGCAGACCGGCATCCTGGTCACCGGCGGCCTGGACGTGCTCATCAAGGACAACACGGTCCGGTACGTGCCGGCCAAGACCGCCGGTCTGGACACCCTGCCCCGGGAGATGTTCGCCAGCGTCCTCGCCGCCACGATCCGCCTGGTGCCGGCGGCGCAGCTGCAACCGTCGGTCCTGGCATTCGCGCAGGAGTTCGACAAGCGGGCGCCGGTCCTGATCGGCCAGCACGGCACCCGGCGGCGCGCCTCCGTGGTCTTCGCCCGCTACGTCACCGGACCCACCCGCCCGGCCGACATCCCCGAGTCGTGGTGGAACGGGCTGCGCGACGCGCTCAGCAACTACCTGGCCGGCGGCGCGGGCATCAAGCTGGCCGGGGCGATGAACTCGATCCGGGTGCTGGACAACACGGTGCACGACTTCACCCAGGGCATCCACGTCGGGTACGCCGCCAGCCAGGGACGCACGGTCCAGGTGCGCGGCAACACCGTGCGGGTGATGGTGCCGTTCGACCACCGCCGCGACCGGCACGCCGTGGCTGTCAGCAACGTGCACTCCACCTGGATCACCGACACGTTCGCGGAGCTGGTCGTCACCGGCCGGCGGCTGACCAAGCTGAACACCCCGGTCGACGGGGTCAGCCTGTACGGCCAGCTCGGCCCGTTCGCGCTGGTGCGGCAGAACAGCTTCCTCGGCTTCAGCACCGGCGTGCGCTGCCAGCAGAGCACCCTCGCGCCGAACGTCAACAACCGCGCGTGGGTGGTCGCCGAGACCGTCGCGTCCGGCGGCACCGCCCTCGTCACCACGCTGCCCGTCGTGGCGGAGAACAACTTCCCGAAACCGTGAGAGGGGAAGTCAGGTGTCCGACTCGACGCTCGTCAGCGGCGGAATGATCACGTATCGTAGGAATTGCATGCGGTTCCGCGTGGTTGCGTTCGGGCTTGATCTAGGCGTCGTCCGTCGAAATCGTCGGGTGCGTTTGTCTGAAGGGTTCGATTCCCTACGCCGCAGCAACAGTGGTGAAGCCGTGTCCTTCGGGGCGCGGCTTCATCCGTGCCCGGCGGTCCACTGTGGACCCAGGGGGCGGCGTGCCCGGCGGTGAGCTGACCGCCGAGGCGACCCGCGCCCCGGCACCCAAGCCCACGGCGACCCGGCCCCGTGGCGCGACGGTCCCGCCGGCGCAGCGGCCGCGCGGCGCCGGCGCGCAGGTGCTCGCGAAGTCGCCCGCCGGCCAGCAGGCGGCCGCCGGCCCCGTCCCGGTCGCCGCGACCGGCACCACCACCGCCGAGGTCCTCGTCGACCTGCAACGCATCATGGCCGGCTTCCCCGGGATCGAGGGGGTGGCGGTCCTGATCGTCGACGGCCAGACCGCCCAGGTGTTCGGCTGGCCCGACAAGCCGCTGACCCCGCGCCTGCGACTGATCCCGGGCAAGGCCGAGATCGGCTCCGCCGCCATCTCGACCCAGATCGCCGGCACGGGCCGCACGCTGCACCCGCTGGTACGCGGGCCCGACGGGAAGCTCTTCTTCGCCCGCGACCTGGTCGTCGGGGCCAGCAGCGGCGACCTGAGCACCGCGTTCAGCCCCGACGACATGGCCACGATGCTGCGGGTCGTCGCCGGGTACACCGACCTCGTCACCGTCTTCCCTGGCGCGCCGGCCGGCCAGGAGGCGCTGCCGCCGCCACCGGACAACGCCGACGTGCCGGAGCTGTTCAAGCCGTCGAACGCGGTGCCCGGCGCGATGCTGAAGGCATACCCGGCCGACCTGCAGCCGCTGACGCCGCTGGTGACCGCGACCAACAGCACCGGCAGCTTCCTGATGCACCTGGACAAGACGACCGGCACGCAGGACACCCTGGACGCGGTGACGAACATCCTCCAGCCGGTCACGTTCCGGTGGGAGGTCGTCAAGCTCCACCCGAAGGACGGGGTGCAGGACAAGCTGGCCGCGCTGATCGAGGCGTACCGCGCGGAGCAGGCGTCCGCGCGTGACGCAACCAGGCTCGACGCCGTCGTCGCCGGTTTCGAGAAGCGGGTCCGGCACGCCGAGGAGGACCGCGAGGTGATCCTCGGCGAGCGGCCGGAGGAGCAGGGCTATGTCGAGCAGGCCGTGCGGCGGCTCACCGCGGACCTGCTGCACGACGCGCGGATCACCCTCGGAGTCGCCGGTGAGATCGCGCTGACCGTGATCCGGGCCCTGCTGCCGGGCCCGGGCATGCCCACCGTCGACGACATCATCGACATCCCGTTCCGCGAGGAAGGCCTGTACCTGGTCCGCGGGCTCGCCACCCCGCAGCCCGGCGACTCGCCCAGCCACACCCGCGCCACCTCGGTGGTCGGCACGTTCGTCGAGGTGCGCAACCTGGAGGCGCTGGCCCGCAACGCCATGCCGAGCCAGCAGACCCAGCGCGACGAGTTCACCAAGGCGGCCGACGACCTGGAGGCGCAGATCGAGGCCGCCGTCGACCGGCTCGCCGAAGGGGAGATCCCACCGGCGGAGGCGAAGCAGCTGGACGCGAAGGTGGAGCAGGCCGAGGCGCAGCTGGCGTACCTGCGGGCGAAGGCCGAGGCCGCGGGCGACCCCAGGACCGGCGTCAAGCTCGACCACGACGAGATGGCCCGCCAGGTCGCCGAACTGGAGAAGCTCCTGGCGGAGAAGACGAAGAAGGGCGGCGTGGCGGACCCGGACCTGGAGCGGCGGATCACGGCGATGAAGGCCGAGGCCGCCCGGCTCGCCGGGCAGCTCGGCCGGCTCGACGCGGCGAAGGGCGACCTCTGGACGACCGTCACACCGATGAACGCGGTGCTCGTCGACGACGCCACAGGCTCACCGACCGACCTGCTGTTCACGATCACCGCCCGCACGTACGTCACCCGCTCGCCGATCGTGGAGATCGCCGACGTCACGGCGGCCGAGGGGCGCACCGCGTCGGGCAGCGGCGCGACCCTGCCCGATGCCTGGGCCGCAGCGCTGCAGGACCTGCGGCGCAACCTCGGCCGTGGCCGCGGCTACCTCAACTACCGGCCGCCGGCGCCGTACGACAGTTACCAGGTCGACGTGCCGAACCCCATGCGGCTGCAGATCGGGTTCACCGACCAGCTGGTCGAGACCGTCGACGACGCCGCGAACGTGGCAACGCTCGCCGCGCTCATCGCCGTGCCGTTCACCGGTGGGGCGTCCCTGGCGGTCCTCGCCCCGCTGGGCGTGCTCGGCGCGGCCACCAGTGCATACCGCATCCTCGACCGCGCCGCCTACGGCAACCTGAGCCTGGACGCCGCCGCGATCAGCGACCTGCTCAACATCGGCTCGCTCGGGCTGGGCAAGATCGGGCCGGCGGGCCAGTTCGCCACCCGCAGCCAGATCATCTTCAGCCGGGGCGGACAGATCGGTGCCCGCCTCTTCGACGCCGGCGGATACCTGGTGATGGGCTACCAGCAGTGGCAGTCCTTCACCACGCCCAGCGGGAGCGCGGATCCGCGCGTCGACCAGGAGCGGCGACTGCTGGCGTTCCTGCAGTTCCTGCAGGCGGGTGCGGTGCCGGTGGCCAGCCACCTGTGGCCCGCCGGCCACGCCCCGACCCAGCTGCCCGGCGCCGAGCCGGCACCCCGACCTGATGGCGCGCCGGTCCCGAAACCTGACGGTCCGCCGGTGCTGAAGCCCGACGGGCCGCCGGTGCCGCAACCGGAGGCCCGGCCGCCGGTCGGGGGACCGGTCGTCGAGGCGCCTCCACCGCCGAAGCTGCCGGTCCCGGCGCCCGAGCTCAAGGCCGGCCTGCCGCCCGGCCTCGACGTGGACGTGCTGCGCGACGCCGGGCTGACCGGCGACACCGTCCGGGTGCACTACACCCTCGACCGGTTCGGCCTCGTCGCCGACGTCCACATCCTGGCCGGCCCGCTCGCCGGCGCCGAACAGGTCGGCAAGCACGCCGAGACGGCGCAGCTGATGCTGCGGTACAAGGGCGTCTCCGGACTGATGCGCGTCCTGCTCGACCGGGTGACCGGCCTGCTCGACCCGAAGGCGGCCCCGCCACCGGTCGGCTCCCGGGCCTGGGAGGCGATGCTGGAGGTCCGCAAGCTCCCGGCGATCATCGAGTACCGGATGCGCACGCTCGCCGAGAGCACCGACCCGGAGGCGGTCGGCCGCGCCGTCACGGACCTCGCGTACCTGGAGGCCCAGCTCGACCTGCACCGGTCCACATTGGACCGCTGGGACCTGGAGCGCGGCGTGGGCTACGTCGCCGCGGAGGGCTCGCACCACGACGACGCGGTCAAGGCCGGCTACCCGCCGCTCACGGACGCCCCGGGGCACTACTACGAACCGGCTCCGGGCGGCGGGTACACGCTGCACCAGCTCGCCGGCAGTACCGACCCGCCCAAAAGGCTTGTCAAGGAAGGGAAGAACTGGGTCCTGAAGGACCACGTCCGGCCCGATGCGCTGGCCGGTGCGCTCCGGCCCGACCAGCACGCCAAGCTGCTCAGCCAGGTGAGCGCGCCGGAGGCCGCGGCGCTGGCGCATTTCCTGGGCGACTACCTGCCGGTCGCGGTCGACCTGCCCACCATCGGCTACCTCAAGGAACTGGCCGCGATCGCGGTCGAACTGGAGGCCAACGCCGGCGACGCGAAGGTGGCCCGCGGCCTCGAACGGCTGACCGGCAAGGGCCAGACCCAACGCAGCCCGCTGAAGCTGGCGAAGCTGCTCGCGCCGCCGCTGCCGCCGGACCGGATCGCGAGCCTGCTGACCGTCGTTTCGCACAAGGAGTTCCCGGTGTACCAGACCCGCTGGACCCGGGAGATGGCGCTGATGCCGGAGCTGCTGCGGTTCCTGGAAAGCGCCGGTGGGACCGAGCAGTTCCTGACGATGTACACCGACGCGCCGCTGATCAACGGCTTCCTGGAGAAGGTGCCGGGCCGCACCGAGGCCGAGGTGCTCGACCTGGCCCGCCAGATCAAGGCGGCCAAGACCCGCAACGAACGGCTCACCCTGGTCGGCGCCGGGCCGCGGCCCAAACCGCCGCCGCTGCCGGCCGACCTCCAGCTGCCGGCGGCGGACGTCGCCGCCCGGCTGCCGGAGGGCGAGAAATGGGTCAAGGAGCACCGGGACCGGCCGGAGAACGCCACCGCCGAGAAGCCGTTCGCGGGCACCCCGGAGGAGGCGCACGCCTACGCGGAGTACCTGGCCCGGCGCGACGATCTTGAGGCGCGGGTCGCCGACTACCAGAAGTTCAGCCACCAGGAGCGGCTGGACCTGCTCGACCGGTTCGAGGCGATGATGCGCGGCTACACGTTCCAGGTCCAGTGGGTCAACAACTGGCGTGGCGCGCTGAGCGAGCTGCTGTTCATCCCGGCTACCCGGCAGCTGGACAAGGTGCGGATCCCGCACCCGCCGTCCAGCGGCGGCGGGGTCAGCGTCCTGGACTACTCCCTGGCGGCGAGCGATCCGGCACCGTCGCGGCCGCCGTCACTGCCGAACGGGTCACCTGAGTACATCCGCTGGGTGGAGCAGAAATCCGACCTGATCACCGCGCCGGCCGGCACCACGGGTGTCTACGCCTACGCCAAGGCCCGGGCCACGACGTACGCGAAGCACGCCGCGCTGGACTACCTGTCGTTGCGGCACAACACCGCCAACAAGCACGACGTCATCTTCATCGAGTTCGTCCGGCCGGCCGGCAACGCGGCCACGGAGGCCGCGATGCTCGAGGTCCTGTTCACGTACGACCCGCCGGTCCAGGCGGTGCGGTTCGCCGACGGCCCGTGGCAGTCGCGCGCCGACTGGCTGAAGACCCGGCCCTGACCTCGCGGAGGCCATCATGTCCTACGAACACGAACCGGCGCCCGAGCCGGAACCCGGTCCGGTGCGGGCGCGGCGGTCCACCGGCGACCGGTTGGACCCCGCGGTCGAACAGGACCTCGGCGAGCGCTTCGGCGCGGACTTCTCCACCGTGCGGGTGCACACCGGCCCGGACGCCGGCCGGTCGGCCGGCGCGGCCCGCGCCGCCGCGTACACGGTCGGGGAGGACATCGTCTTCGCCCCCGGCCGGTACGCGCCACGAACCGGCCCGGGGCGGCGGCTGCTCACCCACGAGCTGGCCCACGTCGTCCAGCAGCGGGCCGACGGCGGTCCACAGTCGACGGTCGGGCCGGTCGACGACACCGGCGAGGGATACGCGCACCGGGCCACCGAGGCGGTGGAGGCCGGCCGGCGACCCGACCCACCCGCTGCGACCGGGCGGCCGGGACCGCGCGTGCAGCGCTCGCCCGACGTGCCGGACACGCCCGCGCGGGACGACAACGCGCGGCAGGCGGCCGCGTTGAAGCTGCGCCTCGCCGCGGCCCGCGCGCAGGAGGCGGCCAGCAACACGTCCAGCGCCGCGGTGCCCACCCTGGAGGCCGAGCTGTCCTGGCGGGAGCAGCTGGCCGCCGAGCCGGACCTGACCCGGCAGCGGATCATCTTCCTGCGTGCCCAGCTGCGCCGGCTCAAGCAGCAGCTGGTCGTGGCGCCGCCGTCGTCGGAGCGGGAGCGGCTCGGCGAGACGATCCACGGCCATGAGCTGGCGCTGGCCACCGCCCTGGAGACCAACATCGCGCGGCTCAGCGCGGAGGCGTTGCGGCTGCGGGAGGTGCTCGCCGGCGCCACTGACCCGGCCGCGAGCCAGACCCTGGTGGCGGTCGAGGCGGAGCTCCTGGAAAACACCGCCGACCTCGCCTTCCTGCGCCGCGTCTTCAAGCCGGCCACCGCGCCGGCGGTCGCCACGAAGTACCTGAAGGAGGTCCGTCCGCTGCCCGGTGGCGGCTGCATGACGGCCGTCTACAAGGGACTGGAGGCGCTCTACACCCCGGCGACCTCGAAGGAGATCCAGACGACGGTGCAGGCGGACGCGGCGCGCATCCTCGCCCAGACCAAGCGGGACACCAACCACGTCGACCGGATCATGGAGACGGTGCGCTCACGGGGTCTGGCCGGTCCGGTCAACCTCGCCCGGTACGACGGCCGGCGCGGCGCCTGGGTGCCCACCGTCGAGCAGACGGTGCTCAATCTGGTCAGCGCCGACTACCCCGGCTGGTACTTCTTCGGCCTGTCGGTTTCCGGCGCGTACCACTCGGTGATCATCGCCGTGGACAACTCGTCCGGCGGCACCCCCCAGGTGTACTGGCTCGACCAGTACAGCAAGGGCTTCACCAAGAACGTCACGGGCAAGCTCGACGCGGCGGTGCGGCAGTACGAGCCGGGCTACGGGTTCGCCGACTGCAAGGTCTGGGCGCTGCTCCCGGCACCCGACGCGGTCGTCCCGATCCCTTGAAACGTCAGATGGTGTCGAGCTTGCGTCGCACCTCGCCGGAACGGTCATCGCCGAGGGCCTCGAAGTGGCGCAGGGCCCGGCGCCAGCTGTCGCCGGCCGCGGTGCGGTCGCCGGCGGCGTGGTGCCGGTCGCCGGCGTTGACGAGGATGTCGGCGGCGGTGGGACGGTCGCCGAGCTGCTCGAACAGCGCGATCGCCTTCTCGTAGCAGCGCGTCGCCTGGGCGTGGTCGCCGAGGTGGTCGTGCGCGACGGCGAGGCTGTCCCAGGTGCCGGCCTCGCCGTGCCGGTCGCCGAGCTGCTGCAGCAGCTGCAGCGCCCGCCCGCACAGGTCCAGGGTGCGCCGGTGGTTGCCGAGCTGGGCGTGCAGCCAGCCCGCCGCGTTGGAGGTCCGGGCCTGCCACAGCACGTCGCCCGCCGTCTCGAACAGGTGCAACGCCTGCTCGCTGTGGGTCAGCGCGTCGCCGTGCCGCTGCTGGGCCTGCAGCATCCAGCCGATGTTGTGGTGCGTGCGGGCCTGCCCGACGGTGTCACCGAGCGCGCGGTAGAGCTCGAGGGCCCGGTCGAGGTGGCCGGCCGCGTCGTCGAAGCGGCCGACCCGCGCCAGCGTGCGGCCCAGGTCGCGGTGCACGTGGGCGCGGCCGGCCAGATCGCCGGCCCGCAGCAGCGCCTGCAGGGCGACGGACTGCGTGTCGATGAGGTCGTCCCAACGGCCCAGCCACTCGAGGTACGTGGTCAGCGTCCACGCGAGCTTCCACACGTGGTCGTCGAGGCCCTCGTCGGCGCCGCCGCGCACCGCCGCGAGGAGCACGGCGTCCTCGGCGGTGAACCAGGCCATCGCGGCGTCGCCGTCGCGGACCCGCTCGACGGTCACGCCGGCCACGGGACGGGTCAGGCCGGCCGGCGCCCGGCCGGAGTCCAGCCGCAGCACCGCACCGTGCGCGGCGTGCAGGTAGTGGTCGAACACCCGGCGGACCGCGTCGGCGCGCTCCGGCGTCCGGCCGGCCTGTTCGGCGGCGTAGCTGCGCAGCAGGTCATGGAAGCCGTACCGGCCGGGAGTGTGCTCGGTGAGCAGGTTCGCCTCGACCAGCTCGTGCAGCAGCGCCCGCACCTGCGGCACCGTGCCCCCGGCGAGGCTGGCCGCGGCCGGTGCGCCCAGGTCCGGGCCGGGATGCAGGCCCAGCAGGCGGAACAGGCGCGCGGCGGGGTCGGTCAGCGCCAGATACGACCAGGAGAACACCGCGCGGACGTCGGTGATCGGGTCGCCGCCGTCCAGGGCGTTCAGACCGCCGGCGGTGTCGCGCAGCTGCGCCGCCTGCGCCGCGAGCGACGTGCCGGGCCTCGTGGCGGCGTGCGCGGCGGCGATGGCCAGGGCCAGGGGCAGCCGCGCGCAGCGTGCCACGATGTCCGTGACCGCGGCGGGTTCGGCGGCGGCACGGGCCGCGCCGAGCCGATGGGTGAGCAGCTCGCGGGCCTCACCGGCGCTCAGCAGGTCGAGCGCGAGCGGGTAGGCACCCTCGGCCGCGACCAGCGGCGTGAGCTGGTTGCGGCTGGTGACCAGCACCAGGCAGCCGGGCGTGCCGGGCAGCAGCGGGCGGACCTGGTCCGCGTCGCGGGCGTTGTCCAGGATGATCAGCACCCGTTTGCCGGCCAGGAGGCTACGGAACCGGGTGGCCCGCTCGTCCAGCGCGGCCGGGAGCTGCTCGTCGGGCCGGAACGCGCGCAGGAAGCCCCGCAGCGCCTCCGCCGGGTCCATGACCGCGCCGCGGTGGTCGAAGCCGCGCAGGTTCACGTACAGCTGACCATCGGGGAACCGGTCGGCGACGCGGTGCGCCCAGTGCACGGCGAGGCTGGTCTTGCCGACGCCGGGCGGCCCGGACACGGCGCACACGACCATGCTGCGCGCAGCTCCCTGCGCAAGGGCGTCGAGCTGGGCCACGCTGCCGGCGTGGCCGGCGAAACCGCGCACCGCCAGCGGCAGCTGCGCCGGCGCGGAGACGGTGGCGGCCTGCGGGGCGGCCAGGTCCAGGGCCGCGTCGCCGCGCAGGACGGCGGCCTCCAGGTCGCGGATGCCCGGCCCGGGGTCGAGGCCCAGTTCGTCGGCGAGCGCCTGGCGCAGCCGCTGATACGTGGCGAGGGCGTCGGCGGGCCGCCCCGACCGGTGCAGCGCGGTCATCAGGTGGGCGTGCAGCCCCTCGTCGAGCGGGTGGTCGCGGGTGAGCCGCTCCAGCTCCGGCACCAGCTGCGCATGCTCGCCGAGCTGCAACCGGCTCTCGACGAGCGCCGCCTGCGCGTGCAGCCGCAGCGCCTCGAGGCGCTCGGCCTCCAGGTCCAGTCCGGTCAGCCCGGCGACGTCGGCGAGCGGCCGGCCGCGCCACAACGCGAGCGCGGCGCGCAGGCACCGCACCCGCTCGGCCTGCTCCTGCGTGCCGGTCCCCTGCTGGATCAGCCGCTCGGCGACCGCGACGTCGGTGGCGTCGTCGTCCAGCGCGAGGAGGTACCCGGGCGGGCGGGCCAGGATCGTGTCGCGGCCGCCCAGCACCTGCCGCAGGTACGACACGTGCCGCTGCAACGTGTTCACGGCTGTCGCCGGCGGGTCCTCGCCCCAGACGGTGTCGATCAGCCGGTCGGTGCTGACCACCTCGCCCCGGCCCATCGCCAGGGTCGCCAGCACCGCCTTGCGGCGCAGGCCCGGCACCTCCCGCGGCGCGCCGCCGAGCGTCACGTCGATCGGCCCGAGGAGCCTGACCTGCATACGTTTCCCCCACCCGTCCGACGACTGGCAAGGGTATCCGGCGGCCCCGGGGGTGCCCGGTCGGCGACCTGACACCCCCGGGGCCGATTTCGGTCAGGCGCCCAGGATCCGCCACACCTGCGAGTTGGCGCCGTTGAACGGCCGGGTGACCGCCCGGAAGTCCTGCGCGCTGGACAGGTACGCGTCCAGGTACCGGCCGCTGCTGACCTGCTGGACGGTGTAGAACGCGCCGCCGTAGTCCTGCAGCCGCCACAGCTGCGTGGCGTCGAACGTCTGCCTCGGCCGGGTCACGACCCGGAAGTCGAGCCCGGCGATCTCGTGCGCGTCGAGGTACCGGCCGCTGCTGGCCTGCTGCAACGTGTACACGCCGCCGCCCTGGTCGGTCAGCCACCACTTCTGCGTGGAGTCCGACTGGTAGGGCCGGGTGACCACGTTGTAGTCCTGCGACGCGATCTCGTGCGCGTCCAGCAGCCGTGCCCCGCCGTCCTGGGCCAGGATCACCAGCCGTGGCGGCGCGAGCGCGGCTCGCGTGGTGGTGGCCGCGTCGCCCGGTGCGGCCGACGCCGTGGCGGCCGACGCGACGAGCATCGCCCCCGCGGCGACGATCACCGCGAAGATCCGCCGGCAGTATCCGCTGTGTGCCTTCATGGTGCTACCTCCTGCTCAGGCCGACCGACGGGCTCGGCCGACCCGCCTACCGTCGCCGGAGGGGCTGAAACCACGCTGAAACGCGGGATGTCGTCAGGACTCCAACAGGGTGGCGACGAACTTCGCGTGGTCGTGGCCGACGGTGATGAAGACGCCGGAGCCGGGTGCGAGCCGGGAGCCCCAGGCCCCGCGTTCGCGGTACAGGTCGACCTCCGCCCACTGCGCGATCGACGGGTCGATCGCGCAGCAGGCCGCGAGCGGGTCGTGCAGCATCTTGCCCTGCGGGTCCGCCGACTCGCGGTGCTCCACGGCCGGTGGCATCGCCCGGCAGACCGGCACGGCGTCGGCGGTGACCGCGACGAGGTCGAGACCCCGGGCCGCGGCACCGGCGATCGCGTCGTCACGGCCGATCAGGTTGAGCGAGCCGTCGTCCCCGGCGAGGCGCACCTCGGTGGCGGTGATCGCGGTGTTCCGCGGCGGTGCGGGACGCCCGGCGTGCTTGTCCAGGTATCTGTCCATGCCCTGCCAGATCAGGCGGAGCGAGGTGGCGCGGTCGCGCACGGCGGCGACCTCGGCGTGCAGGGCACGGTCGTAGACGACGCCGTGGCAGACGTTCTTCGACACGAACCGCTTGCGGGCGATCGTCTCCGCCGCGATCACCGCGAGCGCCGACCTGCTGTCACCGTTGAGGTTGTACGACGGGCAGGTCGCCAGGCCGCGGAACTTCTCCAGCTGCCGTTCCGGCGGCACCACGCCCGCACCCGCGAAGCCGCCCTGCACGACGACCTCACCGAGCTGGAACCCCGGCAGCTTCAGCGCGCCGCCGAGGTTCTTCAGCGGCGCCCCGGTGACGAGAGTGGTCGACGGGCCGCACAGGTCGCGGAGCAGTTCGGGCCCCGGCACGGCGTCCGTCGACGGCGGCATGTCACCGAAGGCCGCGTAATGCCACGACGAGACGCAGGCCCCGCGCCGCCCCTGCCCGCCCTGCCCCGGGTCCCGGACCGTGTGCCCGAGGTTGAACGCACCGACCGGGATCGACCGGCCGAACCAGTCCAGGGCCCGCCGGACCACCCCGACCTGGTCCGGCGTCCCCGGTGTGACGGTGACGCCGATCAGGTTCACCCGCGGATGCCCGAGCAGGAGCAGCAGCGTGATGAAGTCGTCCGGATCGCTGGTCTCCATGTCCCAGATGACGTCCATCTGCCGCTCCCGCCCGTCCTGTCGACACCGCCGGGGCCAGGGTAGGCAACCCGCCCGAGCCCGTCATGCGCATTCCGGCGCCCGGGCCTCAGCGGACCGGGTCGTCCGTCGGGGGGCCGGACTGGATGCCGGTGAGCACGTGCAGTTGCTGGTCCTTGGTCAGGCCCGAGTCGCCGGGCTCGATGAGGTACCCGCGGCCGTCGACCACGATCCACGAGCCGTCCCGGCCGGACTGCACCTGCTTGCCGGCGTACGTGGTGTTCGGCTGCCAGTCGGCCGCGTCCGTGTCGGAGACGTGGAACGTGCCGCGGCCCGGCACCGTGAACGCGAAGCTGGCGGAGCCCGTGGTCCCGGTCCACTGCAGCGAGCAGGCTGACGTCTTCGTGCCGGGCGGGGCCCAGGTGAGGCGGAACTGCGCCGTGCAGCGCAGCACCCGGTCGTAGCGGACCGCGCTGGACACCTCCAGCATCGCGCCGCGGGCGTCGTCGGCGGTGATCACCGGCAGCGGGTCGGGCACGCTGTCGTGGAACCGCACCCAGGCCATGGCCCAGACGTCCGGCAACGGCTGCCAGCGCAGCGTGGCCATCTCCTGGCTCCAGCGCAGTATCCCGGTGGCGCCGCCGTTGATCCGCAACGGCTCGGTCTGCGGTTCGCCGGCGAACAGGTGCGCCGTCTCCTGGTCCAGGCGCTCCGCGGTCTGGGCGACCAGCACCGAGTACGTGCTGTAACCGAACTTCGAGGTCTTGCCGCGGCTGGCCTGGATCGTCTCCACGCCGTTGCCCGAGCCCCAGGCCAGGGTGAACGGGGTCGGGTCGACGGTGTCGAGGTGGATCTGGTGGCCCTCGCCGATCCGGCCGCCGGCGGTCAGCGGCGCCAGGGACGCCGCCGGCGGGCGCGGCTTCTCCACGACCGACGACGCGGCCGGCGATGAGGCGGTGGCGGTGCGGCTCGTCGGCGGCGCCGAGCCGCCGGGCGCCGGGGCGGTGGCGCCGCGGGGGAGCAGCGTGGTCGCGGCGAGCACGGCCGCGACGGCCAGGCCCGCACCGGCACCGGTGGCCAGGCGCCGGTTGCGGCGGTGTCGGACCCCGCGCCGGCGGGCGCCGTCGAGCAGGGCCTCGACGCGCACGTCGCCGTCGGCGCGTTCCTGCAGGGCGGTGGTGAAGACCGGGTCGATGTCGTTCATCGCGTGGCGTCCTTCCTGAGGGCCGGCACCTCGGCCAGCCGGCGGCGCAGGGTGGCCAGCGCCCGCATCGCCTGCGAGCGCACCGTGACCTGGGAGCACTGCAGGATCTGCGCGATCGTGGCGTCGTCGAGGTCCTCGTAGTAGCGCAGCACGAGCGTCGCGCGCTGCTTCGGCGGCAGTTCGGCGATGAGCTGCCAGGCGGCGTCGCGCTCGGCTGTCTCGGTGCCGATGTCGCCGAGCCCGGCCCGGTCCAGGTGCGTGGCCGACGTGTCGATCGCGACCTCGGTGGAGGAGCGCCGGCGCCGCCAGGAGATGTGCCGGTTCACGAGCATCCGCCGCACGTACACGTCGACGTCGTCGGCCCGGCTCACCCGGTCCCACCGCACGTAGGCGCGGCCGAGCACCTCCTGCACCAGGTCCTCGGCCAGGTGCCGGTCGCGGACCAGCAGCCGCGCCAGGCGGACCAGCCGGTCGCCGCGCAGCCGCACGTACTCGTCGAATTCGATCACCGCAGTATCGCCTTCATACCTGGCTCGACGCCGCGACCACGGCGTCCTGTTGCATGCCCGGTTCACCCGGCGCTGTTGTCGAACGGATCCGGATCAATGCCCGACCGGATCAGCAGGCGCGCCGTCATCGCCAGGACCTGATCGCCGTACCGCGGGTCGCGGGACGTGGCCGAGGAGCGCGCCGGCCGGCCCTTCGCGTAGTAGCCGCCGGTCGCGGAGTCGAGGGCGCGGTCGCCGGCGAGCCTGACGGCGGTGCGGGCGCCGTGTTCGGGGCTGGCCAGCAGGAACCGGGCCGGTCCCTGGAAGAACCGGAAGGCGCCGCCGTTGCGCCCGAAGCCGGTGGCGACGTTGCCGGGGTCGGCGGCGTTGACGGTGATCTCGTGGTGGTCGAACCGCCGCGCGAGGGCATAGGTGAACGCGAGGTTGAGCAGCTTCGCGTCGCAGTACGCCCGCCATTGGCTGAACCGCTCCGGGTACGACCAGTCGGCCAGCCGCCGGCCGAGACGCTCCACCGTGGACGACACGTTGACCACCCGCGACGGCCGCCCGGCGGCGACGGCGCCGCGGCGCAGCACCGGGAGCAGCAACGCGGTCAGCGCGGCCGGGGCGACGTGGTTGACCGCGATCGTGCGTGCAATGCCGTCCGGCGACAGGTCCCGCCGCGGCGACGCGCCGCCGGCATTGTTGACCAGGACGTGCAGCCCGTCCTGCGCGGCGGCGGTGACCTGCTCGGCGAGGGCGCACACACCGGCCACCGAACCGAGGTCCGCCCACACCGGCACACCACGCAGGTCGCGGGCCGCCGCCACCGCGCGCTCCTCGGTCCGGGCATGGACGAGCACCCTCGCCCCGGCCCCGGCGAGGGCCTGCGCGGTCGCCCTGCCCAGGCCGCCGGACGCCCCCGAGACGAGCACGGTCGTTGCTGATGACATTGCCATGCACCGAGCCTCGCGGCGGCGGTGCCGCATGACAACCAGGCACCCTCAGGGTATATAGGTACCTCGTGGATACTATCGCTGACCTGCGCCAGTTCGGCGGCGCGGATGTCTATCTGCGGTCCTGCCCGTCCCGCGGCGTGCTGGACGTGATCGGTAGCAAGTGGACGGTGCTCATCGTCCCGGCCCTCATCGACCGGCCGCTGCGCTTCGGCGAGCTCAGGCGCAGGCTCGACGGCATCACACAGAAGAGTCTCACCCAGGCGCTGCGCCAACTGGAGCGGGACGGCTTCGTCAACCGGACGCAGTTCCCGACCATCCCGCCCCGGGTCGACTACGCGCTGACCCCGCTCGGCCGCCGGGCGGCCGATCTGCTGAGCTCGATCCGCGACTGGGCCCAGGACAACCTCGTCGAGGTGCTCACCGCCCGCGCCGCCTACGACACCCGCCCCGCCGAGCCGCCGTTCCCGCCGCCGGGTCACGCCGAGGCCCCATGACGCGGTTACAGGCCGACGGTCGTCAGGTCGCGCAGGCGGGCCGGCAGCGGGGGCACCTGCAGCGCGCCCGCGCACGCGTCGAGTTGCCTGCGCACGTCGGCGCCCCACAACGTCCAGGTCCAGCCGGGCCATGCCGGCGCGGTGTCGATGAGCGCGCCGCAGAGCCGGTCGATGCACCACAGCGCGCCGGTGCGGGCGGCCTGGTCCAGGTGCAGCCCCCAGCGGGGCAGTTCTGACCGCTCGAGGCCGGCGAAACCGGGCGCCATGGCTTCGACCTTCGCGGCGGTGGTGTAGGCGATCGAGGTCTGGTCATCGGCGGCCAGGTACAGATCCAGCGAGTCGTCGGGGCGCCGGATGCTCAGCACGCCCTTGTACCAGTCGTTGGGCCGGTCCGGGCGCAGATCGTCCGGACCGTCGAACGGGACCGGCAGGTCCGCGAGCCGTTGCTGGTCCGGAAACTGCGTGTCCCGTAGCGGAGCGCGGTCCAGGCCGAGATACGCCGCGAGGTCGAGCACCCCGTCGAACGCCCACCGCACGTGCCAGCCCGGCCACGTCTCGACCAGCCCGGCGAACCCGTCGACGAACGTGGCGTAGTCGTCGGGTTCGTCGAACGCGAGCAGCACCCGCCGGTCGTGGTCGATCAGGGCGGCACCCTGACAGCTGCCGTCGGTCATGAGCCCGTTGACGGGTGTGACACCCGTCCATCGCAGCGCCTCGGAGGTGTTCGGCGGCACTGCATCGGGCAGTTCCTGCGGTCGCAGCGCCGCGGTCGCCGCTTCGGGCCCGGGGAGCAGATCGGCCACGATGGACGTGGCACCCCAGCGCGACCAGCCCAGCACCGTCGTGCCCCGCTCGATGATGGCGTAATTGGCTCGGTTTCCCACAAGCAGCCATCATGCCGCCCGGCGCGCCGGCCGCCGAACGGTTTAACGCTCCCATCGTACGACCCGGCCGGTGCCGGCGTCGTCAGCCCTGACGTGGATCTTTCGGCGGCCCGGCTCGGATACGTTGACCAGGCCCTACCGGCCACCAGGGAGCGAGGCACCGTGGACCTGCCGCACCAGACCCTGCCCGCCCGGATCGGCGGTCGCATCGAGACCGCGGAAGCCCTGACCCACAACGAGGGCAACGCCGCGACCGGCGGGATCTGGCGGGTCCGCGGCCCCGGCGGCAGTGCGATCCTCAAGGTCGCCCGGCCGCCCACGGCCGGACCGGCCGGCTCGCCCGCGTGGCAGACCAGCGATGAACCCACCCACTGGAACTTCTGGCACCGGGAGGTGTCGGCGTACACGACCGGCTTCGCGGCACGGGTCTACGCCGATGCCGGCATCGCCGCGCCCGAGCTGCTGGACGTCGCGGAGCGCTCCGACGGTGCGGTCGAGCTGTGGCTGGCCGACGCCCGCGGCGCCCCCGGCATGTCCTGGCCGGTGGATCGCCTGGCGCGGTTCGCCCGGCAACTGGGCGTGGCGCAGGCACGGTGGGTCGACCGGGTGCCGGACCTGCCGTGGCTGTCCCGTCGCTGGCTGCCGCAGTACCTCGCCGAAGGACCGGGCCGCGCCGCCTGGACCGACGGCGACGAGCACTGGGACCATCCCGTCGCCGCGGTCTGGCCGGCCGCCGTGCGGGACCAGCTGCGGCGGCTGCGGGCCCAGCGGCACACCGTCCTCACCGCCGCCGAGGAGGCCCCGCGGACGCTCTGCCACCTGGACGTGTGGCCCACCAACCTGATCGAGGACGGTGCGACCACGGTGCTGCTGGACTGGTCGTTCACCGGTGAGGGCGGCATCGGCGAGGACGTCGCCAACCTCATCGTGGACAGCGTCGCCGACGGGCTGATGGACGCCGCGCTCCTGCCGGACATCGCCGCCGCCGTCACCGCGGAGTACATCGGCGGCCTGCGCGACGGCGGGTGGACCGGGCCACCGGACCAGGTTTGCCGGGCGATCGCCGCCTGCGGCGCGGCGAAGTACAGTTGGTTCGCGCCGCTCGCGCTCGCCCGCGTGGTCCGCGACGGCACGTTCGGGCACCCGCAGTACGGCCGCGACACCTCCGCGGCGTCCGCCCTGCAACGACTCCACGGCCTGGTCACGCTCCTGGCGGACTGGTCCCGGACGATCGTGCACTGATCCGGTCCCGCGAACGGACGCATCGGCCGGTGTTCTTCCGGACCGGAGATCCCTAGATTGGCCGCGTGATCACGGATGGCTTCCGGCTGGGCATCGACTTCGGCACCTCCTCGACCGTCGCGGTGCTCGCCGACGGCGACGGACGCGCCCAGCCCCTGCTCTTCGACGCCTCGCCGCTGCTGTCCTCGGCCGTGTCGGCCGGCGACGGCGTGGCGCTGTTCACCGGGATGGACGCCGAGCGGGCCGCGGTCGCCGCACCGGCCGGGCTCGAGGCCAACCCGAAACGGCGCATCGACGACGGGACGGTGTGGCTCGGCGACCGCGAGCACGCGGTGGGCGACCTCGTCGCCGCCGTGCTCGGCCGGGTCGCTGCGGAGGCGGCCCGGGTCGCCGGGGGACCGCTGTCCGGGGTCGTGCTGACCCACCCGGCGGTCTGGAGCCGCCCGCGCCTCGCCGTCCTCGTCGACGCGGCCCGCCGCGCCGGGTTCGGCGACGTCGGGCTGGTGGCCGAGCCGGTCGCCGCCGCGGCCTACTTCCTCACGGTGCTCGGCCGGGAGATCCCGGCGGGGAAGTCCCTCGTCGTGTACGACCTGGGCGCCGGCACGTTCGACGTGAGCGTCGTGCGGCAGAACCTCGACGGCGTCGTGGAGGTGGTGGCGACCAACGGCCTGAACGACGTCGGCGGCCTCGACCTCGACGCCGTGGTCGTCGCGCACGCCCGCACCCTGACCGCGGACGCGGCGGCATGGGGCCGCCTGGACTGGCCACAGTCGGCGGCGGACCGGCAGGCCCGGCAGACGCTGTGGCGGGGCGCACGGGCGGTGAAGGAGCAGCTGTCGCGGCACCCGGCGGCGCGGCTGCTGGTGCCGCTGGTCGACGTCGAACTGCACCTGACCCGCGAGGAGTTCGAGCGGGCAGCCCACCCGCACCTGGACCGGACGGTGCAGCTGACGCTGCGGACCCTGCGCGAGGCGGGCCTGCCGCCCGAGGCGATCGCCGGCGTGTTCCTGGTCGGCGGTGCTTCGCGGGTACCGCTGGCCGGGACGCTGCTGCACCGGACACTGGGCATCGCGCCGACCGTGATCGACCAGCCCGAGCTCGTGGTCGCCGCCGGCAGCCTCCTGAGCCGGCCGACCCCCGCGCCGGCCGTGCACCCGCCGTCCGCGCCCGTCTCGCCGCAGCCGTCCGAACCGATCTCGGCGGTGCCGGTCGCGCCGGTCTCCCCGGCGCCGCCGATGCCAGCCGTCGCACCGGTTTCGGCGGTGCCCGTCGCGCCGGTCTCCCCGCCGCCGTCCATGCCCGCCGCCCCACCCGTCTCGGCGGTGCCGCCCGAACCGGAACCCGGACCCGGGCCTGAACCCTCGCCCGAACCCGGGCCTGAACCTGGGCCTGTGGCCGCCGCCGGACCGGACCTCGAGGACGGGGAGGCGCCGACGCGCAGGCCCGTCTCGAGGCGTGCGCTGCTGCTGGCCGGGATCGCCGCTCCCGTGGCCGTGGCGGGCGCCGGCACGGCGATCTGGCGGCCATGGGAACCCCGGACGCTGGCACAGGTGCGGGGCGCGACCTTCGTCACCCAGCTGACCGGGCACACCGGCACCGTGTCGTTCCTGGAGTTCCTGGCCGAGGAGTCCGGGGTGCTGTTCTCGTCGGGTCAGGACGGCAGCGTCCGCTTCTGGAACACCGCCGACCACAGCCAGATCGGCAACCCGCTGAACAGCCACACCGGGTCGATCAGGGGGTACCAACTGAGCCCCGACGGCAGGACCCTCGTCACCGGCGGCTCCGAAGGCTTCGTCTACCTGTGGGACACCAGGAACCGCAGGTCGGCGGCCAGGCCGCTCACCACGCTGGCGCAGATCCAGAGCGTGGCCCTGAGCGCCGACTGCAAGCGGGTCGCCGCCGTTGACTCCAGCAGCCATCTGCTGCAGCTGTGGGGAGCGGCCGACGCCAAGCCCACCCAGGCGCTGAACGACAAGAACCATCCGATCAACTTCGTCACGTTCCACCCCACGAACCGCGGCGTCTTCGCGACCGACTGGGGCCACGACGTGCGGCTGTGGAACGCCGACTCGGGCCAGCCGACGGGCACCGACATGAGCGGCAACACCGATGGCATCAACCGGATCCGCTTCAGCCCCGACGGCAAGCTGGTCGCGTCGGTCGGTCACGACCGGCGGGTCCATCTCTGGGACACCGCCACCCGGCAGGCGGCCGGCACACCGATGGAAGGCCATCAGGGCGGCCCGATCCTCGGCGTGGCGTTCTCGCCGGACGGCGCGACCATGGCCACGGGCGGCTCCGACAACGCGGTCCGGCTGTGGAACGTCGCCACCCGCACGCAGATCGGGCAGCCGCTGACCGGCCACACCAGGTCGGTCTACAGCGTCGCGTTCTCGCCCGACGGCCAACTGCTCGCCAGCGGCTCGGACGACGAGACGATCCGCCTGTGGAACCTGACCCGCTAGGGCCGTCACAACCCGGATGGCTTCACCGGGTTGTGACGGCCGTGGGTCAGAACCAGTGCAGGCAGTGCGGGTGCCGCTCGGCGCGGAACAGGATGTCGGCGAGGGTGGCCGCGTCCGAGCGGTGGGCGCGGATGTGTCCGGCCCGGACGAGCGTGCTGGGCGCAGTGCCGCCGAGGTAGATCGAGCCGAGGTCCCTCACGTCCAGGGAGAGGTCGGGGTCCCGATCCGTGGGAACGCAGTCGGCCTTGCCGTCCCGGACGGTCAGCAGGTAGCGGTGGCGCTCGCCGAGGAACGGGTCATCGACGTCGAGGACGAGTTCGCCGTCGGTGAACCAGCCGCGTGCGGTCAACGCCTGCGGCACGTCCAGCAGCCGCACCCAGAGCCAGTCGGTGTCGCTG
The DNA here is from genome assembly GCF_042653625.1 of Dactylosporangium cerinum. NCBI lineage: Bacteria > Bacillati > Actinomycetota > Actinomycetes > Micromonosporales > Micromonosporaceae > Dactylosporangium > Dactylosporangium cerinum. The sequence continues at coordinate 378,720 of NZ_JBHSIU010000018.1, read as the reverse complement.
CTCACCTGGGCGGCACGGAAGTCCGCCAGCTGCCAGCGCAGCGGGTGCCCGGGCGGGAAGTGCTTGAACGCGACCTGAGTGACGAGGTCGTGGCCGAGCAGGAATCCGATCAGGGCGGTGGAGACGGCGTCGTCGGTGGCGATGGTCTCGTCGACCGTCAACGTGCCGTCGCTGAGCGAGTAGCTGGCGTATCCGTCCGGGACACCGTCGGCGTCGCGGTGGACGGCGACGTAGCGCGGCGCCTGAGCGATCGGGGGTTGCCCCGCGCCGAGGGCCCACCAGCGGTGCGGCCGGGACAGTGCGCCAGGCTGTGCACGGCGGTACCGGTCATAGACCTCTTCAAGGATCTCGCCGCACTCGGCACGCCGCATCACCTCGACCGAGCTGGTGCCCGAGTCGGCCGCGACGTCTGCCCGTCCGTGCGCCCGCAGTGCAGCGAGGGCGCCCTGGTGGCGGGCCACCGTGATCCGTCCCGTGTAGGTCGCCGGTCCGTAGCCGAACCTGCCGTAGATCGGGGCCTCGGAGGCCAGCAGGACGCAGAGGTACTCCCCGCGTGCCCGCAGCCCGGTGAGCTGGTGTCGCATCATCGCGGTGAGCACGCCCTGACGTCGGTGCGAGGGCAGGACGCCGACGGCGCTGACTCCAGCGGCCGGGGCGAGGATCTCGCCGGGCAGGGTGAGCTCGAACGAGTATGCGGCGGCGGTCCCAACGGGCCGCCCGTCCGCGGTCACGGCCAGCAGCCCGCGGTCCATCTCGAACGCCGACCACCAGACGCCGCTGCCGTCCTCGTCCGGGGTTTCCGGGTGGAGCCCGAACGCAGCATGGAGCGTGTTGACGAAGACGTCGAGGTCCTGGTCGGTCGTGGGACGGATTTCCATTGTTGCCGCAGCCTCCCCTGGAATTCGGGCACCACGACTGGCGGTGCCCGGCCCACAGTGCAGGGTTGACCGTTGGCCGGGTCAAGTGAATTTCGCAGGGCTCGGGAGCTGGCCAGGGCCGGTTGACTCCAGTGGAATAGGGTGGGGCGCATGGCGGGGCGGGTTCGGGCGCGGGTGTTCGGTGAGGTGGCGGACGACTATGAGCGGTTCCGGCCCGACTATCCGCCGGCGTTGATCGATGACGTGCTCGCGTATGCGGGGCTCGACGGTGCCGCGGCGCTGGAGGTCGGGGCGGGCACCGGCAAGGCCACCGTGGCCTTCGCGGAGCGGGGTGTCGCCGTCACGGCGCTGGAGCCGGACGAGGCGATGGCCCGGGTGCTGGCCCGACGGGTGGCCGGCCACCCGGATGTGACCGTCGAGGTCGGCGCGTTCGAGGACTACCGGCCGCCGCAGCCGTTCGGCCTGCTGTTGAGCGCGCAGGCGTGGCACTGGACCGATCCGGCCGTGCGGTGGCAGCGGGCCGCTGCGACCCTCGCGCCGGGCGGGACACTGGCCCTGTTCTGGAACGGTGGCCGGCCGGCGGACCCAGACGTGCGGGCCGCGATCGTGGCGGCGCACCACGCCCACGCGCCCGACATCGACACCGCCGTCGAGATCGATCCCGAGCCGACGCAGGAGGCCGAGCTCGCGACGTCGTGGCCGGGCACGGACCTGCGGGCGCTGCCACAGTTCGGTGCGCTGTCCGAGCGGCTGTACCAACGGGAACGCACCCTGTCCACAGTGGACTACGTGGCCTACCACTCGACCAAGTCGGCGTGCCGGATGCTCAGCGAACAGACCCGCGCGAAGCTGTTCCAGGCGATCCTCGACACGGCCGGGGAGCAGGTCACGCTCACGGTGGAGACGATCCTGTATCTGGCCCGCCGGCAGCACTCCGGCTGACCTTCAGCCGAACCACCGGAAGAGGAACGAGCCGAGCAGGGCCACGACCGCCACGCCGGCCAGCCGGCGGGACAGGCCGAGCCGGCCGCGGCTGTATGTGAACGCCGCCTCCTGCAGGCCCCGGCGGCATCGGATGGCCTCTCTTCCGCGTGTACCAGAAGCGATTATGCCGACGATTCCGATGGAAACGGGTGTAACCGCCCGTCTGACGTGTATCCGTCAACGCGGGGCCGCGCGGGCGGCGTCGGAGGTTCACACTGGCGGGCGTGCAGATTGTCGAACACAGCGTCATCGGCACCCGCTCGGCCGTGCTGCGGCTGCGCCGGCCGGGTGATGGACTGCAGTTCGTCGTGTTCCCCATGTTCCATGTGGCCAGCCCGGAGTTCTACGCCGAGGTGAGCGAGCGGCTCCGCCGCTGTGACCTGCTCGTGGTCGAGGGTGTCAGCGGCCGTTCGGTGCTGAGCTGGGCCCTCACGGCCACCTACCGGTTCATGCCGGTCAACCAACGGTCCGGTCTGGTGGAGGACCGCATCCCGTACGGCGCGCTGGGCGTACCGGTGATCAACCCGGACGTGACCGCGGGTGAGTTCATCCAGGACTGGCGGCGGCTGCCGTTGCGGACCCGGCTGCTCGTGTGGCTGGTCATGCCGGTGGTGACCGTGCTGCAATGCTTCGGTGGCCGCCGAAGGTTGCTCGGCCGCGAGATCGAGCTGGACGACCTGTCGGCCGACGCCGCCGACCACGAGCTGGCCGGGGAGCTGGCCGGGGAGCTCGACGGCGTGTTCGGCGGGACCCGCGACGAGCGCCTGCTGGCCGCGCTGTCGGAGATCCATCGGGAACGTTCGGCCGAGCGGATCGACGTGGCGGTCGTGTACGGCGCGGCGCACACGGCGGCGATCGTCCACGGCCTGCTCCGGCGGCATGGGTACCGCCCCCGCTCCTCCGAATGGCTCACCGTCGTGGCGCCCACCGAGCCGGCGCTGGTGCACGTACCGAAGCCTCGAACGGAACCGAAGCCGCAAGCGGAACCGAAGCCGCAAGCGGAACCGGAGACAGCGCCGGCGCGCCCCGAGGCGACCGATGCCCGCTCGGAACTCGTGCAGGTCGCCCTGGCGCGCCGGATGGCGGTCGCCGAGCCGGCCGCCTACCGGCCGAAGCTGGCCTACGCGCTCGACGCCCTGGCGCTCCGGCTGGGCGACCTGGGCCACCGCGAGGAGGCCCTGAGCGCCGCAGACGAGGCCGTGGACATCTACGAGGAGCTGGAGGAGCTGCATCCGGGCACGTACCGCACCTCGCTGGGGATCGCGACCAGCAACTTCGCGCTGCACCTGGATCGCATCGGCCGCCACGAGGACGCCCTGGCCGTCGACGAGCAGGCGGTCGAGCTGCTTCGCCTGGCGGACCGCAACGAACCCGGTCGGCGCGCGGACGGCCTCGGCCACGCGCTGACCAACCTGGCCGTCAGCCTGGCCCACTTCGACCGGGACGACGAGGCCCTCGCCGTCGCCCGGGAGGCGGTCGAGCTGCACCGCGCTGCCGGTCACCGGCCGGCCGCCTACAGCCGGGCGCTGGTCATCCTGGCCGAGCGGCTGTCTGACGTGGGCGCGTTCGACGAGGCGCTCGCCACCGCCGTCCGCGCCGCGTCCGCGGCCCGCGGAGCGACGCCGAAGGAGCTGGCCGCGGCCCTGCGCAAGAAGTCGGTGCTGCTGCTGCGCCGCTTTGCGCGGGCCGGCGAGGCGCTGGCCGCGGCCGAGGAGGCGCTGGCGCTGCAACGCCGGACGGGGCCGGCCGACAGTGCGGAGCTCGCGTGGTCGCTGCGGTACGCGGCCGAGGCGCTGCACGCCCTCGACCGCTCGGGTGAGGCGGTGGCCCTCGACGAGGAGGCGCTGCCCATCTGGCGGTCCCTGGCCGAGCGGTACCCGGCAGCCCACGAAGCCGAACTGGCCGACGCGCTCGCCGTCCACGCCGAGCACCGTCGCGCACTGCATCAGTCGTAGCGGGAATGTGACCCCGGAAACATGTCGGAAACAAGCACGTTCACCGGCTGAAACGCGGGGCCGCGACGCTGCATGCCACGCGATCAACGGCGATCACGGACCACATCGGGAAGGGGAGGGTCCGGGATGCCGGAGGGGTTCAGCGCGGGCGACACCGCCTGGCTGCTGGTGAGCGCGGCACTGGTGCTGCTGATGGTGCCGGGCCTGGCCCTGTTCTACGGCGGCATGGTGCGCATCAAGAGCGCGCTCAACATGCTCATGATGTCGTTCGCCTGCCTCGCCGTGGTCACCGTCGTCTGGGTCGTCGCCGGCTACAGCCTCGCGTTCGGCACGGACACCGCCGGCGGCCTGATCGGCTCCCTCGAGCACGCCGGGATGGCCGGCATCGGCCCCCGCGACCTCACCGGCTCCGTGCCCACCATGGCGTTCGCGGGCTTCCAGCTGATGTTCGCCATCATCACCGCCGCCCTGCTCAGTGGGGCGATCGCCGACCGCGCGAAATTCGGCGCCTGGATCGGCTTCGTGGCGATCTGGGTGCTGGTGGTGTACGTCCCGATCGCGCACTGGGTCTTCGGCGGCGGATGGATCGCCACCCACCTGCGCATCCTCGACCTCGCCGGCGGCACCGTGGTCGAGGTCAACTCCGGCGCGTCCGCCCTCGCCCTCGCCCTGGTGCTCGGGCCCCGGCTCGGCTTCCGCACCGAGGCGATGCGTCCGCACAGCCTGCCGCTGGTCATCCTCGGCGCCGGCCTGCTGTGGTTCGGCTGGTTCGGCTTCAACGCCGGCTCGGCGCTGACCACCGGCGGGGTCGCCTCGACCGCGTTCTTCAACACCCAGGTGGCCGGCGCCGCCGCGGTCGGCGGCTGGCTCATCGTCGAACGCTGGCGCGACGGCCACCCGACCACCCTCGGCGCCGCCTCCGGAGCCGTCGCCGGCCTGGTCGGGATCACCCCCTCCTGCGGCGCCGTCAACCCCCTCGGCGCCCTCGCCATCGGCGCCGTCGCCGGCGTCGTCTGCTGCTACGCCGTCGGCCTCAAGTACAAGCTCGGCTACGACGACTCCCTCGACGTCGTCGGCGTCCACGGCGTCGGTGGCCTCATCGGCATGCTGCTCATCGGCGTCCTCGCCACCGCCACGATCACCGGCGGCGACCGCGGCCTCGTCTTCGGCGGCGGCCTGGACCTGCTCGGCCGGCAGGCCCTGGCGGTGCTGGTGGTCGCGGTGTACGCGTTCGCCGTCACCTGGGTGGTCGCGAAGGTCATCGACCGCACGGTCGGCTTCCGGGTCAGCCCGGAGCACGAGCGCGGCGGCCTCGACCTCGTCATCCACGCCGAGAGCGCCTACGAGCAGCACGCCACCACCGGCCGCGTCAGCCACCTGGCGTAGGCATCCCTGGCCGGACCGGACGTGCGTACGATCTCGACGTGAGCTTCGATCTTGGGGTGTGGAAGGCCTCCGACACACCACTGTCAGTGGCAGTACGCCGTCGAGCACCGCGACGGATCCCCGGACCGGCACCGGCGGGCGGTCGCGCAGGCGATGCGCGAGTATCGGGACGGGAACGGCGACTGGGAGAAGCGATTCTCCTGGCGGAGCATTCAGCTGTGACGGCGGCGCTCACCGCAGGGCGTCGATCCTGGCCCGGGTGTCGGCCGAGGACGAGGGGTGCAGGCGGGTGACGTCGGCGCGGATGTCGGCGACGGTCTTGGCGGCCAGCTCGCGCCGCCAGGCCAGGTCGGCGCCCCGCATCGCCTGGGCGAACGCGCAGGACTGCCGGTAGTCGACGCCGGCGTGGGAGCCGGGGCCCTTGTTGAGGATCTGGTCGCAGCGCAACAGCTCCTCGGGCCCCTCGATCGCGGTCACGATGTCCAGCAGCGAGATCGTCTCCGGGGCCCGGGCCAGCTGGAAGCCGCCGCGTGGCCCCGGGACCGACGTCAGGATCCCGGCCCGGACCAGGGCCTGGAGCTGCTTGTTCAGATACGCCGGTGGCAGCTCGTAGAACGCTGCGAGCACCCCCGCCGGGGCCGGGGTGTCCAGCCAGGTCAGGTTCAGGCAGGTGTGGAGGGCCCATTCGACGCCCTGACTCATCCGCATAATCCTGGACTCTACATGTCCAGGACTTGTGACGCTCGCCATGATCGGTGGCGGCTGGAGATCCTGGACATCTAGTATCCAGGAATGACAACGAACGCCGCACTGATCCGCGCGAACACGGCCGAGGTCCTCGACAGCGACCCGGCGAGCGTCATCACGCTGCTGCTGGACCCCGAGCACACCGGCGGCGCCCTCACCGCCAACCGGACGCTGCTCAAGCACGGCACCGACGGCGCGCCGCCGCACCTGCACACCCGCTCGGGCGAGCTGTTCTTCGTCCTCGACGGCGCCCTCGAGCTGCTCGTCGGTGACGAGCTGCACACCCTGCACCGAGGGGACACGCTGTTCGTGCCGCCGAACACCCCGCACGCGTTCGCACCGGCGGACGGCCGCGACGCCGACTTCCTGGTCGTGATCACGCCGGGCAAGCCGCGGTTCGACTATTACCGGCTGCTCGACCAGGTGCACCGGGGCGAGGCCACCTGGCAGCAGGTCGGCGAGACCCAGGACCGCTACGACAACCACTATGTGGACAGCCGGGTCTGGGCGGACCGGCGCTCAGCCCTCCAGCATGGCGATCGTTGACGGGTTCCGGGACAGTTCGGCGGGGCGTTCGCCCTGGTCGTTCGTCGCCCGCGGGTCGGCACCGGCGCGCAGCAGCGCCGCGATGAGGTCGGTGCCGGCCTCGGGGTGGGCCAGCGCGGTGTGCAGGGGCGTCGCGCCGGACCGCGTCCGGGCGTTGACGTCCAGGCCGAGCGCGAGCAGCCGCGGCAGCGCCTGCGCATGGTCGAGCGAGCGCAGCGCGTGCATGAGCGTGGCGCCGTTGCGTTCGACGGCCGGCGGGAATCCGGCGTCCAGCAGCCGCAGGACGCCGTCGGTGTCGCCGTGATGGACCCGCATCCAGAGCTCGTCGTGCAGGTCCTGCACCGGCGGGGGCAGCAGCCGGAGCCCTTGGCCGCCGGTCTGCCAGTGCAGCAGCGCGTCGGCGCAGCCGTCGATGGGACCGCCCAGCGCGGCCAGCACCCTCTCGCGGGCCACGTGCCCCGGCTCGTGGTCCAGCAGGTGCCAGCGCCCGTCGCGGGCGGCCAGCCGGTGGGCCCGCCCACCGCAGTCGATCGACACGACGGCGGGCACGGGCGGGACCCACGGCCGCCTGGTCTGGGCCCGGCCCGGCAGGAGACCGGCGTGGACGAGCGGGTGCAGCGCGTCCGGGTCGAGGAGGCCGTGGCGCACGAGCTCGGCATCCAGCGGTTCCTGCCAGTCCGAGATCTGCAGCAGCGGTACGTTTGGCGGCCGGTCCCGCAGGTGCGGCACGGCGACGACGGTCGGACGGTCCCTGAGGTCGAGCCAGCCCTCACCGAGATCGACCATCCCGGCATCGCTGCCGTTGCGCTCCAGCAGGGCGAGAGCGGCGGGCACCAGCCGTGACCAGACCAGGGGGTAGCCGGCCAGGCTGTACTGCGACGTGGGTGCGGCCAGCGCCGACGCGTCGATGCCCGCGGCCGCGGCCGCCTTGCGTTGCCGGCCGGTCGTGTGCGGGCAGACCGCGTCGGTGCCGACCGGCTCCGGCCCGCACAGGGTGTGCAGCAGCGGCGCCCGCCGGACGTCCCACAGGTGCCGGTCGATCAGCGGGGTGCCGCGCGAGATGCCGACGCGGAGGCGGAACGGCCGCCGGTGCCCTTGCCTGGCACCCTGGACGAGGTGGAGGCCCGCGCCGCCGGCGAGCCGGGTCATCGGCACCGGTTCGCTGCTGGATGACCAGGAGTAGTGCCGGTCGAGTGGTTCGTGCCAGCGCAGCAGGTCCGGCGCCAGGTGCCGCAGGTCGTCCTCGACGGTGGCGGCGACCTGCGCGCCGTGCTCCCGCTCGACGGCGCGCAGGTCGATGTCCGGTGTCACGTGCGCGGCCGCGCAGGCACCACGCCAGTCCCCGGAGAGCCGGCACCCGGTCGCCGCATCGATCATGGCCGGTGGTACGGCGTACCGCCGGTGCAGCAGCCACGTCCGCACGGTGTTCGGGCTGGGCGGCATCGCCGACATCTGACGCGCTATGGCCATGATCGTAGCGGCCGGCGACGCGGTGTAGTTTTCGCTGGGAGTACCCGAGCCAACTCGAAGGACGAACGTGAGCACTCTGCCCAACGCCCGCACCGCCGACCCGCAGGACGCCCCGCCGATCAAGTGGGGCATCATCGCGCCCGGATGGATTGCGGACCAGTTCGCCGCCGCCGTCCACCGCCACTCGAAGTCCAAGGTGGTCGCGGTCGGATCGAGCTCGGCGGAGCGGGCCCAGGAGTTCGCCGCGCGGCACGGCGTCGCCCGGGCGTACGGCTCCTACGAGCAGCTCGTCGCCGACGACGACATCGACGCGGTCTACGTCGCGTCGCCGCACAGCCACCACTTCGAGCAGACCCGCCTGGCGCTGGCCGCCGGCCGGCCGGTCCTGGTCGAGAAGGCCTTCACGCAGAACGCCGCGCAGGCGTCGGAGCTCATCGAGCTGGCCCGCACCTCTGGGCTGCTGCTGATGGAGGCCATGTGGAGCCGCTTCCTGCCGCACTACGACATCGTGCGCCAGCTGCTCGCCGACGGCGCGCTCGGCGACGTGCAGACGGTGATCGGTGACCACGGCCAGCACTTCGACCTGGCCCCGACGCACCGGCTGCTCAACCCGGCCCTCGCCGGTGGCGCGCTGCTGGACCTCGGCATCTACCCGATCTCGTTCACGTCCTTCGTCCTCGGCGCCCCCGAGGAGATCCAGGCGACCGGCACCATGACCGACACCGGCGTCGACGCCCAGGTGTCCGCGGTGCTGCGGACCGGCCGCGCGCACGGGATCATCTCCACCACCCAGACCTCGGCGACGCCGACCACGGCCAGCGTCTCCGGCACCGCGGCCCGGATCGAGCTCGCGGGCCCGTTCTACCAGCCGCAGTCGGTGCGCTTCACGGACCTGACCGGCGACACGCAGCAGAGCGCGCCGGGCACCATCGCCGGCCACGAGGGCCTCGTCTACCAGGCGGCGCACTTCGCGGATCTGCTGACGGCCGGTGCCGCCGAGTCGCCGCTGCTGCCGCTGAGCGAGACCCTGTCGATCATGCAGACGATGGATGAGATCCGGCGCCAGATCGGACTCGTCTACCCCAACGAGTAGGGCCTGCCCCGTCACCGGCGATGCCGCGAATGAGGCCGGAGTTCGGCGAGGTCGAGGAGCCGGCGGCCACCGTCGGCAGCTCGACCATGCCGCACAAGCGAAACCCGCACCTGGTGGCCGTCTCGGCGGCCGTCCGCGCGCTCGTCCCGCTCGCGCTCGGGGCGCTGCAGGGTGAGCACGAGGCCGACGGCGCGGCCGAGTGGACGATGTTCGACGCCGTCACCCGCGCCTGCGTGCTGACCGGCGCCGCCCTGCCCCGGCTGCACCTGATCACCGCCGGGCTGCGCCTCGACGAGCGGCGGATGCGCGCCAACACCGGCCTCACCGCCGGTGCGTTGACCTCCGAGGCGGTCATGCTCGAACTGGGCGCCGTCGTGGGGCGCCAGGTCGCGCACGCGATCGTCGCCGAGGCGGCGCGGGTGGCGGCGGGCACCGGCCGGCGCTTCGACGGGGTGCTCGCCGCCGACCCGTCCGTCGCGGCGCACCTCGACCCCGCCGCGTCGCGCGGCTGGTCGATCCGGACTGGTACACCCGGCCTGTCCACCGACATCGCGGTGTCGACGGCCGCCCGCGCCCGCGAGACCGCCGCCGCGATCAGAGCCGGCGGTGGTGCACCCGCGAAGGCGGCCCCGGCACTGAGCTGACCCCCGTCATCCGGCTTGGGAAGTCACTGCCACCGACCGGCGGACGTAGGCGTTGCCGTGGAGTTCGGTGAGCATGAACTCCGCGAGGTCGGCGCGGGAGATCCGGGCGGTGAAGGAAAGCCTGAGGTCGGTCCCGGCGCGGCAGCGGCCGGTGCGGGGCCCGTCGGTGAGCACGGGTGCGCGCACGACGGTCCAGTCGGTGTCGCTGTCGCGCAGGAGCGCCTCCATCCGCTCCTTGTCGCGGAGCACGGCCCGTTCGAGCAGCCACGACACGGCGACATACGCGGTGCGGTGCCGGCTGTCCGCGACCCCGTAGTTGCTCAGGACGACGAGCCGGCGCGGGTCGCCGCCGGCCATGGCGGACAGCACCGTGCGGATGCCGTCGGTGCAGGTGTCGGGGCCTCGCCGCGGCCGGCCGAGGGCGCTGACGACCGCGCCGGCGCCGTCGAGCGTCCTGGCGACCGCCGCGGGGTCGCGCACGTCGCCGCCGACGACGTGCAGGCCGGCCCGTGGGTGGATGCGGGCCGGGTCGCGGGTGAGCGCGCTGACCTCATGGCCTCGTTGCAGGGCCCGGTCGACGACGACGCGACCGGCGCGGCCGGTTGCGCCGAGAACAGCCAGACGCACGTGGTCCTCCTTGATCAACTTATCCGGCACGCATGTGCCGTTTAGCTGCTACAGTGCCCCGGAGGTATCGAGACGTCAACCCTGGAGGCCAGTCATGCTGATCGTCGCCGGAACCGGCTACGTCGACTCCGACCACCGCGACGCACTCCTGGAGAGCCTGGCTCCGGCCGTGCGCCGGGCCCGGACCGCACCCGGATGCCTGGACTACGTGGTGGCGGCCGACCCGATCGAGCCCGACCGGGTCAACATCTATGAGCGGTGGGAGTCCGAGGCGCACCTCGGCACCCACCTGGCCGGGAGTGCGCCGGCGCCGATGCCGGAGGTGCGCGCCGTGGAGGTCGTGCGCTACGACGTCAGCGGCGCCCGCCCCCTGCAGGGCTGAGACGTGCGGCGTGCCCCCGGCTCGGCCCGGTTACGATCGCAGCGATGGCACCATCGGACCGGACCCCGGACGCTGTGCACGCCGACGCGCCGGGCCGCCCGCAGCGCGCCGACGGCAGGCGCAATCAGGCGCGGGTGCTCGAAGAGGCCTTCGCCGCCTTCGCGGAGCACGGTGCCGCGGTCCCGATCCGCGAGATCGCCCGCCGGGCGGGGGTCAGCACCGGCACGGTCACCCGGCACTACCCCACCAAGGAGGCGCTCTTCCGGGCGGTCGCGCTCCACCGGATCGAGCACCTCGTCCGCAGCGCGGAGGAGATCACCGCCCGCGAAGACCCGGCCACGGCCTTCTTCACCTTCTTCGCGCTGCTGGTGCGGCAGAGCGCCGCCGACCACGCCGTCGGTGACGCCCTCACCGGCGCCGGCTTCGACCTGCAGGCCGCGGCCTCGACGGCGATCCACGACTTCGGCGCGGCCATGGCGGGCCTGCTCACCCGGGCGCAGCACGCCGGCGCGGTGCGCGGCGACGCCGACACCGCCGACGTCAAGGCCCTCATCGCCGGCTGCATCGCCCGGCCCGACGACGGCGCCGCCCAGCAGCGCATGATCGAGATCGCCTGCGACGGACTGCGACCTACCAGTCGTTGGCGCGGCCAACACCCGTGATCCCGCCCGAGCAACCTTCTGCGTCGTCTGGCACGTTGGGTGCTTCGGATCGGCGGTTTACGGAGGACCGGGCGGATGGCTGAGGGGTTCATGGCGCGGCTGGGCGGCTGGTGTTTCCGGCGCCGCTGGTGGGTGCTGGGGTTCTGGCTGGTCGTGGTCGCCGGCGGGGTCATGGCCGCCGGGCCGCTGCTCGACGCGATCTCCGAAGGCAACAGCGTGCGCAAGAAGGTCGAGTCGATCGAGGCGTACGACCTGATCAGCACCGCCGAGGACTCGTCCGGTCAGGTGGTCGCCCTGGTGGACGGCGTCGACCCGGCCGCGGCCGACGTCCGTGCCGCCGTCGACGCGGCCGCGGCCCGCCTCCGCGGCGTCGATCACGTCCGGCAGGTCGAGGCGACGGCCGTGTCGGCCGACGGCCGCGCGCTGCTGGTCGTGGCCACCCTGGAGAAGGTCGACAAGCCCGTCCGCAACGCCGCCGTCGACCGGGTCGAGACCGAGTTCGACCGGCTCGACGCCGAACTGCCGGCCGGCGCCGACGTCCGCGTCGGCGGGTCCGCCACGATCAGCCGCGACTCGGGGGCGACCCTCGCCGCCGACCGCAACCGGGCCGAGCTGCTGTCGCTGCCGCTCACCCTCCTCGTGCTCGTCGTCGTGTTCGGCGGTCTGATCGCGGCCGGCCTGCCGGTCCTCGCCGCGGTCGTGTCCGTCGCCGCCGTCTTCCCGGTCCTGTACGTGTTCACCACGTTCACGGACGTCGACTCCAACGCGTTGACGGTCGCGTCGCTGCTCGGCCTGGGCCTGTCCGTCGACTACGGGCTGCTGCTCGTGGCCCGGTACCGCGAGGAGCTCGCCGCCGGGTTCGGGCCCGACGTCGCGATCGGCCGGGCCTGGGCGACCGCAGGGCGCACCATCCTGTTCAGCGCGCTCACCGTCGCCGCCGCGCTCGCCGGTCTCCTCGCGTTCTCGGTGCGCCAGCTCACCGCGCTCGGCGCGGCGGGGGTGTCGATCGCGCTGGTCGCGATGCTGGTGTCGCTGACGTTCACCGCCGCGCTGATCGGCGTGGCCCGCCGCCGCCTCAAGCCGTCCCGCCGGGCTGGCCGGGCTGGCCGTGCCGGCCGTGCCGGCCGTGCCGGCGGTGAAGAGGCCGGCGGTGAAGAGGCCGGCGGGGACGAGGCCGGCCGCGGGTTCTTCGCCGCCCTCGCCGCGCTCGTGCAGCGCCGCGCGGTGCTGGTCGCCGTGCTCACCGCGGCGCTGCTGCTGGCCGCCGGTCTGCCACTGCTGTCCGCGACGGTGAAGCTGCCCGGCCAGGACGGCATCCCGCGCGACATCGAGTCGATCCAGGTCGCCGGCGAGCTCAAGACCCGATTCGGCCGGTCGTTCGCGCCGTCGGTCACGATCATCGCGCGGACCGGCACGGCGGACCTCGACACGTACGCCGCCCGCTGGGCCGGCGACCCGGCCGTCGCCACGGTCCAGCCGGCGAAGCCCGCCGGGTCCGGCCTCGCTGCCGTCGAGCTGCGGCTGCGCGGCGGCGCGCAGGACGACGCGGCCCAGGACCTCGTGCGCCGGCTGCGGTCCGACCGTCCCACCGGCACGCAGTCCTGGGTGACCGGTGACGCGGCGGTCCTGGTCGACCTGGTCGACCTCATCATCGACGACCTGCCCCTCGCCCTGGGGATCACCCTGACCGCGATGCTCGTGCTGCTGTACGCGATGACCGGTTCGGTGGTGGTGCCGGTGAAGGCGATCCTGGCCAACGTCGTGTCCCTCGGCGCGACGCTCGGCGTCATGGTCGCCGTGTTCGAGCACGGCTGGCTGGCCGGGGTGCTCGGCACCCTCACCGTCGGCGGCCTGGACCCGTTCGTGGTGGTCATCCTCTTCGCGTTCGCGTTCGCGCTGTCCATGGACTACGAGGTGTTCCTGCTCGGCCGGGTCAAGGAGTACGTCGACGCCGGCGACGACACGAACACCGCCGTCCGGCGCGGCCTGCAGCACACCGGCCGGGTCATCACGTCCGCCGCGCTGCTCATGGTCATCGTGTTCGGCTGCTTCGCCGCGGCGCGGATGGGCAGCATCGAACAGATCGGCCTCGGCCTGGCCACCGCGGTCCTCATCGACGCGACCGTGGTGCGCTGCCTGCTGGTCCCGGCCACGATGACGCTGCTCGGCCGCTGGAACTGGTGGGCGCCGGCGCCGCTGCGCCGCCTGCACCGGCGCGTCGGCCTGAAGGAGTCGACGCTGCCGCCGGTGGAGGAGCCGGTGAGCGTCCCCGCCATGAGGTGAGTTGCGTCGATTCGCATCGACGGAGGCGGCCTGGGTACGACCCGATCATGACCCATACGCACACGACGGCCGCCGCGGCGCTCGGCGCCCAGCGGTTCGTCTCGCTGACCACGTTCAAGAAGGACGGCGCCGCGGTCGCCACCCCCGTGTGGATCACGCCGGACGGCGCCGCGCTCGTCGTCACCACCCCCGCGGAGAGCTGGAAGGTCAGGCGCCTGCGCCGTGACCCGCGGGTGCTGCTGGTGCCGTGCGGGCGCACCGGCAAGGTCCGCGAGGGGGACCGGCCGGTCGAGGGGATCGGGCGGATCGTCACCGACCCCGCCGAAGTGGACCGGATGGCGACGCTCGTGCGCCGCAAGTACGGCCTGGAGTACCGCGTGATGATGCTCGTCGAGCGGCTCGTCGCCGGCCGCCGCAGGTCACGGGTGATCGTGCGGATCACACCTTCTGAGTAGACGTGTACCGTTGGGCGATGCGTCGGACCGGGTTCGTCGACACGGTCCATGGCCTGGGCGGCCACGATCACGTCTGCTGGGTGTTCGACGCGCCCGGGGACTACCTGCCCGTCGTGGCGCGGTTCCTGGCCGACGGGCTCGCCGGCGGTCAGCGGGTGGTGTTCGTCGCCGACGGTGCCCACCCTGACGACCTGGACGGCGTCGACGGTTTCGCTGCGGCCCGGGCGGCCGGCGCCGCGCAGGTGTGGGACCTCGCGGCCTACGGTGGCGCGGGGCCCGTCGATCCGGACGCGCAGGTCCGCGCCTATGCGGCGATGACCGAGCAGGCGATCGCCGACGGCTTCGCCGGCCTGCGGGTCGCCGCGAACGCGACGCCGCTGGTCCGCACCGCCGAGGCACGCGCCGCGTTCGCCCGATACGAGTTCCTGATCGACGGCTACATGGCCCGGCGTCCGATGTCGGCGATGTGCGGCTATCACCGCGGTGAGCTGGGCGGGGCCGCCGCGGCCGAGCTGGCCGGCATGCACCCGCTGGCGCGGCCGGCGTCGACGGCGCTGCGGCTGTTCGCCGCCGACCCGCGGACCACGACCGCCGCGGCGGCGCTGGCGGGGGAGATCGACGTGGCGGGGCACGAGCAGCTGCGGACCGCCCTGGCCCGCGCCGACCTCACCCCCGTCGGCGGCACCATCACCGTCGACGCGCGCGAGCTGGCCTTCATCGACCATCGGGGCCTGACCCAGCTCGCCGGGCACTTCCGCGACCGCGGTGCCACCATTGAGCTGCTGGTGGGCCGGCACGGTTCCGTGTCGCTGCTGGCCGATGTGCTGCAACTGGACAATCTGCGAGTGGTGACGTCATGAGAACAGGACCGGCCGTCGGCCACGAGGGGATCTTCCACGAGGCCGCCTTCTACGCCTCCGACGAGGAGTTCCTCGCGGTGGTGCTGCCGTTCCTCCAGGGCGGAGTGGCGGCCGGCGAGCCGACCGTCTGCATCTTCGGCGGGCACCGCCAGAAGCTGATCCGCACCGCGCTGGGGGCCGGCAGCGGCGTCGTGTTCGTCGACGGCGGCGCCCACTACCAGCGCCCGGCCGCGGCGATCCGGCGGCACCGGGAGATGCTGGCCGGCTACGTCGGCGGCGGTGCGACGCAGATCCGCATCACCGGCGACGTGCCGCATCCCGGCGTCGGGGTGCCGTGGGAGTGGTGGGCCCGCTACGAGGCCGCTGCCAACGAGGTCTACGACGAGTTCCCGATGTACGGTTTGTGCCCGTACGACACCCGCACCGCACCGCTCGACGTCCTCGACGACGTCCGGCGCACGCATACGCATGTCGTGACGGCGGACGGGCAGCGGCAGCGCAGCGCCACCTACCACGAGCCGCGGGACTTCCTCGCGACGGCGGTGACCACGCGGCCGGACCCGGTCGAGGCCCGCCCGCCCGCGTGTGAGCTGTCCGACCCGTTGCCCGCCCACGCCCGCGCCGCGGTCGCGGACCTGGAGCGGGTGGCGGCGCTCGGCGACGACGAGCTCAACGGGCTCCTGCTCAGCGTCAGCGAGGCGGTCACCAACGCGCTGACGCACGGCCGCCCGCCGGTGCGCGTGCGCGCCTGGGCGGAGCCGTCCCGGATCGTCGTCGCCGTCACCGACGGTGGCCCCGGACCGGCCGACCCGGCGGCAGGGCTGATGCCCATGGGCGGACCGGGCGGCCTCGGCCTGTGGATGGCCCACCAGCTGTGCAGCTACGTCTCGCTGCGGCGCGATCCCGACGGCTTCACGATCCGCCTGATCGCCGAGAACCCCGCAACCTAGTCGGTCGCGATCGTCGCCAGGTGCGGACCTGGGGCACCGGCCTGGGTGCCGGCGCGGTGCCGGCCGGGAGTGGTGCCGACGATCGCGGTGAAGGCGGCGATGAAGCCGCTCGGATTCGCCCACCCGCAGGCGCGGGCGACGCGCGTCGTGTCGTGCCCCTCGGCGAGCAGGACGAGCGCGTGACAGATGCGCAGCTGGGTGCGCCACTCGTAGAACGTCATGCCCAGCTCGTCGTGGAAGAGCCGGCTGAGCGTCCGGGCCCCGGCGCCGACCTGGCGCCCGAGCACCGCCAGCGAGCTGGTGTCCGCGGGGTCGGCGCCCAGGATGCGAGCGACCGCCCGCAACCGGTCGTCGCGCGGCTCGGGCAGGTGCGTGGGCTGCTCGTGTGCCTCCCGGAGCTCGTCGACCAGGACCCTGTGCAGGCGGGCACGGGCGCCCCGGTCGAAGCGCCGCGAGCCGGTGAGTGCCAGCAGGACCTCGCGGGCGAGGCCGGAGGCGAGGAACACCGCCGGGCGGTCGGGCGCGCGCCGGGCCAGCGACGCCGGCAGGAACACGATCCGCATGTCGGTGTCGCCGTGCGCGCGGTGGTGATGCGGGGACGAGGCGGGGACCCAGGCGACCCGGTTGGCCGGAACCACCCAGGTGCCGTGCTCGGTGTGGACGGACAGGACGCCGCTGGCCGCGTACACCAGATGCCCGCGCGGGTGGGAGTGCGACCGGCTGGTCGAGCCGGACGGCCACAGGTGCACGCCCCCGGACGGCCAGATCCGGGATTGGCGGGCTACGGGCATGACTTGGCATTGTAGCGGTGGGCGGCCATTCGCCCCGGCGGCGACAGTTCAGGGCATGCGAACGACGATGCGAGCGGCCGTCTGCGTACGGCCGGGTGGCCCCGAGGTCCTGGAAATCCATGCACTGCCGGTGCCCGCGGCGCGGGAAGGCTGGACCCTGGTGCGGGTGATGGCCGCCGGCCTCAACCGCTCGGAGCTGCGCACCCGCCAAGGGCACTCACCAGGCGTCAGGTTCCCGCGGGTGCTGGGGATCGAGTGCGTCGGCGTCGTCGCGGAATCGGCCGGCGCCGCGCTGCCGGCCGGCACGACCGTCGCGGCGGTGATGGGGGAGATGGGCCGGGCCTTCGACGGTGGCTACGCCGAGTACGCGCTGCTGCCGGACGCGCTGCTCATGCCCGTGACCACCACGCTGCCCTGGGACGTGCTGGCCGCGCTGCCGGAGACGTACCTGACCGCCCAGGGCGCGCTGGACGCCCTGGGCATCCGGTCAGGCGATCAGTTGCTCATCCGCGGCGGTACGTCGTCGGTCGGCCTGGCCGCCGCGTCGATCGCGCACGCTCACGGCGTCGAGATCGCGGCGACGACCCGGCGGCCGGAGAAGGCCGCCGCGCTGGCCGCGGCCGGCGCCGACCATGTGCTCCTGGATGCGGCCGGGCCGCTGCGCACGCCGTGGGCCGCCGGCCCGAGCCATGTCCTGGAGCTCGTCGGGGCAAGGACGGTCGCCGACTCGCTGCGCCTGGTCCGCCGGGGCGGGACGGTCTGCGTGGCCGGCTCCCTCAGCGGCTGGCAGGTCCCGGATTTCGAGCCGATCGCGATGATCCCCTCCGGCACCCGGCTCACCGCCTTCCACAGCGACGACCTCAAGGGCAGCGCGGGGGCGGCCGTGCTCCAGCGGGTGGTCCGTAACGTCGAGACCGGCGTATACCGGCCGAACATCGACACGGTCTTCGGCCTGGACGACATCGTCGCGGCGCACCGGCACATGGAGGACAACCGGGCCACCGGCAAGGTGGTCCTGCTGCCCGGCGGCGGTCACGCCGCGCTGCCGGCTTTGCCGTAGCCGCCCGCGAGGATGTCCTCGACCAGGGTGGGGCCGACGGACACCGGCCTGCAACTGCCCGACAGGGACGGGACCGTGCGCGCGTCCGACTGGTCCAACGTGGACAGCGCCAGTGTCACCGGCGGCCGGTGGTCGCCGCAGCTGGCGGTGACGTTCGTCGACCCCGACCGGCTGCGGCCGGCACCCGATCCGTGGCAGCTGGCCGCCGCGTTCCGGCGTGGCCGGTACCGCATCGTCGTGCCGCTGGGCGGCAGCCGCGCAGACGTGGCTCGCCTTGCCGAAGGCCTGGCGGCAACTCCCCAGCGCTGAACCGTCCGCCGTTGCCGGTGCACCGCAACGTTGCGAGGCTGGGATCATGCTCAGCAACGGCGATGCGATCCTGTTTCGTTCACAGGACGGCGCGACACTCTTCACGCGGGGCGGGGACGGCCTGCTCAACGACGTCCCAGCGCACGAGCACCGCGGGCGCTGGCGGGTTGACGACCGGCATCGGGTGCTTGCCGCGGCCTGCGACCGGTTCGGGCTGTGGGACCACCTGGGTGCCGACGAACGAGCGGCGGCGCGGCGGGATGCGGAGACCGGCTGCTATCCGCTCGACTTCGACCGGCTGATCGAGCGCGTGCTGTTCCACGCCGATGGCGAGAATCTGGCCGAGGGCGGCGTCGAGCGGTTCATGACCAGGGTCGCACCGGCGCTGACCCGGTTCGGGCTCGCGTTGGAGGTGACCACGGTCGCGAGTGATCGCCCTCAACGGTCTGCGGTGCACGGTCTGGACCGCCGACGAGTGGCAGGCCGCCGGCGACATGTGGAAGAGGGCGACCGTGCGCCCCTTGGCGGTGCTCAACCGTCTCCTCGCCGACGTCAGCCCTGTCCGGGCGCACACCCTGATCGCCGGCGGCAACGAGGGCCTGCTGCTGATCGCCGATCCGCGCGCGGTCGACGCGATGCGCGCCAGCGGCCTGTTCGGCGAGCACGGCATCCCGGCGCTTGCCCGGTAACGGCGCTGTCGATCGGGGCGCTGCTGAGCGTCGGTCAGCTGTCGCGTCCGCGGGCGTGCTCTTCCCGCTGCTGGCGGGCCAGCTCCGGCGGCGTCGACCACAGCGCGACGTCGATGGCCGCCATGCCCAGGTCGCCTCGGGCGGCGTTGAGGAACGCCTGTTCCGACGGCTGGAAGATGCGGAAGCTCGAGTCCGGGACGATGCCGTCCGGGCTGTTCGCGCGGTCGATCGCGAAACGGAGGACGGCGACGCGAAGCTCGCGGGCCTGCTCGGCGACGTCCAGTGAACTGGTAGCCATGAGCAGGTCCGCGGAGGCGGCCTCGACGGCCTGGCGCAACGCGGCACCGTCGCCGGAAAGTATCGGCACGATGAGCTGACCGTCCGGCGACCGGACGACATCAACCGGGTTCGCGGGCTGCTTGAGGTAGTCGACGAACTGGCGGCACGCGGTGAGATAGCGTGAATAGGCGCGCCGGAGTTCTTCGCGCTCGCGGTGCCGCTGCTCGGCCTGTGCCGTCTGCCGCTCGTTGCGCAGCGTCAGCCAGGAACCGAGCCACACGCCGATCAACGCGACCAGCGGACCCATGACCGCGACGAAGGCATTCATACGGCCGCCACTGTATCGACCAGTTCGCGGGTCGATCCATCGCCGGCGGTGTCCGATACACGTCGGTCCGGCGAGGGGTTTCCGGGCAGCGGGGATGCTCAACGTATGAACGGCTGCGGCGCGCGCCATCGCAGGTCGCCGACGGGTGCGGCGGCGTAGGGCAGGCCCTTGAAGGCGGCCACGCCGGCCTGGTCGGCGGTGCCCTGGAACCTGCCGGACGCGGTCGACACGACCGGGTCGGCTGTGACGGCCGCCGCGGCCGAAGACGCGACCACCAGAGCGGTCACCAGAGCGGCCACCAGGGCGGCCAGCGGCAGGCCGGTGAACGTGCGGAAGAAGCACCGTCGGTCACTCATGAGCGACCAGCCAGGTGCGCGCTTCCTTGGTGAGGCGGGCCACGACGTCGGGGCGGTCGTCGCCGGGCAGGTCCGGGTCGACCTGGTAGCCGAGCCGGTCGAGGACCCAGGCCAGGCAGCGGTAGCTGGGCCGGAACCCGGCCAGCGCGGCCGGGTCGACGTCGAGCACGGCACCGGGCACCGCCGCGGTCAGCGTGTCGCGTTCGTAGACGCCGTCGAGGGACCGCAGCCGCCATCCGGTGGCGTCGCGTTCGGCCCGGTACAGCAGCCGCAGGTAGGACACGAGGTGTGCTCTTTCGTCGGCGGAAGGGGCGGTCAGACGTAGAACTGGTCCCAGAAGTCGCAGTGGTGGTCCGCGGCGAACTCCGTGGTGACGTGCGGTTCCGGCGCCCGCAGCGCGAGGTAGGCGTCGCGCGCCGCGGTGTAGGCCGGCCAGTGCGGCGATCCACCGCCGGCGTTCGGGTCGCCGGTGTGCGCGAAGCTGGCCCAGTACCCGCACCATGTGCGCGGCGAGCGCCTGGTGCTCCTCGTTCAGCTTGTGGCGCGTACCGCCGCCGCCGGCGAAACCGGGGAACAGGAACTGCACCTCCTGGACGCGACCGGACCCGTAGCCGAACGACACCGCCGGCCACGCAACGGGGGCGTCCGGGACGTCGAACTCGTAGGCCCACACCGGCACGTGCGCGCCGAGCATCCGGGTGGTGTGCCGGCCACCGGCGGAGATCACGCCGCAGTCGCCGACGGCGGCGGCCAGGGCGCGGCTCGGGGCGGGGAACCGCTTCCCTCGAGGTGCCCCGACGGCACGTCGTCGCTGTGGGCCTGGGGCTCCTGGCGGTCCCGCGATGCCATCCCGGAGCCTCCCGGCGACGTGTCCCCGCCGGAGGCGATCCACATCGCCGCCGGCACCGTGGCCAAGGGACTCGCGGGGTTCCGGCAGAGCCACCTCGAGGCGGCGCGGGCCGCGGCGCTGACCCGCGCCAGCCGGCACCCCGCCGGCTTCACCCGCTACCACGACGTCGAACTGGCGGTCCTGCTCGCCCAGGACATCGACCGGGCCCAGACGTTCGTCGCCCGCGAGCTGGGAGACGCGGCCGCCCGCACCCAGACCGCCGGCGAGCTGCGCGACACCGTCGCGGCGTACCTGGCCCATGACCGCAGCCTGATGCGCGCCGCGACGGAGCTGCATGTCGCCCGCAACACCGTCGCCTACCGAGTCAAGAAGTTCGAGGAGCTCACCGGCCGCTCGGTCGCCGAGCGGCGGCTGGAGCTGGAGGCCGCGCTGCGGCTCGCCAACGTGCTCGGCGACCGGGTCACCACGGGCGAGGACCCGTGATGACCCGGTCACTTCTTATGGGTGCACGGCCGGGCCGGGCTCCTTCTCCAGCTCGACGGCGCCGCCGGCCGGCTGGTGCGGTGCCGGCGCCCGGTCGCCGTGGCCGGGCCACCAGGCGGCGTGCCCGATGAGCGCGGTGAACGCCGGGACGAAGAAGAACGACATCACGAACGCCGACAGCACGATGCCGATCGCGACCGCGAAGCCCATCTGCTGCAGGAACGAGATGGGCGCCAGCATCAGCACCCCGAACGTGCCGGCGAGGATCAGGCCGGCCGCGGCCACGGTCGGGCCGCCGTGCTCGACGCCGAGCGCCGCCGCCTCGCGCGGCTCCTTGCCCTCCCGGGCCTCCTCCCGCAGCCGCGCGATCATCAGGATGTTGTAGTCGGTGCCGATCGCGACGACGAACAGGTACAGGATGATCGGCAGCTGGAACGTGACGCCGGGCTTGTCCTGGAGGCCCTGGAACAGGTACACCGTGGCGCCCAGCGTCGCGGCGTAGTTCAGCAGCACCGCGACCACCAGGTAGATCGGCGCGACGAGGCTGCGCAGCAGCAGGGCCAGGATGATCGCGATCAGTGCGGCGGCCACCGGCAGGATCACCGACAGGTCGCGGTTGTTGGCGGTGTTGATGTCGGCGAACACGGCGGTCGTGCCGCCGACCACGGCCCTGGTCCCGCCCGGCGCCTGAGCGTGCAGGTAGTCGCGCAGGTCGCCGCGGACGAGCTCGATGGCCTCGTTCGACACGGGGTTGATGTTCAGCAGCAGATCGATGCGCACGATGTCCTGCCTGTTGCTGAGCACGACCTCGCCGACCTGGCCGACGCCGGGGGCGTCCCTGGCCGCGGACCGGAACAGCTCGATCGTCTGCATATTCACCGGTTCGCCGTTGTCGGTGGTGAGGTACACCTGGGTGGGCTGGGCGGCCCCGGCCGCGAACGCGCGACCCAGGTCCGCCTGCGCCTGGGCGGACTCGGTGTCCTGCGGGAAGCCGGAGCTGAAGTCGTAGTCGGCCTTGTACATCAGCGTGCCACCGGCCAGGGCGACCAGCACCAGGCCGGACACCACCGCGACGAGCGCCGGCCGGCGCCCGACGAGCGCGCCGAGCTTGCGCGAGACCGTGGCCTTCGGCGGGTGCTGCCAGGCCTTGGACGGCCAGAACACGAACCGGCCGAGCTTCGACACGAGCGCCGGGATCAGCGTCAGCGACGTGATCAGCATGACGCCGACCGCGATCGCCAGGCCGGGGCCGAGCGAGCCGAAGAACCCGAGGGACGCGAGCAGCAGCACCAGGAAGGCGACCACGACCGCGCCGGCCGCCGACGCGATGACCTCGCCGACCCGCTGCACCGACACGATCATCGCGGTCTGCTTGTCGTCGCCGGCGCGCAGCCGTTCGCGGTAGCGGAACAGCAGGAACAGGATGTAGTCGGTGCCGATGCCGTAGAGCACGATCAGCAGGATCGTCTGCAGATCCTGCCCGACGTTCCAGTCCAGGGCCTTGCCGACGACCGCGATGATGCTGGTGGTCACCTGCATCACGATGCCGATCACGATGATCGGCAGCAGCGCGGCGATCGGGCTGCGGAAGATGACCAGGATCAGGACGATGATGAGCACGAACGTGGCGATGCCGACGATCGCGAAGGCGCCGTTGAACGTGTCCTCGTTGTCGACGTACGCCGCCACGTCGCCGCCGACGCGGGCGCTGAGCCCGGTGCCGTTGAGGTCCTCGGTGAGGGCGGTGCGCAGGCTGCGGATCGCGTCGAGCAGCGCCGGGTCGTCCGGGGTCGGTGCCTCCAGGCCCACGTTGATGAGCTGGATCGACTTGTCCGGCGCCAGCGCCTGCGGCCCGGTGACGTAGCCCTCGGTGGCCGGGATGTTGCGGGCCTTGAGCTTGTCCGCGAGGGTGGTGACCGCGGCACTGTCCTGATCGGACAGTGCGGCGCCGTCGGTGCGTTTGACCACGATCAGCGCGCTCGCGGTGGCCTGCTTGGCGAACGCCGTCTGCGACAGCTTGATCGCCTGGATCGACTCGTACTTGGACGGAAGAAAGTCGCTCTGCTCCGCGGACGTGATGTCACTCAACGACGGCGAGAGCCCGATGATCGCCACCGAGGCGACCAGCCAGCCGGCGATCACCCACCAGGCTCTGCGAACGACGAACCTACCCAACCAGCCGAACATTGACGCCTCCCTGCATCGTGATTTCGATTTATCGGGTCGACTCGCGATTGAACAGTTTCTTGGCCCAGAGATAGCCGCCGAGCGTGACGGCGGCGCACCAGCCGATGGCGATGACCGCATTGTTCCCGATCGGGGTGCCCATCAGCAGCCCGCGAATCGTTTCGATGAGCGGTGTAAAGGGCTGATACTCGGCGAACCAGCGCAGCGCGGTGGGCATCGAGTCGGTCGGGACGAACCCGCTGCCGAGGAACGGCAGCAGGATCAGCGGCAGGCCGACATTGCTCGACGACTCGACGGACTTGCTGGACAGGCCGAGCGCGACCGACAACCAGATGAACGCGAACGCCATCATCACCAGCACGCCGGCGAGGGCCAGCCACTCGATCGGGCTCGCCGTCGGGCGGAAGCCGATGAGCAACGCGACGCCGATGACCGCCGTGATGGCGAGCACCGCCTGGATGAGGCTGCCGAGGACATGTCCGGTGAGGACGGAGACACGCGCGATCGCCATGGTGCGGAACCGGTCGATGATGCCCTCGGTCATGTCCATCGCGACCGAGATCATGGTGCCCTGCACGATGGAGGTGATCGTCATCAGGATGATCGCCGGGGTCACGTAGTTGATGTACTCCGCCCGACCGCCGGCGGCGCCGTTTCCGGCGCCGCCGAGCCCCGCGCCGAGCGTGCCGCCGAAGACGTAGACGAACAGCAGCAGGAAGACGATCGGCATCGCGACCAGCATCACCGTCAGCGACGGATACCGCATCATGCGGATCAGCTGGCGGCGCAGCATCGTCGCGGAGTCGGCGAGCGCATAGGACACCGTGCTCATGGCGTGGCCACCTTCTCGGGTCGGGGGTTGCCGGTCAGGGCGAGGAACACGTCGTCGAGGTCGGGGGTGTGCACGCTGAGCGAGTCGACCGCGACCGCGTGCGCGTCGAGCCGGTCGATCAGCGCCTTCAGCGCGCCGAGGCTGCCGTCGTGCGGGACCCGCAGGGCGAGCGCGTCGCTGTCGCGGGTCGCCTGGGCCACGGCCCGTTCGGCGGCCTCCAGGTCGGCCGGCCCGGCGAACCGCAGCTCGATGTGGCCGCCGGGGATGCGGCGCTTGAGTTCGCCCGGGGTGCCCTCGGCGACGATCCGGCCGTGGTCCAGCACCGCGATCCGGTCGGCCAGCTCGTCGGCCTCGTCCAGGTACTGCGTGGTGAGGAAGACGGTGACACCGCCGGCGACGAGGTCCCGCACGATCTGCCACATGCCGCGGCGGCTGCGCGGGTCCAGCCCGGTCGTCGGCTCGTCCAGGAAGATCACCTCGGGCGAGGCGACCAGGGTCATCGCGAGGTCGAGCCGCCGGCGCATGCCGCCGGAGTAGGTGGAGACCGGCTTGCGGGCCGCGTCGGCGAGGTCGAACTGGTCGAGCAGTCCGGCCGCCCGGCGCCGGCCGGCCCGGCCGAGGTGGTGCAGGTCGGCCATCAGGAACAGGTTCTCCTGGCCGTTGAGCAGGTTGTCGACCGCGGAGAACTGGCCGGTCACACCGATCGCGGCGCGGACCGCGTCCGGTGCGGTGCTCACGTCGTGGCCGGCGACCGTCGCGGTGCCGCCGCCGGCGCGGATCAGCGTGGACAGGATCTTCACCGTGGTGGTCTTGCCCGCGCCGTTCGCGCCGAGCAACGAGAACACGGTGCCGCGCGGGACGTCCAGGTCGATGCCGTCGAGCACCACGTGGTCGCCGAAGGACCTGCGCAGTCCGGTCGCCGTGATCGCCGGCTGGGATGGCGTGGTCATGGGGGTGTCCCTTCGAGAGGTCAGGTGCGGTGGATGCTGATGTCGCCGAAGCCGGTCTGCACGTGGACCTCGACGGTCTCCTCGGACTTCTCCGGTCCCTGGTCGATGTCGGTGAGCTCGTTGCGGACCCGCCCATGTCCCGTCTTCAGATCGAGCCACGCGGCCGTGCCCTTGGCGACCCCGACCTCCAGGTCACCGTGCGCGGTGACCAGGGTGACCGTCTCGCGGACGACCCGGCCGATGCGGATCGCACCGTTGGAGGTCTTCGCGTCGACCGCGGCGTCGGCCCGGGCGACGGTGATGGTGCCGTTGGCCGTCCGGGCCCGCAGCGAGCCCGCGACGGTGCCGATCTCGATGGGGCCGTTGGAGCTCTTGATGACGGCGGCGCCGCGGATCTCATTGATGTGCACGTCGCCGCTGCCGGTGGCGACCTCGGCGTCGCCCGCGACGGTGCCGACGGCGACGTGGCCGAGGGTGTCCGCGTGCAGGTGGCCGGTCTGGTCGAGGCGGAACCGCCCGACGGACGACTTGAACCGGCAGTCGCCGAGCGCGCCGATGCCGTCGATGTCACCGACCGCCACGTCACCGCGCACCCCGGAGCCGGTGGGCAGCTCCACCAGCACGGTGATCGACCGGGTCTTCTTCGAGAAGTCGAACAGCCGGGACTTCGGCCCGCGCACGGTCAGCGTGCCGTTGGCGTATTCGACCCGGGTCTGCTGCGCGGCCTGCACGTCGGACTCGTCGGCGTCGTCGCTCGGCCGCACCTCGACGACGGTGTCGGTGCGGTCGCCGGCGACGAGGCGCAGCTCGCCGACGGAGATGTCGATCGTGACGGAAATCGGCTCGGGGGTGGCGAAAACAGGCATGGTTGTCCCCTTGAATTGGGTTCGGTACGGCTTTTAGCGGGCCCAGCCGGTGTGGTGTTGGGCGCCTGGCTTGCCGCGGCGGACGGTGTCGTTGTCGCGGTCGGAGGCGCGCAGGGCGAGGACGGCGGCCCGGGCCAGCCAGGCGTTGACCGACCGTCCCTCCTTGCCGGCGGCCTCCTCGATCGCGGCCTTGAGCTGCTCCGGGAGGCGGACGTTGATGCGCGCCGTGGCACCGTCGTCGTAGCTCGCGCCGTCGTCGGCTGGCGCCGCGCCGCGGCCGGTGTCCTCGTCCCGTGGCTGCTGCGTCGGGGGAGCGGTGACGATGAACTCCGGGTCACGGCCGCGCAGGCGCACCTGGACCGACCCGGGGACGAGGTCCCTGGTGATCTCGTCGGCGGCGGCCGACAGCGCCTCGAGCAGCGCGAGCCGGATCGCCGACTCCATCGCGACGGTGAGCCGCTCGATCGACGCGGTGCCGCCGTCCGCCCCGGTCTCCGCGGCCGTCAGCAGCTCACGTCCGAGGGAGGCCACATACGGGTTCAGGTCCATGGCACAACTATGGCACACGGTGGTGCCATGGTCAAGCAATCTGGCTCAGCTTGGCTCAATGTGGCTCAGGCTGGTGTCAGCCCTTCGGTGGCGGAGGTGCGTACGCTGGCCGACGTGCAGCGTCCCGCTTACCTGGCACCGCTCGTGGTCCCGGTCGACCCGGTCGAGCCGGAGCGCGGCGACCCGGCGGACCTCTACCTCCCCGATGGCAGCGATGGACGCTCCCGGCCCGCAGTGGTGCTGGTCCACGGCGGACCGGTGCCGGCCGGGCGCCGGCCCACGCCGCGGGACTGGCCGGTCTATCGCGGTTACGGCTCGCTGCTCGCCGGCCGTGGTGTCGTCGCCGTGACCATCGACCATCCGCTGCACAGCCTCGACGACTACCCGCGGTCCGCGACGCTGCTCCACGAGGCGGTCGACCGGGCCCGCGAGCACCCGCGCGTCGACGGCGACCGCATCGCACTGTGGTTCTTCTCCGGCGGCGGACCGCTGAGCGCCGGCTGGCTGCGTGATCCGCCGTCGTGGCTGCGCTGCGTCGCGCTGACCTACCCGTGGCTGGGCAGCTCCGTGCTGGAGCCGAGCTTCCGGCCGATCGACGCGGTCGAGGCGGTCGGTGCGGCGGCCGCGACCGGCGTGGCCGGTGCGATGCGGGCCAACGCTCTGCCGATCGTGCTCACCCGGGTGGGGCTGGAACGCCCGGACATCGCCGCCACCGTCGCGGCATTCGTGGCCGCGGCGCAGACCGCCGAGGCGGACCTGACCATCATCGACGTGCCGGCCGGGCAGCACGGCTTCGACACCCTCGACGACACCGACGCCTCACGGCAAGCCGTCGCACAGGCGGTCGACCACGTGCTGGTGACACTGCGTTCGTAGCGACCCGCCTCGAGGTCACGGCTCCGGGGAGAGGAACTCCAGCCGGTTGCCGAGGGGATCGAAGGCGTAGAAGCGGCGGTGGCCCGGGAAGTTGCCGTCCCAGTCGACGGCGACGCCGGCGTCGGTCAGCCGCTTCGCCACGGCGTCGAGGTCGGTGACCAGCAGGCCTGGGTGGGCCTTGCGGGCGGGCACGAAGTCCTGCTCGACGCCGAAGTGCAGCTCCAGGGCGCCGCCGCGGAACCAGCAGCCGCCGCGGGCGGCGAGCACCGGCGGCTTCTCCAGCTCCGTCATGCCCAGGATGTCGCCGTAGAACGCCCTGATCTGGGGCTCGGCGCCCGGCGGGATCGCCAGCTGGGTGTGGTGCAGGCCGTCGAACGTGTACAGGGGAGCCTCCATGGCGTCGTCAGCGGCGGCGCATCAGCAGGACGATGAACACACCCACGGCGGCCAGTGCGACGAAACCGATCCCGTACAGGGCGATGGTCATCAGCGTCATCGCGGCGAGCCCTTCCGTCAGGGGAGCACCGACGATGCCGGTCGATGCACGGTCAGGCTAGTCAATCGCCGTGCGGACCGTTGTCCCGTCGCTGACGACCAGGCGGTGAATGCCGGTGAGGGTGTCGACCCGGTCCTGCGGCATCGGCTCCTCGACGACCTGGTGCAGACCGGCCGACGCGTGCAGCAGCACCCGGTCCTCGGGGGTGACCACGATGCCGACGTGGTGGACCGGCCGGCCGGGGCGGGCGAAGAAGTACAGGTCGCCGGGGCGCTCGGTGCCCGGGGCGACAGGGGTGGTCGCGGCCGCCTGGTCGTGGGCGTCGCGGGGCAGGCGCACCCCGAGCCGGCGCCACACCAGATGGACCAGGCCGGAGCAGTCGATGCCGGGCGTGGACAGGCCGCCCCACACGTACACGGCGCCGCGCAGGCGGCGGGCCACCGCGACGACCTCGTCGCCCGTCGGCGGCCGGTCCGGCACCGGTGCCAGGTCACCGGCGGGGGCCCAGAGCGTGCGGCCGGCGACGCCGACGGGCAACCAGCCCCCGGTCGCCGCGCCGGCCGGCGACAGCAGGGTGCCGAGCATGACACCGGGCAGCACGACCCGCCCGCCCGGGGCGTCGCGCAGGGCGGTGGTCAGGGCGTCGACCACGAGCGGCGCTTCGCCGGGGGACGGGGTGGTTTCGCCGGGGGACGGGGTGGTGAGCTGGGCCGTGCGGATCCAGCCCGGGTAGCCCCGGGGGTCGAGATCCGGGGCGGCCTGGCCCGGCACGACGACCCGGGACCAGCCGTCCGGGCGGGCCTCGTCGACCAGCACCGGATCCCCCAGCAGCAGCTGGGTGTCGACGCCGCTGCCGGTCTGCTCGTCGGGGCTCATCGCCGCGATCCACGCGCCGATGTCGGGGGAGTCCAGCAGGGCGGCCGTGTCGCTGGGCCGGGTCCGGTCCGGGGACGACCACAGTGTCGCCACCGTGACCCCGACTGCCGCGTGGTTCACAGGTCCTCCAGGGGTAGGGTGACGCCGAGGCCGGGACGGTCGGGCAGGTGCACGTGGTCGCCCTCGTATCGCAGCCCGCCCCGCAGCGGTGAGGACGCGAGCCACCAGACGGCGTCGAGGTCGGACACGGCGCTCGTGCCGTAGGCGGCGGCGAGGCTCGCGGCGGCACCGACGCCGACCTGGGTCTCCATCATCGAGCCGATCAGCGTGCCCATGTCGTGCGCGGCGGCGAGCTCGAGGAGGGTGCGGGCGGGGCCGAGTCCGCCGGACTTGGCGAGCTTGACGTTGACCAGGTCGGCGGCGCGGCGGCGGATCACCTCGACGAGGTCGCGGACGCCGAACACGGCCTCGTCGGCGAGGATCGGCACGCCGACGCGGTCGCTGACCCAGGCGAGCCCGTCGAGGTCGTGCCGGGGGACCGGCTGTTCGACGAGTTCGACGTCGAGACCGGCGTCCTCGATGCCGCGGATGACGCGGACCGCCTGCCGCGGGGTCCAGCCCTGGTTGGCGTCGAGGCGCAGCAGCACGTCGGGGCCGACGGCGGCGCGGATGTCGCGGACCCGGGCGATGTCGGCCGCGGCGGCGTCGCGTTCGCCGGCGCCGGGCTTGCCGACCTTCACCTTGAGGACCCGGAAGCCTTCGTCGACGCGGGCCCGGGCGGCGGCGGCCAGGGCCTCCGGCCGGTCGGCGGCGAGGGTCACGTCGGTCGGCACGGACAGG
Source organism: Dactylosporangium cerinum (assembly GCF_042653625.1). Taxonomy (NCBI): domain Bacteria; kingdom Bacillati; phylum Actinomycetota; class Actinomycetes; order Micromonosporales; family Micromonosporaceae; genus Dactylosporangium; species Dactylosporangium cerinum. Next base: position 349,181 of record NZ_JBHSIU010000018.1, on the reverse strand, counting down.
GCGACGCCGCCGAGGTAGCGGACCAGCGGCACGCCCAGCCGGCGGGCCGCGAGGTCGTGCAGGGCGACGTCGACGGCGGCCTTCGCGCCCTCGTTGCGCTGCACCGCACGCTGCACCAGCCGGCCGTTGCCGGCCACGTCGTCGGCATCGCGGCCGATCAGCAGCGGGCCGAGGATCTGCTGGACGCAGGCCTCGGCGGCGGCGACCGAGCCGCCGGTCACCTGCCACACCTGCGGCGCCTCGCCAAACCCCGCATCGCTGCCGTCGGAGATGGAGACCAGCAGCGACTCGGCGGTCGTGGCGCGGCGCAGCGCGGTGACGAACGGCGTGTGGAACGGCGCGGACACGCGGTGCGTGCGCACCTCCTTGATGGTCACGGCAGCTCCCGGCGGTTGTCCTGGACGGCAATGGTCACGGCAACTCCTTCCGGGCGTCCCAGGCGACCCGGGACAGGCGGGCGATCACACCGTCCGGGGCGCCGGTGGTGCAGACCGCGAGCACGTACGGCGGCGCGTCGGCGGGCAGGACCACGCCGGCGGCGTGCCGCACGCCGGTGACCCAGCCGCTCTTCTGCGCGACCCGGGCCCCGTCGGGCACCTCGAAAGCGAGGTCTTCCTGGGCGGCGAGCACGTCGAGCATCTCGGTGCACGACGCGGGTCCGGCGACCGAGCCGGTCGCGATGCCGCCCATCAGCCGGGCGAGGTCCGCGGCCGTGACCGTGTTGTCCACCGGGGCCGGGTCCTCGATGCCGCGGGCGGTCACGCTGCCGGTCGCGCCGGCCACTCGCCACGCCCCGGCGACCGCGGGCAGTCCGATCAGGCCGATGAGCAGGTTGGTCGCGAGGTTGCTGGACCGCACGATCATCCGGCGGGCCAGCCAGCGCGCCGGGGCGGTGGATCCGAGGCGCCGCCACACCTCGTCCTCGTTGTCGTAGCCGGGATCGCAGGTGTACCGGGAGCCACCGACCGACGCGAAGTCGTTCACCACGGGCACCGGTGCGTCCAGGTCGAGGATGCCGGCGTCGGCGGCCCGGTGCAGCGCCACCAGCACGGCGACCTTCATCGTGCTGGCGGCGTAGTGCGGTGCGTCCGGCGAACGGGTGTACGCCGGTGGTGCGCCGAGGCGCCCGAGGGACACCGAGACCAGGCCCGGTGTCCCGTCGAGCACCCCTTCGAGGAACGACAGTGTCACTGCTTCACGTAGGCGTTGGTGACCGCGACGCTGCCCCAGATGGAGTCGATGAAGATGCCGCCGACCTTCGAGCCGTGGATCGTGAACATCACGTCGACGTACAGCGGCACGACCGGCGCGTACTCCTTCATGATCTTCTCGTCGAGCTTGCCCCACTCGGGCCCCTGCTCGCCGACGGGCAGCGCGAGGACCCGGTCGAACTCGGCGTTGAGCGCGGACGCGTTGAGGTAGGACGCGCCGTTGTTGCTGCCGCCGTCCTTGATCGCCCGGCCGTCGTAGAGCACCGGCAGGATCGACGCACCGCTGGGCCAGTCCGCACCCCACGAGCCGATGTACAGGTCCCAGGGGTTGTCCTTCTTCTTCGTCTCGTCGAGGAAGGTGTCCGCGGCGATCGGCTTCAGCGTGATCTTGAAGCCGGCCTTTTCCAGGTTGCCCTTGAGGTGGGTGCTGAGCTCCTGGTTCTCGGCGTCGTCGGCGAATCCGAGCACGAGCTCCGGCGTCTTGCCGCCGAGCAGTTCCTTCGCCTTGTCGGGGTTGCCGCTCTTGCCGGCCGGGTACGCCTCGTAGTCCTTCCAGCCGATCGTCGCCGGCGGCATGAGCGTGGTCACGGCGCGGGCCACCGTGTCACCGCCGAGGGTCTTGACGACGCCGTCCCGGTCGATGGCGTAGTTGAGGGCCTGGCGGATCTTCAGGTCGGTGACCTTGTTGTTGTTGATGGTGAGGGTGTACTCGCTGGGCGTGGGCTCCTGCAGCGTGCGCGCCTTCAGCGCCGGGTCACTGACCACTTTGGACACCAGCGAGGAGTCGACGCCGTTGAACGACACGGCGCTCGCGTCGGCGCCACTGTCGGCGATGATGCGGTTGGTCTGGGTCACCGGGTTGGCGCCGAACTCGTAGACGTACGCGTCCGGGTACTGGTGGCGCATCGCGTCGGTCGCCGGGTCCCAGAACGTGTTGCGCTCGAACGTGAGCCGGGTGCCGGCCTCGTTCTTGGTGAGCTTGTAAGGGCCGGAGGAGAACGGAGACTTGTCGTAGTCGGTGCCGGTGTCCTTCGCCGCCGGCACGGGCGCGGTGGACGGCAGCGACGCCGCGAACGGCAGGTCGCAGTGCGGCTTGTTGAACGTGAACTTCAGCGTCTTGGGATCCGGGGCGCTCAGCCCCGGCGGCAGGGACGTCTTGTTGGCCGCGAAGTTGAACTTGGTGTCGAACTGGGCCGAGTCGGCCAGCCATTCCTGGATGTAGGTGGGGCCGCCGGTCAGGGCAAGGTCGAAGGAGCGGGCGATGCCGTAGGCGATCTCCGCCGACGTGATCGCGCTGCCGTCCTCGAACTTCACCCCGTCCTTGATCTTGAATTCCCAGGTCTTGCAGTCCTTGTTGACGTCGGTGCCGGGCGTCTCGGCCAGGTCGCCGACGAGGACCACCTTGCCCTTGCCGTCGTCCTTGTACGTGGTGAGCCGCCGCGCGTACAGCTGCGAGGCGGTCAGGCCCACGAACGAGTACACGCGCTGCGGGTCCAGGTGCGAGACCTTGCTCTGCCGCAGGACCGTGACCGTCCCGCCCTTGGCGGCGCCGGGAATCTCCGCGGCGGGGCCCTTCGAGTCCTTCGGGTCGGTCGCGATCGAGCCGCTGGCCTGCCGGTTCTCGGTCTTCGCGTCGTCGTCGGTGCGCTTGTTGTTGCTGCAGGCGCCGAGACCGGCGACGAGCGTCAGCAGTACCAACGCCGTCAAGGGTTTTCGTGGCATGTCGTTCTCCCTGGTTTCACCGCAGCCGGACGCGCGGGTCGATGATGGTGTAGAGCACGTCGACGACGAGGTTGGCGGCGACGATGAAGGCGGCCGCGATCAGGACGGTGCCCATGATCGTCGGCAGGTCCCCGTCCTTGACCGCGTCGATCGCGGTCCGGCCGAGGCCGCGCAGGCCGAACGTGGTCTCGGTGATGACCGTCCCGCCGAGCGCGGCGCCGACCTCGACGCCGGCGGTCGTGACCAGCGGGGTGAGCGCGGCCCGCAGCGCGTGCCGGCGCACGACGGTGCCGAACCGCAGCCCCTTGGCCTCGGCGGTGCGCACGTAGTCCTCGGACAGCGTCTCCAGCATCTGCGCGCGAGACAGCCGGGCGTAGACGGCGGAGAAGAGCACCGCGAGGGCGCACCACGGCAGGATCAGTGCCGTCGCCCAGTCCCACGGGTTGTCCAGGATGGAGGTGTACCGCGGGTACGGCAGGACCTTCAGCGTGTACACGAACGTCAGCAGCAGCACGCCGCCCACGAAGTACAGCTGCAGCGACGCCCCCGTCAGCGACAGGCCGATCGCCAGGCGGTCGAAGACGGTGCCCAGGCGGAGGGCGGAGAGCATGCCCAGCCCGATGCCGACCGCCAGCCACAGGATCGAGGCCGGGACCACGATGCTCAACGTCACCGGGATGACCCGGCCGAACGTCTCCGTCACCGGCTCGCTGTTGACGTAGGAGTAGCCCAGGCACGGCGCGTCGCAGTGCCCGCCCTGGGAGGCGCCCAGGTCGCGGCCGGCGAAGATGCCCTGCACGTAGTGCAGGTACTGCAGGTACTTGGGGTCGTTGAGGCCGAGCTCGTCGCGGACCCGCTCGAGGCGGGCCGCGTCGCAGTTCTTCGGGCACATCGCGGTCGCCGGGTCGCGGGGGAGCGCGAAGAACATCAGGAACGTCAGCACGCTCACCGCGAACAGCGTGAGGATCGCCAGCAGGATCCGCCGGATCAGGAAGTTCAGCACGGCGTCACCTCGTCATGGACTTCGGGTCGAGCGCGTCCCGGACCGCGTCGCCGAACAGGTTGAAGGCGAGGACCAGCATGAAGATCGTGATGCCGGGGAAGAACACGTACGCCGGGTCGGTCTGCAGGTAGTTGAGGCTGCGGAAGATCGTGCGCCCGAAGTCCGGGGTCGGCTCCAACATGCCGATGCCGAGGAACGACAGTGCCGCCTCGCTGGTGATGTAGGCCGGGATCGACAGCGAGAACACCACGATGATCGGCGCCCACAGGTTCGGCAGCAGCTCCTTGAACAGGATCCGCGAGGTGCGGGCGCCGGTGGCCCGGGCGGCCTCGATGAACTCGCGTTCGCGCAGTGACAGCACCTGCCCGCGGACGAGCCGGGCGGTGGCCGTCCAGCCGAACGCGGCGAACAGGCTGATCAGCACGATGACCCGGAACCAGCCCGGCACCGCCTCCCGCGGGCCGTAGAAGGCCAGCTCGAGGGGGCGGATCAGGGCGAGGGTGAAGATGAGGAACGGCAGCGCGAGGGCGACGTCGGTGATCCAGTTGATGATCCCGTCGACCCAGCCGCCGAGGTAGCCGGAGACGATGCCGGTCAGCACGCCGAGCGTCGTGGTGACGATCGCGGCCGCGAACGCGATGCCCAGTGAGGTGCGCATCCCGTAGACCATCTGGATGAACAGGTCGCGGCCGAGGCCGGGCTCGATGCCGAACCAGTGCGCGCCGGAGATGCCGCCGGCCACCCCGTAGGGCATGCCGTAGCGGTCGAGGTCGCCCTTGAACGAGTCCTGCGGGTCGACCCCGTAGCCGAGCTCGATCAGCGGGGCGGCCAGCGCGACCGCGATGAGCAGCGCCGACACGATGCCGCTGACCAGTGCGGTGCGGTCGCGTCGCAGCCGGCGCCAGACGGCCTGCCCCAGTGACCGCGCGGCGATCGCCTCGTCGTCCCGGGCCGGTGGGTCGTCCTGCTCCACCCGCTCCGCGTCTAACGGCACCACGCTCATGCCATCCCACCTCCCCAGCATCGACGGCAGCGACTGTAGGTAACCGTCGAACGCCGACGATAGGGTGAAGGTAATCTACGAACCGGTCGCCGTCATCCGGTGCTTGTAACGACTCTGCAAATCCTGCGGCACGGTCACCGGCACGGAGACTCGGCCGAAACATGCACGAAATCGGTCAATGCGGTGCCCGGCTGTGTAGGTTACCCACATGCCGGAGCAACTGACCGCAAGGTATTGACGTAAAAGATTCCTGTGCGGCACGCTGTGCCGAACCACCCGTAGTCAGGAGGTTCGATGCGCCGTTGTCGCCGCTCCTTCACCTCGACAGCCACGCTCGGCGCCGCGATGCTCCTCGCGCTGAGTGCTGCCGTCCTTCCCACCGGCACCGCAGCCGCCGCCGAAACCGACGCGCGCCAGGCCGAATACGCCTCGGCGTCCACGACCTGGGGCGTGCCGCAGAGCATCCTGCTCGGCGTGTCCTACCTGGAATCGCGCTGGGACACCAACGGCGGCGCGCCGAGCACCAGCGCCGGCTACGGCCCGATGCACCTGACCGACGCGGCCACCCTCGCCGCGGCGGCGCACCACGAGAACGACGCCCGCGGGGACGACTCCCGGGCGCCCAAGACCGTCCAGCCCGGCGCCACCGCGACCGGCCCGGCATTGCGGACGTTGCAGCGCGCCGCCGAGCTCACCGGCACGGCGGAGCAGGACCTGCGCACCGACCCCGCGGCCAACATCCGCGGCGGTGCGGCGCTGCTCGCCGCGTATCAGCGCGACGCCGGCGGCCCGGCCGGCGCCGGCAGCGACCCGGCCGCCTGGTACGGCGCGGTCGCGAAGTACAGCGGCGCCGACACCACCGACGCCGCGGCCGCCTTCGCCGACGAGGTCTACGCGACCCTGCGCGACGGCATGACCCGCACCACCGACGACGGGCACCCGCTGACCCTGGCCGCGCAGCCCGCCATCAGCCCGATCAAGGCCTGGCTGGACCGGCTCGGCCTGCGCCGCCCACCGGCCCGCCCCGACGGCCTGGAATGCCCGGTCGACATCTCGTGCGAGTGGATCCCGGCACCCTACGAGCAGTACGGGCCCGGCGCCGGCGACTACGGCAACCACGACCTCAGCGACCGCCCGCAGCGGCAGCGCATCGAGTACATCGTCATCCACGACACCGAGGCGACCTACGACACCACGCTCAAACTGGTCCAGGACCCGGAGTACGTCAGCTGGCACTACACGCTGCGCTCCGTGGACGGGCACGTCGCCCAGCACGTGAAGACCAAGGACGTGGCCTGGCACGCCGGCAACTGGTACGTCAACGCCAAGTCCGTCGGCCTGGAACACGAGGGCTTCGCCGCGCAGCAGGGCGCCTGGTACACCGAGGCGATGTACCGCTCCTCGGCGAAACTGGTGCGGTACCTGGCCGCGCGGCTGGCGATCCCGCTGGACCGGCAGCACATCATCGGCCACGACAACGTCCCCGGCACCGTGCCGTCCACCGTGCGCGGCATGCACTGGGATCCGGGCCCGTACTGGGACTGGGACCACTACTTCGACCTGTTGCACGCCCCGTTCATCACGTTCGGTACGCCCAAGACCGGGCTGGTCACGATCGACCCCGACTACGGGACGAACCAGCCGCAGTACACCGGCTGCACGGGAGCCGCGGGCAACCCGTGCCCGCTGCACGGCTCCTCGTCGGTGCTGCTGCGCACCGCACCGTCCCAGGACGCGCCGCTGCTGAGCGACATCGGCCTGCGCCCCGGTGGTGAACCGGCCACGATGCAGATCGCCGACCACGGCGCCCGCGCCGCCGCCGGGCAGACCTACGCCGTCGCCGGCCGGCAGGGCGACTGGACCGCGATCTGGTACCTCGGCCAGAAGGGCTGGTTCTTCAACCCGCCGTCGCACCCGGCGGCGAAGTGGTCGACCGGCCTCGTCGTCACCCCGAAGGCCGGCAAGGCGACCATCCCCGTCTACGGGCGCGCCTACCCGGAGCAGTCCGCATACCCGGCCGGCGTGCCGTATCAGGCGATCACCCCGCTGCAGTACACGCTCAGCGCCGGTCAGCGGTACACCCTCGGCGGCGTCGTGCCCGGCGAGTACTACCGGGCCGTGACCTTCGACGGCTCCGGCCCCGGTGACTGGACGGTCATCCGCGGCCAGAACAGATACGCACAGGTCCAGTTCGGGCACCGAGTCATGTTCGTGAACCTCGACGACGTGCAGATCCTGCCGTCGTTCATCGCGCCCCCGGAGGGGTCATGAGACGATCCGCAGCCGTCGTCGCACTCGCTGTCGCCATGGCGTTCATCGCGCCCGCGTCCGCTGCGACGGCGCACCCAACGACGCATGACGAGCAGATCACGTTCGACCGCTGGCAGACGTTCCCGCAGTGGCTCAGCGGGCGGTCGGAGGGCACCCGGGCGGTGCCGGGCCGTAAGCCGTACCTGAGCATCGGCCGGAGCGCGGGCACCACGTCGTTCACCGACCCGCACACCGGCACCACCGCCTCGTGGGAGTACGCCACCTGGACCTCGCCGCAGCGGCGGATCGGCTTCGGCGCCAGCGAGCTCGTCGCGTCCTGGAACGCCGACACCCCGGCCGGCACCTGGCTGCAGGTCGAGCTGGAGGGCACCTACACCGACGGCCGGCAGACGCCGCGGTACGTGATGGGCCGCTGGGCCTCCGGGGACCAGGACATCCGGCGGGCCACCGTCGACGGCCAGAGCGACGGCGTGTCCTCGATCTGGACCGACACGTTCTCCATCGACGACGCCTCCGCCGGGGTGCTGCTGCAGTCGTACCGGCTGCGCGTCACCCTGTTCCGCAAGCCCGGCCAGTCCGCGTCGCCGCAGGTGTTCCAGGTCGGCGCGATGGCCTCCAACGTCCCGGACCGCTTCACCGTCACCCCGAGCGCCGGGCACATCGCGTGGGGCCGCGAGCTGGCCGTGCCGCGCTACTCGCAGAACATCCACGAGGGCGAGTACCCCGAGTACGACGGCGGCGGCGAGGCCTGGTGCTCGCCGACGTCGACGGAGATGGTCGTCGAGTACTGGGGGCACCGCCCCAGACCGGCGGACCTCGCCTGGGTCGACCCGTCCTACGCCGACCCGCAGGTCGACCACGCCGCCCGCAGCACCTACGACTACACCTACGAGGGCGCCGGCAACTGGCCGTTCAACACCGCCTACGCCGCAAGCTACGGGCTCACCGGCATCGTGACCCGGCTGCACTCCCTGGACGAGGTCGAACGGTTCATCGCCGCCGGCATCCCGGTCGTGACGTCCCAGTCGTTCCTGGCCACGGAGCTCACCGACGCGAACTACTCGACCTCCGGGCACCTGTTCGTCGTCGTCGGCTTCACCGCCACCGGCGACGTGATCATCAACGACCCCGCGTCGTCGTCGAACGATGCGGTACGCAACGTGTACCAGCGATCGGAGTTCGAGCAGGTGTGGCTGCGCACGAAGCGGTACCGTGCGAACGGCACCGTGGCCTCCGGTAGCGGCGGCGTCGCGTACATCATCGCCCCGAGCTGGAAGCAGCTGCCGCGAGTGCCCGGATCGGACAACTGGTGAAAATTCGTCTGCTGCTGGCATTCGTGCTGGCCTTGAGTAGTGCGTCATTGGTTTCCGCTTCGCCGGCCTCGGCCGCTCCGGCCGCCGCCTGTGTGTCGAACCCGGCCACGCCGAAGCATCAGATGCGGGCCATGTGGATCGCCAGCGTGGTCAACATCGACTGGCCCAGCGCGCCCGGCAAGTCCGAAGCCGAACTGAAGGCCGAGTACGACGGCTGGCTGGCGCTGGCCAAGTCGTACAACTTCAACGCCGTCATCGTGCAGGTCCGCCCGCACGCGGACGCGTTCTGGCCGTCGCCGCTGGAGCCGTGGTCGCAGTACCTCACCGGCGTCGCGGGCCAGGACCCCGGCTGGGATCCCCTCGCGTACCTGGTCGAGCGGGCCCACGCGGAGAACCTGGAGTTCCACGCCTGGTTCAACCCGTACCGGGCGAGCATGCCCGCCCCGGGCGGCGCCGGCACCGACCTGTCGAAGCTGCCGGCGAACCATCCGCTGGCGGTGCATCCCGACTGGGCCGTCGCCTACCCGGTGAACAACGCCGGCGGCCGGCTCTACTTCAACCCCGGCATCCCCGAGGCCCGCACCTGGGTCGAGGACGCCGTCATGGACGCGGTCACGAAGTACGACATCGACGGTGTGCACTTCGACGACTACTTCTACCCGTACCCGGCCGCCGGCCAGGACTTCGGTGACGAGGCCACGTTCGCGCAGTACGGCGGCGGCTTCGCGACCAAGGGCGACTGGCGGCGCGACAACATCGACCGGCTCATCCGCGAGCTGGACGGCCGCATCCACGCCGCCAAGCCGTGGGTCAAGTTCGGCGTGAGCCCGTTCGGCATCTGGCGCAACAAGGCCGCGGACCCGCTCGGCTCCGACACCAACGGCACCCAGTCCTACGACGCCAACTTCGCCGACACCCGCAAATGGGTGAAGGAAGGCTGGATCGACTACATCGTGCCGCAGGTGTACTGGAACATCGGCCTCGCGGTCGCCGACTACGCCAAGCTGGTCCCGTGGTGGGCCGACGTGGTCGCCGGCACCGACGTGCAGCTCTACATCGGCCAGGCCGACTACAAGGTCGCCACCGCCGGCCAGCCGGCCGCCTGGTTCGACCCCGCCGAACTGTCCAACCACCTGACACTCAACCGGCAGTACCCCCAGGTGCTCGGCGACGTGCACTTCAGCGCCGTGCAGGTCAGGGCGAACCGCCTGTCGTCGGAATCCATCCTCGCCGCCGAACACCACAGCCGCCCGGCGTTCCCACCCGCCTGGCAGCCGGCTTCGGGCCCGGCCAAACCGCTGCTCTTCCCGGTGATCACCGCCGCCCGGCGGACCGACGCCGGGGTCGAGCTCCGGTGGCGCCCGACGGTCAGCGGCGCCGGCCCGTTCGGCGAGGTGACCTCCTACGGCGTGTACCGCCTCGACACGGCGACCATCCCGCGCGGCTGCGACCTGGCCGACGCGTCCAACCTCGTGGCGACGTTGCGGGGCACCACGTACACCGACCCCACCGCCGAACCCGGCAAGCACTACACCTACGTCATCACCGCCCTCGACCGACTCTGGCGCGAGAGCGCGGCTTCGCCGCCCCGCTGGATCTGACCGGTTCGCCGGCCCGGCGGTCACGGGTGGATCTCACCTTGACCGCCGGGCCGGCGTCCGCGGGCTCCGGCGCGGGAGAATCCAGGGACGATGTTCGTGTGCGGGGGATGCGGCGCCGCGCTGACCGTGCCGTTGGTGCAGGTCGCGCTGCCGGTCCATGCGCATCAGCATCTCTTCCACGAACTGCTCGGTGTCCTGATGGAGGCTGGCACGTTCGCCGTCGAACCAGACCCGGCGGGGGAGTTGCGTGGCCGCGTGGTGATCGCGCCGGGCGATGTGCGCGGCACCGTGCTCCGACACGACCTCGCCGACGGGTACTGCCTCGGCGTCGGGTGGGGCGGGCCGAACCTCGCGTGCGAGCGGTGCGGCCGGTTGGTCGCCACCCGCGTCGACGACTGCGGGTATTGGCAGGCGGTCTGGCTGGAGCCCGGGGCGGTGCACCACGTCGCCGACGTCGGGGCCGGGCGGGCGCCGCTCGCCTGGGAGGATCTGCGGGCACAGCGCGGCGGTGTCGGCCCGTTGGACCAGGACGGCTACTGGCTGCCGGAGTGGCAGGCCGCGCTCGCGGCGGCGCTGGCCCGGCTGCTGGTCGTGTCCGGTGGTGCGCCGGTCGTGGTCCCCGACGGACTTCTCACCGAACTGCTGGGGCGGGCGCTCGCCGCGATGCTGCCGGCCGGGCCGCCGCCGCGGAGCGTGACCCTCGCCGGGCCGCACCTGCCGGTCGGCAACGTCGACATCGCCTTCGTCCCGCGACATCCGCAGACCGGCGAGGCATGGCCGCTGCCGGGCGCCGGTGACGCGGTGCCGCTGGAGTGGGACGTGTGGGCGCACCTGGCGTACCGGCCGGTGCGCGGGCCGGTCCCGTGGCCCACCGACGAACGCCGCGACGATCCGCCGCCGCTGCTGCCGAACCGGCGGTTCTGGATCGACCGGGGTGTGTTCTTCGAGACCCTGCGCCGGCAGCCGGAGCTCAGCCAGCCATGGCTGCGCGAGATCCACGACCGGGTCGGGGCCCGCGGCTACGGCTGAACGGTGATGTGAACGCCTTGTGGGCAGCGGATACCGTAGCTGCCGTGGCCGTTGAGCGTGAGGTTGAGCGTGAACCGGTGTGGCGGCGCAACTGGCTGACCGTGGTGCTGCACGGCGCGCTGCTGGTGCCGCCGACACCCAGGACGCGTTCCGCGACGCGTGACGCGCCGCCGTTGCGGTTGTCATGTTTCTGGCCGGGAACGAAGTGATGACGTTGGGATTTCCCGGCTGGTGAGGGCGACGTGACCGGAGACTTTCGGTCATGCAACACGTCGGAAACGTGTGCTGCGCAGACTTCGACCGCAGTCGAGTTGTCCCCAGCTGTCCCATCTGCGGCGCCCGCCCGCCGCCGGAGGAGCGACGTCGTGTCCTATGTGAACCCATCCGAGCTCGCCAAGAAGATGATCGACGCCGGTGAGGCGAAGGTCTTCATGTCCACCCGGGACACGCTGATCCGGGCGTACATGGCCGGCGCCATCCTGTCCCTGGCCGCCGCCTTCGCGGTCACCGTCACCGTGCAGACCGGCCAGCCCGTCGTCGGCGCCCTGCTGTTCCCGGTCGGTTTCTGCCTGCTGTACCTGCTCGGGTTCGACCTGCTCACCGGCGTGTTCACGCTGGTGCCCCTGGCCCTGATCGACAAGCGCCCGGGCGTGCGCCTGCGCGGCGTGCTGCGCAACTGGGGCCTGGTGTTCGTCGGCAACTTCGCCGGCGCGCTCACCGTCGCGGTGATGATGGCCGTGATCTTCACCTTCGCCTTCAGCGTCGAGCCGAGCGCGGTCGGCAAGGCCATCGGCAAGATCGGGGAGAGCCGCACCGTCGGCTACGCCGACCACGGCGCCGCCGGCATGCTGACCCTCTTCATCCGCGGCGTCCTGTGCAACTGGATGGTCTCCACCGGCGTCGTCGCCGCCATGATCTCCACCAACGTCTCCGGCAAGGTCATCGGCATGTGGGGGCCCGTGCTGGTCTTCTTCTACATGGGCTTCGAGCACTCGATCGTGAACATGTACCTGTTCCCGTCCGGGCTGATGCTCGGCGGCAACTTCTCGATCGCGGACTACTTCATCTGGAACGAGATCCCCACCGTCGTCGGCAACCTCGTCGGCGGGCTCACGTTCGTGGGTCTCACGCTCTACGCCACCCACGCCCGGACGGCCGCGCCCCGCCGCCGCCCGGCCGCCCCGGCGACCCCCGCGACCTCCGCACCGGTCGCCGAGGATGTTCCTGCCCTCGTGCAATAGCCCCTCATGACGAGGCCGGCCCGGAGCCGGGGCGGCAGGTCATGGGGCGGGCGGCACCGCCGGGCCGGTGGTCAGGGCCGTCCGGACGACGTCGACGTCGATGCGGCCGGCGGTGCGGCCTCCACGCCAGGCCCGGCGTGGAGGCGGCCGCGGCCAGCGGCCCACGGTCGGTGTGGGCGCGGCGGGCGGGCGCGACCCCGTCGTGGCGACCCAGCGGTTCCCACATCCGGGCGGGCGCCCGGGTGCGGTAACCCGTCTTTTCAGTCGTTGAGCAACCGGTCGATGACGTCGCGGGGTTCGTCGTCGGTGGCGCCGGCCGCGGCCTGGATGTCGAGCTCCCGGCTCTTCGCCTCCGCGTAGGCCCTGGCGTCGCGGCGGCGGTCGAGGAACGTGGATGTGTCCGGGGCCAGGTGGAGCAGGACGGTGTCGTCGCTCCACTCGTTGGTCACCGTCACCAGACCGTGGTCACCGTCGGCCATGAACCCGGCGACGCCGCGCAGGAGGGTGACCGCCCAGATCATGGTCGGCAGCCGGAAGTCGGCCCGGGACGAGAACTCCACGACCAGCGATCCGGTGTCCTCGTCGAACTGGAACGTCAGGTCGTCTTGCGCCAGGTCAAGGAACACGTCGGCATAGTCGCCGTCGAGCCAGCTGTCGCATTCGTCGATCGCGGAAGGCAGCTCGTCCAGCTCGGAGACCCCGGCCCACTCCTGCGGCGACCAGGCGTTTGCCGGTGCGACCGGCGATCGCAGGCAGGTCTGGAGGCGCGGCTTTGCGATGAGCAGGGCGGCAGTCACGAATACCGACTCGGACACGGGCTCAGCCTATCGCGTCACTACCTAGCTGCCTAGGAAGCTCTGCGGGGTGCGTCCCGGATCATAGGCAGCAGGAGTGACGTGACGACCCGGACGATGACCGCCGGCGACGCCGGCTTCGACGACACCGCACCCGGCACCGGCATCGGCGACTGGCGGCTGGGGCGGCACGGGGGACCGGTGGCGGGACGTCGTCCTGTTGGAGCGCCGCAGCCCGGCCGTCAGCTGACCCGCCCGCCGTCGGGGGCTGGGGCCCTGAGCCGGACTGCGACCAGGGAGACCCAGCCCCAGCCGATCGCGACGGCCAGGGCCACCAGCCGCCAGTCGCCGATGCCGGTGCCGGCCGCCGCCAGCGCCACGAACGCGATCCCGGCGGCGAGGCTGCCCCGGGACCACCGGCGGTCGCCCGCCGCCGCGAACCCGTAGGCCATCGTGAAGAACGCGGCCACCAGCGCGGTCATGCCGACCATGAAGGCGAACCCGTGGGCGGTCCCGTGCCAGGTCGCCGCGGCCGCGCCGGTCGGTGCCGCGCCGGCCGGGAAGCCGAGGGCCGGGTCCGCGACGAACACCCCGCCGCCGATCGAACCGAGCCCGAACAGCGCGGTCAGCAGCGGCCCCCAGGTGCCCGCCGGGCGGTGCCGCAGCACCCGGCGCATCCCGGCGGCGCAGGCGACGAACAGCGCCCCGCACAGCACGAAGTTGACGATCTGGATCCAGCCGGCGGTGCCGAGGCTGAGCAGGCTGAACGGGTGCCGGCGCAGGTCGAATCCCGGGCGGGCGGCGGCCTGGACCAGCGCGACCGCGACGAAGAGCGGGCCGGCGACGGTGCCGCAGGCCAGCAGGACGGTGGTGCGTGGAGCCTGCATGGTGTGTCCCAGGGCTCGGATCGGGTGGGTCGCCGTCCACGCTGGCCGATGCGGCGGCGGTGATCAACGGCGGTCCGGCACTGGCACCGAGTAGCCTGGCTCATCGATGTGGGAGACGATCGAACTCCGGGAGCTGCGGGCGTTTCTGGTGCTCGCCGAAGAGCTGCATTTCGGGCGGACCGCGCAGCGGCTCGGGCTCACCCAGTCCCGGGTCAGCCAGACGATCCGCGCGCTGGAACGCAAGCTCGGCACGCAGCTGGCGCATCGCACGAGCCGGCGGGTCGCCCTCACCGGTGCCGGGGAGCGGTTCCGCGCCGAGGCCGGCGAGCGGGTCGCGGCCCTGGAGGCGGTGCTGCGCGCCACCAGCGACCGGGGACGCCGGGCGGCCGGCACGGTGCGTCTCGGGGTGGTGACGGCCGCTGTGGTCGACGCCCGGTTGCGGTCGGGCATCGACCGCTACACGGCCGCCGCCCCGGGCAACGCGGTGGAGGTCGTCGGGCTGCCGTTCCAGGACCGGTTCGGCCCGCTGCGCCGCGGTGAGGCCGAGCTGATGGTGACGGGCTCGCCGCTGTGCCAGCCCGACCTGGTGACCGGTCCGGTGCTCGCCCGGCTGCCGCGCATGCTCGCCGTCGGCCGCGGGCATCCGCTCGCCGCCTTTGGTGACGTGTCCGTCGAGGACCTCGCCGACCACCCGATCGCGGACCTCGACATCGAGCTTCCCGACGAGCTCCGTGCGGCACTCACCCCGCGCCGCACGCCGGGCGGCCGGCCGATCCCCAGGGTCGGGGCACGGGTGCGCGAGGTCAGCGAACTGCTGCTGGTGATCGCCGGCAACCGGGTCGTGCAGCCGGTCACCGGTGCCTTCGCCGGCACCTACGGCCACCCTGATGTGGTGTACCGGCCGATCCGGGACCTGCCGAAGGACCGGTTCGTGCTGGCGTGGCGGCGGCGGAACCGGCACGCGGGGCTGCGGGAGTTCCTGCGGACGCTGACGACCGGGGGCACGGCGTGCTCGTCGACCTGAACGGCGCCGCGGTCGATGTGGCGCTGACGGCCCTCATCGGCATCGCCTACCTGTGCGCCGCCGACGTTCGGGACACGTTCCGCGGCGCGTGACGCGGCGATCGGATGGACCCGCGCCGACGTCGACCGGGTGCCCGCGTTCGTCCGGGAACTCCCTTGCCGGCGTCAGGCCGGTTCGGTGTACCACCGGCGGTGCACCCACGGTTCGACGGCCAGCACGCTCGTCGCGGCCAGGACGGCACACACCGCGGTCAGCGGATCGGGTGCCGTCCAGGCCGCGGTGAGACCGGCGGTCACCGTGACCCACGGGCGGATGAGGGTCAGCGGGCCGAGGCCGAGCAGGATGAGGAAGGTCGCCGGGCGCCGGGGCAGAACCGCGTAGCCGGCGAGGGACGCCACCACGACGGCCGCGAAGGGGCCGATGACCCACAGCATGCTGATGCCGGCGCGGGTGAGGCCGGTGTACCGCACGCCCGGGTCGGGCGCCGTGGCCAGGACGGCACCGAGGACGAGGGCCAGGCAGCCGAGGACGGCCGCGCCGGCGGCGAGCCCGCGCCGCATCGCGACGACGTAGTAGGCGCGTTTGCGGATCAGGCCGTTGCGTCCGGTCGCCGCGCGGAACCCCGCGAGGGCGGCATCGACCAGCGCGATCGAGGCCAGGACCACCGGCACCGCGACGGCGGCGTTCACCACGGCCGGCGCATGGGACGGCTGTCGGTGACCAGGTGGCGCGCGGCGGGGCCGAGCGCGGTGCGCAGCGCCGGCACCTCGTCTGGGCGCACCCCCAGCAGCGGCCGGACCGACGCGCAGAACGGGTTGCTGTGGTGGGTCGGCCGGTACAGCAGCGGCACCAGGCCGGGCGCCGACCGTGCCGCGGTCATCAGGTCATGGTCGGTGTGGGCGCGGCGGGCCGACGCGACCCCGTCGTGGCGGCCCAGCGGTTCGCGCATCCGGGCCCGGTGGAACATCCACGCGCCGACCGGCGCCAACCGGGTCGCGGCGATGTCGAAGTGGCAGTACGCCTGGGCGCCGGCGTCGGCCTGTGCCCGGAAGAACGCGCCGAGGTCGTCGCCGTGCAGGTGGTGCAGCACGCCGACGGAGATGTACACCGTGGCCGAGCCGGGCAGCGCGAACGCGTCGCCGCGCACGAACCGGCACGCGAGCCCTTCGACCTCGGCGAGCCTGGTCGCCTCCGCGACGAGCGCCGGGTTGAAGTCGACGCCGCTGAGGTCGACGTCGCCGAGCACACCGGTGGCCGCGAGCCAGCGGACGGCGTATCCGATGCCGCAGCCGACGTCGACGACCCGCGGCCGTTCACCGCCGGGGGTCACCGCGGTCAGCAGCGGACCGAGCAGCTCCGCCAGCTGCTCGGCGATGCGGAGTTCCTCGTTGAGCCGCTGCAGCTCGGTGTGCGTGCGCACCAGCAGCCGGTCCACCGCGGCCGCCTCGAGCACACCGTCACGGTGTGGCAGCCCTGCCACGATCCGGGCGCCGCGCCGATCGCCGGCGCCGCGCAGCGCGGCGATCACCTCGTCGCGGCGCACCGGCAGGCTCGCCCCGGTCGCCACGTCGTGGCGGATGATGAGGTCGGAGATCTCCAAGATCGGCACCCGCGTACGGTAACCCGCGGGGCCAGGCCCGCGGAGCACGCTCAGGCTTCGAGCAGCCGCTCGATGACGCCGCGTGCCGCCGGCGTGACCGGGGCCAGCAGGTGGTCCCGCAGGCGTGCGCTCGCCACGACGGCGGCGGCGCTGACGAACACCGACTCGGACGCCGGCCCACCTGAACTGCGTCAGCCGTCGCCGTAGTGCATGACCCAGGCGGTGGTCCGCACCCCTCCGCGAGCCGCGATGTCCTGTCGCAACTGCCGTTCCTGGGCACCGGACAGGCCCGGCGCGGCGCCGGCCGGCAGTTCGAACGCCTCGGCCCGGTACTGGCGCCCGGCCGACAGCCTGGAGTAGTCGATCCGGATCGCCGCCGTCCCCGACCCGGTCGCCAGCAGCAGTGAGATGCTGCCGTCGACGGCACCCCACAGCGGGACGCTGCGGTCCAGGACGGTGCAGCCGGTGACGGCCCCGAACGGGGACTCCCCGCCGACCTGCATCGGTGTCGCGGTGAACCGGCCGCAGATGCCGTCCGTCTTGTCCCGCAACTGGCCGAGGTGCGAGAGGTACCGGGAGCCGAAGCCGGCCACCGCGGCCACCAGGAGGACGGCGACGAGGGTGACGGCGAAGCGCAGCACCTGCTGCGCCTGCCGATTGCCGACGACTCCGGTCATGGCCGATCTCCTGTCGGACAGTGGCGCGGTCAGGTCAGTCTGCCCGATCGGCGGGCCCATGGGTTGATGACGCCACCGGAATCCTGACCCGCGCAGCCTCGTCCCCGCCGAAGGGCGAGCCGCGCGTACCGTGGACGCATGAAGATCGTCGTCCTGGACGACTATCAGCGGGTGGCTCGGGAGTTCGGGCCGTTCGACTCGCTGCGCGGCGACACGGTCGAGGTGCTGCACGAGCACCTCGCCGGCCTGGACGCTCTCACCGCCGCGCTGCGCGGGGCGGAGGTCGTCGTCGCGATGCGCGAGCGGACGCCGTTTCGCGCCGAGACGTTCGCACGGCTGCCGGACCTGCGGCTGCTGGTGACCACGGGCATGGCCAACGCGGCCATCGACCTGGCGGCGGCCGCGGCCCACGGCGTCACGGTCGCCGGCACCGCCGCGACCGGATCGACCAGGAGTTCGAACACCGCCGAGTTGACCTGGGCGCTGATCCTGGCCTGCCGGCGGCACGTGGTGACCGAGGACCGGGCGCTGCGCGACGGCCGCTGGCAGACCACCGTCGGCACCGACCTGGCCGGCACCACCCTCGGCGTGCTCGGGCTGGGGCGGCTCGGCACGCAGGTGGCGCGGATCGGGCAGGCGTTCGACATGCGGGTCATCGCGTGGAGCGAGCACCTGACCCCCGAACGGGCGGCCGGGGTCGGCGCGACCTGGGTGTCCAAGGACGAGTTGCTCGCCACCAGCGACGTCCTGACCGTCCACCTGAAGCTCAGCGACCGGACCGCCGGGCTGATCGGCGCGGCCGAACTGGGCGCCATGCGCCGCACCGCGATCCTGGTCAACACCTCGCGCGGGCCGATCGTGGACGAGCGGGCCCTGGTCACGGCGCTGGCGGCCGGCACGATCGCCGGGGCCGGGCTGGACGTCTACGACGCCGAGCCGCTGCCCGCCCGCCACCCGCTGCGCGGCGCGCCCAACACGGTGCTGCTGCCGCACCTCGGCTATGTCACCGAGGCCGGGTACCGCTCGATGTACGAGCAGGTCGTCGAGGACATCACGGCCTGGCGGGCCGGGTCCCCGGTGCGGGTCCTGACGGCCTGATGACACTACGGGTGACGCTGCTCGGTGCCCTGGAGGTGCGCCGCGGCGACGTCGAGGTGACCGTCCCCGGCGCCCGGCTCCGCCACCTGATCACACGACTGGCGCTGGCCGGCGGCCGGCCGGTCGACCCGGGCCTGCTGGTCGAGGCGCTGTGGCCGCAGGACCGGCCGACCGACCCGGCCAACGCGCTGCAGTCGCTGGTGTCCCGGCTGCGCCGGCTGCTCGGCGATGCCGCCGCTGTCACCCAGTCCGAGGCCGGGTACCGCCTGGACGTCGCCAAGGACGACGTCGACGCGCTGCGGTTCGAGCGGCTGGCCGCGCGCGGCCGGGACCGGCTGCGCGCCGGCGATCCCCGGGCGGCGGCGGAGGTCCTCGGCGAGGCGGTCGCGCTGGCCGGTGGACCGTCGGTGATCGCCGCGGTCGCCCCCGCCGTCGCGATGCGGCTGGACCGCGCCGCGGTCGAGGCCGCCGCAGACCTCGCCGAGGCGGAGCTGGCGCTGGGCCGTGCCGGCGACGCCGCCACCCGCCTCGCGGCGCTGCTCACCGAGCATCCGGCCGACGAGCGGGTCGCCGCGCTGCAGATGGACGCCCTGGCCGCCCAGGGTCGCCAGGCCGACGCCCTCGACCTGTACGAGCGGACGCGGGAGACGCTTGCCGACCGGCTCGGCGCCGATCCCGGCGCGGCCCTGCGGGAACGCCATCTGCGTCTGCTGCAGTCACCGACGCACGTCCCAAACCCTGCGAGCAACCTGCCCGCCGCCCTGACCAGCTTCGTCGGGCGCGACGACGACCTCGCCCGGATCGACACGCTGCTCGCCCGCGGGCGCCTCGTCACCGTCGTCGGGCCGGGCGGAGCGGGTAAGACCCGCCTCGCGGTCGAGGCCGGCCGCCGCCGGCACGAGTTCCGCGACGGCACCTGGCTGGTCGACCTGGCCGCGGTCACCGAACCGGCCAAGGTCGGCGCGGCCGTGCTCGCCGCGATCGGGCTGCGCGGCGGGGCGCTCTTCGAGGGTCGGATGCCGGCCGAGGGCGCTCTCCCGGTCGACGCCGCCGGGCGGCCGGTCGGCGAACTGGACGTGCTCACCGGGCTGGAGAGCCTGCTCGTGGTGGACAACTGCGAGCACCTGATCGACGCCGTCGCGCACCTCGTCGCGGCGCTGCTGCCGCGCTGCGCCGGGTTGCGGATCCTCGCCACCAGCCGCGAACCCCTTGCGATCGACGGCGAAGCCCTCGTCCCGCTCGGCCCACTCGCCCTGCCGGACGCCGCGGGCGGCCTCGAGGACGTCCGTCGCTGTGCGTCGGTGCGGCTGTTCACCGAGCGGGCCGCGGCGGTGCGCCCCGGCTTCGCCGTCGACGAACGGACGCGCGCGGATGTGGTCCGGCTGGTAACCGGCCTGGACGGCCTGCCCCTGGCCCTCGAACTGGCCGCGGCCCGGCTGCGGACCCGGTCCCTCGCCGAGCTCGCCGGCGGGCTGTCCGACCGGTTCCGGCTGCTCACCACGGGCAGCCGGGCCGCGCCGCCGCGGCACCGGACGCTGCGCGCCGTGATCGCCTGGAGCTGGGACCTGCTCGGCGAGGACGAGCGGACGGTGGCCGAGCGGGTGTCGGTCCTGCCCGGTGGCGTGACGGCGGAGTCGGCCGCCGCGGTCTGCGCCGGCACGAGGGTGCCTCCGGACGGGATCCCCGACCTGCTCGCCGCCCTGACCGACAAGTCGATGCTGCACCTGGCGCCCGAGGCGGGCCGCTACCGGATGCTCGAAACGCTGCGGGAGTACGGGATCGAACGGCTCGCCGACCGGGACGCCGTCCGGGATCTCGCCGCCCGCCACCTCGCCGGTCTGGTCGCGCGCGAGGAGTCGCTGCTGCGCGGGCCCGGCCAGCTCGCCGCGCTGCGGGTGCTGCGCGCGGAGTACGACAACGCCCTGGCCGCCCTTCGCCACCTGTGCGACGCCGGCGACGCCACCGCGGCGGTCAAGCTCGCCATGGACCTCTCCTGGTACTGGCACGTGCTGGGCCGGCACGCCGAAGCGGCGTACTGGCAGGGGGAGGCCCTCGCCGTTCCGGGCGGCGGGCACACGCTGGAGCGCGACTGCGCCGAGGCGGTCCACCTGTTGCACCGCATCAACGCCCGCTCCGCGCTGACCCTCGAAAGCTTGGACGAGCACGAGTCCTCGCTGCGTGACCTGGCCGACCGGCTGCTCGCCCACCCGGCGCCGCCAGGGTTCGCCGGTGTCCTGGCCGCGGTCACGCTGTACTTCCTGCAGGAGCACGAGGCGTCTCTCGACATGACGCAGCGGTACGTCGACGGCCCCGACGTGTGGCTGTCCGGGCTGGCGCACATGTTCCGGGCGTCGCTCGCGGAGAACGAGGGCGACCTCGAGCAGGTGCGCGCCGACGTGGCCGCCGCGCTCGACGCGTTCGGCCGGGCCGGCGACCGCTGGGGGCTGGCCACCACGCTGCCGATGCGCGCACTGCTGCGGCAGTACGACGGCGACCTCGACGGCGCCCTCGCAGACCTGCACGAGGTCCGGGCGCAGGCGCGGGCGTTCGGCTCGCTGAGCCCGGCCGACGAGATCTTCCTCGACGTGCGCTGGATCGACCTGCACCTGCGGCGCGGCGAGGACGCCCAGGCGACGGCCATGCTCGACGCGGTCCGCGAGCGGGCGGAGCGCTCGGCGGTGCCGGACGTCGTCGTCATCGTCACCGCCCTGGAGGCCGCCACCTGGCTGCGGCTCGGTGACCCGGACCGCGCCCAGGCCCGGGTCGAAGCGGCCGAGGCGACCCCGACCGGGGACCACGGCCAGGTGCTCGTCGGCTCCGTGCGGGCCGCGCTGTGCGGGCGCCGCGGCGACATCGCTGGCGCCGAGGAGGCCCTGACCCGGGCGTACGCGGCCGCTCTGCGGAGCCGGGACCTGCCGATCATGGCGGTGGTCGCGGTGACCGGGGCCGAACTGGCCGGCCTGCGCGACCGGCACCGGGACGTGGCCCTGCTGCTCGGCGTGGCCGCCCGCCTGCGCGGCACCCATGACCGCAGCGACCGGCAGATCCAGGCGATGGCCGCCCGCGGCAGCGCGGCGCTGGGCGAGGCCGCGTTCGCCGCGGCGTACCAGGACGGCTGGCGGCTGGACGGGAAGGCGGCAACGCTGCAGGCCGACCCGGCCCGCATGCGTGGGGCCGACGCAACGCCGTTGGGAGGAGCCCGAGCGCGAAGCACGGGCTCGGTCGTGCCGCATGGTCGCCCGGGAGCCGGCGTGGCGGGCGGCGAACCGTCAGCGCAGGTCGATGGGTTGCAGGCCGATCCTGACCAGACGGACCCGCCCGGCAGCGTCTCTGGCCAGGACAGGAACGCCTGACTGGCGCAGGGCGCGGACCTCGAACAGCACGTTGCGTTCGTGGACGTCGCGGTACCGCCGGCGGTAGGCGTCGAACCGCCCGCCGTAGACGAGCCGCAGGAACCCGGTCATCGGGTGATCGAGCCAGCTGCGGCGGTCGGGGCGCCACTGGAACCGGGCCCACTCATAGCCGTCGGCGAACTCCCGGACCTTGACCAGGCCGGTGAAGCGCAGCCCGATCAGCGCCCTGCGGTCGAAGGCGACGCCGGACAGCCCCACGACGCGGCGCTCGAGGAAGTAGGTCCCGGTGACGAACCTGCCGTTGAGATAGGTCCGCTCGTCGATCACCTCGACGACGAAGACCCGCTGCTGGTGGTCGCAGACGAGGAAGGCGGCCTTCTCCTCGCCTTTGCCGAGGTACGTGCAGCGCCAACGAGGATCCGTGAAGTGCAGCGACCGGTCGGCGTAGGTCATGGCGGCGAACTGCTCCTCGTGCCACGGGGTGAAGTCCGCCGCGACGGCCTTCGACACCTCGACCACGTCGCCGTTCATCGTGACGAGCACGTCACGCCCCGGAGTGGGGTGGCCGCTCGCCGGAGCCGCGCACGATCAGCTCCACGCTGACGGTGACGGTCTGCACGGGCCGGGTGTGGTCGGCGATGCGGTGCCGCAGCAGGTCGATCGCGGTGCGCCCGATCGTGTCGCTGTCCTGGGCGACGACGGTGATCGCGGGCCGGAGCAGGTCGGCGACGGCGAAGTCGTCGAAGCCGACGATGGCCAGGTCCGCGGCGGCGGAGCCGAGGTGGCGCAGCACCTCCAGGGTGGTGGACGCGTTGCCGGTGATGACCGCGGTCGCGGGGTCGGGGCCGCGCAGCGCGGCGTCGAGCGCGGCGGCGATCCGGGCGGGCGCCACGACGCCGGGGTGGACCAGGCCGGTGACCGGTTCGCCGCTCGCCGCCATGCAGGCCCGGAAGGCGGCGGCCCGTTCGTGGCCGGTGAAGATCCGCTCCTCGTCGCCGATGTAGGCGACCCGGCGGTGCCCGTGGCCGCGCAGGTGCCGGAACGCGGTGCCGATGCCGGCGGCGTTGTCGGAGATGACCGTGTCGACCGTGATCCCGCCGGCGGGCCGGTCGAAGGCCACGATCGGCGTGCCGGCGTCGATCTCCCGGCTCAGGTACTGGTGGCTGTCGCCGACCGGCTCCAGGACGATGCCGTCGAGGTGCCGGCCGCACATCGACAGCACCACCTCGCGCTCCCGGTCCTCCTCGTCGGCGGTCGCGGTCGCCAGGACCGTGAGGCCGTGCGCACGGGCGGTGGTGTCGAGGGCGCCGAGGACCGGGTGACCGGCGGACAGGTTGCGCACGGCCGCGCCGACGAGCCCGCTGCGCCCGCCACGCAGGTGCCGGGCGCGCTCGTCCGGGGTGTAGCCGAGCGCGGTGATGGCGGCCTGCACCCGGTTGGCGAACACGGTGCCGACGGTCGGGTCGTTGTTGACGACCCGCGACACGGTGCGCAGCGCGACACCGGCGTGCTCGGCTACGTCGATCATGGTCGGCCGCTTCCGGCGCGTCATGCCACTCCTCCCGGGCCCAGCAACCGGTGTCAGCGTACCGGCGGGCGCATTCATCCCATGACTGCATGTGAGGCCAGAGCATAGCCTCAGGATTCTCGATCGAGATAACGTTATTTCGCGGTGCCAGAACTGTTGACATCGGATGTTTGGCGGTCGTATGGTCGGCGCCACCATCCGCCGGGTCCATCGTTATCTCGCCCCGTCCGCCAGGAGGTCCCCCGTGCACCGCACCCGCCGCTCGGTCCTGCTCAGCGCACTGTCCGCCGCCGCCCTACTCGCCGTCGCCGGGTGCACGCCCGGTGAGTCCAGCAACGGCGGGGGCACGACCCTGACGTTCCTGACCTTCGAGACCCCGGCGCTGACCGCGAAGTTCTGGGATGACTCCATCACCGACGCCACGAAGCAGCTCCCCGGCGTCACGGTCAAGAAGATCGTCGCGCCGACCAGCGACCGCAACGCCTACGCCAAGCAGTTGCAGGCCTCCGGGCAGTTCCCCGACGTCCTCGCCTCGATCAACCCGAAGGACTTCCTCGACGCGGGCCTGCTGCAGCCGTTCGACCAGGCCTGGCTGGACGCCAACTTCCTGCAGCCGAACGGCAACGCCATCAACGGCAAGACCTACATCCCGCCGACCAACTCGCAGATCCTGCCGATGGTCTTCTACAACAAGGACCTCTTCGCCAAGCACAACCTCACGGTGCCGACCACGTGGGCCCAGTTCACCGACGTCGCCGCCAAGCTCAAGGCCGCCGGGGTCACCCCGATCCAGCTCGCCGGCGCCGAACCGTGGTCGGCCAGCATGCCCCTCGTCGGCCTGGTCAGCGCCGACGTGCTCGGCAAGAACCCCAACTGGATCAAGGACCGCTACGCGGGCAAGGTGAAGTTCACCGACCCCGACGTCGTCGCCGCCGTCACCAAGCAACGCGCCCTGGTCAAGGCCGGCGCGTTCGGCGAGGGCGCGCTCGGCGTCAACTACGCCGACGCCAACAAGCAGTTCCTCGACGGCAAGGCCGGCATGTACCTCATGGGCAGCTGGTTCATCGGCCAGATCACCGCCGCGCAGGCGAAGTCCTTCGGCGGGTTCCTGCTCCCCACCGACGACGGCAAGCAGATCGTGCCGTTCAACGTCGGCGGCACCACCAGCGTCAACGCCAGGTCGCCGAACGCCGCCAAGGCCGCCGAGTTCGCCAAGGCGTGGTCGCTGTCGCCGAACAACCTCAAGACGCTCATCGAGACCGACGGCGCGTTCCCCATGCTCAAGACCGTCAAGCTCGAGGACTTCGGCGCCACCGTCACCCCGGTCTTCACCGACTGCTACAAGTACGTGCAGGACAACAACACGAAGGTCAGCTCCATCGGCTGGGTCAACAACGACGACGCCCTGCCGCCCGGGGTCTCCGACCTGTTCTACGCGCTGTCGCAGCAGCTGTTCACCAACGACGACGTCAAGGCACAGCTCGCGGCGCTGGACACCGCATGGGACAAGGCCGCGAAGAAGTGACCAGGCGCGCCGGCCTCGCGCCCATCGCCTGGCTCGCGGTCCTGCTCTACCTGCTGTTCCTGGTGTACCCGCTGGGCCGCAGCCTGTTCCTCAGCTTCACCGACCGCAACCCACTCAAGGCCGACAGCACCTTTGTCGGCCTCACCAACTACCTCGACATGCTCGACGACCCGCGGCTGCTCGCGACGCTGCGGTTCACGCTGCTGGTCGTCGTCGTGGTCACTGTCGTGGCCAACGTGTTCGGGCTGGCGTTCGCGCTGCTGCTCAACCGCAACACCGCCAACTACCGGGTGATGCGCACGCTGATCTTCATCCCGCAGGTGCTGTCCGGGGTCATCGTCGCGTTCATCTGGCGCAGCATCCTCACCCAGAACGGCCTGCTGAACGCGGCCCTGGCGCAGGCAGGTGCCCGGCCGGTGGCGTGGCTGGGCAGCACCGACCTCGCCACCGTGTCGATCTGCGCCGTGGTCAGCTGGATGACGATCGCGTTCGCCACCGTCGTCTACTCCGCGGCGCTGCGCACCGTGCCGCCGGAGCTGTACGAGGCGGCCCGCGTCGACGGCGCCGGCGCCCTGGCCCGCTTCCGGGCCGTGACACTGCCGATGATCGCGCCCGGCATGACCATCAACGTCGTGCTGTGCCTGATCACGACGTTCAAGCTCTACGACGTCATCGCCGTGCTCACCGGCGGCGGACCTGCCAACACCACCCAGTCCACCGCGTACTACCTGCTCGAGGTCGCGTTCACTTCCAACCTCTTCGGCTACTCCTCGGCGATCGCGATGCTGCTGCTCGCACTCACCGCCGGGATCGCCTACACCGTCACGTTCCTGCTCCGCAAACGGGAGGCCCGGCTGTGAGACGTCGACTCCACACCGGCTTCGCCTGGCTGGCGACACTGCTGTTCTGCCTGCCGATCTACCTGGCGCTCGTCAACGCGTTCAAGGACCAGCGGCAGATCCTCGCCAACCCGGCCGCCCCTCCGGCGCCGTTCACCCTCGGCAACCTCACCCGCGCCCTGCACCGCCCCGACCTGCTGGTGCAGGCCGGGCTCATCAACTCCGTCGTCGTCACCGCCGCGTCGGTGCTCATCCTGGTGCCCCTGTCCAGCGCGCTGTCGTTCTACCTCTCCGAACGCACGCCCAGGGTGAAGGCCGCCCTGCTGGCCATGTTCGCGCTCGGGCTCATGGTGCCGCCGCAGGTGGTGCTGCTGCCGATCGTCGGGCTGCTGCAAACCGTCGGGCTGCAGCACACGTACACCGGCCTCATCCTCGCCAACGTCGGCGGCGGCTACCTGTCCTTCGCCGTGTTCGTCTACGTCGGGTTCCTGCGCGGCGTGCCCCGCGAGGTGATCGAGGCGGCCCGCGTCGACGGCGCCGGGGACCTGCGCGTGTGGTGGCAGGTCGTGTTCCCGATGGTGCGCCCGGCAACCGCGACCGTGGCCATCTTCCTCGGCCTGTGGGTGTGGAACGACTTCCTCAACCCGCTGTTCATCCTCGGCCCGCTCAAGGGCCAGACCATCACGACCGGCGTCTACCTGTCCGTCGGCACCTACTCCACCGACTACGGCCAGCTCTTCGGCATCATGTTCCTCGCCGCGATCATCCCGGTGATCGGCTACCTGGTCAGTCAGCGCGAATTCATCCACGGACTGATGTCAGGAGCCTCGAAGTGACACCCCCACCACCACTTGACGACTTCGCCGGCGACTGGCTCGACCGCGGCGAACTCGCGCACCTGCCGTCGCTGCGCAACCAGTGGGGGCAGGCGCACGTCAACGAGGACCTCACATCACTGTCGTGGCTCGCGATGCCGCCCTACAGCGGCGGATACCACACCGGCGTCCTGCGCGTCGACGGCCGGGTCGTGCGCGCCGACCAGCTGCGCTGGGCGCCGTGGGGCGTGTCCCGGTCGGGTCGTTCGAACGGCGTCGTCGTTACCAGCGACACCCGCCTCGGCTACGAACAGCACACCGTGTACTGGCGGACCCGGCTGACCAACAGTTCCGGCGCCCCCGCGACCGTCACTGTCGAGCAGGAGCTCTACGCGCCGATCGCGGACAGTCCGGTCGACTGGGGCTGGCTCTACGGCACGCCGTGGAGCGCCGGGCACCACCACGACTACTACGCCACCGAACGGATCCGGGCCGAGGTCCTCGCGTGGGTGCCGCGCCACGTGCACCTCCTCGCGACCGACACCCGCTGGATCCGCCTCGGCAGCCCCCGCATCCCCGGCATCCAGCGCGACGAGGACACCGCGCCGATGCTCCTCGAATCGGAGCTGCCCGACCACTCCACTTCGGACAGTGGACGCACCCGGGCCCCGTCCGTGCTCGGCACCGTCCGGGGGATCAGCGGCGCGCCGGGCGAGTTCGAGCTGACCGCGCCGACCGCGGAGCACCGGCTCGCACCGGTCGCGCTCGGCCCGGAAGCGGTGCTGCGCCTGGAGTTCCGGCCCGCCGTCGACGATCAGACCGGCGTCATCCTCACCCACGGCAACCACCCTGACTCGGTGCAGGTCGGGCTCGCCGACGGCCGGCCCTGGCTGCGCATCGCCGGTGAGCTCGTCACCGGTGATGCGCAGCTGCGCGCGGGGCAGTGGCACCGCCTCGAGGTGCGGATCACCGGCGACGGCGCCGCGCTGAGCGTCGACGGTGCCAGGGTCGCCTGGACCCAGCCGTGGTGGGGCGCACAACGCTGGACGTCCACGGTGGACGACGGCCGGGTCGTCGTCACCGACGGGCGCAGCCCCGCGGTGTCCACCTACGCGTTCGCCACCGCCCCCGACTCGCTCGAACTGCACGGCGGGGGAGCGGTCGCCCGGTGGGTGTGCACCGTCGAGCCCGGCGACACCGTCGAGTTGGGTGTGGTGCTGGCCATCGCGTCGGACCGGCCGCGATCGGTGGACGTGGCGCGTTCGGGAGCGCGCGGGTTCCCGGACGCCTTCGCGGCCGTTGCCGACCGGTGGCGCTCGACGTGGACGGCCGCCTTCACGCCCGGCAACGGCTCGTTCTCGGGCCACCTGCCGGTGCTGCACGGCGCGCCGGCCGGCCTGGCCCGCACCTACTACCTCGGCGTGCTGCTCGCCATCTACCTGCGCAACACCGGGGTCAGCCCGATCGGGCCGGTGTTCCTCACCGGCGGGCCGCGGCTCGGACCGACCACCACGTTCTTCTGGGACCAGTCGGAGTGGGCGCACACGGCGGCCATGCTGGAACCGGTCGGGACGCGGGCGTGGATCCTCGCGGCGCTCAGCCAGCCCTACGACCGGTGCCACTCCTTTGACACCCGCAACCTGCTGCCCGTCGGCAACCACTACGCCGCCAACGACCACGCGCTGTTCCGGACCGTCCAGGCGTACCTCGCCGTCACCGGCGACCTGGACCTGCTGACCGAGAAGGCGGGAACCTCGACGGTCCTGGACCACCTGCGGACGCTTGCCAACCGCCCCCGGGCTGCCTTCGGCGACGGCGTCCTCGCCGACTTCGGCCGGGACGCGTGGGAGCTCCTCGAATGCGTGCCGAACTACCGCGACGGGGTGGTGTCGTTCAACGCCGGCTACGCGGGGATGCTGCGCGGGCTGGCCGCGCTGCTGCGGCGTCTCGGCCCGTCGTCGCCGTCGCCGTCGCTGTCGCCGTCGTTGTCGCCGTCGTTGTCGTTGTCGGAGGAGGCGGACCGCGCCGACGCCGACGCCGACGCGCTGGCCGCCGCGGTGCTCCGGCAGTACGCGGGCGGGGGTCGCTGGAACATCGCGCACCCGGAGGGCGACGAGACCATCGGGCACGTCCTGGACTTCGTCTTCGTCGCCGCCGAACTCGCCGACGACCTGAGTCCGCGGGTGCGCGCGGAGATGGTCGAGTTCGTGACCGGGCACCTGCTCGACGGCGACTGGATGCGGGCCCTCGACCCGGACGACCCGATCGCGCCCCGCTCCGACCGCCCCGACCACGGCGCCGCGGGCGCGTTCTGCGCGTGGCCGGGTGCCACCGCATACGGGTTGTGCCGGCTCGGGCGGCCCGACCTCGCCGCCGCGCTGCTGTCCCGCATCCACGCCAGCACGTCTGGCGCGGTGTGGGGCCAGGCGATGGAATCGGTCGGCGACGGCCGGTTCCGGGTCGCCGAACGCGGCGTCGCCAACCGCGACAGCCTCGCCGGCGCCGCCGCCACCGAAGCGATCCTCGTCGGGCTCTTCGGCCTGCCCGCCACCGGATCACCGGTCATGCCCGGGATCGGCACCCTGCACCACCCACGCGTCCAGCAACCCTCGCCCCAACCCCGTCATCCCACCGGATGACCCGTCATCCCGCCAGATGAAAGGAGCGATGCACATGACCAGGATGCGCAGCACCGTCACCGCAGCCGCGGTCGGACTGCTGACCGCCGGCGTCGCCGCGATCGTCGTCGTCGCGGCCCCGGACGCCCGGGCCGTGACCCCCACCCCGGCCCAGCAGTGGACCGACGTGCAGAACCTGATCGGCCCCATCCGCGGCGTCTGGACCAGTCAGGACTACCCCGGGGCGGTCAGCCGGTCGATGCCGGACACGGCCCTGCTCGGCAACGGTGACATCGGCGTCACCTCCGGCGGCGGCCCCGGGTACAAGACCTTCTCCGTGTCCAAGGGCAACTTCTGGGCCGGCAACCCGAACCCGTCGTTCGTGGCCCTCGGCGGCGTCACCATCGCCCCGGCCACCGCCGCGCCGTCGGCGAACCTGGCGCTCGGCGCGGTCGCCACCGCGTCCAGCGCCGACGCCAACTTCCCGCCGGCGCGGGCCGTCAACGGCCAGTGGGGTGCCGGCTACGAGGGCTGGGTCTCCCAGGTCGGCAAGCCGCAGACCCTGACCCTGGATCTGGGCAGTGCGAAATCGTTTACGCGCTATCTCGTACGGCACGATGCGGCGGCCCGGCCGGCGGAGACCGCGAACGTGACGAAGAACTTCGCCCTCCAGGTGTCCGGTGACGGCAGCACCTGGTCCACTGTGGACACCGTCACGAACAACACCGCCGCCACCACCGACCGGACCGTGGCGGCGCAGTCGGCGCGGTACGTCCGGCTGAACATCACGGAGCCCACCCAGGGGACCACCGCGGACTCGCAGACCAACCCGCGGGCGCGGATCGGCCAGATCGAACTCTACGGCGCGGCGCCGGTGTCGAACGTGGCACTCGGCGCCGCTGCCTCCGCTTCCAGCACCGAGGGCAGTTTCAGCCCGTCGCGGGCCGTCAACGGCCAGTGGGCCGCCGGGTATGAGGGCTGGGTCTCCCAGGTCGGGAAACCGCAGACCCTGACGCTCGATCTGGGCAGTGCGAAATCGTTCACGCGTTATCTGATCCGGCACGACGCGGCGGCCCGGCCGGCGGAGACCGCCAACACCACGAAGAACTGGACCCTGCAGGTGTCCAGCAACGGCAGCACCTGGTCCACTGTGGACACCGTCACGAACAACACCGCCGCCACCACGGACCGGACGATCGCCGCGCAGAACGTGCGGTACGTGCGGCTCAGCATCACCGAGCCGACCCAGGGCACCACCGCCGACTCGCAGACCAACCCGCGGGCCCGCATCGGCCAGATCGAGCTCTACGGCCCCGGATCCGGACCGACCACGCCACCGCCGTCCGGCGCCTTCCGCGAGGAACAGAACATCCTCAAGGGCGACGTCGACACCACCATGACCATCGGCGGCCAGCCGGTCACGATGAAGACCTGGACCGCCGCCAACGACAACCTCATGGTCACCCAGCTCCGCTCCACCGGCACCGGCACCGTCTCCCTGAAGGCCGAGACGTTCGCCGGCGCCGCCGACGCGCGCAGCGGCTTCACCAACACCGCTGGCGTCAACGGGCAGACCACGTGGGCGACCCGGCGCACCCCGACCGGCGGCAACTGGGTGTCCGAGGCGTCCCTCGCCACCCGGCTGATCGGCGGCACCGGCGCCGCCTCCTCCTCCGGTGCGACCGCCCGCCTCGCGTTCGACCTCGCCCCGGGCCAGACCGTCCAGCTCGTCACCGCCGTCGCGGGCGGCGGGCAGAATCCCACCGGTACCGCAGCCAATGCCCAGAGTCTCGTCAACGCGCAGAGCAGCACCGCGCTCGACACGCAGTACACCACCCATCTGGACTGGTGGAAGCAGTACTGGTTGAAGTCCTACCTCAACGTCGGCGACGACACCCTGCACCGGTACTACTACGGCGCGCTCTACCTGCTGGGTTCCTCGATCCGCGCGGGCAAGATGTCGCCCGGCCTCTACGGCATCTGGGCGACCAGCGACTCACCGCAGTTCAGCGGCGACATGCACCTCAACTACAACTACATGGCCAACTTCTACGGCGTGTACTCCACCAACCGCCCGGAGCTGGCGCTGCCGTACTTCGACCTGATCGGCGCCTACCTGCCGGAGGCGCGGCGGCGGGCGCAGCAGGACCTGAACCGCGTCAAACCCGACTACGTCAGCCGGCGCTTCCCGTCCGGCGGCATGCCCGCAGGGCTGCTGTTCCCCGTCGGCATCGCCCCCTACGGCGCCACCGCCGACAACAACTACCACCAGCAGGTCGGCAACTCGCTGTTCACCGCGACGCAGTACGTCGCCTACTACGAGTACACCCGTGACCGGACGTTCCTGCAGAACACCGCCTACCCGGTGCTGAAGGAGGTGGCGGCGTTCTTCCAGAACTGGCTCGAGTACGACGCCGCGACGCAGCGCTACAACCTGTGGTCCGGCCCGCACGAAGGCCTGTGGGGCCGCAACTCCAGCCCCGACCTGGGACTGCTGCGGTACGTCCTGTCGACGCTCGTCGACGCGTCGCTCTCCCTGGATGTCGACGCGACCCTGCGCTCCACGTGGCAGAACATCCTGTCGCACCTGCCGCCGATCCCGACGACCGTCTCCAACGGACAGACCGTGTACGCCCTCGCCGACGCCGGCACGATCAGCGGCTCCGACACCCGGCCCATCCACCCGGGCGACAACACCGTCAACCTCGAGTTCATCCACCCCGGCTTCGGCCTCGGCCTGGGCTCACCCGCCACCGACCGGCAGATCGCCGTCAACACACTCAACGCGATGAACTCCTGGGGCCAGGACAACAGCTTCCCGAAGGTCTTCACCCAGGCGGCCCGCGTCGGGTACCCGGCGCAGAGCCTCATCGACCAGCTGAAGAACCAGATCACCCAGAAGCAAGGGCCGAACCTGCGGATCAAGGACCCGTTCCACGGCCTGGAGAAGTCCGGCGCCGTCGAGGCTGTCGACAACCTGCTGCTGCAGAGCGACAACGGCGTCATCCGGGTCTTCCCCGTCTGGCCCACGTCCCGCAACGCCCAGTTCGTCAACCTCCGCGAGAAGGGCGCGTTCCTGGTGTCCAGCCAGCTCAGCGGCGGCCAGGTGACCTACGTCGACATCGCCAGCCAGGCCGGGCTCCCGGTCACCCTGCTCAACCCGTGGGGCAGCGGCCGGACGGTCACGGTCACCCGGGTCGGCGGTGGCACGGTCGCGCACACCACGCCGAACGGCACCATCACCTTCCCGACCCAGGCCGGCGCGACCTACCAGATCGTGCCGAACTGATCTGTTCCGCCTTTGTCACGTCCCCGGCGGCGGACCGCGCCGCCGGGGACGTGGCGCCCTGCTGATCGACAGTGAGGATGACGGCCCGCCTGGTGGCTGCGGCCTTGCGGTAGAAGTCGCGGGCTTGCGTGGACACCGCAACCGTGGACCGAGCGGCATACCGGTCAGCGGCTGTGGGGCCAGGGGCCGTCCCGGACGGTGACGTGGTGGAGGTGGACCGTCTGCCAGGTCTCGAGCGCCGCAGTGAATGTCGTCGCCGTGGCTCCGCCCAGGATCAGGACGAGGCTCACCCCGCCTGGCACGTGGCCGGTGCTGCCGCCGGCCAGCAGTGAGGTTCCTGCCGTCAGCCAGGCCATGCCGGTGGCCACGGTCGGTGGCAGCAGCGGGTGGCCGTCGACGGTGTTGAACCAGTTCTGGCTGACCAGGTAGGCGCTGCGGAGGCACAGGACGACGAGCCAGAGCCCGAAGACGCCGCCGTAGATGAACCCGTCCAAGGGGATGCGCAGATCCGGCACGCCATGCCGGAGCCTGCCGCTGACGTAGTTGGCGCCTTTGCCGAAGAGGTACAGCAGGACCAGGACGCCGACGAAGGCGACGAGCGACAGTGCCGGCCAGCGCATCTGGCGGAGGGCGGCGCGGCGCAGTGGGGCCTTGGTCAGCCCGACGAATGCGGCCATGGCGATCAGGGTCGTGGGGATGGCCAGCAGGCCGGTCGTGACCCAGTTCTGGATGAGGGCCGGCGCGGCGAACTGCTCGTAGCTGCGGTACCACAGGGCGACCCCGACCACGATGGCTACGCCGAGTATCACCCGGACCCGACTCAACACGTCGATGACGCGGTCGGGCGGGACCAGGCGGTGGCGGGGCGAGAACAGGAAGGCGGCCGGCTTCCAGGGCAGGACGATCATCCGCGCCACCGCCGAGACGCGGCTGATGGCGAGCAGGACGGTGTCGTGGAGTCCGCCGGCCGGTTCCGGCGGGCCGGTCGCGAGCCAGGTGCGGCCGCATCGCCGACACGACCAGGCCGTCTGGTGGGGCATGGACGGGTCGTCGCCGTCCGGCATCAGCATCCGGTCCAGCACCGCCAGTGCCAGAAGGACAGCCAGCCCCACGTCGACGACCAGCGTCCAGGCCGATGTGGCACCGGGCGTGAACGGTATCTGCATCAGTCCAATGACACACAGGACAACGGCGGCGCCGCCGCCGACCCGGGGCGACCACCGCCGCCGGAAGTCCTTGGTGAGGGCTGCCACGCCCCACGCGAATTCGGCCCTGCGCGGCGGGTCGGGAAGCCGGTGGACGTCGCCCTCGGCACCACAGACCGGGCAGGACATCATGGCCGGCAACGATACCGACCTATCGCCAGGGCCATCGACCCATTTGCGTGGTCGAATGCCGCCGCGCGCTGCCGGTCGTCACCTGCCGGCCCGTCCTACAACCGGAACGGGACGGAAGGCGTCATCGACGGTGTGCCGTCCGTGCTGTCATCTGGCGGTGATGCGGCGCCGGCGGGCCGCCAGCACCCTCACGAGGATGACGACGGCCACCGCTACCGGTGTCAGCAGGCACAGCACGAACAGCGCTTCCTGCGCGACGGCCGACCAGCGGGCGGGCAGGATCGCCGGTGCCGGCACCCGACCGTCGAACCGCCCGTTGCGGACCAGGTCCTGTGCGATATCGATGGAACTGACGTCGCCCGGCGGCTCCAACACCACATCCACAGCGCCTCCGGGCCGAAGCGCCAGCACGCGGACGTGCCGGGTCCCGAACGCGTCCGTGTCGTCGGTGGTGCTCGCGGTGACGTCGTCCTCCGACTCGTACTGCACGACGACGAGGGCATCACCGTGCCAGCCGAGCGCCCGCACCGCCGCGCCGGTCAGCTCGGACAGTGCCGGCCCCTCGCGGTCGGCACCCGTGGCGGCGTCGATGTACGAGACCCGCCACCGTCGGGCGTCGCGCTGATCGTGGTCGCATTGGAACGGACACTCGTCGACGGTCAGCAGCGCCACCGTCGAACTGTCCGAGGTGTAGGCGCCCGAGCCCGCCAGGCGCCGGCCACCGTCGAGGTCGCGGGTCCATAGCCGGCGGCCGGTGGCGTCGTAGCCGCGCAGCTCGGTGCCCTTGCCGGCCGGTCTCGCCGCGATGAACCCCCGGCCGTCAGGGGCGAACGCCGCCGCCCACGCCGAGGCGTTGCCGTCCCACCGAAGCTTGTCGTCGACCGATGTCACCGCGCCGCTGGCCAGGTCGACCAGGACGTACCGCACCGGCGGGCCGTCGATCGGGGAGCTGACGCCGTCCTGGTCCTGCAGAACCAGGACGGCGCCGCTGTCCGGCCGCCACGCCACAACCTCCGCGCAGCAGGTTGTCTCGCCACCGCCGTAGCCGCGACTGCGGCCGGTGCGCAGGTCGGTGACCACCAGCAGCGGTGTGCGCTTGCAGGTCAGAGTGCGGCTGTCCATCCTCAACCGACCGTGTCAGGAGATAGAACGTCCCGAGGGTGCCGTAGACCGTGAGTAGTCCGAAGTTCCGGGCCGTCGATGCACTCGGCTGGTCCGACGCTGCCTGGGTCTCGACGAGACGTGCGAAGATCTCTTCGGACAGCACCTGTCGATCGTAGGACGTGCGCGCTCATCGGCCAGTTGCGGACGCCGGCGAGCGGCATCGCGGTCGCCTTCGGTGACGAGCGCATCGCGGCAGAATCGGTCGCTCGACCTTGCTGGCGTCGGCGATGCGCGGATGGTCCTGTCGGGCATGGCTTGGGGCTGACTTTTCTCAGCCCGTTGACAACGTTCAGCAATGCTGCTGCGTGGTGCTTGGTGTGAGCATGGACAGCGAACCATCTGCCGTAGGCCCCGCTTCCGTGGTGCCCACGGTGGTTGACGAGCTGGAGGCCGCCCGCCTCCGCGTCGGGGCAGTGGGCACGCGTGACCAGGAGTTCCTCGAGTTCGTGCGCGCGTCCGGTCGCTACCTGCTCCACACTGCTGTGCTGCTGTGTGGTGACCCGGTCCGGGCGGAGGAGCTGGTCCAGGCCACCTACGAGCGCACGTATCGCGCGTGGCGCGTGGCGCGCGACGGCGACCCGCAGGCGTACGCGCGTCGTGTGCTGGTCAACCTGCGGGTCGACGGGTGGCGGCGCACGCGTCGCGAGGTCGTCGTCGACCCGGCCGCCCTCCCCGATCGGGCCGGGCCCGACCACACGGGCGCCGTAGTCGCCCGTAACGCCGTGGTCCAGGCTCTGGCCCGGCTGCCGCTCGCGCAGCGGCGGGTCGTGGTGCTGCGACACCTGCTCGACCTCACCGAGGCCGAGGTTGCCCGCGAACTGGAGATCTCGGTCGGCACGGTCAAGTCCCACCATGCGCGGGGCATCGCACGGCTGCGCGAGATCTTCGCGGAAGGGGATCTGTGATGAGCGTCCAGCTAGACGATGACGACGTCGTCGCCCGCCTGCGGGCCGGCGCCCCGGACTACCCGGATGCCGGTCCCGACGCCGGGCGTACGCTCGCCGCCGCCCGACGAGCGCTGCGCCGCGGCCGGGGCCGGCGGGCGCTTGGCAGCGTGGCCGCGGTCGTGGCCGCGGTCGTCGGACTCACGGCGGTCGGCCCGATCGAGCTGCCCGGCGGCGGCGCGTTCGTCATGCCTGGCCGGCACGACATCGATGCGCTCCCGAACCAGGGTGAGCCGCCCGTGTACCCGCGCCAGCGGCTGCTCCACGACGTCGCGGACCTGGAGCTGCAGGTACTGCCGGCGGCCGAGGACTTGGAGCTCACCCGGTACATCGACGATGGCGGGGCACGGGGTCGTCCGGCGTGCCGCGTGTTCACCTGGTCGCACGGAGCGTTCCTGGACCGCGACTCGGGTTGCGCGAACCCCGACGATCCCGGGCTGCCGTTCGACGCCGAGAGCGAGGCTGCGTTCACCCGGGTATCCGACGCGATCGAGCGCTCTGACGTGAACGTGTACCGGATCGAGAAGGGCGGCTGGGGCCCCGGCACGTCGTTCCACCTCCGCGACAGCTCCGTGAGGTGGAACTGGTACTACTCCCACGTTCCCGGCACCCCGGCCGACGCCCCGGAAGAGGTGCGGGAGGAGACAACACTCGGCATCAGGCTGCAGGTCCACGTCAGCGGTGACTGGTGGTTCACCGTGGAGCCCGACGACTGACCCAGCGACGTCGGCCGGCGGCCGTTACGTCCATGGCCATCCGACAGAACGCCCAGTCAGACTGCGCGTTCTGTCGGATGATCGTGCACGGCGCCGCGGCCCGCAAGATCGAATGCGCGCTCATCGGCATGAACGAGCGTTAGCGCCGCGACGGTCCACGGACATGATCGGATCGGGCAACAACGGTCGGGCGCGGTCGGGGTGCTTTCGGTCAGGGTTGACGTTGAAAGGAGGGCCTCATGATCTCGGCACTCAACCGGCTTGTCGACCTTGTCGAGGAGCACCTCACAGAGGAGCTCGACGTCAACGGATTGGCCAGGGCGTTCGGCACGACCGAATACCACCTGCGCCGGATGTTCTCGTCGTTGGCCGGCATGCCGCTGTCGGAGTACGTGCGCCGACGCCGCATGACTGTCGCGGCTGCCGCCGTCGTGCGGGGTGAGGACGATCTGCTGCGCATCGCGGTCCGGCACGGATACGGCTCGACCGAGGCGTTCGGACGTGCGTTCCGGGCGGTTCACGGCGCCGGCCCTGGTGACGTACGCCGTGACGGAGGCCCTCTTCGCACACAACCGCAAGTCAGGTTCCGCCTGACCGTCGAAGGGAGCATCTCTATGGACACCCGCATCGTCGACCGCCCCGTATTCCGGCTCGTCGGATACGCAGCCCGGGTTCCGCTGATCCACCATGGCGTCAACCCGCACATTCAGCACCTCATCACCGCACTGCCGCAGGAGGAGCATGTCCGGTTGAAGACCCTCAGCGACACCGAGCCGGCGGGCCTGCTGCAAGTCAGCGACGACCTCGACCCCGACGCCATCGAGGGCAGCGCACTCACCTACCTGCACGGGGTCGCTGTCTCCTGGGACACACGGGCCCCCGACGACCTCCACGCCATCGAGGTACCGGCCGGCATGTGGGCGGTCTTCCGCACCGCCGGGTCCTACCCGCAGGCGCTGCAGCAGACCTGGGCCGCGACCGCGACCGAGTGGTTCCCCTCCAACCCGTGGCGTCTGCGGCCAGATCCCTCGATCGTTGCGGTCCTGGAGCGCGCGGACGACTTCAGCACCGCGACCTGCGAGCTATGGCTGCCCGTCGAACCGACGTGACGGACCCTGCGGGAATCCAGACAACATCGAAGATCCGGCCCGGCCGCCTTCCCGTCACCGGGCTGGTACCGCAACGTGAACACCCGCACATCGGCCAGAAGTGCCATCAACACGTCCGGACACCGCTCTTCTAACCAAGATCTACTCGAAAGATCAACCAATACACCACGTCCAGGGACTTGACCGCTACCTACGGCTACCCGCCGCAGCGGCCATACTGACGCCATGGTGCGGCGGCATCCGTGATGGTGCCGCCGCACAACGGGAGATCAGTCGAACAGGGCGTAAACCGCGGTGGGTGCCGTGATCGCGTTGGCTGGCCTGGTGACCGGTGGGACCGCGCCGAAGTCGGCGAACGTCAGTTTCACCGCCAGCTCAGGGTCGATCGAGGCGCCGTTGACGGTGAAGACCGTCAGGTGTCCCTGGCTGTCGACGGTGGCCGTGAACGGCACGGCTTTGGCTTTGCCGCCGGCGTCCTTCACCACGTCGCCGGACGGGGCGAACACGCTGTCGGCGGCGGTCATGTCGACTGTGCCGGTGAAGTGGGTGGCGTCGGTCCGCTGCACCTGAGTGAGGCCGTGCTTGAACAGGTCGGTGACGCCGAACCGCGGGGCGCCGGCCTCGTCCACCGGGAGCGTCGCCGAGTCGCTGGCCTTCGACGTGTCGATGAGCATCCACGTGTCGCCGGGAAATCCCCACCGCTGGTTCAGTTCCTCACCGAAGTCGGCCTTGACCCACAGCTCGGGAGTAATGACGGTATACGCGACCGAGGCCGTGACCTGGTCGACGGTGCCGCCCAAGGTCGCGGTCGCGGACTTGGCTGCGGGGTCGATCCGGCCGCTGCCGGACTTGCTGCCCTGCTTGATGGTGAAGCTGTACGCGGTGGCGTCCACCGCGTGCACGGCCGCGAGCAGCGCCTCTTCGGGCGGCAGGGCGGACGCCGTCGCGATTGGTCGGCCGTCGGCGGTCGTGCCGGATTGAGCGTCGACGGTGCAGCCGGCGAGACCGCCGGCCGTCAGGGTGAGCGCGAGCAGCGCGGTTATGTGTTTCATCTGAACAGTCCTCCGGATCGTTCCGCTGGAGCGGGCCCGGGTTCAGCCCGGGCCCGCCCTTCATCGGTCAGGCCTTACGGCGTGGGGTAGTTGTGCAGTTCCGCGGTCTTCTCGCCCTCGGCGGTGTGGCCGAGCCAGGTCTGGAGGTAGATCCAGTCCTGGACGAACGGTGCCTTGACCCCGACGAGCACCTTCTGGCAGGACGGGAGCTGGATGCGCTTGTATTGCTTGGCGGCCACCTGACCCAGGTCGGTGATCAGCACGGTGCCGCTGGCGTTGTAGAAGCCGACGTTCATCACGCTGTTGCTGTTGTTGTAGAACAGGATGGTGTTCGCCATCAGGTTCTGGGAGGACCGGCCGACGGTGAACGTCTTGCGCACGGACGTGTTGTCCGGCCCGTAGGCAGTGATGACGTAGTTGACCCCGCCGTCGTTGCTGCCGCCGCTCACCGTGTTGTCCCACTGCTCGAGGCCGTGGGGCTGGTCGAACACGGTGGTGACGGTCGCGCCGACGACGCGCTCGACCTTGACCCGGTTGGCACCGGCCACGCTGTAGGTCAGCTTGACGTCTACCGCCTGGCAGGCGGTGACCTGCGTCGGGTTGGCTGTGAACGACTTGATCACGATCGCGCCGGTGGTGGTCGCCGTGGCCCGGCCGGCCTGGGCGTCCTCGATGTTGGCCGCGTTGTCCTGCACCGGCCGCACGAGGAAGGTGTAGGCGGTCAGCGGGTCCAGCCCGGTGACGGTGTGGGTGCTGGTGTCGGCCGGCAGGTTGATCGACCGGGACGGGTTGCCGGGAGCCGAAACGTCGACCCGGTAACCGTTCTCGGCCGTGGCCCGGTCGGTCCAGGTCAGCGAGACCGTGGTGTCACCGACGGCGGTCACCCGCGTGTCGGTCGGGGCCGCCCCGAGGATTGATCGGCATTTCATGGACGCTATCCAGCCGCAGGGCGCTTCAAGACGACTTACGGCTGACTTGTTGCGCAGGTCAGCCGTAATTCGGGTGCGGTGACCAGAGGTGTTGTGCGGACCTGGGTCTGTTCGTCGATGACTGTGCGCTGCGGTCACCGGTGCCGGCTGGTCACCAGTCCGCGGTGGGATCAGCCTGCCATGGTGAGCCGATGGCCCGGCCGAGGTCCACAGCCGCCTGTTTATGGCGCGCCGCGATCTGGTCCAGGCCGGCACGCCGCGCCACGCGGGCCAGGAGTGCGTCGTATGAGCCCCAACATGCGGTTGCGGTGCCGATGACGATCTGACGGGACTGGTACGGCAGGAGGGCCTGGTATGCCGCGTCGAGATCCCCGTCGAGGGTCAGCGCCAGTTCCGCGCGCGCGGCGACCAGGGCATCCGCGGTCCAGTCGGCCGGCTCGGCGGGAGCCCACCGACGGGCCAGCCGCGCCGCCTCGGCGGTGTCGCCGATCTCCGCCACGGCGAGGATGGCGATCGTCTGTACCAGCGGGATCTGCAGATCTGCCGTGTCGACCAGCAGATCCAGCACGTCCGCCAGGCGCCGGTCGCGACGACGGAAGGTGAACTGGTGCAGTGCGTAGCAGCACTGCGATCCCCAGAGGCTGGTCGCCCGGTACAGCTCGCAGGCCTCCGTACTGAGCTCCTCGGCAAGGTCCCACTCGCCCCGCAGCATGGCCAGCCCGGTCTGCTGGAAGAGCAGATGCGGGCGAACCTCGGGGCCGGTGAGGCCGTCGGCAAGGCGCGTCGCGGCGGTCAGGTCGGCCTCGAAACCGGGCGCGTCGCCCAGGTGCAGGCGAAGCGGGCCGCGGTGCAGGCGGGCGAGAAACTCGGTCCGTGCCGGCAGCCCATGGCCGGCCAGGGCCAAGGCCTCGTCCGTGGCATTCAGCCGTTGCCGCACGCCGTCCGACGACCCCCAGGTCACCAGGCCGTAATTGTTGAGCGTGCGGCCGAGCAGGGCCGGGTCGCGCAGTTGCCGGGCCAGTGCCACACCCTGCTCGGCGTAGTGGATCCCGTCGTCTCGCCGGACCGGATGGTAGGCAAGTTCGACGCCGAGCGTTCCGAGCAACTCCGCGCGCAGCCGAGGGTCGTCGTCCTCAGCGTCCGCGGCCAGATCTTCCAGCAGCGCCACCAGCGACTCGTCGACGACGCCGTAGGAGCGCCAGTTCCACAGCGTGACGCCGCCCCAGACGGACGCGGCGGCGGCAAGCCGGGCGCGGTCGCCCAGCCGGCGGGCGATGTCGATTGCCTCGCCGATCACCTCCTGGGCCAGGTGCGGATGACCACTGCGCAGCAGGTCGTTGCCCAACGCGACGAGCAGTTCGTGGCGCCGGCGAGCGCCAGCGTCGTCGGTCGCGTCCAGCAGGGCGAGCGCGCGGCGGGTGTGCGCTGCCGCCTCGTCGTGCGCCAGCCGGCCCCGTGCGACGGACGCGGCCTCGACGGCGTACCCGATCGCGGGCTCGGTGCCGGTGACCGGCACCGCCTGGAAGAAGTGGTGTGCGAGACGTTCGACGTCGGGTCGACCGGCCCAGCCACGCGTTTCGAGCGCGAGCCCGGCCTGCCGGTGCAGCCGGGCGCGCTGCACACGGGACAACCCGGCGATCAGCGTCTCCTGGACCAGTGCATGGCTGAACCGCCACACCCAACGGTCGTCGTCCTCGCTGATCACCTGACTGATCACGGCAGGCTCCAGCACGGTGATCACGCGCTCCGCGTCGAGACTCGCGGCGGCTTGGATGAGATCCAGCGGGAAGTCACGTCCGATGACGGCGGCGAGCGCCAGCAAACTGCGCGTGTCGTCGGGTAACCGCGCCAGCCGGCGGTCCAGGACGGCCCGTACCGACGGTGGAATCTGGCGTGCTGACGAGACCTGGCGCTGCTCGCTGCTGAGCAGCCGGGCCAGCTCCACGACGAAGAACGGGTTGCCCTCGGTTCGTGCATGGATTTCCGAGGCGAGTTGGTCGCCGTCCGGGGCGCCGAGACCGGCCAGAAGCTGACGGATGTCTCCCTCGCCGAGCCCGGACAGCACGACACGGGTGCTGCGCCGTTCCCGAGCCAACGCCGCCAGCTCGTCCGTCGTCGTCCGTGGAAGCTGTTCGCCGACCGTGCGCGCGGTCGCCACGGTCACGAGGCGGACGTCATCGAGGTGGCGCGCCAGCAGCACGAGCAGGTGCAGCGAGATGACGTCGGCCGCTTGGACGTCGTCGAGCACCAGCATGACCGGTTGCGCCGCGGCCGCCCGGGCCAAACGCGCGCGAAGCTGCTCGAACAGGGCGAAACGCTGCCGGTCGGGGTCACCCACCGGATCGGGCAGCAGTCCCGCCGGCTCGACCTCACCGGACCGTTCGAGCTGGCGGAGGATCTGTAGCCAGGGCCACAACGCCGGCGCGCCGATGTCGTCGGCGCAGCGGCCCCAGGCCACCCGCCAGCCCTGCGCGAGCGCCATCTCGGCCGCTTCCTCAGCCAGCCGGGTCTTGCCGATACCCGCCTCGCCTTCCAGAACCAGCACGCTGCCCCGACCGTTGACCGCATCGCTCAGCACGGCGCGCAGCCGGGCCCGTTCGCCCCGCCGTCCGACCAGGCCGGTCCCGGGGTCCTCCGCCGATGGCGCGTCCTGGGCCGCCTCGACCGGCGGCAGGACGAGCTTCGACGGGGACGACGCCAAGTCCTGGCGCAGCACGGCCTGCTCGACCTCGCGCAACTCCGGCCCCGCCTCCAAACCGAGCTCGGCGCGCAGCATCGCGGCACACCGACGCACGGCGTCGAGTGCGTCGGCCTGCCGACTTGCCTGATACAGAGCGGTGGCGAGGCGGACCCACAGCCGCTCCCGCAGCGGCTGCTCCACCACCAGCCGGTCGAACACGACCACTGCCGTCTCGGCCCGACCAAGAGCGAGCAGCGTCTCGCCGTAGCGCTCCCGGGCGGTGACGTACAGCTCTTGCAGGCGCGTCCGCTCGGCCCCGAAGACGGGCTCGTCCACCAGGTCGGCGAGTGGATCCCCCCGCCACAGCGCCAGCCCCTCCCGCAGGAGCGTCTCAGCCGCCTGCGGGTCGCCGCCGTGTAGCGCCGTTGCGCCGTCGGCGACGAGGCGCGAGAAGCGCAGGAGATCGAGGTCGTCCTCGGAAGCCCGGATCAGATAGCCGGGCGGCCTGGTCAGGAGCCGTTCGGCGGGCTGCCGTGGACCCCGGGCGGGTTCGAGGATCCTTCGGAGCTGAGAGATGTACGACTGGAGATTGCCGGTCGCGGAGGCAGGCGGTTCGTCGCCCCACAGCTGGTCGATCAGCCGGTCGAGCGGCACCACCCGGTTGGCGTCGAGGAGGAGCAGACTCAGGACCGCGCGGAGCTTCGGCGCGCCGAGGTCCACGATCCCGCCGTCGCCTCCAACGATCTCCATCGGACCGAGAATCCGGAACTGCACGGTGTCGATCTTAGTGTCCAAGCGATCACAGGACGAGCTCGGCGAAGCCGTCGCAGACGACAAAGCCGCTGTTCATCAGCCATCCGACAGCAGCCACCGGGGCCACCCGCAGGCGGCGGGCGCCGACCGCGCGAGCGTCGGCGGCAGCTTCGCGCAGCAACCGC
Source organism: Dactylosporangium cerinum (assembly GCF_042653625.1). Taxonomy (NCBI): domain Bacteria; kingdom Bacillati; phylum Actinomycetota; class Actinomycetes; order Micromonosporales; family Micromonosporaceae; genus Dactylosporangium; species Dactylosporangium cerinum. The sequence continues at coordinate 305,871 of NZ_JBHSIU010000018.1, read as the reverse complement.
CGCCCGAGGCCACGGCCGCGGGCGGATGCGACGACCTCGATGCGCAGCAGCAGGGCCACCGGTGCGCCCTGGTGCGCCGCTAGCAGCGCGTCGGCCACCGGTGGCGCCGTCGGATCGCCGACATCCTCGAGGCAGATCCGCAGCCAGCCTGGCTGTCCTCCCGGGTGCCGGCGCGTGATCAACACTGGCGCGTCGTCCTGCTGGTCGGGCATGAGCTCCATCCTCGGCCCTGGCGCTTGCGTCCCACTACATGCCGCCTGACGCGGCCCTGTAGCGGGCAATGTATTGCGCTCGAACCGGATCGCAACTGCCGCCGAGCACCGTCGAGGCATCGGAAATCCCGTCACGACGCTAAGAGGGAACCACCATGCTGAACACCGACGAACCGCCGGCCGACGACCTCACCGCGCTGCGGTCGCAGGTCCGTGGACCCGTGTACACGCCGGGCGACCCTGAGTTACCCGCCGAGACGATGACCTTCAACACGGCGATTGCGCACCAGCCCACGGTCGTGGTCGGTGCCACGGACGCAGACGATGTCGCCGCCGCTGTCCGGTGGGCCGCAGCACACCAGCTTCCAGTCGCCGTCCAGGCCACCGGTCACTCGCCGGTCGTACCCGTCGATGCCATGCTTGTCACGACCAACCGCATGCGACGGGTCACCGTGGACCCGCAGCAGCGGACCGCGCACATCGAGGCCGGTGTCCGATGGCAGGCCGTGATCGATGAGGCCGCCGGGCACGGATTGGCACCGCTGAGCGGTTCGTCGAGCTCGGTCGGCGCGGTCGGCTACACGCTCGGCGGTGGCATCGGCCTGCTGAGCCGCGAGTACGGCTTCGCCGCCGACCACGTGCTCTCGATCGACCTGGTGACCGCCGACGGGCGGCTGCGCCACGTCACGGCCGAGACGGACCCGGAGCTGTTCTGGGCGGTACGAGGCGGCAAGGGCAACTTCGGCATCGCCACCGCGATCCGGGTACGGCTGTTCCCGGTGGCGACGCTCTACGCCGGCGGACTGTTCTTCGCCGCAAGCTCCGCCGCCGACGTACTGCACGCCTACCGCAGCTGGGCGCCGACGCTGCCCGAGAACGCCAGTAGCTCCGTCGCGCTGCTGCGGATGCCGCCGTCGGAGCGGGTGCCCGGGCCGCTGCGCGGAAAGTTCGTCGTACACCTGCGATTCTCGTACCACGGACCAGCAGCCGATGGCGAGTACCTGCTCACCCCGATGCGGTCGGCGGGAGCTGTCGTTCTCGAGCAGGTCGGCGAGTTGCCGTACGGGGCGACGGACATGGTCCACCAGGACCCGACAGATCCGATGCCGGTGTGGGAGCGTGGCGGTCTGCTGCACTCCATCGAGGTGGACACCGTGGAAGCGCTGCTGAAGGCCGCCGGTCCGGAGGTCGAGGTGCCACTCATCATGGTCGAGATCCGGCAGCTTGGCGGCGCGCTTTCCCGCCCCGCCTCCCCACCCAACGCGGCTTCCGGCCGAGAGGGCGCCTACAGCGTGTATGTCCTGGCTCCGAGCCCACCGCCGCTCAAGGAGATCGTCCCGGTCGTCGGCGGCGCCGTCCTCGACGCCCTCCAGCCGTGGCTGACCGGCACCAAACTGGTCAACTTTCTCGGTGACGCCACCACACCACAGCAGGTGGCGACCGCGTGGAAACCAGACGTGAGCACGCGGCTGCGCACAGTCAAGAGCTCTGTCGACCCGACGAACCTGTTTCGATTCGGCCACGCCATCGGGATCTAGGCACAACCCGCCCCGGCCGGCGGGGGCGACCCCGCCGGCCGGCAAGGTCGTCGCGGCGAGACTTCACCGTGGCGATCAAGCGGCGACGGCGACCGGCCACACCTTGAGGGCTGCGGTGGCGATCTGATCGAGTTCCTCCCGGGTGGCGCCGTCGCGGGCCTGGTTGGACATGCCCTGCACGACGGCGGCGAAGAAGGCGGCGAGGCCGTGTGTGTCGGTGTCGGCCGGCAGGATGCCGGCCTCGACGTCGGCGGTGAGCTTCGCCTTGATCGCGGCGCGGCCGGCCGTGCGCAACTCCCGCATCACGTCGGAGATCTCCGAACTCTGTGGGGTCAAGCCGTTGGCGGCGCTGATGATGAGGCAGCCCTTGGGGTGGGCGGGGTCGGTGTAGACGACGGCGGCCTCGCGCAGCATCCGGGTGATGGCGCGCAGGGCGGTGGGCTCGTCGCCGAGGGCGTGCACGGTGAAGGCGCCGTAGGTCTTCTGGTAGAACGCGACGACCTCGAAGAAGAGTGCGCGCTTGTCACCGAACGCGGCATACAGGCTCGGCGGGTTGACCCCCGTGAGCGACGTGAGGTCCGCCAGCGACGTGCCGTCGTAGCCGCTGCGCCAGAACGCGTGCGTGATCATGTCGAGGACCTGCTGCGTGTCGAACTGCCGACGGCGCCCTCGAGAAACGGTCATGGGTCAACTCTATAACGACCACTACAGCTATGCTATCGTCTCAATTTGTAATGCTCGTTATGAAATTCGCTGCAAGGGAGAAGCGGTGGCAAACCTCGAGGGCAAGATCGCACTCGTCACGGGTGCAAGCAGGGGCATCGGCCGGGCGATCGCCGAGCGTCTGGGTCGCGACGGTGCCTTGGTCGTCGTGCACTATGCCCAGGACGAGACGGCCGCGAAGGAGGTCGTGGAGACCATCACGACCGCCGGCGGGGCGGCGTTCGCAGTGCGCGCCGAGCTGGGCACCGAGGGTGACGTGGACACGCTGTTCGCCGGAGTGACGGAGGGTCTGCTGGCTGCCGGGCGCCCCGAGGCCCTGGACATCCTCGTCAACAATGCCGGGATCGGCCTGCCGGCCGCGATCGAGAACGTGGATGTCGCCGGGTTCGACCGGGTGTTCGCGGTCAACGTTCGGGCGCCGTTCTTCATCACGCAGCGGGCGCTGACCCTGCTCCGCGACGGTGGCCGAATCATCAACATCTCCTCCGGTGTCACCAGGATCGCGTTCCCCGACGGCATCGCCTACGCGATGACGAAGGGCGCGCTGGACACGTTCACCCGCACCCTTGCCAAGCCGCTCGGCGCGCGCGGCATCACCGTGAACACGGTGGCCCCGGGTGTGGTGGACACCGACGTCAATGCGGGCTGGCTGCGGGGCAACCCTGCGGCCGAGGAGGCCGTGTCGGCACAGGCCGCGCTTGGCCGCGTCGGTCAGCCGGTCGACATCGCCGCCGCGGTGGCGCTGCTCGCCTCCGACGACGCCCACTGGGTGACCGCCACCGTCGTCGACGCCACCGGCGGCGCAGCGCTGTAAGCCAAAAGCGGTAAGTCAAAGCGGCTGTAAAACCAGCCGGCGCAGAAACGTCGAGGCGGCGTCATCGGGACCAGGAGCCCGGAACGCCGCCTCGACTTTCGTTACCGACCAACCCCGACGTCAACGGAAGCCGGCGACCGGCGCAGCTCCCACACGCTCATCGCCAGCCCCAGCGCCGTCACCGCCGCACCGGCGACCATCACCGCCCGGTTGCCGAACCCGGCGTCCAGAACGCGCCCGCCGAACCACCCGCCGAACGCGATTGCGACCTGCACCGACGACACCCCGACCGCGACTGCGAGGGTGGGCGCCTCTCCCGAGGCCAGGGTGATGATCCTGGCCCCCATCAACGGGTTGAGCGCGAAGAACACCGCCCCGAACACAAAGACCAGTCCGATCGTCGGCCACCGCAGCGACGCCGCCGCCGCGATCAGCAGCAGCACGATGGCAAGGACGCCGAGTGTACCGACGGTGCCGGGCAGAACGGCCCGGTCGGCGAGGCGCCCTCCGAGGATGCCTCCGAGGAACGACCCGACGCCGAACACCAGCAGCACGATTCCGACCGCCCGTCCGTCCAGGCCGGTCACGGAGACCAGCAGTGGCGTCAGGTAGGTGAACGCGGTGAACGCCCCGGCCATCCCCAGCGCCGTCAGCAGCAACGCCATCTGGACCCGCCGGTTGCCCAGTACCCGCAGTTCCGACGCCACGTTTCCGGACGACGCGGCCGCGCCGCGGTCGCCGCGCATGGTCACCACCGCGACCGCGGTCGAGACCAGGCTGAGCGCGGCGACGAGCCAGAACGTGGCCCGCCATCCGGCCACGTCGGCAACCACGATGCCGAGCGGGACGCCGACGACGGTGGCGAGGTTGACCCCGAGGATCACCTTTGCCACCGCCGACCCGGCCTTCTCCGGCGGGACCAGGCTGCTGGCCACCACCAGGGCGAGCGCGAACAGCGTGCAGTGGGTGAGCGCCGAGACGATCCGGGCCGCCATCAGTACCCCGTAGTTGGGCGCGATGGCGGCCAGGACGTTGCCGGCGGCGAAGCAGCCGGTGAGGCCGACGAGCAGTGCCCGGCGCGGCAGCCGTGTGGTGAGCAGCGTGACAACGGGGCCGGCCACGACGACCGTGAGGGCATACGCGGAGACGAGCAGCCCGGCGGAGGCGACCGACACCTCCAGGTCCCCGGCGAGAAACGGCAGCAGCCCGGCGATCACCGACTCGGCGGTGCCGAGGCTGAAGACCGCGAGGATGAGCGCGACCAGCGGCAACGGCACGGCGGCCGCCTACCGTACGTGCACGGGCAGTGCGTGGACGCCGCGGATGAGCATCCCGTCCCGCCAGCGCAGCTCGTCGACGGGCACGGCGAGACGCAGGTCGGGATACCTGGCCAGCACCGAGGTGACCGCGACCTGGGCCTGCATCCGGGCCAGCGGCGCGCCCATGCAGTAGTGGATGCCGTGCCCGAACGCGAGGTGCCCCTGGGTCTTGCGGTAGGGGTCGAACCGGTCCGGGTCGGCGAACTGGGTCGGGTCCCGGTCGGCGGCGGCGAGGGAGACCAGGACGGGGGCACCGGCCGGGATCGGGGTGCCGCCGTAGTCCTCGATCGTCTCCAGCGCGAACCGCCAGGTGGCGGCGGCGATGGAGCCTTCCCAGCGCAGCGACTCCTCGACCACCTTCGGCACCAGCGACGGGTCGGCCCGCACGGCCGTCAGGTGCTCCGGGTGGCGCAGGAGCGCGTAGACGGTGTTGGAGATGAGGTGCACGGTCGTCTCGTGGCCGCCGACGATGAGCAGGAACCCCATCGCGGTCAGCTCACCGTGGTCGAGGCGCTGGCCTTCGTCGCGGGCCGCGATGAGGGCGCTGAGCAGGTCCTCGCCGGGTTCGCGTTCCTTGCGGGCGATGAGCACCGACAGGTATTCCGACAGCTCCGCGGCGGCCCGGCCGACCGCGGCGAGCGCCTCCGCATCGGCGACGAGCGTCGACAGCGCCTGCGACCAGCGGTGCAGGCTCGCCTGCTCGTCCAAGGGGACACCGAGCAGCTCGCAGATGACGGTGATCGGCAACGGGAACGCAAAGGTGTCCACCAGGTCGACCGGTCCGCCGTCACGGGCGGCGCCGGCGACGTCGTCGAGCAGGCCGTCGGTGATCGCCTGGATCCGGGGCCGTAGCGCGTCGACCCGGCCGGCGGTGAACGCCTTGAGCACCAGCCGCCGCAGTCGGCTGTGGTCCGGCGGGTCGGCGTTGAGCATGTGCCGCACCAGGGAGGTGTCCTCGCCGTCGGACGGCTGCACGGCGACCGCCTGCCACTGCGGGGCGGCGTTGGCCGGGTTCTTGCTCAGCCGCGGGTCAGCCAGAGCCCGCCGGGCCTCAGCGTAGCGGGTGACGAGCCACAGGTCGGCGCCGTCGGGCAGTCGCACATGATGCACCGGGTCGGCGTCGCGCATGCGGCTGTAGGTGGTGTACGGGTCGGCGGTGCCGCCCGGGTCGAACGTGGTGGGGATGCTCTCGGTCTGGGTCATCACACTGCTCCCTGGGCTGCTGGGACTGGTTCGGGGGCGACCGCGCGACCGCGGCGGGGGCTGCTGAACCGGCGCATCATGGGGCGTTCGACCAGCACGTACAGCAGCCAGGCGGCGACGATCGCGGCGGCCAGGTTGGCCAGGATCACCAGGGACGCGACCGGACCGCTGAACAGGGCGGTCTCGCCGAACAGGGGCCGGCCGCCGATCATCACCAGGACGTGCACGAGATAGAACGCGAAGGAGATCTCCCCGAGCCAGGTCATGACCCGGCCGCGGAGCACCGAGGCGGTGCCGTCGGCGTCGGCGTATGCGGCGGCCGGGACGAGCAGGGCCAGCGGCACAATCGTGGCGGCGGTGAGGCCGTAGATGTACGGCAGCTGCGTCGCCGCGAGGTACACCACGACGAACAGCACCGAGGCGGGCAGCAGCCGCAGCCCGACCCACCGGCCGTTGAGCGCCAGGGCGGCCACCAGCATGCCCAGGACGAAGTCCAGGGCCCGCACGGGCGGCAGGACGTACACCACCCAGAACTGCGTCATGCTCAGCGGCTGCCCGTCGGGCATCGTCGGGGTGGACGGCAGCAGCAGCCCGGCCAGCACGGTCACGGCGAGAATCGCGACGACGACGCCGCCGGCCCACCACCACAGCCGCTCCACCGGAATCCGCCGCACCGCCTTGAGCAGGAACGGGAACGCCAGGTAGAACAGCAGCTCGCAGGAGAGCGACCAGCTGGGCGGGTCGACGCTGAAGATGACGCCGTAGTCCGGCACCCATGCCTGCACGAGCAGCAGGTTGGCCAGGACGCCGTGGCTGGCCGCCCCTGCGATGATCACCAGGCCGAGTCCGAACGTCACGAGATGGTTCGGGTAGATCTTGAAGAACCGGCGCCGGTAGAAGTGCGGCAGGGTGTCGGAGTCGCGGGCCGAGACGGTGAGGATGAAGCCACTGAGCACGAAGAAGAACGACACCCCGGCGTGTCCGGCGTTGATGAACAGGGTTCGGTACCCGGCGGCGGTGCCGGCCTCGGCGAACACGTTGAGCCAGATGACGTGGTGGAAGAACACCAGGACGGCGGCGATAAAACGCATCCCGGTCAGCGACGGCAGCCGCGTCCCGCGCGCGATCGCGCCCCGGATGAACAGCGCGTTGGACACTGTGAACCTCCTGCGGGTCAGGGCAGCTCGATGGACAGGCCGTGCCGGAACACGTTGCGCGGGTCCCACTTGGCCTTGGCGGCCTGCAGCCGGGGGTAGTTCTGCTTGAAGTACAGCGCCGACCACGGCACCCCGGACGTGTTCCACTGCGGGTCGCGCACGTCAACGTCGGCGTAGTTGATGAACATGCCGTCGTTGACGTCGTCGGGGACCGGCACCCCTCCGGTGGCGGCGTACAGGTCACGGAAGAACTCCCGGACCCACGCCAGGTGCCGCGTCTCGTCGTCGCCGCTCGGCCACAGCACGGCGGTCTGCAGCTTCAGGATCGAGTCGCGTTGCGCGACGGCAGTCGCGGTCGGGGCGACGTTGCGCACCGCGCCGCCGTAGCCGCTGATGAGCATCAGCGCGCCGCCGTGGCTGTAGTCGGTGCGGGTCAGGTGCCGGTACATCGCGGACACCTGCGCGGCGGTGAAGGTGCGGCGCAGGTAGGCCGGCTTGCCCTTGAAGCACATCGTCGGGTCGGGTCCGGTGAACCCGGACCAGCGGGTCGCATGCAGCCACGGGATCCGGCGCCGTTCCCCGACTGCGAACTGGACGCCGACCTCGTGGTTGACGGCGGCGAGGTAGTCGTCCAGGAGCCGGTCCGCGCCGGGGGCGGCGGTGTCGACCTGGGTTGTGAGTCCGATCGCGCCGGCCGCGCGGTGCGTCGGCTTCAGCTCGCTGAACAGCGCCGTATAGGGGGAGGAGGGGTCGCTGTTGCGCTCGTACCAGCCACTGAAGTTGCGCATGAGCCGGCTGAAGGACGTCTCATTCAGCTCGCTCCACGCCCAGGAGACGTTGCTGACGAGCAGCTCGCGGGGTGGGCGCGGCAGCAGCTGCGACGGTTCGGTGCCGCGCGGCGCGCCGTTGCTGAGCCAGAACCGGGTGACGACCCCGAAGTTGCCGCCGCCCGCGCCGGTGTGCGCCCACCACAGCTCACGGTTGGGGTCACCGGTGGCGGAGGTGGCCACGACGACCTTCACCGTGCCGGCGGCGGTGACCGTGACCACCTCAACGGCCTGCACGTAGTCGACGGACAGCCCGTACGTGCGGGCCAGAGCGCCGTAGCCGCCGCCGGTGATGTGCCCGCCGACCCCGACGGTCGGGCAGGCGCCGGCCGGGATGGTGACCCCCCAGCCCTTGTACAGCGTGTCGTTGACCTCGCCGAGGGTGGCGCCGGCCTCGACGCAGAACGCGTTGCGGACCGGGTCGAAGGTGATCGCGCGCATCGGCGAGAGATCGATGACGACCCGGACGGCGGGGTCGGCGACGAAGTTCTCGTAGCAGTGCCCGCCGCTGCGCACAGCGAGCCGGCGACCGGACTGCACCGCCTGCCGCACGGTGGCGACGACCTGCTCGGTGCTGTGCACCAGGTGCACGGCGTCGGGGCTGCCGACGAACCGCAGGTTGGTCCCGCGCACCAGGTCCGGGTACTGGGCGTCAGCGGGGGTGATCGTGGTGGCCGGGGCGACCGGGCGCCCGGCGACCCGCGGCTCGGCGTGGGCCGGGGCCGCGCCGCCGACGGTGACGAGTCCGCCGGAGACGGCGGAGGTGACTAAGACGCGGCGGCGGGTGAACTTGGGCACTGTGATCCTCACGTTTTCGGTGGAAGGGGTTGGTGGTGCGGGGCTTCAGCGGCCGACGAACCGTGCGCCGCCGGGGGTGCGGGACACGAACGCGTCCATGCCGATGGCCCGGTCGGCGGTGCCGAACAGCCCGGCGAACAGGGTGCGTTCCAGTTGCAGCCCGGAGCGCAGGTCGGTGCCGGCGCCGAGGTCGACGGCCTGTTTCGCGGCCCGCAACGCGAGCGCCGGGCCGCCGACGAACTGCGCCGCCCATGCCCTGGCGGCCGGCAGGACCTGGTGGTCGGGGACGACCTCGTCGACCAGGCCGATCTCGTAGGCGCGGACCGCGTCAACGGGCCGACCGGTGAGGATCATGTTCTTCGCGCGGGACGGCCCGACGAGCCGGCTGAGCCGCTGGGTGCCGCCGGCGCCCGGGATGACCCCGAGCTGGATCTCCGGCAGGCCGATCGTGGCGCTCTCACCGCAGACCCGGTAGTCGGCGGTGAGGGCCAGCTCGCAGCCGCCGCCGAGGGCGAACCCGGCGACGGCCGCGACGACGGGTTTGGCGATGTCGGCAACGGCGGTGAACGCGGCCTGCAACCGTTCGGCGTGCACGACCATGTCGGCGTGGCTCATCTGCGCCATCTGCTTGATGTCGGCGCCGGCCGAGAACATCTGCTCGCCGCCGGACACGACGACCGCGGCGACGTCGTCGCGTTCCGCGGCCTCGGCCGCGGCGTCGCGCAGCGCCTGTTGCGCAGCGATGTCGAGGGCGTTGACGGGTGGGCGGTCCAGCCGGATCGTGCCGATCCCGTCGAGGACCTCGAGCCGCACGGAGGGGGTCACGCCCACAGCAGACCCCCGTTGACCTCCAGGACGTGGCCGTTGACGTAGGAGCTGCCGTCGGCAACGAGGTAGACCGCGGCGTCGGCGGCCTCGTCGAGGCGCCCGGCCCGGCCGAGGGAGATCCGGGACTGGTAGGCCGCCCACAGCTTGGGATTGGTCGCGACCTCCCGGCCCATGCCCTCCTCCAGGATGCCCGGGGCCAGGCAGTTGACCCGGATCCCCTTGCGGCCCAGCTCGATCGCGGCGGTGCGGGTGAACTGCTCCACGGCGGCCTTCGTCGCGGAGTAGCCGGCGGCGCCGATCGCGACCCGGCTCGACATGCACGAGGAGACGGTGACGATCGCGCCGCTGCCCTGGGCGAGCATCTGCCTCGCGGCGGCCTGGACGCTGTAGAAGACGCCGTTGAGGTTGGTGTCGACCATGGCGCGCCAGGCGGCGGGGTCGATCCGGTCGATCTTGCCGTCGTGGTTGACCCCGGCGTTGGCCACCACGATGTCGAGCCCGCCGAAGCGGTCCGCCGTGTATCGCATCACCCCGGCGACGCTGTCGGGGTCGGTGACGTCGACCGGCTGGAACTCGGCCTGGTCCGGGAACTGGGCGATCATCGTGTGGAGCTCGTGCGGGCTGCGGGCGGCGCACACCACGTTGGCGCCCTCGTCGAGGTAGCGCTGGGCGATGGCCCGGCCGAGCCCTCTGCTGCCGCCGGTGATGACGGCGGTCCTGCCTTTCAGACGCACAGCTGCGCTCCTTCAGTACCAGACGAGCACGGACGCGCCGGCGGTCATGCCCCCGCCGACGGCGGCGAGCAGGACCCGTTCACCGCGCTGGAACGGTCGTTCGGCATTGGCCTTGTGCAGGGTGATCGGGATGGACGCGGCACCGGTGTTGCCGTATTGCGGTGCGGTCAGCGGCACCCGGTCCATGCCGACGCCGAGCTCCTGCGCGAGGGCCTCGACGAGCCGGGCGTTGCCCTGGTGCATCACCACCCGGTCGATGTCACCGACGGTGAGCCCGGCGGCCGACAGGGCCTCGTCGATGACCTTCGGCACGGCGTGCATCGCGAAGTCGCGTACCCCGCGCCCGTTCATCCGGAACAGGTCCCGCCCTGCGGCCAGCGCCGCCGAAGTGGTGCGTTCGCGGGTGCCGCCGGCGACGACCTCGACCAGCTCCCGGTAGGATCCCTGGGTGGTGAGGCGGCTCGCGAGCAGCCCGTAGCCATCGGGGACCGGGCCGATGAGGACCGCGCCCGCACCGTCGCCGAAGAGGCTGACCGTGCGCTTGTCGGTGCGGTCCATGATGGTGGAGTACATGTCGGCGCCGACGACGAGCGCGGACTCCCCGCCGCCGTGCGCGTCCAGCAGCGCCGCGGCGGTGGCCAGGGCGTAGACGAATCCGGAGCACACGGCGTTGACGTCGAACGCGGGCAGCGTCGACATGCCGAGCTTGTGCTGCAGGATCGCCGCGGTCGCCGGCTGCGGCTGGTCCGGGGTCGAGGTGGCCAGGACGATCAGGCCGATGCGCTGCCGGGCTTCGGCGTCGTCGCCGAAGAGGTTCTCGATGGCGGCGCGGGCGAGGTCGGACGTGGTGGTGCCGGGTCCGGCGTAGCGGCGGTGCACCACACCGGTCCGCTCCGACACCCAGTGCGCGGGCGCGCCGGTCCAGCTGCTGATCTGTGTGTTGTCGATGGTCCGTTCCGGCAGGTGCACGCCGATGCCCAGGATTCCGTTGGCTGGCATGGTCGGCTCCTCATCAGGTCGCGACGCTGGCCCAGGAGGGTTCGTCGAGGATCTCCACGACGGCGCAGCTCCAGGAGAAGCCACCGCCGACGCCGAACAGGAACACGCGGTCGCCGGCGTTCAGCGCACCGCGCTCGGCGAGGTGATTGAGCCCGGCGAACTGGTCGCCGGGGCCGAGGTGGCCGACCTGCCGGGCGAACTCCCACGTGGTGCGATCGAGGTCGGCGCCGCCCATCGGCTCCAGGCACTGCTTGGTGATCAAGTTGCGGCCGAAGTGCGGCACGACGATGTGCTCGACGTCGGCGAGGCTCAGGTCGGCCTCCTGCAGCGCGGTTGTCGCCGCGGTCTTGGCGCCGGCCTGGACCCGCTGCCACACCTCGTCCTTGTCGAACGTCTCCAGGAACTCCTCATGCCGCCGGTGCAGGTCGATCGGCTGCTCCGCGCTGAACTGGAACGGCCCCCACGGTTGCCGGCCCCGGTGCATCGCCTCCAGGGTCGGGTCGGTGACGTTGACCAGTGACACGATCCGCGCGAACCCGCCCCGGGTGGACAGGGCGACCGCGGCCGCGCCGTCGCCGTACAGGATCCGGTCGGCGCGCCACCGGTCGAAGTACGGCGCTGACCACAGGTCCCCGGCGGTGGCGACGGCGAGCGTCGCGGCGGGGTGGGTGGCCAGGTAGGAGGCGGCGACCTCGACCGCGACGAGACCGCCGTTTGACCCGGCGCGGACCTCGGCGGCGAACGCGCCCTCCGCGGCCACGCCCTGCTGGATGTAGGCTGCGGCGTTCCACACGTCGATGCCGTTGTGGAGCACCACGGAGTAGAACACCGCGCCGACGTCGGCGGGGCCGGCACCGGCCCGCGCGGCCGCCTCCCGGCCGGCATGCACGGCCATGTCGGCGATGTTCTCGCCGTCGGGGGCGACGGTGACCGACAGATGGTCGGTGTGCACGGCGCTGTCGGCGTCGTAGCGCCCCTCAGCGATGGCGTCTTCGACGCTCTCGGTCTTGGGCAGGTAGGCGCCGGTCCCGGCGATGTACAGATCAGTCCAGCGCATCGATCATCCTTCTCTGCGTCATGGGCCGGGTCGGAGTCCGGTTCGTCGGGTCGGGCGCGGCCAGCCAGTCGCTGACCGTCGCACGGCGCGCGGTGGTGTCCCGCTCGTAGGGCAGCGCACCGTCGGGCATGTGCAGCACCTCCATCTGCAAGCCGACCGGAGTGGCGAAATACACCCATCGGTCGCCGGCGATGGGACCGTCCGGGACGGTCTCCGGGGTGCCGAGCACGGTGACGCCGGGCTGCCGGTCCAGATACCGCGCGGCGGCGTCGACGTCCTCGACGTGCAGCGCGAGGTGGTGACCACCGACGTCGCTGTTGCGCGGTGGAACGCGCCGGCCGCCGGTGCGGTGCTCGACCAGCTCGACCAGCGTGGCCGGGCCGAGCCGCACGGTCACCCGCCGCACCGTGCCGGGCCGCACCCCGAGTTCTTGGGCGTCCGGGTCTGCAGTAGTGTCCATCGTGGTCACCGCTCCGACCGGTGTCCCGCCGAGCACCTCGACGACGAACGCCAGGGTCGCGTCGAGGTCGGCCACGCCGTAGGACACGTGCTCCGGTCCGGTGGTCAGCTTGATCCGGCCGGCCGGTGTGTCCAAGAAGGACGGTCCGAGGCGGCGCACTCCGCCCGCCGCGGCGAGCCGGTCCGCCGCGGCGGCCACGTCCTGGACATGGACCCCGAGGTGGAAGGCGCCGACATCGTCGGCCGCGGGTGGCGTGGTGCGCTGGTCCGGCGCGGTGTAGCCGAACAGCTCGAGGTTGCGCAGCCGGCCCAGCCGCACCATCGCGATGTGGGCGACGGCTCGTGGGTGCACGGCCAACTTGCGGGTCATCCAGTCACCGACCGGGTCCTGGACCGGGCCCTGCCGGTAGCAGCAGGCGCCGCCGAGGTGCTCCCCGAGGAAGTCGACGGCCGCGTCGAGATCGGGCACGGTCCACGCCAGATGGTCGACCGCACGCGCAGTCGGCACCCGGAGTCCGGATTCTTCCGTAACAATTGACATGGCAAATAAACCCCCCGTTCACGATGCGCTCACTCATCTAAATAGGTGGCGCATGAACTGCGCGGATGCCAGTCCGAGCCGCAGTCATGTCGGCGTGAATCGATGATCCCCCCGTCGTCGCCGGAACTATAACAGACGATAAAGCTAGCGGGCAACCCGCGGTCTGAGCGACGCAAGATCTACAATTCGTATCGCAAATCAGCAGTTCAGAGCGTACATGAGCAGATAATGACTGTGATGGTCATCACTTGAACTTGAGGCGCGTGAGGTCGCCTGGTGTATTAATCGTGCCAGTCGGCTCCCTTTCTCGCGTCGTCAGTAAATGTCATTTCTGCGCCAGTTGCCAGCATCGCATGACAGCAGCTTTGCACAAATGTTTCCGTTCGATGAACAGGCAATCGGTAGACACCAGCGAGGGGAACAATCCGTGCTACCCACGACGCACCCAAGCGAGCAATCCGCCGGATTGTTTGCACTCGGCGCCCCGGTCACGCACTGGGCCGTCAAGGCGACCCAGTCGGTCAGCTACGAGATCCAGCTCTGCGACGACGTCTTCGCTTTGGACAACCTGACGCTGCTGGAGGACGTCACTCCGGCCGGCGGACGGCCTCGACGGCTCCTGGTCGTCGACGCCAACGTCGACCGGCTTTACGGCGCCCGAATCCGTGCCTACCTGGAGCACCACGACGTCATTCACCGCATCTGCGTCATCGACAGCGGCGAGACCGCGAAGGCCATGGACACGACCCTGCGCATCATCGACGCGCTCGACGACTTCGGCATCGACCGGCGCCGCGAGCCTGTCATCGGGGTCGGCGGCGGCGTCCTGCTGGACATGGTGGGCTTCGCCTGCGGCATGTATCGGCGGGCCACGCCGTACGTCCGCGTGCCGACCACCCTGATCGGCCTGGTCGACGCTGCGGTCGGGATCAAGACCGGCATCAACAACAACGGCCACAAGAACCGGCTCGGCAGCTACTTCGCCGCCGACCGCACCTTGCTGGACCGCACCTTCCTCGGCACGCTGCCGCACCGGCACGTCAGCAACGGCCTCGCCGAAGTGCTGAAGATCGCGCTGATCAAGGACGGCCGGCTGTTCGAACTGTTCGCCCAGCACGCCGGGCAGTTCGTCACCACCCGTATGCAGCACCCCGCCGATGCGGCCACCGAGCTGCTTGAGCGGGCCATCCAGGGGATGTTGGAGGAGCTGCAGCCCAATCTGTGGGAGAAGGTTCTCGAGCGGGTCGTCGACTACGGGCACACGTTCAGCCCGACGCTCGAGATGCACGCCCTGCCGGAACTGCTGCACGGTGAAGCGGTCAGCGTCGACATGGCGCTCACCACCGTGCTGGCCGAACGGCGCGGTCTGCTCGACGCCGGGCAACGCCGGGAGATCCTGGCGGTGATGGCGGCGCTGCGGCTGCCGACGTGGCATCCGCTGTGCACCCCGGACACCCTAGGCCGGGCGCTGCGTGACACCGTGCGGCACCGCGACGGTCAGCAGCGGCTGCCGCTGCCGATCGGCATCGGCTCGGCGACGTTCGTCAACGACGTCACCGACGCCGAACTCGCCGAGGCCGCCCGCGCCTTGGCCGAGGCCCGCTTCGAGGTGACCCGGTGACCGTGTCGCGCCCGGCCACCGTCGGCACCACCGCGCACCCGGCGGTCGTGCACGGCGTGCACGGGGCGGCCGGGGCGACCCGGTGGACCTGCTTCGCCGGTCGGCGCCAACTGAGCTCACCGTGCGAGGCGGTGGAATGGGCGTCGATTCCGGCCGGCGGGATCAGCGGTGAGCACCTGCACAGCCGCACCGAGGAGAGCTACCTCATCCTGTCCGGCCAGGGCGAGTTGCTGCTCGACGGCGTCGCCCACCCGGTGCGCGCCGGGTCGCTGGCGCTGACCGGCATCGGCCACACCCACGGACTGCGCAACGTCGGCGACAGTGACCTTGACTGGCTCGTCGTGGAGTCCATCGCCCCAGCCACCGACCGTGCCCTGCGGGGCCACAGCAGTGAAGGAGCCCCGATGGGCGGCGTCGTGCTCAGAGATCTGTTCGCCGACGGGGTCGTGGACACGGCGGGCGTCTTCACCGGTCCGTTGCGGCGCATCGAGTCCCTCGACGTGACCGCACCGGTGGTGCTCGGCCACGACGACACGGAACTGGCGGTCTACGTCGTGCGCGGCCACGGCGCGTTGCACAGCGACGCGACCGGCGACGTGGCCCTGTTCCCCGGCACCTGCGTCCTCGTGCCGGCGGGCGCCCGGGCACGGGTCACCTCGCCGGCGCTGCACCTGGCCGTCGTGCACCTGGCGGTGGCGCCGTGATCGTCGCGCCCGGCACCGGGCCCGCGCTGGTCCGGTCGACCGGCTCGGCGCCCGGGCGCTGGCAGTGCCTGGCCCGGCGTGGGATGCTCTTCAGCGAGTGCGAGTCCGTGGAGCACTGGGACCTGCCGCTCGGCGCGGTCATCCCGGTCGAGGCGGCGCACGGCGTCGAGGAGGCTGTGGTGGTCCTCACCGGCGCGCTCACCGCAACCATCGACGGGGCCACCGTCCACGCGTCGGCCGGCACCTGCCTGTTCATCCCGGCCGGCAGCGACGGGATCCTGTGCGCCGGCACCGACCGGACCCGGCTGCTCAGCGTGCGATGCCTGCCGGCGCAGATCGCCGCCCGGCTGCCGGTGCGCATCCCGGAGCTGCGCCCGGCGGCCGCCCCGACCTGAACGAGCGCGGCCGGAGCCGGATCACCCGATGACCCGGCTCCGACCGGCCGGCAACGCGAAGCTGCCCATGCCCGCTACCAGGGTGCACGGCACCGCCAGGGGCAGGGCCGCAGAAGACCTCCCGCCGTGGTCTGGTGTTGTATGCCGAGGCCAGCGTGTTGATCGCTGCGTTGTCAGCCTCGGGACTCGCGCAGGACCTGCCACTGCCTCCAGGCGAGCTCGGGCTCGAGGTCTGCGTAACCGCGACTGCGTTCGAGCTGCTGCGCATCGGCATGGGCCATCATCATGCAGGTGCCTTCGCTGGTGACCCGTTCCACCTCTTCGTGGCGGAGGCGCCGACCGGCCTCTGCCTCGGCGGCAGTGAGGAGGGCCACCAGCGCGGGAATGAACACGGGTCGAAGTTCGCTCCGCGAATCCGCCTCACCTCCCTCGGCGCCCAGACGCCAGACGCCAAAGGGGTTGTGGCAAGCGTGGCCCGGCGGATACCCGTCATCGGGCCAGCGCTCGAGGCGGCGGCGAGGGGTATCCAGGTCGGGCCTGAACGTGTCGCCACTGACCAGCACGGGGTCCTCCGCCAGTTGATACACGTTGAACTCGCCAAGGAACCGGTTGGCCTCCAACGGTGGAGCCTCGACTCGCGCGTCCGGCAACCCGAACGCGTGCATGCCGCAGGATCGCGACACACTGCGGTCCTGCAGCACCACGACGGCGCAGCGGTACAGCGCCCACGGGTTGCCGCCCTCGAGACTCCGAAGCCAGTGTGCGACGGACCAGTCCAGCTTCGACTGCTCGAGCCGCACCCCCAACGCACCGGCGTCGGCCAGCGCGGCGATCAGCGTCGCCACCCCTCCCGCCGCCGCGCCGAGGTACACCGGCAGATCCAGGACCAGGGCGCTGCCGGCCGCAGCGACCGCGCGCTGTTCCTCCGCTGACATCGTGCCGTGACCGAACGCCTGGGCGAACGAGCCGTCGTTCTCCACCCACTCCGCCAACACGCGAAAGCCAAGGTGCTGCGATGTCAGCGACTCGCCGTCCAGGGTCAGACCGGAACGTCCGAGCGAGCCCTGCCACTGAGCCATCGTCGCCGCAACCCCTGGGACGAAGAACCGCACACCGTACACATGATCGTCAGGCATGCAGCAGAGGATATGTGGCGTGGTTTCCGTGACGGGTTGCTTCCGGTTGACGACGAAGATCACGAATGGTCCTGCTCCGAGCGTGAAGCTCGAACTACCGGGCAACGCACCTGATGCTGGAGCCGCCATGTGCCGGGCCGAGTCGAGGAGGGCTGTGCAATGAGCACGGTGCTGCACCAAGCGGCGCAGAACCCCAGCTGGCCCCGTCGATCCTCAACAGCCAGCCGTGGCGCTGGCAGGTGCACGACGATGTCCTCGACCTGTACGCCGATGCCGACCGGTGGCTGCCGGATGTCGACCCGCACAGGCGGCTGATGACCGTCAGCCGTGGGCGCTGTGACGGACCAGGGCAGTCGGCGGGAGGCCGCTGTCCCGGTCCGCCGCAGCATCACCGGTCAGTGTTTCGTCCCGGCGAACATCTCGGCCAGGTCCACCAGCCGGTTGGTGTATCCCCACTCGTTGTCGTACCAGCCGAAGACCTTGACCAGGCGGCCGTCGGCGGCGGTGAGGCCGGCGTCGAAGACGCACGAGGAGGGGTCGCCGATGATGTCGCGGGAGACCAGCGGTTCCTCGCTGTAGCGCAGGACGCCGGCGAGGGGTCCGGCTGCCGCGGCGGCGAAAGCCGCGTTGATCTGCTCCGTCGTCGCGGGCTGCGCGAGCCGGACAGTCAGGTCGGTCATCGAGCCGTTCTCGACCGGCACCCGCAGGGCGACGCCGCCGAGCTTGCCGGCGAGGTCGGGCAGGACCAGGCCGACGGCCTTCGCGGCGCCGGTGTTGGTGGGGATGATGTTGACGGCCGCGGTGCGCGCGCGCCGCAGGTCCTTGTGCGGAGCGTCGAGGACCATCTGGTCGTTCGTGTAGGCGTGCACGGTGGTCAGGTATCCCTGCTCGATCCCGAACGCCTGATGCAGGATCTGCGCCATGGGCGCGGCGCAGTTGGTCGTGCAGGATGCCGCGGAGACGACGTCGTGCTGGGCCGCGTCGTAGCTGCCGGTGTTGACGCCGAGGACGATGGTGGCGTCGACGTCCTTGCCGGGTGCGGAGATGAGCACCTTGCGGGCGCCGGCCTTGAGGTGTGTCGCAGCGTCGTCGCGGGTGCGGAACTTGCCGGTGGACTCGATGACGAGGTCGACGTCGAGGTCCTCCCACGGCAGGAACAGTGGGTCTCGCTGGCGGAGCACCTCGACGTACTGGCCTTCGACGGTCATACCGCCGCCTGACGGGTCGACGTCCACGGTGGTGCGCAGGCGGCCGAAGGTCGAGTCGTGCTGCAGCAGGTGGGCGAGCGTCGAGGTGTCGTAGAGGTCGTTGACCGCGACGATCGTGTAGCCCTCGCCGAGTAGCCCGCGCTCGACGAGACACCGGATGAAGTCCCGGCCGATCCGGCCGAATCCGTTGATGGCGATCCGGTATGTCATGGCGTCCTCCTGGTGCCCCGGCCGTGGGACCGCAGCGGCCCCATCCGTCTCACCATCACCCGCGGGTGAGCCCGTCGCATGGGCCGAAGGGCACCTGGTGCAGGGTCGACCGGGCGCGATGTCTGGGGGCCGGTGCTGCTGGGCACGGCCGCAGAGGACCTTCGCCCCTGCCGGTCGCGTCCGCTTTCCAGGACCGTGGTGGGTAACTGACGATGTGAGTCCTTGAGGGGCGCGCCATGGTGACGATTCACTACACCGCTGGCGGTGTCGCGGCCCGGGCCGGCGCGGTCAGCCGGTCCTTGACGCAGGCGACGTTCGCGGCGCTCAGCGCACCGTCCGTGTCGGACACGCAGCCGTGGCGGTGGCGCATCAACGAGGATCGCATCGAACTGTACGCCGACTGGCGGCGCCAGCTGGCTGACATCGACCCGGACGGACGGCTGCTGCTGATCAGCTGCGGCGCGGCCCTGCACCACACCCGTGTGGCATTGGCGGCAGAGGGCGTGGGCGTCGACATACTGCGCTTTCCCGGTTCCAGCGACCCGGATCTGCTGACCGAGCTGCGGTACACCGGCCCGGTCGAGCGGGCTCCCAGGAGCGGGGCGCTGTACCGGGCGATCGCCGTCCGGCGCAGTGACCAACGTCCGATTGTCGGTGGCTTCGTCCCCGGCAGAGACCTCACCCTGCTCAGGGAGGCGGCGGAACAGGTCGGTGCCGGGGCGTACACGCTGACCGGGCAGGAGCTTCCCGGAAGCGTGAATGAGACCGCGTATGTCGTCATCACCACGCCGGGTGTAGCGAGGAATGACTGGTTGACGGCGGGTGAAGCCGTTTCGGCTGTGCTGCTCACCGCCGTCGCGGCTGGTCTTGCCACAGCGTCGGTCAGCGACGTGACGGCGATTGCCCGGCACAGGGCGCCGCGCCGGCTGCCAGCGGCCGGCAGGTATCCCGCCGCAGCCATCCGGGTCGGTGTCGCCGGCAGGGTCGGCGACCGGCCGGTCACGCAGCCGCGGGCGCCCGTCGTCCCTGCACCCGGCACGCAGGAGCCATCATGAACAACACCCCAACCTGGGACCGGGAGACGTCCGCCGCCGCTGTCGGCGACGCGGTGTGGGCACCGTCGATCCACAACAGTCAGCTGTGGCGGTGCTGTCGCACCGGGGACCCTGTCGTGCGCGAACAGCTGAGGCTCGCCGTGCACCGGGTCCACGATCCGCAGCTGGTCCTGCGCTTCGGATGTGCCCCCACCCGCGGCATGCTGCGGCACATGCTCGGCAACGTGGGACATCCCGCGGTCGGCGTCCAGATCGGGGTTCCCGGAAACGGTGCCGCACCACCTCAGGCGCCGCGGCGTGCCGCGGCCGAGGCCATCGAGGTCGTCGCGGGTCTCTCCACTGAACAGCCCCGATAGTGCTCCGCCGCGGCCAGGGCTGATGTCGGTCGCCCGTGCGACCCGCCGACGTTCTGGTCGGAGGACCGCACCGGGGTCGCGTCGGCCGATCAGGCGTCCGGCGGGTGCTGTCGGCGGCGAAGCATAGAGACCGGCATCCACGGGGGGAGATGCCGGTCTTGCCAAGCAGATTAGTATGCCGGCGATCTGCGCACCAGTATCAACTGGAGGTACGTCAACGCCACCCGGACAGCCACTGCGGCGGACGTCGCGGTGAATGGTGCCGGGCGCGCCCTCGCCGCGTCCAGAGGCTGGGGCCGGTGGATCGCCCAAGATATCGACCGGGCGTTGGTGGTGTTGCTGTCCAACCATGCCGACGACGACAAGATCCGCTACACCGAGCTGGCCCCTGCCTTACGCCACCATGGTTTGACGATCGAACGCACCGTCGACGTCCCTCACGACCTGGACCTGTTCCACGACGACAAGACACCCGCCTTCGACAGGTGACCGGACCGCAAACTCGGACCCCTCACCCCCGGCATCCGACACGACGTCGAGACATGGCTGCGTGTCCTGCACGACGGAGGCCCACGAACCCGGGCCCGCAACCCTGAAACCGCCTGGAGCTACCTCAACCACATCCGTCCGCTGCCCCTGGGTTGGTCGGACCGTCTCGGACACCTCCGCGAAGTCACCCGCCAGGACATCCTCGACGCCACCGACGGCCTGCACGGCAGCAACCGTCACATCACCCTCAGCGTCCTACGATCACTGTTCCGCCACTGCAAGAAGACCGGCGTGATCTTCCGTGACCCCACCACCCGGATCCGGCCGAACCGCGTCCGCGCTGGACGGGTTCACCTTCGACCACGTCGTCGATGGCGTCGTCGAGGCCAAGGGCGAGTGGCCCGACGATCGGTGGCGCATCGAGGTGCGCGCCAACGCCGTCTACGTGGTCCGGCTGCTGACCGAACCGGACTATGCCGAGTACCCCCGCACCCACCGCGACGACTGGACCGACGAGCAGCGGGCCGACTTCGCCGCGCGGACCCGGCACATTTCGTGTACCTGGTGCGGGACGGGGGGCATGAGGTGGGCCCGGCGGACGGGACGTCGTTCGACCCGATCCCGGCCGGCGCGCAGAGTCGGGCGGCAGATGGTTGAGGGCCTGCAGCCGACGTAGATGGCGTTGGATGTCTTCGGATCTCGCAGCGATGTGTCCAGATAAAGGAAAGACTCTTTACAGTTAACTAACTTTGCGATATGAAAAAAGCCCCCAGAGATCAGGGTCCATGTCCCGCCCACTCCCTCACTCAGGAGCATCACCATGGACAGATCACGATCGGCTTACCTACGCCGAGTGTTCGTCGCGGCAGCGGCTGCCCTCCTCGGCACCTTCATCCTCATCCCGGGCACCGCGGCCGCAGCGGGCACCGGCGCGATCACCGGCTACGGCGGCAAGTGCGTCGACGTCGCCGGCGCCAGCACCACGAACGGCACCAAGGTCCAGCTGTGGACGTGCAACGGCACCGGCGCGCAGAGCTGGACCGTGGGCACCGACGGCACGATCCGGGCCCTCGGCAAGTGCCTCGACGTCTCCGCCGGCTCGACGGCCGACGGGGCCAAGGTCCAGCTCTGGGACTGCAACGGCAGCGGCGCCCAGCAGTGGGTCGCCAACGCCGCCCGCGACATCGTCAACCCCCAGTCCAACAAGTGCCTCGACGCCACCGGTGTGAGCTCGGCCGACGGCACGGCTCTGCAGATCTGGACCTGCGGCGGCGGCGCCAACCAGAAGTGGACGGTCCCGGGCGGTAGCACCGGCGGTGGAGGCGGTGGTGGGAGCGGCTTCGTGGTCAGCGAGGCGCAGTTCAACCAGATGTTCCCGAGCCGGAACTCGTTCTACACCTACGCCGGGCTGACCGACGCCATGAAGAAGTACCCCGCGTTCGCCACCACCGGCAGCGACACGATCAAGCGGCAGGAGGCCGCCGCGTTCCTGGCCAACGTCAGCCACGAGACCGGCGGGCTGGTGTACATCAACGAAATCAACACCGCCAACTACCCGCACTACTGCGACACCAGCCAGCCCTACGGCTGCCCCGCCGGTCAGGCCGCGTACTACGGCCGCGGCCCGATCCAGCTGAGTTGGAACTTCAACTACAAGGCTGCCGGCGACGCGCTCGGCGTCAACCTGCTCAACAACCCGAACCTCGTGGCGACCAACTCGTCGATCTCCTGGCAGACGGGCCTGTGGTACTGGATGACCGGCACCGGCGGCGCCGGCACCACGTCGCACAACGCGATGGTGAACAGCCAGGGTTTCGGCGTCACGATCCGCGCGATCAACAGCATCGAGTGCAACGGCGCCAACCCTGCCCAGGTGCAGAGCCGCGTGAACAACTACAACCGGTTCGTCGGGATCCTGGGCGTTCCCGCGGGCGGCAACCTGTACTGCTGACGCGAACGAGCACCACCATCGACGGGCCGGTCACGCCACAGCGCGACCGGCCCGTCGGACCTGTGCCACGGCGGGCGCCGCGCGACCTATGGGGGTGCCGAACCCCACTACGCGGACGGCCGCTTCCGGTAGAACATCCGCTTGCCGTACACCGCCACGATCTCCTCCCGGTCGTTGCGGACCTCGTGGTCGAAGACGACCAGCCCACGGTCGCCCCGGTCGTCGAGCGAGGCGACCGTGCCGACCAGGTGGATGGTGTCATCGACGAACACCGGCTTGAGGAAGCGCACCCGGTCCATGCCGGAGAACACGAGCAGCCCCCGCTCCTCGCTGCCGGTCATGGCGAACTCCAGCCCGGTCACGAGCGAGAGGGTCAGTGCCCCCTGCGCGGTGATGCGGCCGAAGATGCTGTGGGCGGCGTCCTCCGGCGAGGTGTGCAGGGGATGGGCGTCGCCGGAGAGGTCGGTGTACCGGTTGATGTCCTCCTGGGTGATGGTGCGGCCGGCCGTCACGAACCGGTCCCCGACCGCGAAGTCCTCGAAGTAGTCGTTGAGCGAGGTGATGGTGCGGCCGGTCATGGGTTGGCTCCTCGTCGGCGGTCGTAGGTGTCGATGACGGTCGCGTCGGGACGGTCGAGCAGCTTCATCAGCACCTGACGCTCGATCTTCCCGGCCGACGTGGTCGGCAGGGCCCGCACGAGCTGCACCACGTCGGGCACGTGCGAGCGCTCAAGTTGGGCCGCGACCAGGGCGATCAGGGCCTGCGGGTCGCAGTCCGCGCCGGGGACGGGCAGGACCGCGGCCACGATGTCGGACTCTCCGGGGGCTCCGGTGTCGGACGGGATCCCGTACACGAACACGTCGGCCACGGTCGGCTCGGCGGCCAGCACGCGGGTGATGTAGCCGTCGGCGATGAACTCGCCGAGCTTGCGGATCGCGCCCTGTTCCTTGCGATGGGCGTAGAACAGCCAGCCGTCGTCGTCGCGGGTGACCATGTCGCCGGTGTGCAGCCAGCCGCCCCGGACCTTCTCGGCCGACGCTTCGGGCTGGCCGATGTAGGTCAGCTGAGCATCCACACCGGACGATCGCGCGATCAGCTCGCCGGGGACGCCAGGTGGCACGGAGTGTCCCTCGTCGTCCACAACGTCCATCTCGATGACGCCCGCCGGCGGCTTGCCGAAGGATCCGACCGGCCCCTGGCCGACCGGTTTGTAGGCGAACGCGACGCCCTCGGTGGTGCCGTACCACTCGAGGATCCGGGAGCCGAAGCGCTCCTCGAACTCGGACCACACCCCGCGTGGCATGCCGGCGCTGAGCAGGCGCGTTCCCGGTGTGGGAGCTGGGCATCCAGGTGCTGCCCGACACCCCGGACGAGACGTTCGAAGGCATCGACCTGCTCGACCCGACGAAGCTCGTGCCCGAGGAACTGGCCCCGGTACAGCCGATCGGGAAGATGACGCTGAACCGCACACCGACGAACTTCTTCGCCGAGGTCGAGCAGGTCGCCTTCCACCTGGGCAACCTGCCGCCCGGGATCGACGTGACCAACGACCCGCTGCTGCAGGCGCGGCTGTTCTCCTACGTCGACACGCAAATCACCCGCCTCGCCGGGCCGAACTTCTCGCAGATTCCGATCAACCGGCCGCACGCTGCGGTCAACGACATGCTCCGTGACGGGTTCCACCAGCAGGCGGTCCACGGGGGCGTCGCGCCGTACCGGCCGAACTCCCTGGACGGTGGCAACCCCTCGGTCGCAGGTGACGCCGAGCAGGCGTTCCTCGACGTCCCGGTGACGGTGACCGAGGCGAGCAAGGTGCGCTCCAGTCCCGCGTCCTTCGACGACCACTACAGCCACGCCCGACTGTTCTGGCTGAGCATGTCGCCGGTGGAGCGGGAGCACATCATCCGCGCGTACACCTTCGAACTTGCCAAATGCTACGAGCAGCCGATCAAGGAGCGGCAGCTGCTGGCGCTGGCGAACATCGACCCCGTGCTGTGCGCGCGGGTCGCCGCCGGGCTGGGTCTGCCAGCTCCGGAACCGACCGAGCTCCTGATCGACGTCACACTCAGCCCCGCCCTGTCCCAGATCGGCGAGGTGTGGCCAACCGACGGCCGGACCGTCGGCGTCGTCGTCGACCCGAGCGGCGACCTCGGCGTAGTGGCCGCTGTGCGTACGGCGGTGTTCGCCGCGGGGATGACGCCGCTGCTGATCGCGCCGCACGGCGGTGTCGTGGGCGACCTGCCGGTGCAGCGGACGTTCGCCACCGCACGGTCGGTCGAGTTCGACGCGATCCTGCTCGCCGGCGCCCCGCGGCCGGCACCCGACGCGATCCCGGCCCGTGACGCGAAGGCGGGCGCGAAGCCGTCCGCCGTCGACCCGCGGGTGCTCCTGTTGGTCGAGGAGGGCTGGCGGCATGGCAAGGCGATCGGCGCGTACGGCGCGGGTTCGGCGGTCCTGACCGTCGCCGGCGTCGCCGGCACGCCCGGTGTGATCGCCGCCGATGACGCGGCCGACGTCTTCACCGAGGTGCAGGCGCTGATGGGCGCGCACCGGGTCTGGGAGCGGTTCCCGGCCTCTGTCGCCTGATCCCGTGCGAAAAATTGCGGCCGTCCCTCACCTCGAGGTGAGGGACGGCCGCCGCTTCAACGCCAGCACAGGCCTCGGGCTTGTGGACTGGCCTCGCCGCCGAGCTTGTCGCTGCACAGCCAGGTACTGCGGCTCGTCCGCGAGGCGAGCACGGTGCGCCCGGCCGCCTCGGTGTCGGATGTCAGCTTGCGCGCCACCCTCCCACCGCCTACCTGCCGTGGGACTTCCAGGTGACCTTGTCACCTGGAACGAATGTGGTCATGAAATGCGTGTACCCGTGCGTGTCCGGGACATGCACCACGCGCCGAGGTGACGGCCGACAACCCAAGACCCCCTCGCTGCCGACCGTCACGTCAGATGCGCTACCGCTCTTTGCACCGGTGGTGTCCTCCGGGCTCGAGCGGGTCGGCCACGACCGCTGGATCAGGCCGGTGAACTCGGCGCGGACGAGGTCATCGTCGTGGCTGACGAGGTCGGTGAACGCCTCGTCGAACCGGCGGTCCCATTCCGGCGACAGTCCGGTGTGCATGATGGCTCACCACCTCGTGCTCCGCTTAGCTGTCGAGGACCTTGTGCTCCTGCTCGGCGTGACCACCGACGGTGATCTTGCGGGGCTTCGCCTTCTCGGCGATCGGGATCCGAAGGGCAAGGACACCGTTCTGGTACGTCGCGTCGATGCGGTCGGTGTCCAGGGCTTCGCCGAGGAGCATCTGCCGGGAGAAGACGCCGAACGGTCGTTCGGTCAGGGCCGCCTGGGCCTGCTCGCCGAGGTCGATGGGGCGTCGCTCTGCGCGGACGGTCAGCACGTTGCGCTCGATGTCGATGTCGATCGCGTCTTTATCCACGCCGGGAAGGTCGAACACGATCACGAACTCGTCGCCGTTGCGGTACGCGTCCGCGGGCATGGCCGTCGGGCGGGACCATGTGCCGGTCGACGGGGCGCCGAACAGCTGCTGGGCGAGCCGGTTGACCTCGGTGAAGGGTTCGCTGCGCACCAACATTTGGACTACCTCCTGGGTCTCGACTGGTGGGTCAATGCGCGATACATTCGTTGTACCACGTCATCGGAACGATGACAAGCGGAACGTCAACGAATCGATGACACATGAGGAGAGGTTGATGGGCATGGCCGGACCGGACGCGCTGAGCACGGCCGTGGCGGCGATCGAGGCGGTGGCCGAGCGGTGCGCCGACGACCGGGAGGCCGTGGACGCCGACGCCGTCCTTGAGGCGCTGGTGCTGCTCCGGTCGGTCCAGGAGCGGCTCGCCGCCACCGAGCCGGCGCTCATCGCGGCCGCCAGGCGGTCCGGTGTCAGCTGGCAGGCCCTCGCGCCCGCGCTTGGCGTGGCCAGCCGTCAGGCCGCTGAGCGGCGCTACCTCAGGGCCGTACCGGCCGCCGGCAACCAGGGAACCCGCGAGGACCGGGTCCGCGCCGAGCGGGACCACCGGGCCGGGGTGCGCGCCGTCGCGCAATGGACCGCCGACAACACCGCGCACCTGCGCAGCCTCGCGGGGCAGGTCGCCGCACTGGCCAACGCACCCTCCGCTGCCGCCGCGGACCTCGACCGGCTCCACCGTGCCCTCGCCGATCCCGACGCGACCGCGCTGCCCGCGCTGCTCGCCGCGGTCCGGCAGCACCTGGGCCGGCACGCCGCGTTGGCGGAGCGGATCGACCAGGTCACGGCCAGCACCGACGAGGTGCTCCGCAACACGCAGCGGCACCGCGACGGAACGTAGACCGGCGCCGCGACGGACTGGAGGCGACGCCCTCAGACGCGCACGGCCAGCTCCCGCAGCACCGCCGGCAGGTCGCCGGTCCGCTCGAACGCCCGCCGCTGCCGGGTCGCGCCGGTGCCCTCGACCCGCAGCCTGGTCAGCTCGCCAGCGACCGCGTCCCGGTCGCCGTGGTGCACCAGCGCCGCCTCGACGGTCGCGACGAGCGCATCGATCATTTCCCAGACCGGTCTGGCCATCCGCCGCCGCACGTCCGTCAGCGAGCCGTCCAGGCCGCTGTGTGCCGCGCCCCAGTGCGCCGCCCGCAGCAGGTGGCCGGGCACCCGCGGCGCCGACCGGCCCGCTGCGATGTCAGTGAGCGCCGTAGCGACCAGCGCCCGGACCAGACCAGCGATGAGGACGGTGTCCTCGACGGCGAGGCAGACGTCGGCGACCCGGACCTCGACCGTCGGATAGCGGCCGGACGGGCGCGCCCACCACAGCACCATCGTCTCGTCGAGCATCGCGCCGGACGCGACGAGCTCTGCCACGGTCCGCTCGTAGTGTGCGACCGACTCCAGGTACGGTGACGGTCCCAGGCTCGGCCAGCGCTCCAGCTGGATGCTGCGCCAGCTGGCATGGCAGGTGTCCCCGCCCGCGTGAAACGGAGAGTTGGCCGAAAGCGCCTGCACGACCGGCAGCCACGGCCGCAGGTGATTGCAGACCTGGACGGCCACCTCCTGGTCCGGGACACCGACGTGGACGTGGCAGCCGCACAGCGCAGGGTCGTGGGCGATGGGCCCGTAGTGCCGGGCGATGGCGTGGAAGCGAGGGGTGTCCTCGACGGTGCGGTCCGGCTCGCCGATAGGGGTGGCGCCCACCGGTACCAGCGCGGCGCCGACCGATGCGGCGGCGGCTGCGGCGGCGGACCGGTTGCCGGCCAGGTGGCGGCGTAGCTGCGGCAGGGATGTGCACACGGGCGTGACCATCTCCATCATGCTGCGTCGGAACTCGACCCGGCTCAGCCCGAGCATGTCGTCGCTGAGCGCCGCGCGGGCGTCGTCCGCCATCGGCGTGTTTTGACCAGTGAAGGGGTCCAGCAGCAGGAACTCCTCCTCGACCCCGACGGTGAGGCGCTGCTGGGCGATGGTGCCGGCAACGGCCGCCGGACCGGATGCGGTCAGTGACATCGGTTTGCCTTTCAGGGCCGGGTCGCGGTGAGCACGGCGAGCGCGATCCGCTCCGCGTGTGCGTAGGCGGGACTGTCCAGGTTTTCGCTGTAGACGTCCGGATCGATCTCCCGATAGGTCCAGCGCAGGTCCGTGCCGGCCAGCCGGTACGCGGCCGCCGCCAGCAGAGGGTCTTCGCCGTCGACGATGTCGGTGCCGCTGAACAGCACCAGCGAGCCGCCCGCCGCCAGCCGCTGCACGGCGGCCTCGAGGATCGACAGCGGTAGGTCGTGGCCGTGCGGGCCGCCTCCGTCGCGGTAGGTCCGGCCCTCGGGGTCAATCATGAACGGCGGGTTGGACACGATCAGGTCGAAGTTGCCGTCGACGCCGTCGAGCAGGTCGCTGTGCCGGACGTCGACCCGCTGGGTGCCGGCGAGCGCGGCGTTGATCCGGGCGAACCGCACGGCCGCCGGGTTGATGTCGACCGCGACCACCTCCGCCTCCGGGGCGTGCTTGGCTACGGTCACCGCCACCGCACCTGACCCGCAGCCCACGTCCACGACGCGGCGCGGCTGGCGCTGGAGGGCACGCAGGTGCGCGACGGTGACGTCGGCCGTGCGGTGGGTGTCGGGCCCGAAGAAGACCGCATCCGGTGCCGACGGCGGGAACGCCGAGTGGAAGAACAGCTCACCGCCGTAGGTGGAGCACCGGACCATGCTCCGCCACACATCGCCGTCGCGCCGCAGCACGCCGGCGGCGTGCATCAGCGTCACGATGTCCTCGGGCAGCACGTCGGGTCCGAACGGGCGGCTCCAGCCGAACACGGCCCGCAGGTCACCGGCGCGGGCGCTACCGGGGCGATGGTTGACCCGTTCATGCGTGGCAGGTGTGACGGTGGTGAAGTGGTAGCCGGCGGCCTTCAACGCGCCGCCCAGCTGCCCAAGGGCGGTGTCCTGGTGCGACAGCGTCTCGGTGGCGGTGGCCATGACCTCCGGTTCCCCCGGAAAATACCCGCTTAACCCGCCCGGATGAGGGAATCCAACGGCCATGCTCATCCCCACCCCCCGAGGTCCCGTCTCCGCCGCGCTGGTCCGCACGCTGACCGGGAACGCGCCCGACCTGCCTGCCAGGCTGGGCCGGGACCTGGCCGCCGTCGGCGACCCGTTCACCGACGAGGACCTGCAGCTCACCCTGCACCTGTGCTACGAACTGCACTACCGTGGCTTCGACGATGTCGACGACCGATGGGAGTGGGACCCACATCTGTTGGCGCTGCGTCGCACCGCCGAGGACCGCTTCGAGTCCGCGCTGCGGCGCCTGGTGCCGATGCCCGCCCCGCTGCCGGCCCGCGACGTGCCGGCGGCGCTGACGGCGCTGGTCGAGCAGGACGAAGGGCCCTCACTGTCGAAGTTCCTCGCCGGGCGGGCGACGATGGAGCAGTTCCGCGAGTTCGTTATGCACCGGTCGGTGTACCACCAGCGAGAGGCCGACCCGCACACCTGGGCGATTCCCCGGCTGGCCGGCCGGGCGAAGGCCGCACTGGTCGAGATTCAGGCTGACGAGTACGGCGGCGGCCGGCTACCCCGGATGCACGCGGAGCTGTTCCGCGTCACAATGCGGGAACTCGGTCTGGACGACACCTACGGCGCATATCTGGACGCGGTGCCCGCCGTAACCCTCGCCACCAATAACCTCATGTCACTGTTCGGGCTGCACCGCCGGCTGCGCGGGGCAATCCTCGGCCACCTCGCCGTGTACGAGATGACCTCGTCACTGCCGAACCGCCGCTACGGCAACGGCCTGCGCCGGCTCGGCGGCAACGCCGACGCAACCCGCTTCTACGACGAGCACGTCGAGGCCGACGCGGTGCACGAGCAGATCGCCGCGCACGACCTGTGCGGGTCGTTCTGCGCCGACGACCCGAACCAGGCCACGACGGTGCTGTTCGGCGCGGCCTGCGCCCTCGCCCTCGACGCACGGTTCGCCGAGCACGTCCTTGACCGCTGGACCGCGCACGAGAGTTCCATGCGGGATCAGACGTCATCCAGCGGCCGCTTGCTGGCCGGAGCGCTCGGCGCCTGAAACCCGATGGCCTTGTGGGTGCCGTCGCAGAACGGTTTGATCGCGGACCGGCCACAGCGACACAGCGCGACGGTGGCCCGGCCGGGGTCCACGACCGCACCGTCCTGCGTGCGGAGCGTGAACGGGCCGCGCAACAGCAGCGGCCCGTCCTCGCAGACGGTGACGGAGGCAGGAGGATCTTCCATGACCATTGGGGTGCCCGCTGACCAGCAGAGCAAAACTGCGGTCCTGCCGTCAGCGGGTCTGTTCGAGGTTCACGTCGCTTCCCGCCGACGCGGTATGCGGCGCTGGCTACGGCGAGCGCAGCGATGAACGCACGAACCAGCGCAACGGCTACCGGCACCGGGACTGGGACACCCGCGCCGGCACGGAGGCTGTTGCGTTTTGGATGGTCAGTGGGCCCCACCCCGTGATCACCGTGCAGTGACGCCGTTGGTGTCGGTGAGCGGGAGCTCCGCCCGCAGGGTGGTCCCCGCGCCGGGTGGGCTGTCTAGTGAGATCCGGCCGCCGAGCGGGTCCACGCGGTCTTTGAGGCCGATGAGACCGGTGCCGCCGGTGAGGTTCGCGCCGCCGATACCGTCGTCGCGGACCGAAATGCGCAGGACTTCGTCGGTGGTCTCGAGGGTGACCGTGGCGGTGGAGGCTCGCGCGTGCTTGGCCACGTTCGTCAGCGCCTCGGCGACGACGTAGTAGGCGGTGACCTCGACCGGCTCAGGCAGTCGCGCCGGTGTCCGCACGTCCAGTTCCACCGGGAGGGATGAACGGCGAGCGAGCGCCTTGAGCGCGGGAGCGAGGCCACTTTGGGTGAGGATCGCCGGGTGGATTCCGCGCGCGATCTCGCGCAGGTCGTCCAGCGCGCCGGTCAGCCCGGCGGCGATGTTTTCGAGCTCCGCACTGAACTCGGCCTGCGCCGCACGCACCTGCAGCCCCAGGGAGACCAGCCTTTGCTGGGCTCCGTCGTGCAGGTCCCGCTCGATCCGTCGGCGCGTGTTGTCGGCGCTGGCGACGAGACGCGCGCGCGACTCCGCCAGTTCGCTGCGTGCCTCGGCGTTCGCGATCGCCTGTGCGATGAGGCCGGTGTACTCGAGCATCCGCTGCTCGGTGTCCGAGGGTAGCCGGTCACTTCGCGACGCGACGCCGATCGTGCCCCAGATGCGACCCTCGACCCAGATCGGGACGTCGACCGCGGAGCAGACTCCTTCTGCCCGGACGGTGTCGGGCAGGCTCGTCGATGTCAGGTCGTCGATGTCGAAGCGGGCAGCGCGGCCAGTCTCCCGAATCAAGGTCTGGGCGTGGCGACAGTCCAGCTTCCGGCGTACTCCGGGTTCAATGTACGCGAACCCGTGGCCGCCCATCACCGACGCCTCTCCGTCCGGCTCGAACCGCAATATGACGGTGACGTCGGAGTTGAAGAGCGCGCCGACCTCCTCGGCCACCGCGGCGAACACCAGATCCGACGCCGCCCCGCTGGCGATGAGCGTCGCCACCTGTCGCAAGGCGCCCTGCTCGTCGGCGACCCGACGAAGGTTGTTCCGCGCTTCGGCGTTGGCGATCGCGGTCGAGGTCAGCTCGGCGAAATCTGCCAGGCGGTCTTCCGTGCCGGCGGGGAATGCTGCTTCGCGTGGCGACCACACGGCCAGCATTCCCCAGAGGCGCCCTTCGACGGTGATCGGCGCGCCGACGGCCGACCGCATCCGTGGGCCATGCATAGTGGCTGTTGCGGCGCCGGAGTCGTGAGCCGAGAATCTGTCGATCCGCGCCGGTCGCCGTGTCTCGAACACGCGCGTGACCACGTTCCGGCCGTTGAGTGGCATTCGGACGCCTGTCGCAAGCAGATCACTCGTCCTGCTCCACGAACCGATCGCCACAGCGCTATCGGAGTCATACCGCGCTACAACCGTGGCCTCGGCAGCCAGTAACCGGCCCACCTCCTCGGCAACCACCGCAAATACTGACGCCGGCGGCGATCCCTGTGCGATGAGCGTCGTGAGCCGCCGGAGCGCAGCATGCTCGTCGGCGAGCCACCGCAGCTCGTCCGGGTCCCGCTCCGGCGCAGTTCCCATCATGTCCCATCATGACCGAGTCGGCTCCGGCCCGGGCCTCAGCGGTGGCGCGCACACCCACGGCCGGTTCGCCTCGCCGCAGGGCGGCCACCCGCCTCACATGTTCACTCAGGCAACGCTAGCCCACAGTGGTCAGTCCGTCTGATCGTGCCTCGGTACGCAGTCTCGCTTGTGGATGTCAGCCGCCGTTGACCACCGACCCTTGGGCGGTACGCCGCGGTGACGTGCGGCAACACCGTCGGCGGCGTGGGTGCTGCCAAACGACGAGCTGTCCTGTGCCGTCGTGCAACAGCACAAGGACGCTGGCCCCGGATCCCCGCCGACGCAATCCGCCGCACCGGCCGCGCCCTGTCTGCATCCTATGACCCGATCCACTGCGTACGGAGCGATCTTGCGGATTCCTTCTTGTCTCGTCGTACCTGATCGGGCTGATCGCCACGCTCGCGCCGACCGACGGGAGACTCGAATTTCTCCGCATCGATCAATGGGGCGAAGTGCTGACCCATCTCGGCAAAGGCATCATCGGCGTGCCGACGTGCATCTTCGACCTCCTGGGCTTGCTGGCCGGGGCCCTCGACAACGGCGTGGCCCAGACGTGGAACCGGGGCTCGTCCTCCAACGGCATGCCGAGCAGCCGGCAGATCGCCGTCACCGGGAGCGGGTGCGCGAATCTCCACGCTGCGCCGTCAGGCCCGGACGCGGTCGAACTGGATGGGTAGGTGTCGTGGGCCGCGTAGCACCGGGTTGAGCCGGTACGGTGGCGGGTCGGCGAGCAGTCGCGGATTTTCCAGCCGCCGGGCCAGCTCGGTGAGCGCGATCTGGGTTTCCAGCCGGGCCAGCGGGGCGCCGAAGCAGTGGTGGACCCCACCGCCGAAGCCCAGGTGCTGGCTCTCTTCCGGGCTGAAGCCCATGCTCTGCAGGTTGTGCCGGTCCGGCTCGAAGCGGTCGGGATCACGCACGTGGTCGGGGTCCCGGCTACCGGAGGCCAGGACGAGCCGGATCGTGGCGCCGGCCGCGATCGTGGTGTCGGCGATGTCGATGTCGTCCAGCGCCTTTCGCACCAGCATGTGCACAGGCGGTTCGTAGCGCAGCAGTTCCTCGACGATCGGGATGACGAAGTCGGGTTCCCGGCGGATCCGGTCGAGCAACTCGGGGTACCGCAGCAGGGTCAGCATGCCGTTGGTGATGAGGTTGACCGTGGTCTCGTGCCCGGCGACCAGCAACAGGGAGGCGGTGGTCAGCAGCTCTGCCCGCGACATCGCGTTCCTCGTGCGGTCGTCGGTGACGATCGCCGAGAGCAGGTCACCGCCCGGCATCTGCTGGTGGGCGTCGAGCAGCGCGGCGAAGTACCGGCCCATTTCGGCGGAGGCGTCACCGGCGTGGAGGTGCGCCTCGGGGGAGGCCTGCGGGCCGATGCCTTCGACGATGGCGTCGGCCCAGGCGTGGAACCGGGGCTCGTCTTCCACGGGCACACCGAGCAGCCGGCAGATCGCGGTCACCGGAAGCGGGTACGCGAAGTCGTCCACCAGATCGACCTCGGTCCGGCCGGACCAGCGGTCGATCAGTCCGGACACGATATCGAGCAGATCCGGGGCCATGCGGTCGATCCGCCCAGGCGTGTCAGGCGGGCCGTAATGCCGGTTCATGACCCGTCGCAGCTGGTCGTGCTCCGGCGGATCCGTGGAGATGAAGCCTCCCAGCGTCACCACATCCCGCGAACTGGTCCGGGGGTCATGCAGCAGGGCGACGATGTCCCGGTACCGGCTGACCACATAGCTGCCGTCGGCCTCGCGCACGACCGGGGTGGTGCGCAGCTGCCGGTAGAGCGGGTAGGGGTCAGCCCGGTTGGCATAGTCCAGGATCTGCTCGAAGACAGTGGCCATTGACGCGTTTCCCTTCCGCCGGTGGACAAACCAGGCTCAGCCGCCGTGCACGAGCACGGCGCGGCGCTGGCTGGGTCGGTGGCCGGTGAGCACTACAGTGGCGTGCGCGGACGGCTCCGACCGCACCTCGGCCGGCACCGGTTGCCGCGTCGCCGGCTGGTCGACGGTACGCAGCCGGGGCGGGAACGGTGCGGCCTGCTCGATGAGGCGACCGTAGAACTCCAGCCACATCCCGTGGTCGAAGCTGACCGCGGCGGTGATCCGACCCTGACGGCCGTAGACGGCAACGAACCGGCGCTGGGCGGTCGACCCCTGCGTAATGACGACCTCGTCGGCGTACGTGGGCACCCCGATCGACTTGATCTCGACGCCGAACTGGGTCGACCAGAACACCGGCAGCGCGACGTGCGGCCACAGGTCCGGCCCGGCGCTGATCATGTTGTGCGCCGCGATCTCGGCCTGATCGACGGCGTTACCCCAGTGCTCCATGGCCATGAACTGGTAGTCGTAGACCGGGTGCGGAAACCGTGCCACGTCGCCGGCCACGAAGATGTCGTCGGTGACCAGGCCGTTGACGTCGAACGCGCGGCACCCCGCGTCGCAGGCGACCCCCCAGTGCCCGGCCGCCAGGCCCGAACCGGCGAGCCACTCGACGTTGCGTTTGCCACCCAGCGCTGCCACGGCCACATCGACGTCGAGGGTGCTGCCGTCCGACAGCCGCGCCCGGCGGAGGCGACCGCTGGCGTCGCCCTCCAGCGCATGGACCGAGACCCCGCAGCGCAGATCGACGCCCGCATCGCGCTGCAGCTCGGCCGCGACCCGGCCCACTGCGGCGCCCAACGCCCCGGCCAGCGGTGCCGGCCCCCGGTCGACGACGGTGACGGGAAGGCCCAGCCCCCGGCAGTCGGAGGCGACCTCGCTGCCGATGAACCCAGCGCCGATGACCAGCACGTGCCCCGGGCCGGCGGCCAGCCGCTGCCGCAGCGCGGCAGCGTCGTCGCGGCCGCGCACCGTGTGCACGCCGTCCAGCGCCGCCTCGTCGGCGTTGGGCCATGGCCGGGCTCGTGCCCCGGTGGCGATCAACAGCCGGTCGAAGGCCACTTGCGAGCCGTCGGCGAGCAGCACGCGCTTGGTGTGCCGGTCCAGCCCGACGGCTGGCTGCCCCAGCAGCCAGTGGGCCTCCAGTGCGTCGCTGCGCGGCAGCGCCGTATGTTGCGCCGGCACCCACCCGGTCAGCACGTGTTTGGACAGCGGGATTCGATCGTACGGCTCGTAGGGTTCCTCCCCGATCAGCGTCAGCGACCCGGTGAACCCTTCACGGCGAAGGGTGTCCGCGGCGCGTAGCCCGGCCAGCGACGCACCGACGACGACAATCCGCTCGGCCCCGGCGGCGGCCTCGCGCGCCCGCGTGTCAGCTGGCTGCGCCTGATAGTCGAGCACGATCGCTCGTACCGGGCAGGCGGCCGCGGCCCGCAGCACTTTCTCCCGCTGTTCCTCGCCAGGGTTCGGCTCGTACAGCAGCGCCTCATCGCCGGGCATCCGGAACACCTCGGGCGCGGCGAACGCACATTGTCCGTACCCCTGGCAGCGGGTCAGATCGACCACCAGCCTCATGGGGCGAACGGTAGGGTGGCGTCTCGTACCACCACCTCACCCGAGATGGGTGAGCCACCGTGGGACCGATCAGGATTGTCGGACGGCGCTGCGGGTAGTACGGCACCTCCACCGTGATACGCGGGGAGGCGGTGCGCGATGAACGGGGCGGGTCCGCCGGTGCTGTTCATGGTCGGCGACGATCAGAAGGACCTCGACGCGCTGCGGCAGGCGCTGGACCGGCGGTTCGGCGCCGACTACCGGATCGTCGCGGAGACCGTGCCCGCGCGGGCACTGTCCGTGCTGGAAACGCTGCGCGACCGTGACGAACACGTCGCCGCCGTCATCGCGGAGCATCGGATGCCGAAGATGAGCGGCGAAGCGTTCCTGGTACGGGCACACCGGCTGCACCCGTTCGCCGGGCGTGCGCTGATCGCACCGGTTTTCGACCGCCCGGCCGAACAGGCGATCTTCCGCGGGATGGCGCTCGGGCGGATTGACATGATCCTGGTCAGGCCGTGGGACCCGGCCGACCACTGGCTGTACCCCCGCATCGGCGTCCTGCTCGACAACTGGGTGCAGGCGACCGAACAGCCGGGCGTCAGCGCGATGCGGATCGTCGCCGAACCCGGCGCGCCGCGCACCCACGAACTGCTGGACCTGCTCTACCGCAACGCCGTGCCGGTCCAATCGTTCCCACCCGACTCACCCGAGGGCCGGCACCTGCTGGAACTGGCCGGCCACGACGGGCAACAGGTGCCAGTGTGCGTGTACTTCGACGGGCGGGTCCAGGCCGACCCGTCGGTCCCGCAGATCGCCGAAGCAATGGGTTTTCACGCCCGGCCCGAGGCCGACCACTATGACATGACCGTCATCGGTGGCGGCCCGGCGGGCCTGTCGGCCGCTTTGTCCAGCGCCTCGGAAGGGCTGCACACCCTGGTGCTGGAGCCACTGACCACTGGCGGGCAAGCCGGCACCACCTCCATGATCCGCAACTATCTGGGCTTTCCGTACGGGGTCGGCGGCCGGGGGCTCACCATGCTCGCCCGCGGCCAAGCGCTGCTGTTCGGCGCCGAACTCGTCTTCGACCGCGCGGTCGGACTCGACGTACGCGACCGCCGACAGCTCATCACGCTCGCCGGCGGCAGCGAGGTGACCAGCGACGCCACCGTGCTCAGCACCGGCGTGCGGTACCGCCGGTTGCGCGCACCCGGCGTCGAGGACCTGCTCGGCGCCGGCGTGTTCTACGGCGCGGCCCTCTGCGAAGCACCCGCCACCCGCGGCCAACCCGTGTACATCGTCGGCGCCGGCAACTCCGCCGGCCAGGCCGCACTGCACCTGGCGCGGTACGCCGAACAGGTCACGATCGTCGCCCGGGGGGAAACCCTGTCCTCGACCATGTCGACCTACCTGGTCGAGCAGATCGCTCACCAGCGCAACATCACCGTCCGCACCAACACCCACATCACCCGTGCCACCGGCGCCGGGCGGCTGGAACAGCTCCAGCTGCACGACGCGGCGACCTGCCGCACCGAACAGGCTGCCGCATCGGCCCTGTTCATCCTCATCGGCGCCCATCCATGCACCGACTGGCTCCCCGCTGCACTCGCCCGCGACCCGGCCGGCTACCTGCTCACCGGACCGGACCTCGACCCCAACCGTCAGCCACCCCGCGGCTGGCCCCCGGCCCGCTGCCCGCTGCCGATGGAGACCAGCATCCCGGGCGTGTTCGCCGCCGGCGACGTTCGCCACGGATCAACGAAACGCGTGGCAGCGGCCGTCGGCGAAGGCGCCGCCGCCGTCCAGTTCGCACATCAGCACCTCGACGAGCTCGCCGACCGGCCCAGATGAGTCAGGCGGTCCTGCAGAGCTTGGAGGTTCGGGTCCAGAACGAATCGCGAGCACGGCAGAACCCGGGGGTCGAGGCTGGTCGGCTTCGACCTCCGGATCGGTGCCTGAGTCGCACACGGTGTCAGGTGCGCAGGCTCCACTGCTGGTTGGCGGCGCCGGTGCAGGACCAGAGCTGGCTTTTCGTGCCATTGGCGGTGGCGAGGGCGCCGGCGTCCAGGCACAGCCCGGACTGGACCCCGGTGATGGTGCCGTTGGCGTTGACGGCCGCTCGTTGGTGTTGGTTGATCACGCCGCCGAGGACTCGTCGCCGTCGAACAGGTGTGTCGATGGCGACGACTACATCTGGGTTGTGGTTGGGCGGATGCTGATCGTGGCCGGTGGCCGTTGAAGTGGCGTTCGTACTCGGCGACCACGGCACGGGCGTGTCGTTCGTCGGACACCAGCACCCGTGCAGTCGTACTCGTCGACGTTGGCCCCTGGCTGTGTCCCGGTGTTTCCTCGAGCGTCCCGGCGAGGGGGCGCTCGCCGGGACCAACAAGGTCGCCGACGCCGGCAAGGAGGCCGTCGACGACGGCACCAAGATCCACATGCACCGCTGGGGCGAGGAGACCGAGGCGGACCCGACCAGGACCAAACCCGACCTTACCGCCAGGAAGACTTCGAGGGCGAGGACCGTCCTGCCGTCCGACCTGTTGCATTCGGCCGGGCTATCCGGCGCCACCAGGCGTTTGCCGGTGTACCGCCGGGGTAGCCGTGCAGTGTCCCGTCAGTTTCGTAGCGGAGAGGCAAGGCCGATGTCCACCGACGCCATCGTCGTGCTCAAGGAAGACCACAAGAATGTCAAGCGGCTGTTCAAGGAGTTCCAGGCCGCGCAGGACGGTCCGGCGGCGAAGAAGGCGCGGATCGTCACGCAGATCCTGTCCGAGCTGACCGTGCACACGTACCTCGAGAACGAGGTCATGTACCCGGAGGTCCGACGCCTCCTGCCGGACCTGGACGACGACATCCTCGAGTCCTACGAGGAGCACCATGTCGCCGACGTGCTGTGCATGGAGCTCGCCACGATGACCCCGGACGACGAGCACTTCGACGCGAAGGTCACCGTCCTCATCGAGAGCGTCTCGCACCACATCGACGAGGAGGAGCAGGAGTGGTTCCCGAAGGTCCGTGACGGCCTCGGCCGTGCCCAGCTGCAGGAGATCGGCGCCCGGATGCAGGAGCTGCGCCCGGACGCGCCGACGACCCCCACCGAGCCGAAGGCGCTGAAGAAGGCCCTCGACGCGATCCGCGCCTGAGGGCCAGCTGCCGGGTCTGTCACGGACAGATTCGGCAGCTGGGCCGCGCCGGGTGTTCGAGGGGACTCCTCGCAACACTGCCGCCGCGTCGTGGTACGTGGTGGTTTCGTCCGACAGGCCACACCGATCACTCGACCAACGACCACCGAACCCGCCACCACAGGTCGTCGACCTCACCACCGCCCGGGTCCAACGACACCCGATCCTCGGCGGCATCAACGAATATTCGCAGGCAGCGTAACCGAACCACCTCGGCGCGCCTACCGTCCATGCCTGGCGCCGCGTCAGCGTGGCGGAATCTTGTCCTTGGTGACCGCGTTTTCGAGATCCCGGGCGAAGGCGTCCGGATCGCGGGTACGCACGTAGGTCGACACGGCGTCATAGAAGCCCTCCTGGAACTCCGGGCTCATGGCCTCGCCGTGGGCGACCGAAAGCAGCACCGATGAGCCCCAGAGGCTCTTCGAGGCATCCTGCTGGTAGTCGGACAGGGACGAAATATCGATGTTCCGGAGCACCGGTACCGACCCCTTCGCCTTGCTGAACGGAATCTGGGTCGCCGGCTTGCTGATGTCGCTGAGGAAGGCAAGGGCGTTCTTGGCGTTCTTGGCCCTGGTCGCGGCCACGAAGACGTCGACAACCGCGAGGAAGCTGTCGCCGGTGCCGGGAAACGCCACAGCTGCGAAGTCCTTGCCCTCCTGCGCGCCGTCGGCGACCAGCTCGCCGTACGCCGAGTCGTTCAGGGACTCGAAGGCGCAACCACCGGTGGCGAGCTTCTTTGTCGCCGCGTCCCAGGTCAACGTCCCGGCCTCGGGATCAGCGTAGGCGAGGATGTCGCCGAAGGTCCGCAGCGCCGCCCGCACCTGCGCGCTGCGCCAATTGAGGCGGTCGCCGGCCATGTCCTGCCAGCCCTTCACCCCGATCGTGCTGAGTAGCACGTTCTCGAACAGCTCGACGGTGGTGAACCGGTCCTTGCCGCCGAGACACAGGGGGGTGGCCCCGGACGCCTTGACCTTCTGCAGGCCGTCCAGGAAGACGGCGAGGGTGTAGTCGCCGGAGGGCAGCGGGACGCCGGCTCGGTGGAGTAGCTCGGCGTTGAGCCACAGCATGTTGCTGCGATGGGCACCCGTCGGCACCCCATACGGCTTGCCGCCGTGCATGAGCGAACGCAGGATGGTCGGCTGCATTGTCGCGTGGAGGTCACTTCCGGTGAAGACCGACGTGACGTCACGGATGACGCCGCGGTCGGCGTAGCCTTGCACGGACTTGCCCGCGAAGGTCTGCCAGACGTCGGGTGGGTTGCCATCCTGTAGCTGCTTCGCCAGTGCCACGACCGCCTGTGACCCGGCGCCGCCTGTGACCGCGGCGTTGACGACGTCGACATTCGGATTCGTCTGGTGCATGGCGGACAAGAGGACGTTCAATGCGGCGGCCTCCGACCCCGAGGTCCACCACGACACGACCTCGAGCTGCTTGGTGTCCGTCGTGGCGCTCGTCGGCTTCTGCGCGCCGCAGCCGGCCACGGCGAGCACCATGACCGCGACTGCCGCGACTGCCGCGACTGCGCGGCGCCGGCGGCTGACGGCATTGCCTTCCTTCGTCATCGGGAGCCTCCGAGGAACGCTTTCGCGGCTTGTCCCAGGACGACTGACATGAGACGGCGTCCTCCGAGATGACCGGTGGGGGTCTGACGCCTTCGAGGGTGTTGTCCTGTGAGGACTGGTCCATCAGCACGGCGCCGTGCCTCCACCGACCCTGACCGGCGAGTTGGAAGGAGGTACCGATGCTCCCCGCCGCGATCGACATCGCCGACGGCGACCTGGGCGCCGCAGTGCAGTTCACCACGCCCAACGCACTGCAATGCCGACACCGCCCGGTCACCTTCTACGACGTCAAGGTCGCCGCCGGCGGCAGCCACCACGCCGCCCTGCGCGCCCTCGGCAACCGTTGGCTGGAAATCCGCTGGGACTGCCTGCGCCTCGGCGTCACGTACGACGAGCAGGTCCACACCGCCGACTGACAACAACACCTGGTCCTCGCGGCGTGAGATTGGCAGCGGGTGTTTCATGCCGCGCCCCCGGTGACGGTGCTCGGCCCGGCGTCCCCGGGCTGGCTCGACTCAGTGCTTCCGCGGACGGAACCGGGCGCGGCCCTGAGGTCGTAGAGGGCGTAGAGCCCGACGACGGCGAAGCAGGCCGCTGGGACGACAAAGGAGATCGCCGCGCTCGTCTTGTCCACGAGCTTGCCCTGTACCAGCGGCATGATCGCGCCGCCCACGATCGCCATCACGAGGCCGGCGGCGCCGAACTTGGTCGCTGGCCCGAGCCCTTTGAGGGCAACGCCGTAGATCGTCGGGAACATGAGCGACAGGCAGAAGGACAGCGCGACCACGGCGAGGACCCCGGCGAGGTTGGGATTCAATATCGCGAACACGCAGAGCACCACCGCCAGCAAGGCCAGCACGGCGAGCACCTTGGTGGCGCGCACGCGACCGATCACCCACGTCATCAGGAAGCGTGATCCAAGGAAGACGAGCAAGCTGACCTGAAGGTAGGCGCCGCCCTTCTGCAGGCTGCCGCCCTGTGCCTGCTGCACATACTGGATCAGGAACGTCCAGGTGCACACCTG
The DNA here is from genome assembly GCF_042653625.1 of Dactylosporangium cerinum. Lineage (NCBI taxonomy): Bacteria > Bacillati > Actinomycetota > Actinomycetes > Micromonosporales > Micromonosporaceae > Dactylosporangium > Dactylosporangium cerinum. The sequence goes on along the minus strand of NZ_JBHSIU010000018.1, from coordinate 264,677 downwards.
AGCCGCGACGTTCGCAAACTGGGCGATGACCCCGAAGCGGTACCGCTTGCTGCGCCACAGCACGCCGAAGAGGTGGCCGGTGCCGCCGGTGTGCGGGCCGGCATCAGGGAACTCCTCGACGATCGGCGGCGCCTTCTGAATCGCGATGGCGACGGCGATGACTAACAGGAGGAAGGCCAGCCCCAGATAAGGGCCCATGACGGCGCCGAGCTCGCCAGCGCGGATGACGTGCAGCTGGGCCGGGCTCAGCGACGAGATGTCCACCGGGTCCGCGAGTTTGGGCAGGATGAGCGTCGAAGCTAGCAGCACACCGATGTTCGTCCCCACCGGATTGAATGCCTGGGCGAAGTTCAGCCGCCGGGTCGCCGTCTCTTCCGGGCCGAGCGACATGACGAACGGGTTCGCGGAGGTCTCCAGGATCGAGCAGCCGGCGGCCATCGCAAACAAGGCCACTAGGAACGCCTCGTACGTCATGATCTTGCTCGCCGGATAGAAGAGGAAGGCACCCAGCGCCGCCAGCCCCAGTCCGGTAAGGATTCCCGTCTTGTAGCCGAAGCGCTGGTTGATAAGGGCCGCAGGGAGCGCTAACAGGAAGTATGCGCCGAAGTACGCCAACTGGACGAGCGACGCCTGGAAGGTGCTCATCTCGAAGATGCGCTTGAAGCCCGCCACCATCGGCGTGGTCAGGTCCTGCGCTATGCCCCAAGCGGTGAAACAGCCGACCAGAGCTATGAAGAGCAGTAGCATCCCGCGGCCAAGCAGTGGCCCCCGCTGTCCCCGCTCGTCTTCATCCGCTAATGGCGGCGCCATGCTGGCCGTCGGCGCTCCTTCCGTGACTCGCGCGTACCGGTGAGCGTGCCACCTGCGTGCCGCAACCCGCCCCGCACGGCACGGGCACGACCTGGCATGTAGGCAAGCTTGCACAGTTGCGTCACCCCGCGGGCCGCAAACCCCTGGAAATCGCCCGGATCCCGCCAGCCCCACCGCCCCGGCCCGCCCCGCGGGGTCGGCATGGAAATGGGAATGGATAGCGGCGGTCGGAGGTTGGATCCTGACAACCGCGCTCGTGCGCTGCGGCTCATCGCCGAGGCTCGGGATCTGATGGCCCCTGAAGGGTTGGCGATGCCGAAGGTGGAGGGGCTGAAGCGCCTGACCGGGTGCCCCCACGTCTGGAGCTATCTGTTCTTCGAGAATCCGCGCCTGACCGACGTCGAGGTGCTGGAGAAGGCGCTGCAATATCGGATTATTGCTCTTTGACCCACCGATTGGGTGGGGGGAGTAGAAGGTCGCACCGGCTACGCGCCGCACCACATAGTCATGGAGTGTGGCTGGCTCAGCGTGCTGGGGGCGAGCGTCGAGGGCGGCCACTCGGCGTTTGCCGGCAGTGCGGCGATAGCTGGCGTCCAGCAGTACACGCGGACGACCGCCTGTTCCAGATGGACGTGACCCGCCGCCAGACGTCCGGCACGCTCGCCGAACTGCTCGGCGCGTCGGCGATCCCGAGCGATGTGCAGATGCACACGATCGGGTTGCGGCGCGCGGCGGCGCGCGGCCTGCCGGCCCAGTCGCCGCCGGTCCGGGACAACCTGCAGGCGTACGCGGACGGCGTCAACGCCTTCACGGCGAGGCATGCGCCACCCGCGCAGTACGCGAGGCCGTGGACGGACCGATGCCGATGATCAGCATCCGGCCGCCAGTTGCGATGGTTGAGGAGTTGGACGGTCTGGCAGACGCGCAGCAGGCGCGGCGCTCCGATGTCATCCGGGAGGCGCTGGCGTTCTACGTCAGGGAGCGGACGGCTCCGGTGGGCCTGACAACGCCCAGCAGGCGCTTGAGGTACTGCGGAAGGTCGTTGCCGGTCGGTTCGGCAATCAGGCTGGGGCGGCGTAGCCGCAGGGATTCTGGCTCGGACCCCTTTACTCGGCCGGTCTATGCTTCTGGCGACCTGGGAGCTTGAACGAGCGCCGCTGCGCAGCCGGAATTGAACGCATTCAAGTTTGTGCCCAAAGCGCGTTGAACGCGTTCAACACCTGCCGGCGCTGAGCACCATCATCAACCTGCCATACGCACGCTGGGCTGCACGGATGAGGTTCTCGGCACTCGCACGGTCGGGCCGGCGCGGCGGTCGGCGCAGGTCTTCCGCGACTTCTTTGAACAACGCGATTGCTGGGTCGCGGAACGCGCACTCCTGGTCGGTTGCCGCCGGGCAGGCGGTCGCCGCCGTCGTAGCCGAATGCGTCTCGGTGCGCAACCCGGCGCGGTGCCCCGTCACGCGAGGTCGGGCAGCGGCCGCTGGCAGATCTCGTGGGCCTGGTCGCCGGGGAGGCCGAGCATGCGCAGCAGGTCCTCGGTGACCTGATCGGTGGCTTCGGCGTCGTCCCGCTCGGGCTGGTCGTGTAGCAGCTGGCCGAGGCACAGCGCGGCGCCGGCCACGATGACCATGGCCAGCTCCGGGTCGCGCACGCTGAAGCGTCCGGTGCGGACGCCGTCGGTGATGTCGCGACGGGCTCGCGGCGCGAGTCCCTTGTCGGAAGTGGCGAGGGCCAGGCCGTCGGTGAGCAGGACCCTGCTGAGCTCGGGACTGCGGCGGTGGAGGCGCCCGGTCAGGCGGAAGCTCTGGGCGAAAACATGGGCCGGGTCGTCCAGATCCTGCGTCAGCTCGTCGAGCAGGGCGCCGTGGCGCTCGAGGGCGTCCTCCACGGCGGCGTCGAAGAGCTGTTCTCTGCTGTTGAAGTGGTTGTAGAACGAGCCCATGCCCACGTCCGCGGCTTGTGTGAGCTCGAGGATCGGGGCGTTGAGCCTCCCGGCGGCGATGAAGGTCTGGGCTGCACGCACCAGTGCGGCCCGCGTGCTGGCCTTGCGCCGTTCCAGACGGTTCGGCGCGTCGCTGGTCTGCTGGGCCATGCGTGCTCCTCTGCAGGTCGGTGTCCGTCTGCAATCGTATCGTGACCTTCAGGAATGACGAAATCGTCAGAGACGCTTGACTGACGGTACGCTCGGAAGTGACGATTTCGTCATCGTTACGGAGGGGGCGGTCAAGGTGATCGACCAGCATGACCCGCACACCGGTCTGCACAGTGAGCAGGGCGCCCTGCGTGGCGAGCATCCGGGCAGAGCGCGCAACCCGATCGTCAAGGTCCGCGACCTGGCCTGGCTGGAGTTCGAGAAGCCGGACCTTGATCGGGCCGAGGTGTTCGCCCGGGCCTTCGGCTTCACGGTGTCGCTGCGCACCCAGGACGAGCTGCAGTTGCGCGGTGCCGATGCGGGTGTGCCCTGCGTGCTCATTCGCCGGGGCGCCCGCTCGCGGTTCATCGGCCCCGCCTTCATGGCCGCCGAACCGACGGACGTGCTGCGGCTCGCGGACGTGACCGGCAGGACCGTCACCGCGCTCCCGGAGAGCGTGGGCGGGGTGACAGTGGATCTGATCGACCCGAGCGCGGCGCGCGTACGCGTGGTCGCGGACACGCACGAACTCCCCGCGCTGCCCACCCAGCAGCCGCTGACGGTCAACGTCGGACACGACGTGACGCGGGTGAACGCCACCCAACGGCCGCCACGGGAGTCGGCCGCGGTGCAGCGGCTCGGTCACGTCGTGCTGCAGACCACGAAGTACCTCGCGACGCTCGACTGGTATCTCGAGCACCTGGGCCTGATCGTCAGCGACTTCCTCTACTACCAGGGACAGCGTGAGCGCGGCCCAGTCATGAGCTTCATCCGCTGCGACCGTGGCAGCACGCCCACCGACCACCACACACTCGCGATGGTCCTCGGCCCGGCCAACCGCTACGTGCACTCGGCCTACCAGGTCTCCGACCTCGACTCGCTGGCCGCCGGCGGCGAGTACCTGCTCGAGCGGGGCTACCGGCGGTCCTGGGGGATCGGCCGGCACATCCAGGGCAGCCAGCTCTTCGACTACTGGCGCGACCCGGACGGATTCCTGGTCGAGCACTTCAGCGACGGCGACCTGTTCGACTGCACGCTCGAGCCGGGCTGGGCGCCGATGACCGCCTCGGGTCTCGCCCAGTGGGGTCCGCCCGCGACCAAGGACTTCCTCGGCATCAAACCCGGCCGGGAAGCGTTTCGCGAGCTGCGCGCCGTCATCGGCGCGCTGCGCCAGGACAACGAGTTCGACCTCCACCGCCTCCGCGGTCTGCTGAAAGTAGCCACCTCATGAGCATTTCCGTCCTGCATACCGCTGACGCCTGGTGGGTGCTCACCTCCACCGGCGCCGCTAAGGTGAACACCAGGGCCACGACCACCGCTGGCCTGCTGGCCGACCGGCAGGCGGTCCTCGCGGCCGCGACGAGCGGGGACACCGTTCCGGTCGACGGCCTCGCTCCGGTCTCCCCGGTGACGGCGCCCTGCCGCGTCGCCGCCCAGATGACGAACTTCGCCTCCCACGTCAAGGACACGAACGGGAATCCCGGGACCGTCCCGTTGACGTTCTTCCGCAAGACGTCGGGCTCGGTCAGTGGCCCGTTCGACGACGTGGTCCGCCCCGGCCACGTGCGGCTGCTGGACTACGAGGTGGAGATCGGGCTCGTCTTCGGCCGCGAGATGCCCGTCGGCACGACCGTCACCGCGGACAATGTTGCCGACTACGTCGCGGGCCTGGTGGTCACCAACGACATCTCGGCGCGTGACGTGCAGCTTCCGCAGACGCAGTTCTACGAGGCCAAGTCGTACCCGACGTTCACCCCGGTCGGCCCCGCGCTGGTGCTGCTCGACGCCGACGAACTCAAGCGGTTCGCCGACCTGCGGCTGCAGTTGTGGGTCAACGGCGAACTCCGGCAGAACATGACGGCCGCCGACATGATCTACCAGCCCGTCCAGACGCTGCAGGCGCTGACCCGCTTCCAGCGACTCGACCCCGGTGACCTGCTGCTGACCGGCACGCCCGTCGGGACGGCCCTGAGCGCGCCGCCGAAGCCGGTCGAGATCGTCGCCTCGCTGCTGCCACCCGCAGTGAAGTGGAAGCTCTTCTTCCGCGGCCAGGCCCGCAACCCCAGGTATTTGAAGGACGGCGATGTCGTCGAGACCGCGATCGCCACCGACGACGGCGCGATCGACCTCGGCCGGCAGCGCACGGTCGTGAGGTACGCCCGATGACCGAGGACCTGCTGTGGCCGGACTACGCCACGCCCGACGATCTCGCCGCGATCGAGGCCGTGCCGCTCGAGGCGCGGGGGCTGCCCGAATCGACCTACGCATTGCTCGCACGAGCGGCGAGGCGCTGGCCGGACCGCACGGCGATCGCCGTGCTGCCCGACGCCGACCGCTGGCAGGAGCCGCTGCGCCGCACCTTCGCCGAACTGCTGGCTGATGTCCACCGGTACGCCAACCTGCTGCACGATTTCGGAGTGCGGCGCGGTGACGCCGTCGCTCTGATGGCACCGAACTGCGCCGAACTGATCATCGCGACGCTGGCCGCGCAGCTTGCCGGGATCGCGGCGCCCCTGGGCGGCGGCCTGTCCCGGCAGCACCTCGCCGAACTGCTCCGGCGCTCCGGCGCCCGTGTGCTGGTCGCGGCCGGGCCCGACCTCGCGCCGGACACCTGGGACACCGCGCAGGCGCTCGCCCGCGACGGCCTGCTCGAAGCCGTCCTCGTGCTCCGGCCCACCGGGGCGGCGGGCATGCCCGAGCCGCTGCCCGCCGTCGACGGCGTGCGCATCGGCTACCTCGGCGAGCTTGCCGCCGTCATGGACCCGTCCGCCATCGAGGGTGACCTGCCCCGATCCTTGGATCTGGCCGCGATGTTCCACACCGGCGGCACCACCGGTGCCCCGAAACTGGCGGCGCACACCCACGCCAACGAGGTCACCGATGCCTGGATGCTGGCCGCCAGTTCACTGTTCGACGCCGAGACCGTGGTCTTCGCAGCGCTTCCGCTGTTCCACGTGAACGCGCTCGTCGTCACCCTGCTCGCGCCCCTGTTCAAGGGGCAGACGGTGGTGTGGGCCGGCCCGCTGGGCTACCGCGAGCCTGCACTGTACGGCGAGTTCTGGAAGGTCGTCGAGCGTTATCGGATCGCAGCCATGAGCGCGGTGCCGACCGTGTACGCCGCGCTGGCACAGTGCCCGGTCGACGCCGACATCAGCAGCCTGCGGTTCCCGATGGTAGGGGCCGCGCCGCTGCCCGCCGCGGTCCGGGACAGCTTTCAGGCCCGCAGCGGGGCGATCCTGGTCGAGGGATACGGGCTGACCGAGGCGACCTGCGCGAGCGCGCGCAGCTTCCCAGAAGCATCGCGGCCACGCTCAGTCGGGCAGCGCCTGCCCTACCAGCAGATGAGGGTGATGCGTGCCGGCGCCGACGGAACCTGGGTGGACCTGCCCGCCGGCGAGAAAGGTCTGCTGGCAATCAGTGGCCCCACTGTCTTCCCCGGCTACGTCACCGGCCGTGACGGCAACGGCCACGTCCTGGACGGCCTCGGCAAGCTGGTCGACGGCTGGCTGGACACCGGTGACCTCGCAGGCATCGACGATGACGGCTTCGTATACCTCTCCGGCCGGGCCAAGGACCTCATCATCCGCGGCGGGCACAACATCGACCCCGCTGTCATCGAGGACGCGCTGCTGGCCCACCCGCAGGTCACCGCGGCCGGCGCGGTCGGGCGCCCCGACGCCCACGCCGGCGAGGTACCCGTCGCCTACGTCAGCCTCGCCTCCGGCGCCACGGTGACCGAGAACGACCTGCGTGACTGGGCACGCGAGCGGGTGCCGGACCCCGCCGCGGCACCCAAGGCCGTGACGGTCCTCGACGCGCTGCCCGTCACCGCCGTGGGCAAGCTGTACAAACCCGTGCTGCGGGCGGACGCCACCCGTAGGCAACTCCTCGCTGCGCTCGACGAGATCGCCGGGGTGCACGACATCGAAATCACGATCGAGGGCAGCGCCATCGTCACCACCGTCAAGGTCGCTCCGTCCGCCGACGAGGCGGCCATCAAGGCCGTCCTGGGCCGTTATGCCATCGAATGGCGATTGGTGGTGCTGTCATGACAACTACGTCCGCCATCCTCGCGGGGCTGCTCGCGTTGGTCTTCCTCGCCCTGGGCACGGCCAAGATCCTGGCGCTGGCGCCGATGCGCGAGCGGGCCGCGGAGGCAGGCTTCTCCACCGCCTCCTATCGCCGCATCGGCGTGCTCGAGATCGCCGGCGCGGCGGGATTGCTCACCGGCCTGATCGAGCCGCTGATCGGCGGTCTGGCCGGTGCCGGCCTGCTGCTCATGCTCGGCGGAGCCCTCGTTGTGCACCTGCGCAACGGCGACGGCACACGGAAGTTCACCCCCGCCGTCATCTGCGGAGTCCTCGTCGCCGCCTACCTGATGCTCCTGTTCGGTGCGACGCGGTGAGCGCGGTTCCTGTGGTGATCATCGGCGCTGGCCCCACCGGGCTCACCGCCGCGACGCTGCTCGGCCAGTACGGCGTCGATTGCCTGGTGCTCGAGCGGTGGGGGGCGGTGTACCCGCAGCCCCGCGCGGTCGCCCTCGACGACGAGGTCCACCGCATCCTCGCGCGCATCGGGCTCCGCGACGAGTTCGCCGCAATCTCCAGGCCGCACAAGGGGCTGCGGCTCCTCGACCGGAGGATGCGGGTGCTGGCCGAATTCCGGCGCGACGGCGAGCACGGCCGGCACGGCTACCCGGAAGGGAGCATGTTCGACCAGCCCGAGTTGGAGACGATCCTCCGCAGCAATCTCCAGCAGTACGGCAGCGTGACCCTCCGCGGCAGCACCGAGGTCACCGCCCTCACCCAGCAAGCCGGCGGCGTGCGGGTCGACTTCACCGACCAGATCACCGGCAGGCCGGACCACGTGCTCGCGCAGTACGCCCTGGGCTGCGACGGCGCCAACAGCCTGACCAGGACCTCGATCGGCGTCACCATGCGGGATCTGAAGTTCACGCAACACTGGCTCGTCGTCGACGTGGTCACCGACGCCGACCTCGGCCAGTGGGAAGGCGTGCACCAGGTCTGCGACCCCGTCCGCGCGGCCACGTACATGCGCGTCGGGCAGACCCGCTACCGCTGGGAGTTCCGCCTGACGCCAGGTGCAACGGCCGAACACTACCGCGACATCACCAGGTTGCATCCGTTGGTCACGCCGTGGACCAAGGACATCCCCGCCGAGGCGCTGCAGATCGTACGGGCGGCCGAGTACACCTTCCGCGGGCAGGTCGCCGACCGGTGGCGCGACCGGCGGGTTTTTCTGCTCGGCGACGCCGCCCACCTCACCCCACCGTTCATCGGCCAAGGCATGGCGGCCGGGCTGCGCGACGCGATGAACCTCGCCTGGAAGCTCGCCGGCGTGCTCGACGGGACCCTGCCCGACACCGTGCTCGACACCTACGAGATCGAACGCCAGGCACACGCCCGCTCAATGATCAGGCTGGCGATACTGCTCGGCGCCGCGATGACGGGGGGCGGCAAGCTCGGCAACATCATCCGTCATGTGGTGGCGCCGCGGTGGCGCCTCATACCCGGCCTCAGGCAGCGGGTCATGCACAGCGAGACACCTGCGCTTCGCCGGTCCGCGCTGGTGGTACGGCAAGTGCTGCGCCGCACCCTGGCCGGCACACTGTGCCCGAACGTGGTCCTCGACGGCGCCCGCCGTTTCGACGACGTGGCCGCGGGCCGGTTCGCGATCGTCACGTCCGTCACGCCGTCCGCCGCGCAACGAGCCGCAATCGAAGGCTGCGGCGCAGCTCTCGTCGTTGCCCGACCTGGCAGTGAGCTCCATCGCTGGCTGCGGCAAGGCGGCGCGCACGCCGCCGTCGTGCGCCCCGACGGCACGGTCATGCGCTCTGGGCGCGACCTGTCGGAGCTGTGCACCGCCCTGCCGGGTCCGTTGCATTAATCGATGCCCTGGTCAGGCAGGCTTGAACGGTGAAGTACTCGAACCGCCGACGTCCAGTCCTGCCACCGCGGTCAGCGTTCGCCGGGTTCCGGTTCCCGCCTGACATCATCATGGTCGCCGTCCGGCGCTTCTTGCGCTACAACCTGTCGTACCGCGACGTCGAGGAGCTGCTACTCGAGCGTGGTGTCGAGGTCGACCATGTCACCGTCTTCCGGTGGGTGCAGCGGTTCACGCCGCTGCTGGCCGACGCAGCCAGATTCGGCCGGCATGCGCCTTGGCGACAGATGGTTCACATGAGACCTATGTCAAGGTCAGCGGCGTCTGGCGGTATGTGTACCGCGCCGTCGATCAGGATGGGCAGGTCATCGACGTGCTCGTCTCCGCCCGCCGCGACGCTGCGGCGGCACGACGGAAGACCGGTCGGCACTCGCTTCAACGCGCCCTCCGATCGGCAAATGCAACAGCGCCCTTCCGCCTCCCGGGCGGTGACCACCGGCCGGGTTCGGTCAGCGTTTGTCCGGGGCGAAGCGGAGCATCGCCCGGTACATGCGGCGGGGCGCCGCCTGGGGCGGCAGCGGCTCGGCCGTGGTGGCGGCGCAGGCCTGCAGGAAGTACGCGACGAGGCGGCGTGAGGTCTCGGGGGCGGCGTCGGCGGTGGCGGTGAGGACGCCGGCGTTGGCCATCAGGAACATGACCATGTCCTCGGCGACGAAGTCGGCGCGGAGCCGGCCGGCGGCTTTGGCGCGCTCGACCACGACCAGGAAGTCGGCGAAGGAGCGGTCCCGGTCGGCCTCGAAGCGTTTGGCGGTGGGGAAGCTCATGGTCAGCACCAGGTTGAAGCCGCGGTCCTCGGCCTGCATCGCGCAGACCCGTTCGACGTACCCGCGGAACCCCTGCCACGGGTCCGGCTCGGCGAGCGCGTCGCGGGCGATGCCGGCGTACGCGGCCATCTTCTGCTCGAACGCGGCGGCGACGAGGTCGGCGCGCGTCGGGTAACGCCGGTAGAGCGTGCCGACGCCGACGCCCGCGCGGCGGGCGACCTCGTCCATGGGCACGTCGAGTCCGCACTCGGCGAATGCCTCCCGTGCCGCGGTGATGATGCGCTGCCGGTTGCGTTCGGCGTCCACGCGCAGGCCCGGCGTTGTCATGTGGGTCACGATACCGGCAAGTGGAGGATGTCGTCCACTTGTCTGCTACGCTCGGTCACACAAGTGGAAGGAAGCGTCCACTTCTTGTCTCCGGAGGTTTTCATGCGTGCTGTCGTCACTGCTGAGCAGGGCGCGAGCCCGACGCTGGCTGAGCTGGCCACGCCCGAGCCGGGCGCCGGCGAGGTGCTGGTGCGGGTCGAGGCGTCGTCGCTGAACGGGTTCGACACCGCGGTCGCCGCTGGGTACCTGGCCGGGATGATGGAGCACCGCTACCCGGTGGTTCTCGGTAAGGACTTCGCCGGCACGGTCGAGGCCGTCGGCGACGGCGTGACCCGCTTCGCCGTCGGCGACCGGGTGTTCGGCGTGGTCACGAAGGCGTTCCTCGGCGACGGCGGCTTCGGCGACTACGTGGTCGTCGGCGACGAGGTCGGCACGGCTGCGATCCCGGCCGGCCTGGACACCGTCATCGCCGGCGTCCTGGGCCTGGCCGGTACCGCCGCCGTCGACGCGCTCACCGCGTCCGCTCCCCGGGCGGGCGAGACCGTGCTGATCAGCGGCGCGACCGGCGGCGTCGGCGCGATCGCGGTCCAGTACGCCGCCGCGGCCGGCGCCCGGGTCATCGCCACCGCCCGCCCCGGCGCGGAGACGGACCTGGTCCGCTCGCTCGGCGCGACCGAGGTCGTCGACCACACCGGCGACCTCGCCGCGCAGGTCCGCGACCTCGCCCCGGACGGCGTGGACGTGGTGCTGCACCTGGCCGGCGACGGCGCCGCCCTGGCCACCCTGCTCGCGGAGAAGGGGCGCCTCGCCAGCACCCTCGGCCTCGGCCCGGACCAGCACCCGGCCGCCACCGCGGTCATGGCCCACCCGGCCCCCGCGACGCTGGACCGGCTCGCCGCCGACGCTGCCGCGGGACGGATCACTGTCCCGGTCGCCCGCACCTACCCACTTGCGGAGGTGCCGGCAGCGTTCGGCGACTTCGCGGGCGGCACCCTCGGCAAGCTCGCCATCACCTTCGACTGATTCGCGCGTCATGGAACTCGGCATCCTGTCGCTGAGCGACCTGCAGACCAGCCGCGACACCGGACGCAAGGTCGGTGCGGCCCAGCGGATCGCGGACACCATCGAATACGCCGTCCTCGGTGAGGAACTCGGGCTGGACGTGTTCGCGCTCGGCGAGCATCACAGCCTCGACTTCGCTGTGTCGTCCCCGGCCGTGGTCCTCGCCGCGATCGCCGCCCGCACCCAGCGGATCCGCCTCACCAGCGCCGTGACGGTGCTCAGCGTCCTCGACCCGGTCCGGGTCTATCAGGACTTCGCGACGCTGGACCTGGTCAGCGCCGGACGGGCCGAGATCATCGCCGGCCGCAGCGCGTTCACCGAACCGTTCGCGCTCTTCGGCGAGGACATGGCCGACTACGACGCGCTGTACGCGGAGAAGATCGACCTGCTGCTGCGGCTGCGCGCCGACGACCACGTCACCTGGACCGGGAAGTTCCGGCCACCGTTGCGGGACGCGCCGATCGCGCCCCGCGCGGTCCAGACCGAAATGCCGGTCTGGGCCGGGGTCGGCGGCTCACCCGGCAGCGCGGTCCGGGCTGGGCTGCTCGGCCTGCCGATGATCCTCGGCTACATCGGCGGGCCGCTCAGCCACGCCAAACAGGCCGTGGACCTGTACCGGGAAACGGGCGAACGCGCCGGGCACCCGGAGCGGCTGAGGGTCGGCATCTCCACCCACTTCTTCGCCGGCGCCACCGCGAAAGCCGCCCGCGACGTGTACCCGTACTACCACGAATATCTGCGGCCGAAGACACCCGGCGGGCGCGGCTTCCTGGTGAACCGGGCCGCGTTCGAGGCCGGCACCGCCCGCGGCCAGGCCATCATGGTCGGCTCGGCCGAGGAGATCGCCGAGAAGATCCTCGACGCCCGGGACATGCTCGGCATCGACCGGTTCTTCGGCCAGTTCGACTGGGGCGGCCTGCCCCGCAGCCTGGTCGAGGAGTCCCTGCACCGCTACGGCACCGAGATCGCCCCGGCCGTCCGCACCGCCACCTGAAGGAGATCCATGCCCGTCATCGCTGTCATCGGGGCCGGTCCCGGCCTCGGACTGTCCATCGCGAAACGGTTCGGCCGCGAAGGCTTCGCCGTCGGCCTCGTATCGCGCACCCAGCAGCACCTCGACACGCTTACCGCGACCCTGACCGCCGCCGGTATCCAGGCTGCCGGGTTCGCTGCGGACGCGACCGATCCCGCCGCCCTCGGCGGGGCGGTTGAGCAGATCGCCGCCCGGTTCGGCCCGATCGACGTGCTCAGCTTCTCCCCGAGCGCCCCCGACAACGCCGACCTGCGGCCGGTCGGTATCACCGACGTCACCCTCGCCGCCGTGCAGCCGCAACTGGAGTTCTACCTGGGCGGCGGGCTCGCCGCAGCCCAGCAGGTACTACCCGCGATGACCGAGCGCGGTGCCGGCACGATCCTGTTCACCACCGGCGGTACCTCCGCCGACCCCGGCATGATGCCCGCCTTCGGCAACATCGCCATCGGCGCCGGCGCCCTGCGCACCTACGCCCTCAGCCTGCACGCCGCGGTCGCCGAACACGGCGTCCACGTCGCGCACATCCCGCTCAGCGTGTGGATCGGCCGCGGCGGACCCGAGACCCAGCCCGACACCATCGCCGAGCACTACTGGACCGTCTACACCTCGGCAGAAGGCGCGGAGCACCCGTACGCCGCCCTATGACCGAGGTCCGGCCGCCGGGCGCGGCTGGGCGCTGGGCAGGCCACTGCCGGGCGATCGCGTCGGCCTCTGCCGGGTTCAGCGGGATGCCGAGCTCGCCGGTCTCCGGCGACCGGCGCAGACCGTTGATCAGCAGCTGCAGATAGCGCTGGTACGCGTAGGGGCGGACGGCGTGACCGTGGCGGGCCACCTCGCTGACCATCATCAGCCGCAGCTGCACGTCCTCGACGGTGACGTCGGTACGCAGCGAGCCCTCGGCATGCGCCTGTTCGAGGATCTGGCGGATCAGCGGCTCGATCCGGTCGCGGATCCGGTCGATGGGCGAGAAGCCGAGGTCGGGGGATGCCCCGGAGTCGGCGCCGAGAGCCAGGTCACGCAGCCCGCGGTCGGTGGCGTGCATCTGCGCGGCGTGCCGCAGGAACGTCGTGAGTCTCTCCCAGCCGGTCGGCGCCCGCAACGCTCCTCGACCACGCGGCCGTGCTCCTCCAGCCGCTCTTCGAAGGCGACCGCCAGCAGCGATTCCTTGGTCGGGAAGCGCCGGCAGGCGGTGCCGACGCCGACGCCCGCCCGGTGCGCCACGTCGTCGTGCCGGGACAACCGGCACGCACGGTTCTTAGGTGGCCCCGGCGCAGCAGTGCGCCGGGGCTACCCGACGCTGATTACAGTCGGCTCAAACAGCGGTTGAGACCGATGCGCAGCCGGACGGGTTTAGGCGCCGCTGCTCCTGCCTCTACGCCATGGCGCTGAAGGCCAAGCCGCACAGAGCCGTGAGCCGGACCGTAACGCCGTCTGCGCCGACCCAGCCCGCCAGATCGTGCTGCGGCGGTTGCCATCCGCGGTCGGTCGCCCCGTCCAGTAGTCCGTCGGCGTAGCTGGCCAACGCTGCGAGCGTCGGCCGACGGCCGCGGATGCCGAGCAGGTCCCGCACCTCGGCTGCGTGCTGGTCGACCTGCGCCGACAGGCCGGGAATCACAGCTGCTGCCGCGAGCCCGGCGGCGCCGATCCGTCGGTGGAGGCGGTCGAGCAGCATCTGCACGGTCGCGTGGTCGGCGCCCAGGTTCGAGGCGGGGATGCTCATGAAGTACGACCATAGAGCGGCCGTACCGGGGCGAAAAGACCGCAACCGCTCCTTTACCGGCATCATGACCGTTCGGCTGCCGACCGACTGGCCGACCGGGCGAGTCCGGGACGATCCGCTTGACCCGGCAACCTGGCAGGCATGCGGGACTGCCGGGTTGCCGCTGACACGAGCGGCGGTGGCATGGCCCGGGAGGGCCGCAACCACCACCGCCGCGGTCGAGCACCCCGCGCTACCGGGCTGTGGGGGGCCGTTGATCGGTCTGTGGCGGCACGGCCCGTGTGTCGTCATCCGCCGCGGACGGTGGCGACGGTGGGCGGGTGGCACGTTGGCCGGACTGGTCGCGGTACGCCGAAGAGGCTTGCTGGCCAGCGGCGACCGGCGTGGCGGCGGGCTGCGGCTTTTCTGCCATCAGTCGGTCGGCGTCGCTCTGGCCGGCCGTGTACGCCTTCGAGAGTTCGGAGCGGCGGGCCGACTCTGTCTCCACCCGGTCCAGCCATCTGTCCCAGCGCGCCTGCATCGGCTTCACCAGTCCGCCGCCGACGCCGACGATCAAGATGCCGGCCACGGTGGCGAGAACCGCGATCAGGACGGGGGTCGTGACAGTGGTCGCCACCCCGATCTGGTTGAGCGCGGCGATGACGCCGATACCGAGGATGAACACGGAGGCGATGTTCGCCACGGCGCGGCCGTAGGAGAATCCTCCCAACGCTGTAGCAACGATGTCTCTCACTGCGGAGGCGATGGCCGCGGCGACCACGATGATCAGGATCGCGACGAAGAGCCGCGGCAGCCAGGCGATCACAGCCGAGATGAGCGTGGAAACCGCATTCGGGCCCCAGATGTCGAACGCTATCCGCAGGGTGATCAGCAGCACCGCGTAGAAGACGAGCTGTGCAACGATGCCGGAGGCGTCGTAGCGGGACCGCGCCAGGCCTGTCTTGAGACCGCCGCGTTCTACCAGCCGGTCGAAGCCGACACGCTCCAGCAACTTGTCGACCGCCGTGCGCAGCAGGCGAGCCACCAGGTACCCGACGATCAGGATGACGATGAATGCGATCGCCCGAGGAAGGAAGGCAGCCGCGGATTGGAGCATGTTGCTCAGCGGGTTGCTGATGTCCACACTCCGCACGGCGAGGTAGTCGGACATTGTGACTCCTCGATTGTGGCCAGTGACTGGACCAGCCCCATACCCGATAAATCACCCGAAAACCAAAAATCACCACACCAGCCGGTCGCTCGGAGCACTCGAAACCGCAGCACCTTGATGTGTCACGGTGATCGCCGAGGGTCGGCGACCGTGTCCGCGGGCCGTGTCGCCCTCGGCGGAGTGCTACCTGACGTTGCACGGGCGCATGGCGCCCACCGGGTCACCGCCGTGCCAGGGCACGCTGGCGGCTCGCCAGCCGGTGCCGCTGACCCGCACGGCATCTCGGCACCTACTGCTGCCAGCGGTGTAGACAGCAGGCGGTCGATATGGCACGCCGTTGTCCTGCCTAGGTTCTGGCTTGTCGAAGGTCAGAACTGTGTTGGCGGGAGAACGGCGTGCGTCAGGCAAGGTTATGGGCCCGGCTGGCGGGAGTCGAGAAGGCGGTCGTTGAGCGTGTCGTCTTCGACGAGGGCGACGGTGTGGTGGTGTCGGTGCGGCCGGCTCGAGATCAGCGGCGCCGGTGTGGGGTGTTGCCGGCGGAGGTGCCCGGTTATGACCAGGGGCAGGGACGGCGTCGTTGGCGTGCGCTGGATCTGGGTCAGGTGCGGGTGTTCGTGGAGGCGGACGCGCCGCGGGTGCGTTGTCCGCGGCACGGGGTCGTGGTGGCGGCGGTGCCGTGGGCGCGGCACGGCGCTGGGCATACCTACGCGTTCGGCGAGCAGGTTGCGTGGCTGGTCACGCAGTGCTCCAAGACCGCGGTGACGCAGTTGATGCGCGTCAGCTGGCGCACGGGCGGCGCGATCGTGGCCCGGGTGTGGGCAGACGTCGACAGTCTGGTCGATCGGCTGGCCGGGCTGCGCCGCATCGGCATCGACGCCCGCCTCCCGTCGTTGCGGCAGATCGTCGCACCAGGTCCTGGGCAGATGCAGCTCCCGGTCCAGCAGCACCCGTCCACGCGGACTTGCATAGGCTAGGAATACGCCCAGCTGGCAGTTCTCGATCCTGCCGGCGGTGCCGGAGTACTGCCGCTGGACTCCAGCGGACTTGACGCCCTTCTTCAGGAATCCGGTCTCGTCGACGATGAGCACCCCATCGGGATCGCCGATCCGCGCGGCGACATAACTGCGCAGGTCGTCGCGGATCTCGTCGGCATCCCAGCATGCCGCGTTGAGCAGCCGCTGCATCTTGTCCGGCGCCCGGTCGCCCGCCGCCTCCGCGAGGGTCCAGCCGTTCTTGTCCGCCAGCGGCGACAACAGCCCGAGCAGATAACTGCGCGCCTGCCGACGCGGTTCCACCCGACCGAACCGAGGGGCGAGATCCGCCATCAAGTCCTCGAAGTCAGACAGTCAAACGGGAGCTGCGCGAATCGACACGACACAACAGTCTACATAGGATGATCAATTGGTCGATATCAGGCGATGGAAGCGCGTGATCAAGCCTCAGACCAGCAAAGATGTCAGACCCAGAAGTGCGGCTGGAGTGCTAGTGCCGCATCAGATAACCATTGCCCGTTTTGACGGGTGACGCTGCGGTGTGGCTTCCGCTCGGATGCCGCTGGCGATTTCAAGCTGGTGGTCGTGGCCGAACGAGTGCGGGTCCGGGAGATCGATGATGACGAGGGACAGCGGCTGCTGCGTATCGTGCGGCGAGGTACCGGGTCGGTGGTGACCTGGCGGCGGGCACAGATGGTACTGCTGTCCGCGCAGGGCATGGACCCGGTAAAGATCGCCCGGGTGACGTTCACCAGCCCGGACCGGGTCCGGGACGTGATCAGCAACTTCAACAGCGGCGGGTTCGACTCGCTGTATCCGAAGTACGCCGGCGGCCGACCACCGGTCTTTACCCTGCCGGCACGCAGGGAGATCAAGAAGATCGCCAAGTCCAAGCCGGCCGAACACGGCCTGCCGTTCTCGACCTGGAGCCTGGCCAAGCTGGCCGACTTCCTGGTCGCTGAGGGGGTGGTCGACGACATCAGCCACGAGGGCCTGCGAGAGGTTCTGCGTAAGGAAGGCGTCTCATTTCAACGGATAAAGACTTGGAAGACCTCACGCGACCCCGACTATCAGGTCAAGAAGGCGCGGGTCGAGCACTTGTACGCGATCGCCGACGGTGACGTCGCAGCCGAGCCGGGCGAACCGGCGGTGGTGTTCAGCATGGACGAGTTCGGTCCACTGAACCTGCAACCCCATCCCGGCCGGCAATGGGCCGAACGCGGTGGCCGGCACAAGGACCCCGATCGGCAACCCCGGCCCAGGCGGCGGGCGACTTACACCCGCCCACACGGGGTACGTCACTTGTTCGCCGCCCTGGAATTGGGGCGCGACACGATGTACGGGCACGTCAAGAAAAGCAAGAAGCGGGCCCAGTTCCTGGAGTTCTGCCGGTACCTGCGTAGCCTGCACCCGACCGAGGTGCGTATCACGACCATCGCCGACAACTACAGCCCGCACCTGAGCACCAAGGCCGACACCTCCGTCGGAGACTGGGCAGCGGCCAACAATGTGGAGATCGCCTACACCCCCACCAATTCGTCGTGGCTCAACCGCATCGAGGCCCAGTTCACCGCGTTGCGGTACTTCACTCTCGACGGCACCGACCACCAGAGCCACCGCGAACAGGCCAGCATGATCCGCCGCTACATCGCTTGGCGGAACCGCAACACCGACAACCCTCGGCTACGAAAGATCGTTCGGAAGGCAAGCGTCGCCTGAAGCGGAAGAAACGCGGCCAGAACAGCTTCAGAGAGGTGCACGTTCTCCGGTAGCGCAGTTCCGATCCCGTGTCACGTCTGTGATGCCCTGCGGCGCCGTAACTCTCGCAGCCATTCACGCACCTGGTCATCGTCATGCAGGTAGCCCCCACCCAGTCCATCTGGGAGGTCAATGCCATGCAGCAGATTCAGCGCCCACCAAGTCAGGTCATCCCAGACGAGGGCGTCGTCTCCGACCCAACGTGCGGCCCAGCGGTCGGCTTCATCCCGGCTCACCCGCCCCTCAACGACTGCGACGAAGAGTGCTTCGACCTCATCAAGAACCGGCTGACCGCCGAAACTCATGGAGCAACCGTACCGCCGGGGCAAACGTTGCCTGACGCGGCACTAGGAAAGAGCTGAGCCGTATCGGCTTGCCGCTCCAGGTCGCCGGCGGCATCAGCTGGGTCCATTCTCAATTGTGGCTGAGGCTGGTCGCGCTCGATCTGCGACCTGATCACCGTGTGGCGGCTCGAATGCCTGCGACGATCGCGGCAACTAGTAGCGCGAGCACGAGCACGAGCAGTACAACAAGACCCAGCAATAGCGTCAGTATCAAGATCAACACCACAGCAAGTTTCAGTTCGGGGCTTGTCCCTGACCAAGCACCCTTGATCGCAGCCCAGACAGGGTTCTTTCCCCGCAGCTTGGCTTTCAGCCCCTCGAAGACCGCCTGCGTGGTGGGCCCTCGGCTTGCCGCAAAATCGTTCAGATCGGCGGCCCAGTCCTCCACCTTCCGCGACGCCTTCGCAGTGGCGTAACGCAGGGCCGCTTCTCGCAGGTCACTCAGCGCAGGCGCGAGGCTCGTCGCCACGGGGGCGCTCTTGGTCGCGCCGCTGGCGGTGTTCGATGCTGTCATGTCGTGCTCTCCTCAGCAAGAGTACCTCCACGGTGCACTCGACTTTCGGAAAGCGCCGGGATGAACCGGCATGGCGGAGGAGATGGAAGAGCTCCATGTCGAAGGGTTAGCAACCCACGGCGGCCCCGAGCCATGCGTCGCCGTTCCGCGAGGGCGTGGCGAACGCCGAGCGGCCGTGCTTGGAGCCGACCATCTACACGGATCTGACATCGGCCCGCGTGCGGATCTGGGTGTGGACCACCATCCGCAACCAGCAGCCAGAGGCATGCCCGCCGACCGTGCTGAACCCCGTCACCCAGCGCCGCATCGACCGGCTCAAGCCCCAGATCGTGCGATAGGGCCAAGGCAGCACACCGCGACGGCGGCGCTCCAGCACATCAGGTCACCGGTCGGCGAGAACTCCTCGCCGACCGGCGGCCCTGCGCCAGTACGGCGCAGAGCCCGATGCGCTCCAAGCGAGCACCCAAGGCGGGCACCCAGGCGCCTACGGCACATCCGTGGAGCCGTCGCCGAACTCCCGAGCTGAAAGGCAGGCACATGGCGAGCCGCACCATCCAGCTGCTCGACGACGACCTCGAAGGAGGTCCCGCAGATGAGACCGTGCGCTTCGCGCTACGGCGTGTTTCAGAAATAGGTCTGGGCGGGGCTGCAGTATTGGCCATGTGGCCTTAGGGTCGGGTTCGTGGCGGGGGAGGCTGGTGTCCGGCGGCGTGGGCCGAACACGGCGGTGCCGTGGCGGTGGGACGGTCCGAGGTCGGTGTTGCGTCTGCCGGTGGATGTGCATGATCCGCGGGTGCGTCGGCATCTGGAGCGGGTGTTCGCGGCGGCGTTCTCGGTGCGGCGAGCGGTGCAGCGTGACACCCGGGCACGGGTGGATGCGTTCTGGGCGGCCCACCGGGAACGTGCCACAGTCGGCCCGGCCGCGGTGCGGGACCGGCTCGGTCTGACCCTGTCCGGTTTGGAGCATGCCGCCTACCGGCATCTGGACGCTGCCCCGCATCTGCGCCGGTATCTGACGAAGGCCCTGGCGATGCATCTGGCGGGTGGGGTGTGGCAGGCGGTGGACCGGCACCTGTTCCCCGACGTGTCCGGCCGCCGCCACGGCCCGCCACGCCCGGGTGGCTGGTGGGAGTTCAACACGATTCCTGGTCGGGCGCGGTCGCATACGAGGGCGCGGAAGTGGGAGACGTGGCGGCTGGTCGGTTCCCTTGCGGGGCACCGGGCCGTGTTCGAGCGTCCCTCGGCTGAGGGTGGCCGGTTGTGGCAACCACGCCGGATGCCTGTCGTGACCCCAACCGCGAGTTCCGCCGTGAGTTCCACCGTGGGTGCTGCGGCGGGTGCGCGGGCGCGGTCGTGGTGGGATCACGACGGTGCTCTCGCCGTGGTCCTGACCGGCACCGGCGACCGGGACCTGGTCCTGCCGGTCCGCCTCCCGCAAGGCCCCGCCCGCCGTCCGGTGCTGGAGCACTACCTCGCCGATCCGGACCGCTGGCACAAGGTCGACCTGGTCCGGCACCGCGACCCCGCCGCGTCTGGTGGCTGGCGGTACGAGGCACACCTGATGATCCTCGCCGACGGCCACACCTCACCAGCGGTCGCTGCCCGCCGGGAGGCAGCGGCTGGTCTGCACCGGCGGGGTGGGGTGGACGTCAACGTGTCCAACCTCGCCGTCGTGTCCATCCCGACCAGCCCAACCAGCCCGACCAGGCTCGCCGGTCCCGGCCGACCGACCGGCGACGCCGGGCTCCGAGCGACCCGCATCGCCAAGACCGGCGACGACGTCGAGCGACTGGCGGTGGAGGGGGTGCGGCAACGGCGGCGGAACCGGGCCCTGCAACGTTCCCGCCGTTGCAGCAACCCCACCCAATACCAGCTCTCCACCCGCCAACAACAACGTGCCGACCGGCGCCGCGCCGCAGGGCTCCCCGCAGTGCAGGTCGCGACACCCGCCGGCCCGCGGATCGCGAACGCGGCCGGGGTGCCGGTGCGCGCGTACCGCCACGATCAGCTGTCCACCAGCTACCGGCGGCTGCGCGCAGCTGCGGCCGCTGCCGGTGAGGCCCGCACCCAGGCGGGCCGGACCCGGGCCCGGACCGTCGCCGCCGACCTGGTCGCCATCCACGGACCGGACCTCATCGTCGAGACCGGCGACCTGCGGGTCTGGGCCCGACGGTGGGGCCGCAGC
Organism: Dactylosporangium cerinum; assembly: GCF_042653625.1. Lineage (NCBI taxonomy): Bacteria > Bacillati > Actinomycetota > Actinomycetes > Micromonosporales > Micromonosporaceae > Dactylosporangium > Dactylosporangium cerinum. The sequence continues at coordinate 243,921 of NZ_JBHSIU010000018.1, read as the reverse complement.
ATGCACGCGTTCACCCCCGGCATGCTCCTGACCGCGCTGGACCATGAAACCGCGAAGGTCACCGCGGTGACCGCATCGAACGGTGCGACCGGAGGTGGGTTGGTGCGCGCGGGCACCCGGCACACCGCCTGGACCCAACACTGCCTCTGCGGCACCCGCGCCCCGAAATCCCTGGCGCACCGCCGCCACACCTGCCCGAACTGCGGCATCACCGGCGACCGGGACCTCGTCGCCGCTCGTCGGCGCCCACACCATCCTCACCGAACCCAGCACACCCGCATCGGCACGTATCGACTGGACCAACGCCCACACCACCCACGCCACCCTCGGCGTGGACACGATCAACCAAGGGCTGCAAGGAGCCCTGACCGAGTCAACCGGACACCACCGCCCCCACCCACACCCCCACGGTGCCAGTGGACGGCGACCGCAGCGCAGCACCCACCACCTGATACAGGACAGTGGATGCCGGCGTGCTCGGCGAACTACCGGAAAGGTGCCCCCGACAACCCCGGACGAGACCCCCACCGCACCACCACGCGGACAAGGGACCGCACCGGAACGACGAGACGCACACCCCGGACTGTTTCGTACCCGGACACCGACCGGATTATGAAACAGGTCTTAGACGGCGTCGATCACACGATCGACCTGAACGCGGCCAACGCGGCGGAGCTCCGAGACACCCTCGGACCGTTTCTGCGGGGCGCGACCTGCGTCCGGCGACGCAGCCCGTATCCGACTTCCCGCAACGACCGGCGCCCCGGGCGGGACGGTACCGCGATCCGCGCCTGCCCGCTCCGCCGGCTACGAGCTCAAAGACCGGGGACGGCTTCCCGGACCCGTCGTCGATGCGTACAAAGCTGCCACGGCTGGTGACGCATGAGCACCGACGGGACCGCAGGGGCGCCGACCCGAGGATGGCCGGTGCCGCAGCCCGCCCGGCCCGGCGGGCCACTCAGAGCGACCTGTCATCGGGTGCCGCGCACGGTGCCGGCGCAGCGCCCGACCCCAGCGATGCATGCACTTCCGGCGGCCTTCGGCCAGCGGGGTGTGCGGTGCTGACGATGCAGCAGGAGACGCCGGGTCCGGGGCCGGCCGATCGTGTCGACGCGGTCCTGCCGGACCTGCGGGTGTATCAACGGCAGGGCCTGGAGGCATTAGCTGCCGGGTTGGTCGGCGGCGGGCGGGGGCAGCTGCTGTCCGCATGCGGGACGGGCAAGACGCTGGTCGCTGTCCACGCGGCGGCGCAACTGGTCGCGTAGGGATTGGTGGTGATCGCCTGCCCGTCATTTGGTCTGATCGCGCAGACGTTGGCGGTCTGGGCCCGGTACGGCGCAGCGGACGATCCACGCACTGGGCTTCGCTGTTACCGCGGCCGGCAGGTCGAGGTGAGCCCGGCGGTACTTGGGGTGATTGACGACGTTCGGCTCGGGAACGTTCTGGCCGGAGAAGTGAGACCACGATGACGGATCGGCACCATACAGACCGCACAGATCACCATGCAGACCGCGACGCAGCTGAGGAACACCGCAGCGTCGAGCGAGGGCGGACACCGGCCGACGACCCGGACACCGCGCCGGCGCAACCCACAGCGACCCGCGGCCCGGACGAGCTCAGTGACTTGCCGGGCCGGTCGTATCTTGCGGTGCTGAAACGGACGATCAAGGAGCTCAGCAACGACAACGTCACCGTCTGGGCCGCCGCACTGACCTACTACGGCGTCCTGTCGATCTTCCCCGGCCTGCTGCTGCTGGTGACCGTGCTGCGGCTGTTCGGCTCCGGCACCGTCGGCAAGGTCACCGACAACCTCGCCGGGATCGCCCCGGGCGGGGTCGCCGACATCGTCACGGGCGCTGCGGAGAACCTGCAGAAGGGCCAGCAGGGCACTGCCGGGATCGTCGCTGTGCTCAGCCTCGTCACCGCGTTGTGGTCCGCGTCCGGCTACATCGGCGTGTTCATGCAGGCGTCCAATGCCATCTACGACGTGCCGGAGGGCCGCCCGGTGTGGAAGACGATCCCGATCCGGCTCGGCGTCACCCTCATCACCGGCGTCCTGCTCACCGCTGCCGCGCTCATGGTCGTCTTCACCGGCAGTCTCGCGGATCTGGTCGGCCACGCCCTCGGTATCGGTTCGTCCGTGGTGACGGTCTGGAACGTCGCGAAGTGGCCGGTCCTCGTCGTGATCGTCAGTTTGTTGTTCGCGATCCTGTACTGGGCCTCCCCGAACGCCAAACACGGTGGATTTCGGTGGGTCAGCCCCGGCGGTGTCCTTGCGGTCGTCATCTGGCTGGCCGCGTCGGCCGGGTTCGGGTTCTTTGTGGCGAACTTCGGCTCGTACAACAAGACGTACGGCAGCCTCGCCACGGTGATCATCTTCCTGGTCTGGTTGTGGATCAGCAACATCGCCATCCTCCTGGGCGCCGAGTTCGACGCCGAGATGCAACGCAGCCGTGCCATCCAGTCCGGCCACGACGAAACCGACGAGCCCTACATGGACCTGCGCGACACCCGCAAACTCGACATCGGCCACGACGAATGACCGACCCCAACTGATCCGTGCCGCGCCGATGGTCTCGGGCTGTGCGCCGACCGACGGGTGCCTGGTGCTGGGCTGCCGCGCGGGCCCGGGAACAACCGCTCATCGCCTCGGGCGGCCGGGTGATCCAGCGCAAGGTCAATCGGGCGGCTCCGGGAGACCGGCGCCGTCGCTCAGTGCGCCGTGGTGTTGCGGGCTAAGGCGCACAGCGCCACGAGCCTGACCGTCACACCCGTCCGCGCTGGCCCAGCCCTGCCAGATCGTGCCGCGGCAGCTGCCATCCGCGGTCGGTCGCCCCGTCCGACGGGGCATCTGGACATCCTTCCCCAGGGCACTGTCTGGTTTCAACGCGTCTGATCCGGAGGTGGAACCTCGGACAGCGGGGTACCCGCGACAGGTGGCCGAACCTGTGTGGCCATGCTGCTCGGTGCCATTGCGGCGCGGGCCATCTTGACGTCGCGATCATGATCGCTCCGCACGGCCACTTCCATGATCGAAGCGGGTCGGTCAGCTACCCGCGCACCATGTCGTGAGTTTTTCGGGTGCGCGTCGGCCGTGGTTGTTTTCCTGTGCCTGGGTAGTTGACTCGGCGATTCGTTCCCGCACTGTTGGAGTGGCTATGACCGACGCAATCCCTGGTCCTCCGGCCGGGACGCCCGCCGAGCCCGCCGAGCCCGCCGAGGCCGCAGCAGCCGCACCCGTAGCACCTGCCGTGGAGCAGACCAGCCTTGCCGCCCCGCCGCCCGCACCGCGCGGGCTGAACTACGCCGTGGACATTGTCTTCTGCGTCGACGTCACTGGCAGCATGACGCCGATCCTCGACCAGGTGAAGGCAAACGCTCTTCGCTTCTACGGCAACGTGCAGTCGAACCTCACGGCGAAGGGCAAGACCATCGACGAGCTGCGGGTTCGCGTCGTCGCGTTCCGTGACATCGTCGCGGACGGCGATGCGGCGCTGCAAGAGTCGCCGTTCTTCGAGCTGCCGGCCGAGGCGGCGGGTTTCAGCGACTTCGTCAACGGCCTGGTCGCCGAGGGTGGGGGCGACGCGCCCGAGTCCGGTCTGGAGGCCCTCGCGCTGGCCATGACTTCGCCGTGGACGACGCGCGGTGACCGTCGCCGCCAGGTCATTGTGGTGTGGACCGACCAGCCGGCGCACGCTCTGGACGCCTCCGTGCTCCCGCCCACGCTCACTGGGCGGGTGCCCGCCGACTTCAGCGCACTCACCGACATGTGGGAGGACCCGCAGGGCCCGCTCGGCTCGAGCAGCAAGCGTCTCATCCTCTTCGCGCCGGACGGACCCGGTTGGAGCGACATCTCCGGCGTTTGGGAGAACGTCGTCCACCATCCGTCGAAGGCTGGCGGCGGGCTGTCCGACGTCGACTACGGCACGATCATCGACTCGATCGGCAACTCCGTGTGAGCGACCAGCAGAAGGTCGAGCACCAGGAGCCCGAGGTCTTCGACGACGAAGAAGGGGCGGTGGCGGCCGACGTCGCTGCAGCCGACAGTGGGCCTCGAGACCCGAGCCGCGGCGGGGCCGGCGGGGCGGCGACCGAGGACGTGGAGGCCGCCGACAGCGGGACGTTGCAGGAGCGTGCGGCGCGTTTGGATACCGCCGAGATCGAGCAGGGTGAATCGCCCGTTCGAGAAGTCACGGACGCCCGGCGGTCGGCGGCGTGGGCCTCGCCCGCGCTGGAGGTGTCACCGGCGGGCCCGACGCTGTCCTTCGGCTTCAACCTCGGGAAGGTGCCGGGCCAGGGCGAGGACTCCGACCCGATCGTCCGCGAGGGGCGCGAACTTGGGCTGGTGGCTGTCTTCGACGGCATGGGCGGCGCGGGCGGCACCGTCTACGAGACTCCGGACGGGCCTCGTAGCGGTGCCTATCTCGCTTCCCGCGTCGCTCGGGACGTCGTCGAGGAGCGCATGCTCGCGCTGCTCGACCCGGAGTGGAATCTGGATGGCCCGGCAGCGGCGCGTGATTTGAGGCGCAGCGTCAAGCGTGCGCTCGCCGACACGCTGGCGGGGCTGAACGCGCCGCCGAGCGGCCTGCGGTCGCGGCTGCTGCGGGCGCTGCCGACGACAATGGCGTTGATGGCTCTGCAGTGCCGTGAGCCTCGTAGGGGGCGCTGGGCCGGGCATGTCTTCTGGAGCGGCGACTCGCGCGTCTACGTCTTCGATCCGGCGACCGGGGCCCACCAGCTCACCAGCGACGACTTGCGCGACCGAGGCGATGCGCTGGTGAACCTGCGGCAGGACTCAGTGGTGAGCAACGCGATGTCTGCGGACACCGACTTCGTTGTTCACCACCATCAGGTCGAGCTCACCGCGCCGTTTCTCGCGGTGGCCGCCACGGATGGGTGCTTCGGCTACGTGCGCACCCCGATCCACTTCGAGCACCTCGTCCTCGCTTCGCTGCGGGACTCCACCGAGTCCGAGTCCGGGTCCTGGTCACGGCTCCTGCAGCAGCGCATCGCCGCGATCGCGGGCGACGACGCCGCGATGGGCGTACTCGGCGTCGGCGCGGATCATGAGGAGTTCCGTCAGTTGTTCGCCGCACGGACGGCGGAGATCGAGCAGCGCTGCGTCGTCCCGCTCGACGAGCTCGAGTCCGAGGTGGGCCGCGCGGAGCATGCGGCCGCCGAGGCGCGCCGCCGCCATGCAGCGGTGCAGACGTCGCTGTGGGCGGCGTACAAGCCCGAGTACGAGCGCTATCTGGGCCGTGAGGAGGACAGGTGACCCGCAGTGTCGTGTTCCGGGCCGGCGACGTGCTGAACGGTTACCGGCTGTTTGAGGACTTCCGCGTGGTCGGCGCGGGCCTCTCCGAATGGAGCTTCGCCGAGCGCGGCGGCCGGACTTTTTTCATCAAGCGTTTCCTCAGCCCCACCTACCCAGAGGCCGACGCGCCGGGCAGCGAGCGGATCAAGGCGAAGAAGCGGGCGCGCTGCGCGGCGTTCGAGGCGCACCACCGCGGCGTCCAAGCTGCGATGGCGCCGCTCACCACCTACGGCGGTAACCTCATCGCCACGCTTGATTTCTTCCGCGTCGGTGCGAAGTACTACAAGGTCACCGAGAAGGTCGACGTGGCCGGCTTGCAGACGCGCGACGTCGCCTCCCTCGACTTTCCCACCCAGCTGGTGCTGCTGAAGACCGTCGCGCACAGCCTGAAAATTCTGCACGACCTGCGGATCGTGCACAGCGACCTCAAGCCGAGCAACGTGCTGATCAAGCGCACGGAGCTCGGTTACACAACCAAGCTCATCGACTTCGACAGTTCCTACATCGTCGGTAACCCGCCGCCGCCGGAGGAGATTGTGGGGACGATGAACTACTACTCGCCCGAACTGGTGCGCTACATCCAGGGCAGCGCTGCGCCCGGCGAGCTGACCGAAGCGTCTGACATCTTTGCCCTGGGGCTCATCTACGCCGAGTACCTCACCGGCGCCATGCCGTCTTTCGACCCCGCCCACCACGAGCCCGCGATCGCCGTGCTGCACGGACAGTCGCTGAAGCTCGGCCCCAGCCGGGCCCCGACATCGATCATCGATCTCGTCGAGCGGATGCTGGTGCCAGACCCGGCGGCACGACCGAGCGTGGCCCAGGTGCATTCGACGTTGATGAGCCTACGGGGCGGTGCCGCCCCGTCGACGACCGCGCGTGCGCCGGTTCCGATCCGCCCCCCCGTCGTGCCGCGCGACAGCGCAACGACTGCTGCGGCCACCAGCTCATCCACCCCCGGACCGCGCCGCGTGTCCGGCGACACTCCCTCCGCACTGCGCGGCAAGGGGGTGCGGATCGCGGGCGAGACCACCGCCACCGGTGCGCCGGTCCCGACCGCTTCGGCGCCCCCAACGCCCTCAGTGCCGTCAGCACCGCACACCTCAACGCCGCCTCACCCGACGACCGCTGACGACACTTCCGAACACCCGAAAGGCCGCGGACGCGCACTCCTGGGCAGATTGCTCGGCAAGACCGACAAGCGGCGGACACGATGAACACCCTCTGGCGGTGCAGTGTGTGCGAGGCGGTGAACCAAGGCGGCCGCGAGTGCTCGGCCTGCGGGGCGATGATGACACACCGATCAGCCGCGGCCACCGCCGTCCGGGGCCGGGTAGCACCAGTCCCGACGCTGCCCGACCCCCACCAGCCGCTCCCACCACCTGTCAAGCGGGCGATCAATCGGGAGCCCGTCATCGAGGAGGAGTGGCCCTACGACGACGAGCTCAGCTTCAAGCTGGTCCCACTGCCGGGCGGCTGCATCATGGTGGGCACACCGCGCGGCCGAATGGCGGGACGTCGTACACAACCCGTGGGTCGGCCTCGTCGTCGATGACGTGCCCTCGCCGTGGCGGCCATAGGCCGCCCACCGCGAAGGTTGCAGCTTCCCTGAACCCCGTTCGGGTAGGAACGCCGCTAGCAGCTCGGAATCTCGCGGATGCACGTCTCCCGGCTGCTGAAACGGTCCCTGCATCAGCTCCGGGCGGCATCCTGATCCCGGCAGCGGGGCCGTCTGAGCGAGAACCGATCCCCACACGTCCTTGACCCGCAATCGAGGGGCCCGCAGAGCACCCTACGCACTGGCTGACTTCCGGTTGGGCAGGGCGAGGCGGAAGATGGTTTTCCAGACGCTGGCGGTCTGGTGGGTGAGGGAGCCGGTGTTGTAGCGGAGGCCGAACCGTTCGCAGAGGTCGCGGATCTTCGGGGCGATCTCGGCGTAGCGGTTGCTGGGCAGGTCGGGGAAGAGGTGGTGTTCGATCTGGTGGCTGAGGTTGCCGGACATGAGGTGGAACAGCGGGCCGCCGTCGATGTTGGACGAGCCCAGCAGTTGGCGCACGTACCACTCGCCGCGCGTTTCGCCGTCGAGTTGGTCCTCGGTGAACACCTCGGAGCCTTCGGGGAAGTGGCCGCAGAAGATGATGGTGTGTGACCACACGTTGCGTGCCACGTTCGCGGTGAGGTTGCCGAGCAGGGCGGGCACGAACGACGGGCCGGCCAGCAGTGGGAACGCCACGTAGTCCTTGATGACCTGGCGGCGGGCCTTGCGCAGCACACCGCGCAGCTGGGTCAGTGCCTCGCTCCAGCTCTTCTCGCCACGCCAGGCACGTTCCAGTTCGACGTCGTAGATGGCGATGCCCCATTCGAACACAGCGGCCAAGGCGGCGTTGTAGATCGGTTGGGTGAGGTGGATCGGGTGCCAGGGCTGTTCGGGACTGACGCGCATCGTGCTGTATCCGATGTCGCGGTCCTTGCCCAGCACGTTGGTATAGGTGTGGTGCACGACGTTGTGTGAGTGTTTCCACATGCCGGCCGGGGCGGCGTGGTCCCATTCCCAGGTGGTGGAGTGGATTGCGGGGTCGTGCATCCAGTCCCACTGTCCGTGCAGGACGTTGTGGCCGATCTCCATGTTCTCCAGGATCTTCGCGACGGCCAGTGCCGCGGTGCCGGCCAGCCAGGCCGGCGGCAGGATCGAGACCGTCAGCAGTGTTCGGCCGCCCACCTCCAGGCCCCGCTGGACAGCGATGACCCTGCGGATGTAGCGGGCGTCGTGATCGCCGAGGCCGGCGGTCACCTCGTCACGGATCTGGTCGAGTTCACGGCCGATCTCCTTGAAGTCGACCTCGGTGAGATGTTCGGGCAGAGGCACAGTTGGTTCTCCTACACATCGATCTCGACGGGACGGCCGCCGCAGTGACGCAGGTCTGGATGAGCTCGTCCCAGTCGCCGTGCACGCGGCCGGTGCGCAGGTCGCGGACCCGGCCGGACCGCAGCCGCACCACGCAGCTGTGACAGATGCCCATGCGGCACCCCGCTGGGCATGAGCACACCGGCGTGCTCACCGACGGCCAGCAACGATGTGCCGCCGTCCGCGTGAGCTGTGCGTCCGCTCGCGACGAACCTGACCCCGGCCGCCGGCACCGCCGGACACCGGCGCGGCGGTGTCGGCAGCCGGGAAACGCTCCACCCGCAGGCGGTCACCGACGCCGGCCCGCCGCCAGTGCCGCTGCGCGGCGTCGAGCATCCCGGCCGGGCCGCACGCCCAGGTCTGGCGTTCACACCGGTCCGGGCAGATGTCACGAACCTGCGCCATCGTGATCCGGCCAGGAGGCACCCTCTTGGTGCGGGTATGCCGCTCGTACAACCGCAGCCACGTCGACCGTGTGGCCAGTGTTCGCAGGTACGAGCCGAAGACGACTCCTCGGCGGCCGACGCGCAGAGCACCAGCACCACGTCGGACATCCGATCCTGGGCGGCCAGGCTGTGCAGCGTCGCCGCCACCGGCGTGACCCCGCCGCCCGCCGTCAGGAACAGCAGCCGGTCGGGCAGCGGCTCAGGCAACATAAAGTCACCCTCTGCCGGGGTGAGGCGGATGATCGTCCCGGGCAGCAGCGGCGTGGTCAGCCGGGACGCCGCGTTCAGCACACGCCGACGCACGGTCGACCCACGGCTCCACCCGCCGGCGGTGGCCAAGGCGTCAGATGACGACAAACCGGTGCACCCCCTCAACGGCGCGCCACCTACCCTTGCGGAACCGCCGCTAACCTTGTCCCGCCAGCAGACCGCGGTCTCGTTCGCGTCGCCGGGACGCACCATGGCGTGTTCACGGATGCCGAAATGCAGGGTCCTGCCGTACAGGCCGCCGACCATGCGCGGGTTCGGCGGTCGGCGGGGATGAACGACGGCTCGTCGGCCATGGTGGTGTTGTTGCTCTCGAGCGAGGTCGGCAGAACGGTCGACCCTGCTGGGCCGGCCGACGCGCCTGAAGCGACCGTCGGCTCAGCGCGCCGCGTGTTCGGCCCGGGCCGGTGCGCCCACCTGGTGCAGGTATTGCAGGGCTTGGCGGTAGGAGGCGATGAGGCTGGTCTGTTCGTAGGCGACGCCGAGCTCGGCGCAGTACGCCTGCACGATCGGCTGGGCCTTGCGCAGGTTCGGGCTGGGCATGCCGGGGAACAGGTGGTGCTCGATCTGGTAGTTCAGGCCGCCCAGTGCGGCGTCGGTGAGCCAGCCGCCGTGGACGTTGCGGGAGGTCAGGACCTGCTTGCGCAGGTAGTCTTCGTCGCCGGTCGGGTGTGGCATGCCTTTGTGGTTGGGTGCGAACGTCATGCCGAGGTAGACGCCGAACAGCGCCTGGTGTACGAGCAGGAAGGCGATGGCCTGCAGCGGCGACAGGACGATCAGCAGTGCGGCGAGGTAGCCGACGGCGTGCAGGGTCAGCAGCGAGCTTTCCAGGCCGCGACGCTTGACCGTGCCGTTGCGCAGCGCCTTGATGCTGGACACCTTCAGGTCGGCGGCGAGCAGGGTGAGGAGGGGGAAGAACAGCGCGGCCTGGTGCCGGGTGATGAAGCCCTTCAACCCGCGCCGGCCCGGAGCCGACTCGGTGGCCCAGATGAGCACCTCCGGCGCGACGTCCGGGTCGAGGTCGTCGTGGTTGGGGTTGTTGTGGTGACGGGTGTGCTTGTCCATCCACCAGCCGTAGCTCATTCCGACGGCGAGGTTTCCGGCCAGCCGGCCGGCGACTTCGCTGGGACGTTTGGTGCGGAACACCTGGCGGTGTGCCAGGTCGTGTGCGACGAGCGCGACCTGGGTGAATGTGACGGCGAGGAACACGGCCGTCGCCAGCTGCCACCAGGACGCGCCGATGAGGAAGAACGCGGTCCAACCGCCGATGAACATGGACGCGACGACGCCCAGCCGTACGGCGTAGTAGGCGGGCCGGCGCTGCATCAGCCCCTCGCCGCTGATCCGGCGGGACAGGACGGCGAAGTCGCTGCCGGTCGTTGTCCGCGACGGCGGCACGGTGATCGTCGGTGTCGTGGTGATCTTCATGCCTCCAGTCAACCGGCCGGGGCATGGATCGTCAGGAGCGCTACGTCCTGCGGCCCGGTGGTGCTAGCACCACCCTTGAACCGCGCGCCGATGGGCACTATGTGACCTGTGGACGTAGCCGGGACCGGTGCACGGCTGGGCCGATGGGTCCGGCACGGTGTGCGCGGCGTACTGGCCGGCCTGGCCGCGGTCGGGCTGGCGTTCACCAACATTCCGCTGCTGGCCGTATCGGTTGTCGCCTTCGCCCTGGCGCCGGTGCCGTACCTCGGTCTGGCGCTGGTGCCCTGGACGATGACGCTGGTCCGGATGCGCGCCGATCTTGAACGTAGACGTGCCTCACGCACTGGTGTCCTTGTGACACGTCCCTACCATCCGCCCCCGCAACCGGCCGTGGCCGGCGGCTGGCAGCGCTTCCGGTGGACCGTGACGGATCCGGCCACCTGGCGCGACCTCGCCTGGCTCCTGCCCGGCGCGATCGTCGGGTTCACACTCGGGATGGTCGGCGTGCTCGTGCCGCTGTACGGCCTGGCCGGTCTGACGCTGACGCCCTTGTGGATCTGGCTCGGCACCGGCTGGTACGGGTACGGCGCCACCTGGTCCATCGACACGGTGCCCGCCGGCCTGCTCTGCCTACCGCAAGGCGCCGTCATCCTTGCCGCCGGCCTGTGGGTGGCGCCGTGGCTGCGCCGCGTCGACGCCCGCTTCGCCCGGCTCTTCCTGGCGCCCACGGAGGCGGCCGAGCTGCGGCTGCGCGTCACGCAGCTGACGACCACGCGCGCTGACACGGTGGACGCTCAGGCGGCCGAGCTGCGCCGCATCGAACGCGACCTGCACGACGGCGTCCAGGCTCGCCTCGTCTCGCTGAGCATAATGATCGGCCTGACCGACGAACTCATCGACCGGAACCCGGCCGAGGCCCACAAGCTGCTCGCCGAAGCGCGCGAGTCCAGCGGCGCGGCGCTCGTCGAGTTGCGGTACCTCGTCCGCGGCATCCATCCACCAGTCCTCGCCGAACGCGGACTCGGCGGCGCGGTCCGTGCACTTGCGCTGAGCCTACCGGTCCCGATCACGGTCGACATCGACCTGCCCGGAAGGCCAGACACACCCGTGGAGTCCGCGGTGTACTTCGCCGTCGCCGAGGCGCTGACCAACATGATCCGACACAGCCGCGCTCATACCGGATCGGTGTCCGTGCGGCACGCCGACAGCGCACTGACCGTAGTGGTCACCGATGACGGCACCGGCGGCGCCGACCCGGCCGCCGGCACCGGTCTGCGCGGTATCGAGCGACGCCTGGCCGCGTTCGATGGCACGATGGTGCTGTTCAGCCCGCCCGGAGGACCCACCGTCATCACCATGGAGGTGCCGTGCGCGTTGTTCTCGCCGAGGACCATGCCCTCCTCCGGGACGGACTGACCCGGCTGCTTCAGGCGTTCAACTTCGACGTTGTCGCAGCCGTCGACAACGGCCCCGCCCTGCTGCCCGCCCTGATCACCCACAAGCCCCAGGTGTCGATCATCGACGTCCGCCTCCCCCCGACATTCACCGACGAAGGTCTCCAGGCCGCGGTCGCGGCCCGAACCCGGATACCCGGCCTGCCGGTCCTCATGCTCTCCCAGCACGTCGAGCCCCTCTACGCCCGGGAACTGCTCAGCACTCCCCACGGCGGTGTGGGCTACCTGCTCAAGGATCGCGTGTCCAACGTCGGCGAGTTCGTCGACGCGGTTCATCGGGTCGCTGGCGGCGGCACCGCCATGGACCCCGAAGTGATCGCGCAACTGCTCACCCGCCGGGAGCCGCTCGCGGTGCTCACCAGCCGGGAGCGTCAAGTGCTCGGCGAGATGGCAGAAGGCCGCTCCAACGCCGCGATCGCGGCCAAACTCCGCATCACCGAGAAGGCCGTGAGCAAGCACATCAACAACATCCTCACCAAACTGGACATGCCACCCTCCGACGACGACAACCGCCGCGTCCTGGCCGTCCTGGCGTACCTCAACGCCTGAACGAACAGCAACGGACACCGACCGCCGATCACGCCGCCGGTTTCGACACTGCCCCCGGCCCCCGCCGCGAGCTGCCGTTCAACCCCAGCCGGGTCGTCGTCTACCGTCATCACCAAGGTGCCTCCGCACCGCAGCGGCCCTCCCGAGCGCCTGGCCAAAGGAACATTGTGAGGGCGCTGCCTGCATCAACGTCCTCACGGTGATGACGCGCACGAATAAGCGCAGCCCTCAGGGCCGCGCCGCAGGCATCCTCGAGAGCAATGCTCGCGCGGAGCGGCCCTTACCCGTACAGGGGTAGTCGGGCGCTGTATCGGTGCGACACATGGGACATCGAACGGGCGAAACGGTCCAGCTTCGGCACCACCACGTTGCACCGGACGTTGACCTCCGCAGCGCGGCTGGCCGTGCCGCGCCCGACAACGTGGCCGCCAGGAGGGGAGACGACGACCGACACTCCCCACCGGTACGGCATCGTCGACAGAGAGGCCGCTTTGCCGGGTAGGCGGCGAGTCACGCCGACCACCCATGGTGTCGCGCGAGTCGGCGTGGGGCCTCGCCCTGACGGCCCCGAACCAGCTGGAGACCACCGACGCGCCGCAGTGTCGTCGCCCGGCGGTGGCGGGAATGCCGTTTGCCGGGCCGCGGTCCGGGTACTGAGGGAGGTTGAGTTTGGGCACCAGCGATGTCTGGACCAACGCGTCGTTGACGAACCCGCGTAGGTCGTCATGTCCCTTCTGGTTGTGTGTCTGTCGCTGGTCATCCCGCCGCACGTGAACCGGTATCACTGCTCGTCGTGTCGACGGACCGGCGTGCCATCACCGGCACCCCGAGTGCTCCCGGAGGGAATCATGAGCAACAGCTTCGACCCCGACCACACCGACGACCGGAACCCATCCAGATCGCGCGCCGCACGGTCCGCGACGAGCGACCGCGACGCCCGCCGGCGTCCCGGTGGCCGTAACGGTCGCCGGCCCGGCGACCGGGGCGAGACCGACGCTCGGGCGTCGGACCTGGACGATCGCCGTGGCGTGGACCGGGAGACCGTCGTCGACCACGAACCCTTCGACGACCAGCCTGCACCCGACACACGGGATGCCCGGTCCACAGCGAGCTACCGGGACGACACCGACGCTCGGGCGTCGGACCTGGACGATCGCCGTGGCATCGATCGGGAGACCGTCATCGCCCGGGAGGAGGAGCGGTACGGAGGTGTCAAGATCGGCGCGGCCTTCTTCGGATGGCTCACCGCCATTGGCATGGCGGTCCTGCTCACCGCGCTGATCAGCGCCGCCGGAACCGCCATCAGCCTCGCGACCGGCACCGACCTCGGCAACGCCGCCGCCCAAGCCACCCAGGGATCCAAGACGATCGGTGCCATCGGTGCGCTCGCCCTGCTGATCATCACGTTCGTCGCCTACTACTGCGGCGGGCACGTCGCCGCTCGGATGGCCCGGTTCAACGGCGTCAGGCAAGGCGTCGCCGTCTGGCTGTGGGCCGTGGTCATCGCCGTCGTCGTAGCCATCCTCGGCCTGGTGGCCGGCGACCAGTACGACGTGCTCGCCAAACTCAATAGCCTGCCCAGGGTGCCGGTCAATGAAGGCACCGTGACGGCCGCAGGCGTCATCGCCCTGCTCGCCGTCGCTGTCGCCAGCCTCATCGGCGCCGTCCTCGGTGGACGCGCCGGCATGCGGTTCCACCGCAACGTAGACCGTGCCGGCTTGGGCCTCTGAACACCCCGATGAACCCCACCCCGACATGAGCAGGGTCTCGTGGCCGTTGACTGGGCGCTGGTCCACGCGCCGCGGACCCGGTCGGCAGCAAACGAAAAGCCGACCCCAGTAACACCCACCCCAACTTGTACCGCAGTCAGGCAGCCAGCGGCAAAGGGGGCAGCCCAAGGGCCCCCCGGGATTGGGGCCAGCGACTGTCGTAGCCCCTGCGCCGCAAAGGCCGCCCTGGGGCTACGAACGCCGGTCCTCTGCCGTCAAAACGCTCTGATGGCAGCGGCCACCGACCGGGGTCGTGTCCTGGTCGGTGGCCGTTGCCCACATCCTCTAAGCAAGGTGGGGTGAGATCCTCACCAATCTGGTAAATGCAGATCCGTACCGTACGCGGCGTGTCAGACGGCGGCGGCTTGAACCTCGGGAGCGTTGAGGATCGAGGACCTGTCCTTATGGCCTCGCTCGTATTCGAGCACCGCGCGGACCTGGTCGTCGTTCGCGTCCCGCAAGCGGGAACGGATCTCCGGGACGTTCATCGTGTCGTATCCGGGCCAGGGCTCTCTGCCTTGCAGGCTGCGGATGGCCGTCACGATCGGGGTACGGTTGCGGTTCGCGCGCTCATAAGCGTCGACCGTGGTCAGTTCGGTCTGGGAGAGTCGAGTCATCCGGTCCCGGATCTGCTCGACGGACAGACTGTCGTAGTCGGGAATGATGGTCCGCGCCTCCAGTTGCGCCCCGTCCGGCATGGCCCGGTCTCGAGCGAACCGCAGCACGTCGACGGCTGCGTCCCTGAGCTGATACATGTTCTCCCGCAGCTGCGGGAGCCGAAGCATCTGCACCGCGCCGATATTCTGGATCTGGTAGGCCGGTTCACCCTCGGCCTCTCCGAAGATCACCGCCTCGGCAAGTCGGTCCAGCGCCGTGAAGCACTCGGACAGCATGTCTTCGCTCCCTGCGCGCAGGTCAACGGCGAGTTTCGCGGTGACCTCGTCCCTGCAGGTCTGGGCGATCTGCTCCAACGCCCGATAGTTGGCGTCCAGCACGGCTGAGGCTGCGCACAGGTCGCGGGTGTTCTTCAACACCCGGTCTTCGCCGTCCGGGCTACGCAACAGTTGCAGGGGCATGGCCGACAAGGCGACGGCCTGCCCGCCGATGATCAGAGCTGCGTTGACGCCCAGGTATTGCAGGCTGCGGCGCGCTCCGAGATCACCCAGCCGATCGGACAGCTGATACGCCCGCTCGCGGGAGCGTCGCCGCTGAGACTCCAGCCGCCGCCGAAAGTCACCCTCAGGGGTGACAGCGATGTTCGTGGCGAGGAGGGTGGTCACGGAGAACTCGGCCGCGCGGGTTTCCTGCAGGTACTGAATGACCTTCGCCCGGACAGTCGCCATAGCGCTCACTCCTTGGATCGAATCGTGGTGGGATCTGACTCAGATCAGTGCCGAGTCCAGCTATTGCTCTGTGCAGCGGTTCGGCAGATAACCATGTCTGCCGGTTGTGGTGAACGCGCGCGCTCTGTCCGCAACGCCGTGTCACCTCAGGCGGCCGGTTGGCGTCGAACGGCAGCGGACCCGTGGCCGCCCGAACTGCCGCCGCCGCTGCGTCGATGTCGGCACGGACGCACCGACCGGAACATATCCGTCGTGAAATTTGCGGCCCGCATCGTCCGAATCCGATGGTCCGCTACTGCCGTCAGAAGCCTATGCAGTCGGCTCGGCGTTCTGCATCCGAATCGGATGCCAGGCCGAATGAAGAATGGATGACCCATCGGACCAGCAATCCACGTCGACTCCACCTGGCCGCGGTTCCGGAACTCTTCCATGAGCGCCTCCGCGAGTGCATCAGCGCCCCTGATGCCTACCTGTAGGTCGCCGACGAACCCGTCGGCGACCTGCGGGAGCGTGTCCGGCGACCTCGGGAAAGACGATCTACCTGTCGCTGCGTGGGGTGTCGCCACGCCACGCACCCGTGGCGTTGCCGCGCTGCTCGATGAATTCCTTGAATCGCTTGGTGGCCGCCTTCACCTGAAGATCGTCGACGCCGACGGCGCTGCCGATCTTCTCGGCCGTGCCTTCCGGCTGCCAGTTCATCTGGATGGTGACGCGTGTGTCCTGCTCGCCGAGGGGCTGGAAGCTGACCACGCCGCCATGTTTGGTGTCGCCGCCGACGCTCGACCACGCGATCCGCTGGTCGGGGTGCTGTTCGGTGATTTCGGCATCGAATTCGCGGCGGACGCCGCCGATCTTGGTCACCCAGTGTGTATGTCGGTCGTCGACCTGTCTGATCGACTCGACGCCACTCATGAACTGCGGGAACGACTCGAACTGCGTCCACTGGTTGTACGCCGTGCGCACCGGGACATGGACATCGACGGACTCTGTGACCGTGCTCATCGCGGCCTCCTCAGAACGGGTTCTTGGCGCAACTGCCCGGCAGCGCACGGAAGTAACGTCGCATCATCGCGACGTCACGGACCATAGACGTTTGCCGTCCGGCTCACCTGTGCCTACAGGTACCGTCGACAGTCGAGTGATCGCACCGGGTGGTGGCAGTTCGGTCTGATCGCGGTGATGATGTCGGTATGGACGCCGAAACGTCACCGTCGGCGGGGCTGGAGGCCACAGGTGGGCAGTTGACATGCCCGGTCGGCGCACGGCGGGACCTTGCAGTGTGCTGTCGGGTCGAGCACGGCGAGGTCTGGATCAGCGTGGCGGGCGTGCTCGACTACGCCACCCGTGACCTGCTTGCGGTTGTCGTGCACGACGCGCTGATGGCCAAGTGTCCGGACAGTCTGGTGGTGGATCTCGGTCGGGTCCGGCTGCTGGACGCCAGCGTGATCGGCATGCTGCTGCGGGCTCAGCAACTGGCCGACGGATGCCATGCCGCCCTGCGGGTGGCCAATCCACATGGAATCGTGCGTGACGCGTTACAGGCCACCGGGTCGTTATCGGTCCTGGCCGGTTCGCCCACCGAAGCCGGCCCTGCGTAATCAACCGCTTCCCGGGCAGGGCCCCGGTCGCCGCCGTCGTCGGGCTGCTCACCTACGGGCAGTTGCTGGTGGTGGCGGCGGTGCAGACCGCGGGGTCGCTGGTCGTCCATTCCGTTCACCGAACCGTTGCCGTAGGTCCCGTACGGCGATGTGCCGGTTCGCTTGCAGAGCGGCGGCGGGTTGTCCTCATGGCGGCAGCCTTCAACTGAGGCCAGGTACTGCCGAAGGCCAGAGCAGTCACGCGTCAAGATTCTCGGTCCCGCGTCGACGGTGCCCCGGCGCCGGTCGGGCGGCTGGACTGCGGCGAATCGGTGATTGGCGGTCCAGGTGTGTCGATCGGTGCTCAGCGGCGGTTGAGGTAGGCGTCGAGGCCGGCGAGGTCCTTGTCGGCGATGAAGACCTCGGTGACGTTGAGGGTGGCTTCCTCGACGTGCGGCGTGCAGCCCCAGGCCGAGTCGCCCCACCCGTCGGCGATCTTCAGCTCCGGCGGGCGGGGCACGGGGTGGCGCCGCCGAGTTGGCAGCGGTCGGGGTGCGGGCTGTTGGCGTGGGCGGCGGCAGCGGCGCGCAGTTTGTCGGCCAGCCGGTCGGCGGTGGCGGCCCGCCGGTCGGCGGTGGCGGCCCGCCGGTCGGCGTCGTCGCGGAGCTGCCGTTCCTTGACGACGGTGTGCAGGGCCACCAGTCGCAGGTCGAGGTGGCGGGCGACCAGGCCGGCGAGCTGGGTCAGGATGGTGGTCTGCGCGGTGGTGACCTGCCGGGGGTGGTAGTCCATGACGTTCACGGTGCCCAGCCGGTGGCCGTCGGAGGTCACGATCGGGGCGGCGACGTAGAAGCGGATGCCGAGTTGGCCGCGCACCAGAGGGTGGTCGAGGGTGCGCGGGTCGAGTTCGGCATCGGTGACCAGGTACGGGCCGCTGCTCAGGATCGCCGAGGTGCACAGGCCGGGTTCGGTGCCCACCTGCCGGACCCCGTCCAGACCGTGGGTGGCGGCGAGGAACACCCGATCGGCGTCGACGACGCTGACCGTGGCGATCGGGGTGCCGAACGCGGTCGCGGCCAGCTCGACGATGTCGTCGAATGTGCCGTCGGCGGCGGGATCGCTGCGGTCAGGTGCCCGGTGGGCGCGTCGAGGATTTCGTAGCGGCGCACCGCGGCCAGCCGCGCCGTCTCATCGTCCGAGGCCGCACCGGGCAACGTGTTGGTGATTGGGATGTGCTGCGTCGCGTCTGGCGACATGATGATCACCTTTCGGTGAGGGCTGTTTCGGGATTCGCGGCGCGGCGAGGTACCGCCACGGCGGCGCTGCGGTCGGGCCGGTACGGGGCGTGGCGGTCGGATGGCTGCGCGGCTGGTGTTGCAGCGGGTTGCGGGCCGCCGGTTTCGTCGCCGGGTGTCAGCAGCGCCAGGACTCCGGTCAGCTCCAGGACCCGGCGGACAATGCCGTGCGGCCGGCTGATGGTCAACGTGTGGCCATGCCGCTGCGCGCCGTTGTAGGCGCGGACGAACACGCCGATGCCGGAGCAGTCCAGGAACGTGAGGTCGTGCAGGTCCAGATTCGTGACACCCGGCGCCGCGGCGATGACGGTGTCCACGACGCTGCGGAGCTCATCACGCACGGACAGGTCGATCTCGCCGGATAGGGCCAGACCTACGTCATCAGGGCTGCCGAACACCTGATAGGAGAAGACCATGATGCGGTGCCTGCCCTCGGTGAAAGCCCGGAAAACAGGCCGACTCACCTGCTCCCAAAACCCAACGCCAGGGTCTGGGGCGGTTGGTCCGTCACCGCACAGTCTAGCCCCGCTTCGGCCAAATCGGCGTTGGCGTATGTGGGCAATCACGCGTCGATGAGGACACCTGCGGGTCGCTCACCACAGCGTGAGGGGCGGTAGTCATCGTGACCCCACCGGGCTGCGACCGGCCAGATAGGCAACGATCAACGACTGCATGGTCCGGTCCTGGTGACCCTCCAGGTGGCCCGGGAGTCCGTAGCCTGCAGGACAAATCCGTCGGAAAGGCCCCTCCGGGACGTCGGGCAAGTCCCGACGCGCGCCCTCAGCAGCCGACCCGGAAATCGTGCCGACGTCGGTGGCGCCCGTGACCAAGAGCGGTCGGGTCAGCGCAACTGCGTCCCCGGCGAGCGGGACCGAGCAACCCTGCCAGTCGAACAGGGCCGCTCAGGGGCTGAAGTGGTCGCCGCCGATGCCGTCGCAGGTCAGATGGGTGTCCGGAGGAACTGCGAGGGGTGCGCCCAGGTCCGCAGCCAGGCCGTCGGGGCAGCCAGGATACGATCGGTTTCGAGATGGCGGGTATTCGACCCGCGGCTGCTCCGGCCCCATGGCAGTGCCAATCTCCGAACTCGTTTTCGGAAGGTGTGCCATGAACCCGACGATGCGGGGCCGTCCCGTGCACCAGCAGCGCCGCTGGTTGGCTGTGCCAGCCCGGTGAGCGACAGCGACGACCCCATTGCCAGAGCGGTGGAATACGTGGCGCGGCAGCCGGTGGCGGGCGCCGCCGACGGTGTCGTGGGCGCGTTGCAGCGGCTGTGCAAAGCCGCGGTGGGGGCGTTGTCCGCGTCGGGTGCCGGGGTGAGCGTGATGGTAGAAGGCGGTGGCCGGGGCGTCGCGGCCGCCTCCGACCCGGCCAGCGAACGGATCGAGGAACTCCAGTTCGTCCTCGGTGAAGGGCCGTGCATCGACGCGTTCGCGTCGCGCCGCCCGGTCCTTGTGCCAGATCTGACGGACGGGGGGGCGCACCGGTGGCCGGCGTACACGTCTGCGGCGCACGATGGTGGCGTGCGCGCGGTCTTCGCCTTCCCGCTGCAGGTCGGCGCGGCCCGACTCGGGGTGCTCGATGTGTTCCGCACCCGAGCGGGGCTGCTGTCCAGTGTGGAACTGCGCCAGGCATTCGCCTTCGCCGACCTGGCGGTCAGGACGTTGCTCGACGGGCAGGACGACGCCATCGAGGGTGCGGCGGCCGACGGGTTGGACGAGGCGATCGGGCACAGCGCCGAGTTGTTCCAGGCCCAGGGGATGGTCATGGTCCAACTCGGGGTATCACTGGCTGAGGCGCTGGTCCGGATCCGGGCCTACACCTATGCGGAGAACCGTCGGCTCAACGACGTGGCCGGCGACATCGTCTCTCGCCGGCTCCGCTTCGACCCGGACCACTCGTGAGCACCCGTGAACCATGTCAGGAAGGCTAGGAGCACGCATGACCACGATCTCCGCGCAGCGGCTCGCGAATATCTTCGTCGAGGTAGCCGACACCCTCGTCGACGAATTCGATCTGATCGACTTCCTGCACATGCTCACCGACCGTACCGCGAGTCTCGTCGGCGCGTCGACGGTCGGGCTGTTGCTGGCCGACCCGCACGGCCAGCTGCAGTTCATGGCCGCCTCCGACGAGAACACCAAGCTCCTCGAACTGTTCCAGGTCCAAAATCATGAGGGCCCATGCCTGGACGCCTACAACACTGCCCAACCGGTGATCAACGCGGACCTGCGCGAGGCCGAAGCTCGGTGGCCGCGTTTCGCCCCCCGCGCCACCACGGCCGGGTTCCGCGCGGTGCATGCGTTCCCGCTCAGCCTCCGCAAGGACGTGATCGGCGCGTTGAACGTCTTCGGCACCGAGGTGGGTGGCGGCTTGGATGATGGCGACGTACAGATCATCCAAGCGCTCACCGACGTCGCCGCGATCGGGCTGCTCCAGGAACGGACCATCCGCCGTGGCGAGATCCTCACCGAACAGCTTCAAGGCGCGCTCAACAGCCGCGTCGTCATCGAACAGGCCAAAGGCGCGATGGCGCAAGCCCGCGGGATCAGCGTCGACGAGGCGTTCACGGTCATCCGCGGCTACGCCCGGCGCAACAACAAACGGCTCAGCGACGTCGCCCACACCATCGTCACCGACCCGGCCGGCCTGGCCAGCATCGCCGCCTTCTGACTTCCGCAATGCCCAGATCCAACGCCGCGCGCCCGCACCGCCGCTCCGACTGCCTCGATGGACCAGCCTGCCTGGATCCGGCGCCGGGCAGCGACCCTGGCCTGTCGTGCGTCACGGACCGCAGCCGTGAACGCGGCCGTCGCGATGACAGCCCCAGCCACCACTGCACCTAGCGGCAGTGGCAGCGCGGGCAGCGTCAACTGCAGGAGCGAGGCCAGCACGACGCTGCCGGCGATCGAGAGTGCAACGCGACGACGCATGATCAGTCCATCGGCACCTGGAGCGACGGAGTTGACGAAAACGGGCGACCGACGTTTCGGCAAAGTGCGTGATGAATTTCCTGCTGCATGCCTCCTCGTACGGCCGCGGCCGGTCAGCGAGCCCGGACGGCGTCCTGCCGCTGTCGCGTTGAGCGCGGCGGCCGCTGATGGGGCTCTTCTCCCTCCTCTTCCTCCTCGAACTGGCCCTCTGCCTCATCGTCGGATTCGCCTTCCTCATCGACCGGGCGGTCCTCTTGCTGCGCAGACCGGTCCTCCTCGCGGCCGCCCTCCTCCCGCTCACGCGCCTCCTGCTCCTCGCGCATCGCGGTCTCGTGGTCCTTGACGACCTCGCCGTCGCGGATCTCGCCGCGCCAGCCCTCGACCTCGTCAGGATTGAGGATGGTGTGCGTCATCACGTGGCGCCGGAAGTGCTTGAACTCCAGGCGGGCCCGGCGTCCCTGCGCACGCCAGAGGTTCCCGGTGTGCTCGAAGAGGCCCTGGGGGTGGTACTCCATGGCGAGCATGATGCGCGTCAGGTTGGGCGTCAGCTCGTGGAACGTGACGGCCCCGTCGACGTGGCCCTTCGCTCCCTTGGAACGCCAGACGATGCTCTCGTCGGGCACCTGCTGGGTGACCGTGGCCTCCCACGTGCGGTGGGACCAGAAGACCTGCGCCTTCCAGTTGGTCTTCTCGTCCGACGGCCGATCGACGCTCTCGACCTTCTTCATGAAGCTCGGGAACTCCTCGTACTGCGTCCACTGGTTGTAGGCGACCCGCACGGGCACGCCGACGTCGAGCGTCTCCTCGATGTTGATCAGCTTGAGCTTCTTGGCCTTGCCGCCCTTGCCGCCCTTGCCGCCCTTGCCGCCGCCGAACAGGCCCTTAACCTTCTCCTTCATGCCGGCCAGCCCTCCGCTGAACGCCGCCCGCATGGGCGACTTGCCCTCGGCCATCATCTGCGCCCCGGTCACCGCGGCGGCGAGGCCCGCTCCGCTCATGGGCGACTTGCTCTCGGCCATCTTCTGCGCCCCGGTCACCGCGGCGGCGAGGCCCGCTCCGCTCTTGCCGCTCGCGTAGTCGGTCAGGCGCTCGGTCACCGCGCCGATCTTGTGCTCGACGGCCGAGACCGCCCGGTCGCCGGCGGCCGAGACGAGGTTCCGCAGCTCGTGTACGAGCAGCTCTTGCACCTTCTGCCCGATGCCACCGTCGGGGTGCGGGCTCGATTGTCCAGTCATCGCACGCTACCCTTCCCTCCGCCGCACGGGTGGCCGCCCACCCGTTCGCGCGCCGGCCGCCACCGGCTCCTTGTCTTCCTCTTCGTCGTCCTCATGCTCGTAGTCCTCGGCAGGCGGCGGTGATTGGCGGGCGCCCTGCCGCGCCGAGCGGTCGTCGCCGCGCTCTCCGCGCTCTCCGCGCTCTCTGGGCGACGCGTTCTCTTCCTCGTCGTCCCATTCCGGCTCGCGCGCCGCCGCTCGGGGCCGCCGCGGCGGCCGCTCGCGCTCTTCGTCCACCGGCTCCCGGTCCTCGGGTCGCTGCTCCTGCTTGCGGGCCTTCCGGGGCTCGCGGAGCGTGTCGGCCCGCTCGCGCAAACGGCCGCTCACCGAGTCGATCCGACCGGTCACCGCGGCCCGTGCCGCATCCTTCGTGGCCTCCACCAGGGGTGCACCCAGCTCGCCCAGCTTGCCGATCTCCGGCAACGAACCGAGCGCTCGCACCCCGTGCTGCAGCAACCCACCCGGGCGGCCGAGCCGACCACTGGCGGCAGCGGCGGCCAGCAACAGTCCCCATCGCAACTTGCGCTGCCGCCCCAAGAGATAACCGATTCCGGCAGCCAGAGCCACCTGCGTCCTGCAGTTCACGGTCTCCCCTTTCGGCTCAGGTCCACCCAGCCGACATGCGCGGCCCGTGCTCTGCGGGAAGGACAGCGACCGGCGCGAACATGAGCAAAACTATCGTTTCGCTGCACTGAACGGGTGTGCTACCCCCTGTCCAGGGCAGAAACTCGGATTTCACGGCCACTTCACACCCACGTGTGACACGCGAATGGCCTGCCATCGGAGCCACCTCGCCGCCTGCCGACCGCAGGCGGCAGTAGCTTGCAGCGACGTCTGCGGGAACCCGCTCGACAGGGCCGACGCGCGGACTCCAACGGGTCAAGGACAGGAGACGGGAGACGCTGATAAGCACCAGCAAGCCCGCAGGTACCGAGGCCGGTGTCGACAAGCTGCGAGCCGACATCGCCGAGACGCGTACCGAACCGGAGAACACGGCGGAGGCACCGGCGGCCAAGGCCGACGTGAAGGCCCGGGCCATGGGCGCGGCGCGGCAGGCCGCTACCAGGACCCGTGAGCGTGGGCGGCAGGCTTTCGCCAAGATCAGCGAGCGGGGACACCAGACCAAGATCAACGCGCGGGAGTGTGGGCAGCCGTGACGAGAGTCAGGCAGTCCGCACAACGCCGCCCGGCACGGTGGGCCGGCACCGGCCTTGGTGCGCTGGCTGCGGCGGCGGGTGGCACCGCGCTGGCGTGGCAGCGCAGTAGGCGCAAGCCGCGGCGCCGTGCCGCGCGCTCTGCGGGCGCTAGCCGACCGGATCGACTGACTGCTGACCACCTGCTGCTGGCGTTCCGGCTGTTTCACCCCACCCACCTTCATCACGTTCCAGGCGCTGGTCGTCGGGTCGATCGCGCAAGGCCGACGCACGGTGTGCGGCATGCTGCTGGGTACCGTGCTGGAACGACTCTGGGCATCACGCACGGGCGCACCGGTTCTTCGCCACCGCCCGCTGGTGCGCCGACACGGTCGTCCTTGCCCTGCTCTCCCTGATCGTGGATCGGTTGCTGCCAAAGGGATCGCCGATCACCGTGGCGGTCGACGACACCCTGTTCAAACGCTCCGGTCGTAAGGTGTTCGGCGTCGCATGGCATCACGATGGTGCGGCGAAAGGGCCCAAGCCGATCGGGTTCGACAACTGCTGGGTCGTGGCCGGAATCGTTGTGCAGCTACCGTTTCTGCTCTGGCCGGTGTGCCTGCCGGTCCTCGCGCGACTCTGGCGGCCCCGATATGCCGGAAGCCTAGGTTTGTTCGGCGCGAGACTGGCTAGTGCATCGCCAGACTATGAGGGGGTGTGTGATGACTCGCCCAGATGCTGAAGGCTTCACCCCAGACAGCAGCTACCAGCGAGACAGAGCCGGCCAAGCCCGAACGGCAGTCAAAGAACGACCGGACGTTTCCGCAGTGCGAGCGCGGTACGACGAGGTCGCCGAGACGCCGACGTCGCAGTCCCTCGACGGGCTGATGCTCCTGGCCGGAGTATTCCTCGCGATCTCACCGTGGGTCGTCGGGTTCCGACCAGCCGAGGCCGACCTGGCCGTCAACAATCTGATCATTGGGGTCGTGGTCGCTTTGCTCGGAGCGGGTTACGCGGTGGCGTACGGCCGTACGCACGGCCTGGCGTGGGTATCGGCGGTCCTGGGGGTGTGGACGATCGTGGCACCGTGGACAATCCAGGGTCGCGACGTCGCCGGCGGCACCGTGATCACCAACGTCCTCGTCGGTGCCGTGATCACACTGTGCGGCCTCGGGGCGATGAGGATGGCGGCGAGCCGTCACGGCGCCAGCACGAATAGATAGGCTCGGCGCATGTTACACCGCGGCAAGCCGCATATGTGACGCCGCGGCAAGCACCGCCCACTGCGCGTCGCTGAGGTCATGCCGCCTCGTCACCGCTACGCTGCCACGAGGTCTCCGGTATTCAGGTTTGCTTGGTCGCTAACCCACTTACCGGAGACCTCACCGCATATCGATCACTGCCACGCCCGACGAACAACCGACACCCCCACTTACCAAACACGCCACAACAGCACGATCGTGCCAATCGGCCATGCACGCCGCAGCGAGCCTGTCACCCCGCGAGGGTGGCGAGCGCCCGCACCCCCCGCTGGCCGTGTGGCCAGGTCGCTGCCGGGCTGGCCGCGGCGCCTGCCCTCGCTCAGGTCGGCATGAGGTCGGGCAGGCTGTTCAGGTCGGTGACGACCAGGTTGGCGATGTCGCTGAGGCGCCGGTTGGTGCGTCTGGCGTACGCCCGCATCACGTTGAACGCGACGTCGACGGTGACACCTTGGGCCTGGGCGATCGCGCCCTTTGCCTGTTCGATGATGATCCGGCTGTTCAACGCGCCCTGCAGCTGCTCGGTGAGGACCTCCCCGCGGCTGATCGTTCGTTCCTGCAGCAGGCCGATGGAGGCGACGTCGGCCAGCGCCTGCATGATTTGCACGTCGGCGTCGTCCAGGTCGCCGACCTCGGTGCCGAACACCCCCATCGCGCCGATCACCTCTTGGCGGAGCCGCAGGGGGAACGCGTGGACCGACCGGAACCCGACCGAGGCGGCGACGGGCGCGAACCTCGGCCAGCGCTGGGTTGCGCGGCGCAGGTCGGCGTTGATGACCGGTGCGGCGGTGCGGTACGCGTCCAGGCACGGACCGTCGATGCCCTGGATCTGGAACAGTTCCAGGAGGCTGGTCGTCTCGTCCGAGGCCGCCATGAACTGCAACTGCCCCTTCGGGTCGGCCAGCAGCAGCCCGACGGTCGAGGCGTCGAGCAGGTCGGCGGCGCGGTCGGCGAGCATCTGCAGGAACTCGATCAGGTCGAACTCGTCGACCAGGGTGTCGGCGACCTCGACGAAGATCCCTGCGAGACGTTCCGGGGACACGGTGCTCATGATGGCCTCCCGACCTTGCCGAGTTGACGGTTCATGCGGAGCCCTCGGCGATGTCATGGTCGAGGCGGAGCCGGCGGGCGACGATGTCCGCGGCCACCTCGCTCAGCGGTCGGCCTGCCGCGTAAGCGTAGGCCCGCATCCGCACCAGCGCCTCGGCGATCGGGACGCCGAGCTGGATCATGACCATGCCTTGGGCCTGGAACAGGTCGGCGCGATGTTCGAACGCCTCGTCGAGCCCGTCCGAGCCGGGGGCGGTGCGTTCCTGACCATCCAGCAGGACGGTCACGGCACGGTCGGCGAACGTGAACGCCTGACCGAGATGCGACCGTGACAACGGACCCGGCTGGTCGCGGAACACGTCGATGACCCCGAGGCGGGCCGCACCGACCTGCAGGGGAAACGCGAACACCGCCCGCACCCCGGCGTCGGTCACCGCCGGGGTGTAGACGGGCCACCGGCGGTCTGCCGCGCCGTCGAGTTCGGGCATCAGCACGGGCCGGTTGGACGCGAACGCGTCGATGCAGGGTCCCTCGCCGAACGTGAACTGCAGCTCCTCGATCCGGGCGGTGTCCGGGTCGGAGGCGGCGGCCATGCCGTGGACACCGTCCACCGTCATCACGCTCACCCCCACCCCGGACGCGGCAAGGGCCTGCGCCGCGTCCACACACACCTGCCGCAACAGGCTGACCAGACTGCCGGGGAGCACCCGGTCGGTATCCGCGTCGTCCATGCCGGTCATCACCCCACCGGATCCGTGCCGGGGGACCAGATGCGCTGTCGTCGACTTCTGGGCATGGCAGCACCTTCCAAGCCAGGTGCTGCCAGTGGGCCAGGGCAGCCGGACGCCGCGCCGGCGCCTCTGCTGACCAGCCTACCCACAGGCGCCGGGCCGGGCATCCGCGGCGCGGGCCGGTCACGCGGGCCGGTCACCGGTGCCGCCGGTGGCGGGGTGGCAGCCTGCTGGACGCCGCCGGGCCGGGGTGTGCCGGCGGCGTCACCGATGCTGGCGTCAGCGAGTTCCAGCCCGTATCCGGACAGGTAGAGCTGGACGTACAGGGTGAGGCTGGAGTGGCCGCAGGACAGCACGAAACGGTCCCGGCCGAGCCACTGGTCGTCGGCCGGGTCGTGCCGCATGACCCGCTGGAACAGCAGGTAGGCCAGCGGGGCGAGGCTCATCGCGGTGCCTGGGTGGCCGTTGCCGACCTTCTGCACCGCGTCGGCCGCGAGGAGCCGCGTCGTGTCCACCGCTCGCACGTCGAGCGCGCCCCAGCCGGCCCGCTCGGCGACGGGCAGCGGAAGGGCCGGGTCGCGGTCGGACTGGACTTGCAACATGACGGTGTTCTCCCTCGTCGGTACGACCGCGGCTGCGGCTGGACGTGCAGGCACCGAACCACCGCCACCATTGCTGGCGGCGGTGGTTGGGTGAGCGCCTATCGGCCGGCGACGCCGGCGAGCCTGGCGCCGATTCCGGCGATCATCGTGGCCGGGCGTTGCTGCTCGCCCTGCTTGGCGCCGAGCGCGACGATCGCGCCGGTGAGGGCCGGGGTGACCCATTGCAGGGCCCGCAGCTGCTGCTGTGCGGTGGCGACGTCGCCGGGGGTGGCCGCGGACGGGATGGTGCCGCCGGTGGCGGGGACCTTCCCGGCGCGGGCGATCCTGGCGCCGAGGACGCCGCTGTACGCGGTGGTGCCGAGCGCGGCGACGGTCAGCACGGACTTGACGACCGTGTTGGCGGTGACGCCGGACTGGCCGGCGACCCGGTCGCGGTTGGCGATGAGGAGGCCGAGGCCGCCGATCAGGTGTGCGCCGATCGCGGCGGCGGACACCGGCGCCCACCGGGCCCAGCCGCGGGCGGCGGTGCGGGCCCGGTCGTCGGAGTCGGTGACGTCGTTGGCGGCGCCGTTGAGGCCGACCGCGCCCATCAGCGACCCGCCGAGCCAGACTGCGGCGCCGACGTCGTGCAGGGTACGGACCAGGGTGTGCTGCTCGTTCATGACGATCTCCTTGTGGTGTCGAGTGGTGTCGGATCGGTGCTCGGTGCGGGTGTCCGGTCGTGGTGCGGCTACGCCGTCGCCGTCGTGGACCGGTGTGCGGTGCCGATGCCGGCCGGTACGCGGTCCGGGCTGACCGAGGTGTCCCCGGCCGGCGGTGCGTCAGGGTCGGCTCGTTCGGTCTCGTCGTCGGCCGCGTGTTCCGCCGCGGCCTGGTCGGGGTCGGTGGACTCGGTGCCGGGTGACTTCCGGTCGGGGGTGGGTTCGCCGGCCGGGTGGGCGGCGAGGTACCGGATCGCGGTGTTGCCGACGGCGAGCAGCGGCACGGCGACGAGGCCGCCGACGATCCCGGCGGTGACGACCCCCGTGGCGATGGCGAGGATGACCGCGAGGGGGTGCAGGGCGACGGCGCGGCCCATGATGAGCGGCTGCAGCACGTGGCCTTCCAGCTGTTGGACCGCGATCACGATGCCCAGCACGATGAGTGCGGTGACGGGTCCTTGGGTGACGAGCGCGACGAGGATGGCGACGACACCGGACAGGGTGGCGCCGACGACGGGGATGAACGCGCCGAGGAACACCAGCGCCGCGAGGGGCAATGCGAGCGGCACGCGCAGGATGGCGAGGCCGATGCCGATGCCGGCGGCGTCGACGAACGCGACGAGGACGGTGGCCCGGACGTAGGACACCAGGGTGTGCCAGGAGTAGTGCCCGGCCCGCGCGGCCGGCACCTGGGCGGGGCGGGGCAGCAGCCGGCAGAGGAACTGCCAGATCTGGCCGCCGTCGCGGAGGAAGAAGAAGAGGGTGAACAGCACGACGAAGAACCCGGCGAGGACCTCGCCGAGGGTGGCGGCGGTGCTCAGCGCACCCGAGGTGAGGGCGCCCTGGTTCTTCGTCACGGTCTGCTGCAGCTGCTCGATGCCGTCGCTGAGCTGGGTCTGGGACAGGTGCATCGGACCCTGCGCCAGCCAGGTCTGCACCTCGTCGACGCCCTGACCCACCTGGGTGGAGAGCTGGTCGAACTGGCTGATGAACGTCTGCACGATCAGGGTGAGACTGCCACCGACGACCACGAGCCCGCCGACCAGGACGGTGGCGGCGGCGAGGGAGCGGTGCACGCCCCGGGTGCGCAGTGCGGCGGCGGCCGGCTCGAACAGCGCGGCCAGCAGCAACGCCACCACGACCGGGATGACCACCACGCTCAGCACGCCGATGAGTCGCAGCAGCAGGTAGGCGGCGGCGATGAACAGGATCAGCCGCCACGACCACGCCCCGGCGATCCGTATCCCGCGTGGGATGCCGTCGTCGACGGTCGGTCCGGCGTCCCCGACCAGAGCCTGTCCGGCGTGGCCGCTGAAGGGTGGCGCGACGGCGCCCTGCCGAGCGGTGTTCAGACGCGTCCGGGTCCGTTCACGTGCCTGCCTCAGCCAACTCACGGTCGTGCTCTCATCTCTGCTCGTCACGGTCATGTGGTGATGCGCTTGGCGGCCAGGCGCGCCGGGTCGGGCCAGCGCACGTCGCGCACCCAGCCGAACCGTTCGAACAGCCAGATGAGCCGCGCCGCCGGGTCGAGCTGCCCGCGCAGGACGCCGTGCCGGGCGCCGGTCGGATCGGCGTGGTGCGAGTTGTGCCAGCTCTCCCCGAAGGACAGCAGCGCGAGCGGCCAGAAGTTCGTGGCCTTGTCCTTGCTGGCGAACGGGCGCTCGCCGACGACGTGACAGATCGAGTTGACCGACCAGGTGACGTGGTGCAACAGCGCCATGCGCACGAGCCCGCCCCAGAAGAATCCGGTCAGCGCGCCGGTCCAGGAGCCGGTGACGAGGCCGCCGATGGCGGCGGGGGCGAGCAGCGACAGCGCCAGCAGCGGCGCGAACAGCCGGTCGACGATGCGGATGTCGCGGTCGGCGACGAGGTCGGGGGCGAACCGGGCCTTGTTGGTGATCTCCTGGTTGAGCAGCCAGCCGCAGTGCGCGTAGAGCAGCCCCTTGGCGAGCGCGCCCACGCTGGTGCCGTACCGCCAGGGGGAGTGCGGGTCGCCGTCCCGGTCGGTGAACGCGTGGTGGCGGCGATGGTCGGCGACCCATTTGGTGGGCGCACCCTCGATCGCGAACGACCCCGCCACGGCGAGGGCGATCCGCAGCGGCCGGACGGCCTTGAACGAACCGTGTGTGAGATGCCGGTGGAAGCCCACCGTCACCCCGGCGATCGCGACGAGGTACCCGCCGACGAGCAGGGCCGTGTCCAGCACGGACAGGCCCCAGCCCCAGGCGACGGGAACCGCCGCGAGCAGCGCCACGAACGGCGCCGCGACGAACACCCACAACATGACCAGTGCGCCAGTCGACTGGGTGCCTTCCAGCATGGGCTTCGGCCCCGGCAACCTGGCCGGCGCCTGATGGGATGGTTTGGTGGAGACGAGCACGCTCACGCATGACTCCTTGGCAAGACGGTCTCCTGATCGACGCCACGCATGGGTCCGGGCGGATCGGGACGAGGTGTGCGAAGGGGCCGCGGGAGTCTGGGCGGCGGTCAGCTACAGGCCGGTTTCTCGTTGCGCGAGGCCGGCGACGTACAGGCTGGGTGACTGTCGAGTACCCGGTGCCCGGTCCGGCAAACGGGCGGAGGTGACGGGCGCCGGTGAACGTGCGGGAAAGCGAGCGTTTCGCCACGTTCCAGTGCGGGTAGTATCGCCGCTGTCACCCCGGCCCCCGGTGATGCAACCGCCGACACCGCAGGTTGCGTCAGCCGCGAAGGGGAGGCCACCTGTGCACGTGATGCGGCCCGGCAGTTCCGGGATCTTCGTGCATCAGGCGCGGTCACCCGTCGGTCCGGGTCGCTGCCTACGGCCGAGGTCGCTGCTCGGCCCCTCCCCAAGCTCGATCCATCCGGTGACGTCCGGCCCGGTCGCCGTCGCCGTTCGGCACTTGAGAGCTTTGCACGCAACACAGGGGGAGTAGGAAAAAGGGGGGGAACGGGGGTTCCCGGACAACGACGTCCGGGAACCCCCTCACCGCGGGCGGCGACGGGCGTCATGGCGTTGCCGGCGGGACGTGCAGCACGAGGATGGCGGTGTCGTCGGTGATGCGCCGGTCGGGTGAAATTGAGCACCGTGCTCTCGATCAGGGCCGTGAGCACCTCCGCGGACGTGTCCGGGGCTGCGGCGAGCAGGCGGTGAAGCCGTTCGGTGCCGAACATTTCCCGTTCGGCTGGGCGCCGCGCCTCGGTAACCCCGTGGGTGTACATGATCAAGCTGTCGCCCGGAGCCAGCAGCGCCCGGCGGTCGCGGAGTCCCGGATCGGGCATGACGCCCAGGAGCAGTCCGGGGCTGCCCAACTCCACCACGTCGCCGTCGCCACGCCGGATCAACGCCGGCTCATGACCCCCGCAGCTGACCCGGACGCTGAACCCGCGCGGGTGTGGCCGGACGGCGGCGTAGACAGCGGTGAGGAACGGGCTGTCGTCGGTGAACCAGTCCAGCAGCGCCGCGTTCAAGTCGGTGAGGTTCACGCTCGGCGAGGCCCTGCGGGCGGCGACCGCCCGCAGGGTGTACCGGGCCAGCGCCGTCGTCTTCGCGGCGTGCGGACCCTTGCCGGACACATCCCCGACGACCACACCCCAACTGCCCCGTGCGGCGTGGAACACGTCGTAGAAGTCCCCGAGGACCTCCGCTTCCTGACCACCACGCAGATACCGGGCCGCGGCCTGCAGACCGGGAATGTGCGGCAGCCGTGGCGGAATGAGGCTCTCCTGCAGGGTGTGCGACAGCATCGCCGTCTCCTCGGCGGCGTCCAATGCCTGCGGCTACCGCCGCGGTCGTCCCCGGTCGTCGAGGAGCACCGCGGCGCGGCGAGCGGCGGCGTCGGCGTCCTCGGCCAGGTCTGGGTCGGCCGCGGGTTGCGGTACGCAGAGCCACAAGACGTCCGGCATCACCTCGACGGACAGCGTGGCGGCGGCCTCGATGAGGTCGCCGTCGAGCTGGCGTGGCTGTGACCGGTCGCTGATGACCTCGACCCTGGCACCTTGGAAGACCTCCATCGACGGGGTTCGGCCGTTGCGGCGGAGCAGGCCCCAGCCGAGCGCGGCCCACTGGCGCAGAGTTCGCGGCGTGAGCACCGCGATGTCGAGGACACCGTCGTCGGGCGCGGCTTCCCGCAGCAGTCGGACGCCTCCCTGGAGGCGCCCGACGTTGGCGATGAGCACCGAGCGTGCCCGCCGCCGGATCGGGGCTTCGTCGTCGATGCGGATCGTCACGCGCATCGGCCGGTCCTTGAGGTGCCGCACGGCGCCGAGCACGTATGCCGGCCAGCCGATGCGGGCCTTCGCCCGGTCCGAGGTGGCCTCGAGCATGTGCGCGTCGAAGCCCATGCCGGCCATGACGGCAAAGTGCTGACCGTCGACGACGCCCACGTCGAGGCGGCGCAGCCCGCCCTCGACCGCCACTTCGAGTGCCGTGGCGAGATCGGTGGAGAGGCCGAGGTTCGCGGCGAGCAGGTTGCCGGTCCCGGCCGGCAGGATCGCCATGGAGGCGTCCACGCCGACCATCGCCGAGACCGCCGACATCACGGTGCCGTCCCCGCCACACACGAAGATCACTTCTGCGCCCGACTCGACGGCGGCGTGGGTCTGGCCCGCGCCCGGGTCGGCCGGGGTCGTCTCGAACCACCGCGGAACGGGCCAGCCGGCGCCGACGAGGGCGTCGTCCACCGTCCGGCGCAGTGCACCGGCATCCTCGACCTTGGCCGGATTGACGACCACCGCAGATCGTGGCGACCGGTTGGCGCGGGTCGTGATTGTCATCATGGCGACGCTGCTTTCAGCACATAAGAATGACGATCTTATTCGAGGCAGTTGCGAATTACCCTCGCGACGGGCGGGCAAACATTTCTGCGGCTGAATAACACGCTGCATAACCCGGGTGATGAGGGGTAATCCAATGACGTCACCCGGGACCACGTTGGCGAGGCGTGATGCCACCGCTGCGCATGGTGGTCCGACATTTCCGCAGGCCGGTTGCGCTGTCACAGGTGTGACGGCCGCTGACAGCTGCTTCCAGAACCCGACGTCTGGTGATGTTCTATTCGTCGCTGTGATTGCCAGCATTTCGGGCACGCGGCGTTCACCCCCGTATTTGTGGAGGAAAAACAATGGCCGAACTCGACTTCGAGGATCGGATCCACGCCCCGAACGGAACCGCCGACGGTGGCGGCACCCGCGAGAAGGTGACCGCCGCGCTTGACACGGCCGGCTCCGCGGTGCGCGACACCGCGGGCACGGCGAAGGAGCAGGCCGGCCAGGTCGCCGGGGAGGCGAAGGCGCAGGCCCGCAACCTGGCCAGAGACGTCCGTGACCGCGCCGGTGCCGAGGTCCGCAGCCAGAACGACCGGCTCGCCGACGGTGTCCGCCGCTTCTCCGATGAGCTCGACGAGATGGTCGGCCAGCGCGGCGACTCACCGGCGAGCAAGGTCGTGTCGCAGGTGTCCCAGGGCGGCCGCCGGGTCGCGGACTACCTCGCCGAGCACGGTCCCGAAGGTGTCCTGGACGGCGTGCAGGACTTCGCGCGCCGCCGGCCCGGCACGTTCCTGCTCGCCGCGGTGGCAGCCGGTTTCGTCGCCGGACGGCTCGGCAAGGGCGTCTTCAGTGCCGGCGACTCATCGGACAGCACCGGCGCCAGGCCCGTGATGACGACCGTACCGGTGCAGCCGCAGACCGCCGGCATGCCCAGCACCTACGTGGGTTCGCCCGCCGTCCCCGCGGAGCCGTTCTCCGAGCCGTACGCCGAGCCCTACGCGGAGCCGTACGAGCCGGTCGGCACGCGCCCGTGACCACGGCACGGACGAACCACAGCGCTCCACCGGAGGAGCCCGGTTCGCTCGGCGAGATCATCGGCGACATCAGCGAGGGTCTGTCCCGGCTGTTTCGCCAGGAGGTCGAGCTGGCCAAGGTCGAGCTCAAGACCGAGGCGTCGAAGGCCGGAAGGGCCGCCGGCATGTTCGGCGGCGCCGGCATTGCCGGGCTGCTCGCCGCGATCATGCTCAGCTTCGCGCTGACGTACGCGCTGGACAACGTCATGCCCCTCGGTTGGGCCGCGCTGATCGTCGCGGTGCTGTGGGCGGTCGTCGCCGCGGTGCTGTTCACGGTGGCGCGCAGCCAGGCGCGCAGCATCTCACCGATGCCCACCCAGACCATCGAGACGCTGAAGGAGGACGCGAAATGGCTGAAGCACCCGACCACATCCGGGACGACATCGAGCTGACCCGGGCCCAGCTGGCCCACGACGTGGACCGGCTCGCCGACAAGACCAGTCCCACCCGCGTCGCGCAGCGCGGGTGGCAGAACACGAAGGCGAAGGTACTCGACGTGAAGGACCGCGTGAGTGATCGCGTGATGGGCGCTGCCCACGACGGCGGCGGCTCGATGCACGACAAGACGTCCGATGCCATGACCACGGTCAAGGACAAGACCACCGGTGCCGTGGACTCCGTCAAGGACACCGCCGGCGACGTCGCGGCACACGTCCAGCAGGCGCCGGCCGCCGTCAAGCGGCAGACGCAGGGCAGCCCGATCGCCGCTGGGCTCATCGCGTTCGGTGCCGGTCTGCTGGTCGCGTCGCTGCTGCCGGCGACGGACCTGGAGAAGCGGGCCGGACGGCAGGTCCGTGACCACGCCGACGACCTGATCGACCCGATCAAGGAGCCGTTCACCGAGGCCGCGCACGACCTCGGCGACAGCGCGAAGGACGCGGCCTCCGCGGTGCGTGACACCACGAAGGACGCGGCGCAGACCACGGCGCAGTCGGCGAAATCGACGGCGCAGGACGCGACCGCCGACGTCAAGCAGAACCTCAAGGCCACCAACGCGTAAGCGTGACCGCGGCATGAAGCATTCCGGTGGGAGTCCCGAACTCGGGGCTCCCACCGGGTGTTTGCAGGAGACCGCATGGCCGGCATCGAGTACACACAGCGCTTGGAGGCAGGGAGACCGACATGGCGGACCAGACTGGACACCGGCGCGGCCGGCGGGACGACACGGGGACGGATCACGGCAGCCGGCGGGAGAAGGCCGCACCCCCGCCGACGAGCCCGACCAGATGCCGAAACGACCGACCGCCACGCAAGGGCCGGACGAGCTCGGTCCGCTGCCCAGGCACTCCTATCTGCAGATCCTGAAACGGACGGTGAAGGAGTTCGGTGACGACAACATCACCGTGTGGGCGGCGGCCCTGACCTGCAGCGAAGCCGCGCGATCCAGGCCGGACATCCGGAGACCGAGGAGCCGTACGTCGAGCTGCGCGACACCCGCAAACTGAACACCGAACCGGCGGAAGCGGACGTGTAGCCGGGCGCCTGGGCGCGGCGCCGTGCTGCGTGTCGTGGTGAGAATCGATGCAGAATTCGACGCAAAAAGTGGTGTCGGTGGACGCCCACCTGTCGTATTCTGGGATCCGGGTCCACAGGCGCCGTGAGCGGTGCCTCGCCCAGTCAAATGGTGACCGCCAAGTCCCCGCGGATGCCCTTCGCCGTAGTGCAGCGGAAGCGCCACAGCGCTTGCCGAGTTGGCGCATGTGCCGACCAGCTGCGTGACCGCAAGGAGCGCCGTCAATGTCTACAGCTGTCCACCTTGCATCCCCACCGGCCGTGCCCGCCGGGACCACTGGCGGGAACACCGCCGACGGGCGACGTGCCAGATGGCGGCGGACCGACGCCGCCGCGTGGTCGTTACTGACCCGGCTTGCCGAACTCCCACCGGATCACGCCGACCGCGCCGGGCTCCGCAACCAGCTGATCGAGATGTACCTGCCACTCTCGCGCTACATCGCTCAGCGCTTCCGGTACCGTGGCGAACCCCTCGACGACCTCGTTCAAGTCGCGAACGTGGCGTTGGTCAAGTCGGTCGACCGGTTCGACATCGTCCACGGCGTGCCGTTCCCGAGCTATGCCATCCCGATGATCACCGGCGAGCTCAAGCGACACTTCCGCGACAGGTGCTGGGACGTCCGAGTGCCACGACGGATCCAGGAACTCCGGCTGCGAATCAACGGGGTCCTCGAGGAACTCACCCACGAACTCGGCCGGTCCCCGACCGTCGCCGACCTTGCCGCCCGTCTCGATGAAACCGACGAACGCATCATCGAAGGGCTCGAAGCAACGAGGGCGTACCGGACGCTGTCGCTGTCGACGCCGGCACACGGTGACGACAGCACCACCGAGCTCGGCGACCTGCTCGGCACCACCGATCGGGACCTCGAACAGGTGGACACGCGGGAATCCCTCCGCCCACTGCTGGCCCGGCTGCCGATCCGTGAGCAGCGGATCGTGACGCTGCGCTTCTTCGGCAACCTCACCCAGTCACAGATCGCCGCGGAGCTCGGCATGTCGCAGATGCACGTCTCGCGACTGCTCACCCAGATCCTGCGGACCCTCCACCACGCGCTGCTCGCCGGCTGAGGAGAGGCTCGGCATGGGACGCGGAACGGACAGGCGGAAGGTCGTCGTGGTGACCGGCGCGTCGAGCGGCATCGGGCGCGCCTCGGCACTCGCCTTCGCCGACCGGCGCGACCACCTGGTGTTGTCGGCCCGATCGGCCCGGGCTCCGGCCGAGGTGGCGGAGGAATGCCGGGCGCGTGGCGCCGTGGTCCAGGTGGTCACCGCCGACGTGACGGTGCCGGCAACCGTTGCGGCCCTCGCCGAGGCCGCCGTCGACGCTCCGAAGCGGGTCGCCGCCACGATCGTCCGATGTGCGCTCCGGCCCCGGACAGCCGTGTCGGTCGGACGCGCAAACCCCTTGTTCCAGCTCGGCTTCGTCGCGTTTCCGAGGGTCTACGACTGGCTGGTCGGCCCACTGATGCGCCGTGCGGCATTCTCACGCGAGCCGATGGAGCCGCACGAAGGCAACGTCTTCGCCGCCGACGCCGGTGACGCACTGCACGGACAGTGGTTGAACCAGACGCGCGAGGGCATGGAGAACATATGTCGTTCGCATGCGACGCCAACCCCGATCGATTCGGCGAGCAATGCGGGCGAACCTGGCGACACCAAAGACGGAAGAAGGACCCTCATGGGCCTCGACAACAAGATCGACAACAAGGCACAAGAGACGACTGGCAAGGTCAAGGAAGGTCTCGGCAAGGCCACCGACGACGACCAACTGGAAGCCGAAGGCAAGACCGACCAGGCGTCCGGCAGCCTGAAGCAGGCGGGCGAGAAGATCAAGGACGTTTTCAAGGGCTGATCGCCCCTGCATGCACACGCCCGACTCGATCCGCTGCGAGCCGGGCGTTGTGCGTAAGAGGCCCCGCGGCCGCGATTGGCAGTGACCCAGCTATCGCCCGGGTCGCGATTCGCCACCGGGCACCCGGGTAGTCACAGGGTGCACGGAAGCGCACCAGACGCCACCCGGCACCGCAGACAGCAGGAGCTACCCATCACCAGGACCATGCACCGACCGTCGCTCGATGCGGCGATGTCCACCGCCCGCACCGAAGGCCGGGCAGGAGTCGCGGGCCGGGCGATGGCGTACACCAAGGCGGGTGCCGGGGACCTGCTGCTGCTCGTCCACGGTCTGGGCGGTGACCGGCGAACCTGGGACCACGTCATCGACACGCTCGCCGCCACGCACACCGTGATCGCACCCGACCTGCCGGGACACGGCGAGTCCGACGCGCCCGCCGGCGACTATTCCCTCGGCGCGCACGCCTCGGCATTGCGGGATCTGCTCGTCGCCCTGGGGTATCAGTCGGCCACCGTCATCGGGCACAGCCTCGGCGGCGGTATCGCCATGCAGTTCGCCTACCAGTTTCCGGACCGCGTCGACCGGCTCGTGCTGATCAGCAGCGGGGGACTCGGTCCCCAGCTGACGCCGATGCTGCGGGCCGCGACCCTCCCCGGGGCGGAGACCGTCGTCGCCGGACTGGCCCGCCTGCCGGAGGCGCTCACGCTCGGCCTCCTGTCGGCCGCGTCCCGGCTTCCCGGCCTGGTCGCGAGGCCGGACGCCGGGCCGCTGGCCACCGGCCTGCGGCAGCTGCAGGATCCCCGCTCGCGACGTGGGTTCATCCGCACCGCCCGCACGGTCATCGACTGGCGCGGGCAGACCGTCAGCGCTGTCCAGCACCTGCGCCAGCTCACAGACCTGCCCGTCCTGCTCGCCTGGGGCAGCGACGACAGGACCATCCCCCCGTCCCATCACCGCGCCGTTGCCGAGCTTGTCGCCAACCCGCAGTTCATCGAGATCGCCGGTGTCGGGCACTACCCGCACGAGACCGCGCCAGGCCAGTTGCTGCCGGCCATAGCCACGTTTCTTGCCTCCACTGTGCCGTTCCGGTACAGCGAGGCACGGTGGCGCCACCTGCTGACACCGGACCCGGACCCGGACGCGCGCGACACGACATTGCTGTAGCAGCGGGCGCGGCGAGCCGCGCCGTTCGCCGAGTAGTTCGACCTTCTCCGTCGGGCCGGACACGATCAGGGTCGCCGCGCTCGATGACGGTGTCCGGCACGGCGGTCTCAATCCATGAGCGGAGGGACGCGACGGCGAGCGGCGCGCCGACGCCTTGGCGCCGGTCGGGGTTGTGACCCGCCGCCGCGGCGAGGCTTGCCGAGTATCCTGGCCAGGAGCGACTTCGTTTCGGCGGTGCGCGTCGGGGCAAGGGAACGCCATGCGCAGACTACTCGCCAAGCTTGAAGGTGCCGGCTCGCTCGATGGCGTTGCGGACCGGCTGCGCCGCGTTGCGGGCGCGACGTTCGGCAAGGGGCGGCTGGGCTCGGCGCTGCACGGGACGCCCTGGTTCGGCCACCCGCTGCACCCGGCCCTCGTGCAATTCCCGGTCGGGGCCTGGATGAGCACCGCCGTGCTTGACCTCCTGCCGGGCACCGAGCGCCCGGCGGCTGCGCTGCTGACCGTGGGCACCGCCGCGGCCGTGCCCGCGCTCGCGACCGGGCTGGCCGATTACACCACGCTGTCCCGTGAGCAGCGCCGCGTCGCGCTCGTGCACGTCGGTGCCAACACCGCGGCGTTCGGCCTCTTCGTCGCCTCGATCGCGGCCCGCGCGCGCGGCGATCACAGCCGGGGGCGCACGCTGTCCTTCGCCGGTCTCGGCCTCGCCGGTCTGGGCGCCTACCTCGGCGGCCACCTGGCCTTCAGCCAAGCCGCCGGTGTCGGGCCCGATGTTCGGCAGGCCCTGCGCGAGGAACAGCGGGAGGAAGCACCGGAACCCGCGCTGCCATGAGCTTGATGGGCCGGTCCGTCGGTCGGGCCGGAACGCTGCTCAGCCGAGCGGATCTCGGTGGCGGCGCGGGCGTTGAAGGCCGCGTCGCGCACGAGCGTCGCAGCGGTCCGTCCTTGCGGCGATGTGGCCCCGCCCCGCCCGCGCGTTACGTCACGTCAGCTCCGTCGTACGGACGGTCCCTCAGCCTTCACGGGGCGCTGATGAGCCGGATTTTCAGCAGGAGGGGTTCGAGCTGCGCGGGGGCGAGCGGCCTGGCGTGCGGGCCCACCTCGACCGCGGTGAACTGGTACCCGACGAGATCATCATGACCATGATCCGTGAGGCGTTGGCGGCCGCGAAGGCAGCCGGAGGCGGCTACGTCCTCGACGGGGTACCGCGGACCATGGAGCAGGCCCGGGCAACCTACGAGATCGGCCGGGAACTCGGCATGACCGCGGACGTGGCACTGCACCTGCGGGCCGCCGATGAGGAGCTGCTGCGCGCGCGGGCCGTGGTCGAGCGCCACCCGACGACACCGAGGACGTGATGCGGCACCGGCTGCGGGTGTACTACGACGTCACCCACCCGATCATCGCGTGGTACCGCCAACGCGGCATCCTGATCTCCATCGACGCCATGCGGCCGGCGAAGGATGTCGCCCACGACATCATCGACGCCCTGGAAGCCAAGCGGCGCACGACCCGCACGGATGCCGACGACGCATCGCACACCGCGGCCGCTGCCGGCGGGGGATGGCCCGTCGACTCGGGACCGGTCACGTAGGCCGTGGCGTCCCGGCCGGTCAGATATCGTTGAGGCCGTCTGGAGGCAACGCGTGCGCGCTGAACAGATCACGGATCCGGTCACGTATCACGGTGAGGGGCCGGTCTGGTCCCAGCGTTGGGGCGGACTCCGCTGGGTCGACATGCTCGCCGGTGATGTCCTGTCGCTGGCCGCCGACGCCACCATCACCCGCCGTCATGTCGGGAACGTCGCGGCGGCCGTGCGCCCCCGCAGGCACGGCGGCGCCGTCATCGGCGTCGAGCGGGGCTTCGTCCTCGAGGAGGTCGACGGCACGCTCACCCACCTGCCCGAGGTGTGGGCCGATCGCAGGAGCCGGATGAACGAGGGCGGCTGCGATCCCGACGGTCGCTTCTACTGCGGCTCGATGGCGTACGACCAGCGCACCGGTGCCGCCGCCCTGCACCGGCTGGACCCCGACCGCTCCGTGCACCTCATCCTCGACGGCGTCACGATCTCCAACGGCCTGGAGTGGAGCCCGGACGGCGCTCGCGCCTATTACAACGACACCGCAACCGGCCAGGTCGCGACGTTCGACTACGAGCCGGGCCGGGGATTGACCGGCCGGCGGTCCTTCGTGTCGATACCCGAGCGGTCCGGGCGGCCCGACGGATTGACCGTCGACGCCGAGGGCGGCGTCTGGGTCGCGTTGAACAAGGGTGGTGCCGTGCGCCGTTACACCGCGGCCGGCGTCCTGGACGACGTGGTCGAGGTGCCGACCGTGCATGTCACCGCCTGCGCGTTCGGCGGTGAGCGCCTCGACGAGCTGTTCATCACGACCTCGCGGGAAGGCGTCGAGCCGGGCGAGGACCCCGTCGCCGGCGCACTGTTCCGGACCACCGTGGGGCTGCGGGGCCTGCCCGTCCGGGAGTTCGCCGGCTGACGTACATGCGTGTCGGTCACTGGCCGGTGCTCCGGTGGTGTTTGTCGACGGGCAGCCGTGGGAAGACCTGTCGTGAAGCGGTACATCGATGCCGCAGACAGGAACGAGGAGGAACCAGTGACCGTCACCGGCATCATCACCGCACTCATCGTCGGCCTCATCGTGGGTGCGCTCGGGCGGCTCGTCGTGCCCGGCCGCCAGAACCTCCCGATCTGGCTGACCATCGTCGTCGGCGTCGTCGCCGCGCTGCTCGGCACCGTTCTCGCCAACGCCATCGGCGTCTCCACCGACACCCCCGGTGTGGACTGGGGCGAGCTGGTCGTCCAGGTGATCGTCGCCGCGATCGGTGTCGCTATCGTGGCCGCCGTCACTGGCCGTGGCCGCCGCAGCACGCTGTAGGGATCGCCGTTCCACGAAGAAGCTCTGTCGCGGTCCCCGGCCTCCCGGCCGGGGACCGCTTCGCGTGCGCTTGGACATCTTGATGCACGTCATGAGCGGACGCCGGCGCACGAGGGGTTGCCGTGGTACAGATGTTCCGCGCAGCGGAAGGCGGGTAACGGTCCGGCACGGATGAAACAGCGAAGCCTGAGCGTGCCGACGACGGCGCCATCGGGGGGTCGGCCGAGGCGCTGTCGGACGACGATCTGTCCCGTGAACTCGGTCATCTGGACGAGACCCGTGATGACACGTTCCGGCACGGCTCACCGCAGGCGTTGGAGCATCACGACGCACGCACCGCGAGCTGGAAGCCGAGTTCCTGCGCCGGTTCCCGGACCGCTCTGTGGACTCGAGGCGGCTGCACACCGAAAGCGAGTGACGACCCAGCCGGGCCATGACGACATCGTCCGGGAACGGCTCGGGCTGCCGCCGGCACCGGCGATGCCGTCGCCGCCTACCTCGTGTGGCTGGTGGTGTCGACGACCGGGTCGGTGCCGGTGCAGGTGACGGTCATGTCGACGGTGCGGTTGCCGTGCCCGAAGGTCACTGTGGCGGCTGCCGCCGGTCCAGCGTTCACCCAGTCGACCTTGAACGGGGCGGCCGGTGTCCACGACAGCAGGCGGGCGGCGCCGGACGCGGTGCAGTCGGCGCGCACGGTACCGCCGGTCGAGGTGAACGTCGTTGCCTGTCCGGGCGGTGGTGTCGTGCCCGGCGACGCGCTCGTGGTGCCACCAGCCGGGGTTGGGCTGCTGGCCGCCGGTGTGGTGGCGTCGCCCGACGCGATGCCCGCCGTGGGCAGGCTCGTCCCTGCCGCCGGCAGGGTCGTGGCCCTGGCCGACGGCTGGCCCGCACCGCCCGGCATGGTCACACCGTTGCTTGGCTCGGTGGGCCCGGGCCGCGCCGCAGTGGCATCGCCGGTGCTGCTGTGGGCGTCGGCCGACGGGGCCGGGTCCGGCGTGGGTAGCAGCGCCCAGCCCACGATGGCGGCCGTCGACGCCGCGAACACGCCCGCGGCGATGCGGGTGCGCTGTCGTCCCGGCGACGGCCGGGCCGAGCCCTCGACGGATGGCGCGCCACCGGAACGCTGCGGGGCACCGGCGACGGCAGCCGCGTCGGCGGCGGAGGCGAGCGCCGTGAGCGTGATGGCGACCTCACCGGCGGTGGGCCTGCCGGCCGGGTCTTTGCTCAGGCACCGCCGGCACAACTCGTCGAGCTCGGGTGCAACGCCGGGGATCGGCGGCAGCGGTGCGGGGTCGGTGTAGAGGTGCGCGTCGATCAGCTGGGTCGCGCCGGCCACGGTCCACGGCAGGTGCCCGGCGAGTAGCCGGTAGAGCAGCACACCGAGGGAGTACACGTCGGAAGCGGGAGTGACCGCGTCGTCGGTGATCCGCTCGGGCGCGAGGTAGTCGGGAGTGCCGAGTAGTTCCTCCTCGAGGTCGCCCGTGCCGGCGGGAGCGACGGCCGCGGCGATCCCGAAGTCGACGACCTTGGCACCGGCCGGGGCGATGATCACATTGGCCGGTTTGACGTCTCGGTGTACGAGGCCATCGGCGTGGGCGGCGGCCAGCCCGGCGGCGACCTCCGCGCAGATGCGGAACACGGCTGCCGGCGTCAGCGGCGCCGACGCGGCCCGCTCCTCCAGCGTCGGGCCCGGCACCAATTCCATCACTACGTACGGCGTGCGACGCCCCTCATGGACGGTCTCACCGAAGTCATGGACCTGCGCGACGTTCGGATGCGATAGCGCGGCGGCGGCCCTGGCCTCGACCCGGATACGCTGCCGCGACACCGTGTCGCCGGCATAGCGGCCGGCGAGCAGCTTCACCGCGACGTCACGACCCAGGACCGTGTCGTGCGCGCGCCACACCGTCGACATGCCACCGACGCCGAGCACGGCACCGAGGTGGTACCTGCCGCCGAGCACCTGTCCTTCCACCCGTCCAACCGTTCCCCATCGACACCGACCGAAACGTCACGGTTCGATCACCGGCCGCGCACAACGTTTCGTGGGATCAGGGCGGTCAGTACTGACGGCCGGCCGAGACGGCTTCGACCGTGCGTCAAGGAGACCTGACGACATTGTTCGGCGGTAGCCACGCTTCCGCCGTCGCGGAGGGGCTCAGACGTCGTCCGTGTCGCCGTCGGAACGCTCGACGTCGGCGCGCAGGTCGTCACGGCCGACGGGGGCGCCGTTGGTGTCGCGGGTGGCGTCATCGCGGGCCTCGTGGCCGCCGCTGTTGCCGGCCAGGCAGGTCCCGCGGTTTCCGAAGGGTCCTGGCGGCCCGGCAGGTCGGACCCGGCCGCTCGACCGACCGCCTCGGCGGCCGACGCTTCCCCGTCCGACCCGTCGGTGGCGTCGACGTGCAGCGTCACGTACCAGGTGAAGGGCACCTGGGACCGTGGCGCGTCCGTGCCCCTGTCGATCGTCAACACCAGCAGCACCGACGTCAGGTGATGGGCGCTGCAGTTCGACCTCCCGGACGGTCTCCAGGTGCGGGACGGCTGGAACGGTGTCTGCCAGCAGCAGGGCAACGGGTGAACGTGACGGCCCTGCCCGGCCACCCGGACCTCGCATCCGGCGCGTCGGTGCACGACGTCGGGACCACCATTGACGGCCCGGGCGCCGCCGGCATCCCCGACAGCTTCCTGCTCAACGGGGTCCACTGCCGCACGGCAGCCCAACCGTAAGCGCCGGTTCGTCCGCTACCGCGATGCGGCCGTCAGACCTATTTCGCGGGCGACGCGGGCGCCGAGGTCGGGGTCGACCCTGGCCCAGTAGTCGTTGATGGCACGTTCCTGGATGAAGCGCTCCACCCCCTGGTTCAGGTGCCAGGCGATGTTGTAGTTGTGCACGTCGCCCAGCGGCTGGTTGACCGGCAGCTGGGCGTAGTTCGGGCCGGTGCGGTAGCGCTGCGAGTCGCCGTACGCGAACATCCGCCCCAGCACCATCCGGTCAGGGCTGGGGCCGATGCCCGGGACC
This sequence comes from Dactylosporangium cerinum, assembly GCF_042653625.1. Classification (NCBI taxonomy): domain Bacteria; kingdom Bacillati; phylum Actinomycetota; class Actinomycetes; order Micromonosporales; family Micromonosporaceae; genus Dactylosporangium; species Dactylosporangium cerinum. The sequence goes on along the minus strand of NZ_JBHSIU010000018.1, from coordinate 199,634 downwards.
ATGTTCGACACCTCGAACCCTGCCTGGACGACCTGGGCGAAGAAGTTCTCCGGGTTGCGGTTGAGCACCATCCGGCCGATCGGGATCGTCGGATAGTCCTTGTGTGGCCAGACCTTCGTGATGTCGAAGGGATTGAACCGGTAGTCGGCCGCGTCCTCGTACGGCATGATCTGCATCTCGAGGCGCCACGCCGGGTAGTCCTGGCGGCCGATCGCCTCCCACAGGTCGCGCCGGTGGAAGTCGAGGTCCTCGGCTTTCATGGCCCTGGCCTCGGCGTCGGTCATGTTCTGGATGCCCTGCTCGGTCTTGAAGTGGTACTTGACCCAGAACTGCCTTGCTCCCTCCGTTTCAGGGCCGTGCCACTACATCCAGCCGAATCCCAGCCGTACCCTCCGGTGCACGCATCACACCGGCCGGCGACCAGCACTGCGCTGCTCACGACAACGGCGGTGTAGCCGCTGCTCCGGGTACTGTTGCCGCCACCTGCGGGAGGTACGCGCCGAGCCGGCGGTCCCCGCCGGGTTGCTCCGGTATCCCTTGAACGGAAGTGCTGAAACGTCGTGACGTTCGACAACGGTTCCCGACGGCGTCGACTCGGCGCCGTGCTGCGGGAGGCCCGCTCCCTGCCAACGGTGCTCCTGATGGCATTCTGCCTGCTGGTCGGCATTCCAACGACGGTTGGGCTGACGCCGCACCAGGAGCTGGCGATCGCCGGCCAGGAGCTGTCGGTGGGTGCGCGCCCGCCCGGCTTCTCGCTGTCCGGACCGGCCCAGTTGGTGCAGATCGGCAACACCCGGATCGACATCGCGCCGCTGCAGGTCTTCGGACCCTTGCGCCCCCAGTTGACGCTGGGCCCGATCCAGCGCAACGCAGCGGCCGCGGCCGCGGTCGACCCCGCGACAGGCCCACACGTGCGTGCCGCCGCGATGTCCGCAGTCGGTAAAGGGTTTCTGCGCTGGTACGGCTGGGCGACGCTCGGCCTGCTCGCCTTCACCCTCGCCGCGACCGCGGTCACTGGCCACATCCGCGTGCTGGCCACCCTCCGGCGGCAGAGCCGGGCATCGTGTCGACAGCTGTCCGCGTCGCAGTTGTGGCACCGTGGCGCGGCGCAGAGCCTGCGGATGACGGCCGTCGCCGTCACGGTGACGATGCTGGCCTGGGCCGGCGCCGGGACGTTGGCCTACACAGGCACGGTGCAGGGTCTGCACGGCGTCCGGTCGCTCGCCGACCTCGTTGGTGCCCGGCACCTCGCGCCTATGCCGGTGGGTCCGAAGGTCACCGGCTACACCGGTGCGGTCATCGGCGACTCGCGTGCAGCGCGGGTCGGGGGCGCCCCGGTCGCCAACGCCACCGCGGACGACACCGCCTGCGGGCGCAGCTCGGACTCCCTCGCCGACGAGATCGGCAGGATGCAGGGTGCGCGCGTGCGCAACCTGGCCTGCTCCGGCGCGTCCATTCCGGGTGGCCTGCTCGGTCCGCAGATGCGGGGCGGACGGACGCTCCCCAGTCAGGTCGGGCTGCTGCAGCAGATGCGGGGGCTGAAATACGTCGTGGTTGTGATCGGCCCGAACGACCTTGCCTGGGGTGACTTCCTCACGTACTGCTACGCCGTCGCCGACTGCCACGACAACCTCACCCAGGGGGAGTTCGACTACCGGCTGGCCGCGTTCGACCGGGACTACGGCGAGCTGCTGCAGACACTCGACAACCTGCCGGACCGGCCGCAGATCATCGTCATGACGTCGTACGACGTGTTCAACCCCGACGCGAACTGTGCCGACGCCAGAGGGCCGGCCAACGCGAACGGGCTCGACCAGTCGAGCATCACGTTGCTGTCCAACCGGAACGCGGCGCTCAACGACGTGCTGCTCAGCGGTGCGCACAAGTACAAGTTCAGTACCGCCACCGCGCGGCTGGCCCCGTTGTGTTCGCCTGACAGCGACCGTCTCGGCGCCGACATCCAGGGACTGGACGGTTCGAACCCGTTCCATCCGACCGGTGTCGGGTCGATCCGGATGGCCTCGGCCGTGGTTCAGGAGATCAGGCCGGACGCCGGCGTGTGACGGTGCCAGGACGGCAGCGGTGGCTCGACGCGCTTGACCGGCGCCTGGATACTCGCTTGCCATCCCTGCGCGGCCTGCAGGCGTGGCGCGCGTACTGGTGCTGACAGGTGGTTGCCGGATCGGTGGAGGCGCCGCTGGCGTCCGGGGTCGGTTCATGGCCTTCCGGAGTCTTGTCGAGGGCTTGGCCGTCAAGTAAGAACGATCATTGTGACCGGTCCAGGCGGGTTGACCGCAGAGCGTGACCTTGTGACGGTGACGGTGCCTGGGGTTCAACGATTCGTTGGCGAGGCGCGGTCGACGGCGGATGTGGCGTCGGCGAGCGGGATCGTTTCGGATTTGACCGCTGCGATGGTGGCTGAGGTGACCGCGTCGTCTGAGGTGGTGCGGCCGGCCGGTGGCCGGGGGGATCTCGGCAAGTGTTTCGCCGGGGAGTTGGCGCTGCGTTCGCGCCGTGACCGGTCTGTCAGCGGAAAGTGATGGCGAGTTGACGACAGAGGTGGTGTCGCTTGAGGAGGCCGTTCGATCGGCCGTCGAGCAGGGACACGCGGAACTGAGGCGCCTGGATGACCTTACGGACGACCTGGTCAGGGCATTTGCGCAACGGCAGAGCGTTGCGCCGTCCTCGTCTGGCTTGATCACCCGGCTGGACGACTTCACCCGTGGGTTTCCGGGGGAACTGCGACGTCACCTCGATCGTGAGCGTGGGTCGCTCGGGTCGTTCAACATCGCGTTCTTCGGGCGCACCGGCGTCGGAAAGAGCACCCTGCTGTCGGTGTTCGGCCGGCTCGACGGGGAGTATGTCTCACCGGGCGTCAGCGATTGGACCACTGAGGTGCGTCCAATCGAGTGGCGGGATTGCCGGCTGATCGACACACCCGGGATCAACGGCTGGGGACGGACCGAGAGCCGCGACCATCTCGAGGCCAAGGCCCGCGAGGCAGTCGAGATCGCCGACATCGTGCTTCTGTGCTTTGACAACCAGTCTCAGCAGGAGATGGAGTTCGAGAAGATCGCCGCCTGGATCCGCGACCACGGAAAGCCGGTGGTGGCTGTCCTCAACGTCCGCAACCCGCGCTGGCGCCACCCCGCGAAAGTTCCCGAGGCTCGCCGCAGGAATCTGTCCGAATCGGTTCGCCAGCACACCGACAACATTCGGACCCAGCTCGTACAGATCGGGTTGCCCGACACGCCGGTCGTCGCGATCCACAGCCGACGGGCCTTGTTCGCACGCGCCACGACCCCCTTCCACGGCCCAGCCCAGAAGGACTTCCACCACGAACGGGAGGAGTTCGGGAAGGACTACCTCGATCGCTGGTCGAACTTCGGGACGCTGGAGCGCCTGGTCGTCGCCTCGATCGCGGAGGGCGGCGCCGATCTCCGGTTGGCCGCGCTGCGCGAGGACATCCGATCACGGTGCCGCCGAGGGGTCGGCGAACTCGAAGACCTGGCGGTCGAGATCGAGCAGGAAGCGGAATCCCGCGAACGCGAGGTCGAGTCGCTGTTTGCCGTGCTGGGCTATCCGGAAGACGCCGAACGTGCCGTGTGGCTGCACGATGCGGCTCTCAGCGGGGATCTGGTTGACGTGTCCGAGCAGGCGCGGGGCCGCCCGTACACGTCGCCGGTCAAAGGGTCGTTGGACCGCTTCGTCCGGCACCTCGCTGCCTCGCACCTCGCGGGATGTCACCGACAGGCGAAGGCCGACACGGATGACCTGATCCGGAGGGCATTCGACGAGCGCATGGCGATCGACGAGTCGAAGTTCACGGAGGTTGTGTTCGATCAAGGTGCCATTTCCGCTGCGGCGGAAGCCGTTTGGGCGGATCGCCGGGCGTTCCTGCAGCGTGAGCTTGAGGTCGTGGTGGAGCATCAGTCCATCGCCAGCGGGCCGGCGGTGTCGCACACCGCGATGATCCGCGGCGACGAGGGCGGCGGCGCGACGGGTGGTGTCGTCAGGGGGACGGGCATCGCGGTCGGTGCGGGCGCCCTCGCGGTGCCTGCGGTGGCCGCTCTCCTCTCGAACCCCGTAGGTTGGGTGATCGGCGCAGCTGCCGTGGGCGTCGGGATCGTAGGACAGGTCCAGCAGCATCTCGGCAAGAAGATGAGCGAGAAAGCGTCGGAGGAAGCACGAGAGGCGAAGGCTCAGGCGATCGTCGACTGCCATCGCGCTGTGGATCAGACGTTCGCCGGCTACGAGGATGCCCTCGTCTGCGACAGCCGGAAAGCGGCGTGGACGCTGTTGGCTCCTGCGGTCGGCGAGTCGCTCCGCGCCGCGATCGAGCTTCGCATGGCGCGCAGCCGGATCGCGCGGTTGATCCACAGCCTGCAGACCAACGCCGGTTCGATCAGGCCCGCACCCGCTGTGACCGACGTCCTGCTGCGGGCGCAGCGTCGGATGGGGGCATCGCCGGCCGAGGTGACCCGGGTATTGCTGGGCGAGGACTGGCTCGAGTCCGGCGTCGACCACCCGCCGGCGCAGATCGACCCTGCCGTCCACGAGGCGTACTCGCGTCGCCGGGAGGAGGACCACAGCCGGCTGACGCGGGCAATAGGTGCGGCATGGAGCGCACCGTCGACGGCAGACATCCACACGTGGCGAGACGACCTCGAGGACGCGGCCCGACACGACCCGGCGCTGTTCGACATCGCGCGAACCTTCTGGCGCGTCGACGGGGCACGACCAGCTCTTGCCGTTCTCGGTGACTACAACTCCGGAAAGACGTCGTTGATCCGCCGGATCGTGGTGGACAGCGGCCGGCAACCGCACGCGGCGTTCGACATCCGGGCGTCGCCCGCGACCGCAGCCGCGAACCGCCACCAGTTGCCCCGGTTCGATCTCGTAGACACGCCGGGCTTGCAGAGTGGACACGACGAGCACGACACCGCCGCGCTCGAGGCGATCGCCGAGGCGGCCCTCGTGTTCGTCGTCGTCCACATCAATCTGCTGGTCGGCGACACCTCGATACTGGAAGAGCTTTCGCGCGGCTCGGAGATGGTTGCCGCAAAAGGCGGGCGGATGGTGTTCCTCGTCAATCGATGCGACGAGCTGGGCGTGGATCCGCTGACCGCACCCGAAGCATTTCTCAACCTGCAGAACCGCAAACGCGAGGAACTGCGGGCAGCCCTCGCAACTCGTTCCATCGACGTCGAGATCGACAGAGTTCACGGCTTGTCTGGCGATCCGTTCGGCCTGGTGGGAGGCGATGCAACTGCAGAACCCGGTGATTTCGACGAGAATCGGATGTGGGACGGCGTGGCCGCATTGACGAACGCCATGTCGGCGCTCTCCGACGAGCAGCTGTCCGCTGCGGCGTCGTCGGCCGCCTTCGATGCGGCGGTCACCGGCCTCAAGCGTCACCAGCACACGCTTCAACAGGTGCGGGCCGACGGTACGAAAGACCTGCGTCGCTCGGAACCGGTGATCGCTGCCCTCCGGTCTGCAATGAAGGACGCCGTGGTCCTCGAAGGTTCACTGCGAGAGGACGCCCGCCGTATGGTGGACCGCCACTCGGCGGCGACGAAATCCGCAGTCGCGAGACTCGATCGGAAGGCCGGCCAGAAGCTGAAAGACCTTGTCGAGTCCTGGTGGAAGACTCCGCAGTTCGAAGCTGATCTCGAACGGTACCTTGCCGACGCGGCACGCAAACTGGACGAGTGGCACAGTGACCACATCTCAGCAATCGGACGGGAGATGAGCGCTGCTGAGTTCCAGGTGGCACCCGAGCTCGCGGCAGAGTTCAAGGCCCGGGGAAGCGCCTGGCACGAGGATCTGGCCGAGAACGCCGGCAACGTCGCAGGAGCCGCAGCGTCGCTTGCGAAAGCCCTGGGAAATCGGGACGCGGTCTACGCGATCGGCAAGCAGTTCGGCCACAAGTTCAAGCCGTGGGGTGCGGTGAAGGGCGGCGCCAAGGTCGCCAAGGCCGGGTTCGTCCTCGGGGCCGTCGCTACCGCCGTGGATGCCGCGACGATGGCCAATGACATCCACAAGGCCGTGAAACACAAGGACCAGCAGGAGTCGGCGTCACGGGAGATCGACGAAGCGGCTACCAGGATCGTCGAACAGATCGTGCGCGGTGAGCAGGGCGAAGGTCCCGTCGAATACCTCGAACAGCGGACCAAGGAGCTCGAGACATTGCTCGACGAGCACCTCGACCTCGAATCGTCGATCAGGGAACGGATGGACTCGGCGAAAGAGCAGGCCGAGGTGGCCGGGGCTCTGATCGCGACCGCGGACGAATTGATCGGCACGTCGGGGAGGAACGAATGACAGTTGTTGACATCGATGCAGTGCGAGACTGGCTGGGGCGACTCCCGGGCGGTTCGCTGGCTGGGCGGTACGTCGAGGACTGGGACGCGTTCGCGAAGCTGGACAGGCCGGTCGTGACCCTCTTCGGGTCCTACGACACCGGCAAGAGTTCCCTGCTCCGCCGGTTGCTCGTTGATTCGGGCGGCGACGTTCCCGGCTGGCTCACGATCAGCGCACGCCACGAAACCTTCGAGGTCAACGACATCGAGGTCGGTGGGTGCATCGTCCGCGACACTCCCGGATTCGCGGTCGGTGCGTCCGACATTCGTGCACAGAACAATTCGCGCCGAGCGATGGCGGCGGTCGGACTCACGGACGTCGGCATCGCGGTGCTGACCCCGCAGTTGGCGACCGCCGAACGTGACGTGCTCAAGAAGCTGTTCACGCGGGGATGGACGGCGGGGACGATGTGGTTCGTCATCTCGCGGTTCGACGAGGCGGGTGTGGACCCGGAGTACGACCTCGCGGAGTACCGGGAACTGGGTGATCGCAAGGTTCGCGAGTTGCGGGAACTGTTCGAACTGGACGACCGGACACCGGTTTTCGTCGTCTCGCAGGACCCGTTCCAGACGGCCGGGCCGGACACCGATCTCAGCAGGGAGACCTGGGATGACTTCCGGGGCTGGGACGGCATGAGGGATTTCGCGGATGCTTTCGAGGCGGTGTCCCTTTCGGCACTGCCCGGATGGCGACATGCGGCCGGGCAACGGTACTGGGCAGCGGTCCTGGACGAGACCGTGACCGAACTGCGCAGGCAACTGGCGGACTACACGGCACGTGCCGAAGTAGCTGCCAGTGGCGTCGCTCGCCGCGACGTATGGGAGAGCGAACTCGACACTCTCGATCGGGCCGCCCAGGCCAGCCTCGACGGTCTCGTCGAGGAGGTGATGCGGCGGTCGTGGGAGCCGAGTTCCGGCACCGATGAACTTCAGGCCGAGATTCAGCGCACGCTCGACGAGTGGTTTACCAAACACGAGGTCCGCCTCCAGCGGTTGCGGCAGTCGATCCGCAAGACCAAGGAGCGAGAGCGCGCCCGACCCTCCTGGGCCGGCTTTGCTTCGCTGGTCGCGACACTCGGATCCGGGCAGGACACGTCCACGACCCCGGCAGGGCCCGGCGGTGCCGCAGAACATGTCGAGACGGTCGGGACCATGGTGATCGGTCTGTTGAAGGCCGCGGCCAACGCAGCCGAGCCGACCGCCGGCAAGAAGGCCCGTTCGGCGAAGGCGGCTGGAAACCTGGGACGGCACATCGGCACCGCCGAAGCCGTGCTTCCCCTTGCCGTCTACCTGGCGAAAATCGTTGACGGGCAGCGAGCGGATCGCGCGCGCCTGAACCAGGACAAGGCTGCGGCCGGGCAGCGACAACAGGTCGTCACTGAATGCACGCAGCGCGCCCGTGACACCTGGCAGCCGTTCGTCGACGACGTGCGTGAAGAGATCGTGGCGGAGACGAGAGACCAGGTCGACCTCGACGCGAACCTGCGCCGACTCGTCGAGCAAATGCAAGAAGCTCTGGCGGAAGGCGAGGGTCTCGTTCGAGCGGGTACCGGGCCGCTGCTCGAGACAGAGGCATAAGGTGGGCGGGCCGCGATGAGGGTCATGATCCGCCGGTGATCGCATGTCGCCACGGCCCAACGGACCAGATGCTCTCGATCTTGATGAGCCACCCAGTCCGGGCATCGGCCTGGTCCCGGAAAGCGGTCACCGGACGCGGCTTGGCTGTTTGTGTCGTACCCCCTGGCGTGCGCGGATTGCCTGGTCAAACCCCGTTTTCAGTGCCTCGCGTGCCGACAGACCGCGGACCGCGGGATGGCGGCACCGGCGTACGCTCTCGGGATCAGATCGGTCGAGCGGTGTGTTTGGTGAGTAGGTGTCTCGAATCACGGAACAGCAGAGCTTCGGGGAATTGTTGCGTCGCCATCGGCACGCGGCGCGCCTGACGCTGGAGCAGCTCGCGGAAGCATCCGGGGTCAGCACGCGGACGCTGTCGGACATGGAGCGTGGGCGCAGCCGGGGACCTCAGCACCGGACGGTGACGGCGCTCGCCGACGCGCTCACCCTCGGGGAGGCCGACCGTGAGCAGCTGCTCCATCTGGCCCGGGACGGCCGTCTGCGGGATCACTGGACGCGCCCGACGGGGCTGTGCGAACTGCCCCGATCCGTCGGCGATTTCACCGGCCGCGCCGCGGAGCTCGCCTGGCTGGACGATCTGGTGCAGGAGGGCGGTTCCCCGGGTGTCGCCGGGGTGGGGCTCATCACCGGGCCGGCCGGGTTGGGGAAGACCACCTTCGCCGTCCGCGCCGCCCACGTCCTGCTGCCGAGGTTCCCGGACGGGGTGTGCTTCCTCGACCTGTACGGCATGTCCCCGCAGCCGCTCGCCACCGCCGACGCCCTGCTGCAGCTGCTGCGCGCGCTCGGTGTCGCCGACCCGCGGATACCGGGCGACACCGCCGGCCGGGCGTCGCTGTACCGGTCGCTGCTGCGGGACAGGCGGGTCCTGGTGGTGCTCGACAACGCCGCGTCCGAGGAGCAGGTCCGGGCACTGCTGCCGGGCGGCGGCGCGGCCCGGGTGGTGGTCACCAGCCGGCGGCTGCTGACCGGCCTGGAGGGCGTGCGCCGGCTCAACCTCGGGCCGCTGCCGGTGGCGGAGGCCATCGACCTGTTGACCGGGATCCTGGGCGAACGCTCCGCTTCGGACGGGGAGCCGGCGCTGACCCAGCTCGCGCAGTTGTGCGGTGGTCTGCCGCTCGCGCTGCGGATCGTCGGCAACCGGCTCGTCAGCCGGCCGGGCTGGAACGCCGCGGATCTCGCCGCCCGGCTGACGAACGAGAAGCGCCGACTGGACCAGCTCAGCGCCGGCGATCTCAAGATCGCGACGGCGTTCGGCTTGTCCTACGACCAGCTCGTCGGATCCGCCCGCCGGGTCTTCCGCCGGCTCGCGCTGGTGCCGGGCCGGGACTTCGACGCCGCGCTCGCCGCGGTGTTCGGCGGTACCCCGATCGAGGAGGCGTGGGATGCCCTCGACGAGCTCGTCGACCTCGGTCTGCTGCAGGACGGCACGTCGGGGCGGTACCGCTTCCACGATCTGGTCCGGCTGTTCGCCCGTGACCGGCTGCAGCAGGAGGACACCGCGGCGGAGCGCGACGCGGCCACCGCGAGGACGACGTCGTGGCTGCTGCGGATGGCCACCACCGCAGGGCGATGGTTCGAACCCGCCCACGGTCGTCCGGCCCGGGCCGACGCCGACCTCGCGGGCCTGTCCTCGCTGCAGGACGCCGAACGCTGGTTGCACGTGGATGCGGACAACTGGCTGGGGGCACTGCGGTATGCGGCGGATCACGGGCAGTACGAGGTCGTGCTCGACTGCGCCGAGGCGATGCGCTGGTTCGCTGACCGGTGGAAGCCGTGGACTCCGTGGCAGGAGGTCTTCGGCCGGGGTGCCGACGCCGCCACCGCGCTCGGTGACCGGGCCTATCAGGCTGCTCAGCTGAGCTTCCTGGCCCGGGTCCATCACGCGGTGCCACCCGCCGACCCGGACGTCACGATGCACCACGCGAACGCGGTGCTGGACGCCGCCACCCGCGGCGGTGTGACGGCGCAGATCGCCTGGGGACACATGTACGTCGGGCGCGCGCTGATCCGTTTCGGCCGGCTCGACGAGGCCGCCGCGTCGTTGTCCACGGCCGCGGACATGTTCAAGGCCGACCGCGACGTCGACGCGTATTCCCAGTGCCTCGGAGGGGTGGGGGAGTGCCTTCGCGGCGCCGGACGATACGCCGAGGCACTGGAGCGATACCTCGAGATGGCCGAACTGGCCGGCGACGAGGGATCGGGGATGACGCCCAGCATCGCGCCGCTCACCCGGGCGAACGCGCTCGCCGCCGCCGGCCTGTGTCTGGGGCTGCTCGACCGCCGTGCCGAAGCGATCGCCACGTTCGCCGAGGCGGTCGGCCTCTTCGAGCACTTCCCGCCGTCCGGTTCGCAGGGCCGCTGCCTGCAGGCCCTCGCAGGTGTCCTGGCCGACGAGGGCCGCGCCGACGAGAGCCGCCAGAAGTACGCGCGGGCGGGGGACGTGTTCGACGCCGCCGGTGATGCGGAGGCGGCCGGCCGCTGCCGTGACCTGGCGGCCGCCGAGCGCTGAACCGTCCCGCGAACGGCAGTCCCGGTTCTGCGTGCTGTTCTGCCCGGGCCGACAGTGCCGCTGGGTCTTGCATGGAGCGCGAAGCGGCGCGGCGAAGTGCCCACCGCCCGGCACCCACAGGAGCATTCCATGAGCGCACCGGGCATCCGTAACGTCGTGCTGGTCCACGGCGGTTTCGTCGACGGGTCCGGCTGGCAGTCCGTACACCGGCTGCTGACCGCCGACGGGTACACCGACTATCGGGTGGCAGAACGTTCGCCGCGGCCACTCCGAGGTCGCCGTCGACGCCCCGCAGCGCTGCGCGTCGCCGCAGCGTTCGCCGAACTCGCCCAAGCGATCTGACCGTGGACCGGCACGGGTCAACCGCGTCCGCCGATGCCACAAACGCAACGCCCCTCAGGCCGGCAGACTGCGTTCTGTCGAGCGGGTCATGACGGCCAGACCTGTCACGGCGAGCAGCGCGGCCGCGGCCGGGATGAGGAACACCGTGGGGAGCCCGATGACGGCGGCGCCGATGCCTCCGGCGGCGCCTCCGAGGGCGGAGCTGATGGCGGTGGAACTGAGGAAGATGGCTGACGCGGTCGCCACGGCGGTGGGAAGCAGGCCTTGGGCGACGATGATGCCCAGTGCGGCGAAGATGCCCCACACGCCGCCCATGAGGACCTGCCCGGTGAACAGTCCGGCGGCCGTACCGGTCGTGGCGAAGCAGATGTTGGCGGCGACGCCGAAGGCTGCGCCGAGCACCATCAGGCGCATCATGCCGATCCTGCGGGCCACGAGCACCGCGAGGGGCATCAGGACCAGTTCGACCAGCGGCTGGATGCCGATGACGGCGCCGCTCAACGCGGCGGGGTAGTGGAGCTGGTCGTTCATGTAGATCGGCAGGTACGCGTACTTGATCGATTCGCCGGCATAGACCAGGACGTAGAGTGCCGTGAACGCGAGCAATGGCAACATCGCCCGCAAGCCGGGACGGCGGCGTGTACCGGGCTCTGAGGTCGGGTCTGCTACGGCTGCTGCGGGGGATGTTCTGAGCGTCCCGAGCGGGATGATCTGGGCCAGCGTGGCGACCGCTGTCGCGAGCAGCATGATGCGGAGCGAGGTGTGGGCGGCCAGGAAGGAACCGGTGACCGGGCCGACGACCCAGCCGGCGGTCAGGGCCATCCGCACGATGGCGACCACACCGTCGTTGTTCGGGTTCGGGTGCGCGCTCGTCTCGTCGTGGATCGCGGCGAACAGCTGTGAGGTCGCGGCGCCGCCGAACGCGCCGATGACGGCGCTGAGCACGAAGGGCATCCACAGCTGGGTCGAGAACGCGATGGCCGCCCAACTGGCGAACCCGGCGACGGCACAGATGCGGAACAGGCCCAGGCGTCCGCCGGTGCGGTCCGACCGCGCACCGACCAGATAGCCGGCCACTGGTGCCGTCAGATTGGTCAGGTAGAACAACCCCGCGGCGGTCAGCGAGCCGCCGAGGTCGTTGACCAAGAACCGTGCGATCTGCGGGGCCGCCGCCGAGAAGCCGAGACCGGACAGGAACATCGCGATGGTCGTCCCGCGGTAGAGCGGTGAGGCGAGCATCAGCCGAACTGCCGACCTGTGCACCGCAGGCTCGGTGAACGGCACGTCCGTAGGAGGTGCCGACTCGGGGAGCGCCATGAGCTGTGCCCTTTCCACACGACCGTCGGTGCCGTGACAGCGTCCCGGCACATTGCTTACGGGCTGGGACGGTAAGGGCGAGAGCGCTCTCATGACCAGTGCCGGCGGCCAGCCGTCAGGGTTGCGGGGCCGTGCTCTCCCGCACGATCAGTTCGACCGGGAAGCGTTGCCGGTAGCCGGCCGGAACCGGGCCGTCCAGCAGCAGCCGCGTCGCGGTGGAAGCCATGTCCTCGACCGGCATCCGCATCGTGCTCAACGGAGGGTTCGCGCACACCGCGGCGATGCTGTCGTCGAACCCCACCACGCTGACGTCCTGCGGGACGCGCCGGCCGGTCGCAGTGATCGCCTGGACGGCGCCGGCGGCCATCAGATCGCACGCCACGAACATCGCATCGATGTCCGGGTGCAGGTCGAGCAGCTCGCGCGCGCCGTCGAAGCCGACCTCGCGTCGGAATCCCCCGCCGGTGCTCAGATCTGGCAGTCCGAACTCGTCGACGGCCCGCCGGTAACCGGACCGGCGGCTGATTCCGCAGGTGTCGTCGGGACCGTGGACAGCGGCGATACGCCGCCTGCCGAGCTGATGAAGGTACTGCACAGCGGCGTAGGCACCGTCGGCGTTGTCCGCCTCGACGGCCGGCACCGACCGTGAGGTCGCGACCAGTGACACCACTCGTCTGCATTGCTGGTGCAGCCGTGATGCGAGGGTGGGCGGGCCGTCGGCGAGCACCGCGCCGACCGACACCCGCCGGGCGATCGCGTCGACGGCCTCGACATCGTCCGGATTGGTGACGGTATGGATGCGCAGCTGCACGTCCCTGCCGTCGAGCACCGTCATGATCCCAGCCAGCACCCGGCTGTAGTACGGGTGCGAACTGATCCATCCCACCGCAGACACGGGCGAAGCCACCACGACATCGACGGCCGGTTGCTGACGCGACGCAAGGGCTCGCGCCGTCTGGTCAGGCACGTAACCCAGCTCAGCGATGATCTCCTTGACATGACGCCGGACCGACTCGGTCGCACCGGGCACGCCGTTCATCACCCGCGACACGGTCGAACGCGACACACCAGCCGCACGCGCGACGTCCTCAATCGTCAGCTTGGACCCAGCCATCTTGCGCACCCTTCACGGACAAGCCCTCAACAGCGGCGGCCGTAGGTCCGCGGACGACAACCCTTCCCGCCAGCCCTCAACCGACGTAAGGGCGTAACAACGGTACGCGATGGTCTGGCCGACATGAGGCGAGGGAAGCTTCCGCAACCGCTGGTAGCGGACGGGAACCGGAAGTTCGGTCAAGCCGCTGTCGTCTCCTCGGGCGCCGTACAGCCGCAGGCGACCCCCCGAACAGACTGTGGTCGGCCTTGACGACGAGTTCCCCCTGGGTGCCGTTGATCTCCCAGTGGAACCCGGTGGCGCGGGACGTGCCGCCGCGGAACTGCATCACGGCCACGGCCCCCGACTCGAGCAGACCGGTGACGGCGACCTGGTCCTCGGCACTCTTCGTCGCGACCGCCCCGCTCGTCACGTGGGTGATACCGCAACGGCGGAGCCGACCGGGCCTGCCGGCCGACGGCCGTCAGCACCCCCCTGCGGTGCGCGAGGTCGGCCAGCTCCTCGGCCTGCGCGAGGTCGGCACCGAGCGGCCACTCACTGAACACCGTCTTCCCCGCTTCGAGCGCAGGTCGGATGAGTTCCAGGTGCTGCGGAACCTTCACCGTCACGACCACGAGATCGACCTCCGTACTGCGGGCCAGCTCCGCTGCACTGCTGAAGGTCAGCGGCACCGCGTACTGCTCGCCGGCCGCACGCGCCGACTCGGCGCTGCTGGCACTGAGGCCCGCAACTCGTACCCATCGAGCCCGGCCAGTGCCGGCACATGGGCGGTGGCCGCCCATCCGCCGCTCGCGCTCAGGCCGACGACGCCGACGCGAATCAGCTGCTGATCAGGGGAGGTGGATGTCATCGCAGCACGCGTTCGCGGGCCGCCGTCTCGGTCACCGGGGCGACGGTGTCGAGGTCGACCTGCAGATGGCGGGGGCCGCGCAGGCTCGGGCTGGGCCGGTATGGTGGCGGGTCGGCCACCAGCCGGGGGTTTTGCAGCCGGCGAGCCAGCGTGGACAGGGCAACCTGGGTCTCGACCCGGGCGAGGGGGGCGCCGTAGCAGTAGTGGATGCCGCTGCCGTAGCCGAGGTGGGCGTTGTCGGTGCGGTCGGGGTCGAAGCGGTCCGGGTCGGGGAAACGGGCGGGGTCGCGGCTGCCGGCGGCGAGCATCAGCGCGAGCGGGGAGCCTTTCGGGATGGTGATGCCGGCGATGTCGATGTCGGCCAGGGTGCTGCGGCTGGACAGGAACTGGACCGGGGGTTCGTAGCGCAGCAACTCCTCGACCAGCGGGGTGTTCAGGTCGGGTTCGCGACGCAGCCGGTCGAGCACGTCGGGGTGGCGCAGCAGGGTGAGCATGCCGTTGGTGATGAGGTTGACGGTGGTTTCGTGGCCGGCGACCAGCAGCAGCGCGGCGGTGCTGAGCAGGTCGGCGCGGGACATCGGCCCGTGTGGGCCGGTGTCGGTGAGCAGCCCGGAGATCAGGTCGTCGTCGGGACGGCGGGCGTGGGCGTCGGCCAGCCCGTCGAGGTACCCGCCGAGTTCGGCGTTGACCTGGGCTCGCTTGCGCTGGCGCTCGGCGAACGTGCCCGTGGTCGGGTCGGCGGTTTCGACGATCGCGTCGGCCCAGTGATGGAAGCGCGGCTGGTCTTCGCGGGGGACGCCGAGCAGCCGGCAGATCGCGGTGACCGGCAGCGGGTAGGCGACGTCGTCGACGAGGTCGACACGGTGTCTGCCGGCAATGTTGTCGATCAGGTCGTTGGTAATCTCGGTCAGCCAGGGGCGCATGCCCTCGACACGGCCGGGGGCGCAGGGCGGACCGAACGGCCGGGTGGCCAGCTCCCGTAGCCGGTCATGCTCAGGCGGGTCACGGCTGATGAAGGACAGTGGCGGTCCGGGCATTCCCTCCTCAGGCTCGGGGATGGCGCCGGCCAGCTCGGGGTGACTGCGGGGGTCGGAGCTGACCCTGCGGTCGTGCAACAACGCGACGATCTCGCGGTAGGTGCTGACCAAGTAGGTGCCGTCGGGCTGGCGCGCCACCGGGGTCTCACGTAGCAGCGCGTACAGCGGGTATGGGTTGGCCCGGTTGGCCGGGTCGAGGATCTGCTCGAAGATGCTGGCCTGTGCCATGGCGGTTGCCTTTTCCTCGATGTTGCGGCGCCCTGCGGTGCGGCTGGCCGGCGCGCTAGTGGAGGTGGAGCAGCTCGGCGCGGCGCTCGCTGGGGTCATGGCCGGTCACCGCGACGGTGGCGTGGCGGTTGCGGGTGGTGTGGTCGGGAATCTGCGCCGAGACCGGCTGGGCGTCGGTCGGCTCGTCAACCCCGTGAACATCGGGCGGGAACGGCGCGCCGGTCTCGATCAGGCTCTGGTACGACTCCAGCCACTTGCCCTGGTCGAACCCGACTGCGGCGACGAGCCGGCCGCGGTCGCCGTAGGCGGCCACGAACTTGCGCTGTGCAACCGAGCCCTGGGCGATGACGACCTGGTCGGCGAGGGTCGGCACCCCGACGGATTTGATGTTGGTGCCGAACTGCGCCGACCAGAACACCGGGACGGCCTGGTGCGGCCACCGGTCGGCCGGGGCGCAGACCATGTTGTGGGCGGCGACCTGGGCCTGGGCGACGGCGTTGCCCCAGTGCTCCAGGGCCAGGAACTGGTAGTCGTACAGCGGGTGCGGGAAACGTGCCACGTCACCGGCCACGAACACGTCGTCGGTGGTCACCCCGTTGACGTCGAACACCCGGCAGCCGGCGTCGCAACCCACGCCCCAATCGCCGACGGCCAGGCCGCAGTCGCGCAGCCATTCGGTGTTGCGGACCGCCCCCAACGCCACCACGGCCACCTCCGCGTCCACCGTGCTGCCATCGGACAGGTGGGCGCGGCGTAGCCGCCCGGCGGTGTCACCCTCCAGGCGCGTGACGGTGACCCCGCAGCGCAGGTCGACGCCGTGCTCACGCTGCATGTCGGCGGCCACCGCGCCGATCATGCCGCCCAGGGCGCCGACCAGGGGTGTGGGTCCGCGCTCGACAAGGGTGACCGCCAGGTCCCGGTCCCGGCAGGCCGAGGCGACCTCGGAGCCGGTGAACCCGCCACCGATGACCAGCACCCGGCCGGGCCGGTCGGCCAGCCGGTGTCGCAGGCCGGCGGCGTCGTCCCGGGTGCGCAGCACGAATACCCCGTCAAGGGCTGCCTCATCGCGATTGAACCAGGGCCGGGCCCGGGTGCCGGTGGCGATCAACAGTCGGTCGTAGTCGATGATGCCGCCGTTGCCGAGGTGTACCTGCCTGCCGGCCGGGTCCAGCCCGGTGGCCGGCGTGCCGAGCAGCCACCGCACGCCGAGTTCGTCGACGCGGGGCAGGCCGGTGTGGTCTGGGGCCACCCATCCCTCGAGAACCTGCTTGGACAGCGGCGGCCGGTCGTAGGGCTGGTACGGCTCGTCCCCGATCATCGTCAGGGAGCCGGTGAAGCCATCCCCGCGCAGGGTCGCCGCGGCGGCAAGGCCAGCCAGCGACGCACCCACGATCACGATCCGGCCGTCGCGGCGGAAAGCCTCGGTCGCCGCATCGTGCCCGTCCGGCGAGGGTTGCTCACCTGTTTGCCGCCACCCGGCCGTCCGCGATGATGCGGCCGTCCTCGCAGACACTGCTGGCCCGGTCGTCGCGGATTCCACGGCGGCCTCCCGATCGTCGGCGCGGTCGACCAGGATCGCCTGCACCGGGCAGGCCGCCGCCGCCCGCAGCACCCGCTCCCGCTGAGCGTCATCGGGCTCCGGGTCGTACATCAACGCCTCGGCGCCCCGCATCCGGAACACGTCGGGGGCGAGGAAGGCGCACTGTGCGTACGCCTGGCAGCGCGTGAGGTTCACCACGACCCGCATAGCCGCGCCCTCCCACCAGAGGCAATTCGGTTTCGGTGTCCTTCCCGGCAGTCCTACCGAGAAACCCGCGAGGTGCAGATAGCTGGTGACCAGCGGCGGCGTGTTCGGCGTGATCAGGCACCGCACGACCATCGTGCCGCACCACCGGGTGGCGAGCCTGGTCACGACGGGTGCGTACCGGCTGTCCCGCAACCCGATGTACACCGGCCTGGCCGTCATCTACCTCGGCGTTGCGCTGGTGATCGGCTCGTGGTGGCCGGTGGTGCTGTGGCCGGCCGTGCTCCTGGCCGTGCACCGGCTGGTCATCCGGCCCGAGGAGCGCTACCTCGAGCAGCGGTTCGGCCCGGCCTACGCCGAGTACCGCGCCCGCGTGCGTCGCTGGCTCTGAGTCGGCTCCCCGTCAACTTCGTGGCATTCGAGTCCCATGAAGGTGCCGTGATGCCATGAAGCGCTTGATCAGCATTCCGCAGCACGAACGAGGAGGCTTGGCACGATGACCGATTTCTTGCAGGACCACGTCGGCGCGGACGACCACGCAGAACTCCGCTTCCCGCCAGGGTGTGCGCGGGCCGGCACCGGCCAGCGGCACCCGGCGGCGCGGTCGGATCACGGCTCAGCCGGGCAGCCGGGTGAGCCACGCCCGATCCACCCGCGACTGGACGAGGGCGATCGCGCGGAACGTCTCACGCAGGTGCCGGCGGGTGAGCGAGTCCAGGTCCTTCGGCGCGATGAATGTGCTCGTCGGCGTGCCTGAGGTGCGCAGCGCGCTCGGACCTCGTGGCGCAGCAGCAGCCCGTACACGTTGTCGAATCCGCCGGCCAGAGTGTCAGCCTCGTCAGTGGTGAGCAGCCCGAGCGCGGCGCCGCGGTGCAGCCGTTCGATCGTGGTGCCGCTGGCGTCGCCGGCCGTGATGGCGATCCACCGGGCGAGGGCGACGACGGGGGTCAGGCCGCCCGGTTTGAGGTCGAGTTGGCCGCGGTGTTCGCCGCTGTGGTGCACGACGAAGTCCCGGATGAACCCGGCTCAAGGCCGGAGACCTCCACAGGAGGGTCGGCCCAGACGAGCGCGGTGTCCACATCGGACATCGGTAGCGGCTCGCGCCGGGCCAGGGAGCCGAGCAGGACCCAGGAGTGCCGCACTCCGTCGAGTGCCGGGTGCTGCTGCAGGTGCAGCAGGCGCCGGATCGCCGCGTCGACGACCGCGGCGTGGATTGCCCCGATGTGTGTGGCGGGCACGGCGTCGTCGCACAGCTCGCCGAGCATCCGGGGCAGCAGGCGGCAGGCCGCGGCCAGCTCCGCGATGTCCCCGGCCGCGTCGATCGCCGACCGGATCAGCAACGGGTCGCGGACCTCGGCACCGGCGAGGTCGACTGCCCGGAGCACGCCGACCGGTCGCCCCGCCTGGTCGACCACCACGAGGTGGTGCACACCGCGTTCGATCATGCGCAACAGACCTTGGGCCCGCGTGGCGTTGCTCTCGACGATCAGCGCCGGCACCGTGGCGAGTTCAGTGACCGGGGCGTCGATGCCGATCTGGCCGGTCGCCACCGTCCGGCGGAAGTCGAGGTCGGTCACGATGCCGACACGCCCGCCGGTGCGGACGAGCGCACACGACAGTCCGGCCGCGCCGATGCGTTCGGCGACGTCACGAATCCGGTCCGTGGCGGCGCACCAGACGATCGGACGCATGAGGCGATCCAGTGGCTGCACGGCTTCGTGCAGCCCGACATCGTGGATGAGCCGAGGACGGGCGGAGCCGGGGTGCATCGCGGCGAAACGCAGCCGTTCGGGCCGGGCGAGAATGGCTCGTGGATCCGGTATCCGCAGGCACAGGCTCTCCTCGTGCGCCCGGACCCGTACCTGCCCGCCGAGGAAGTCCACGAACTCCTGCATGCCCGGCCCACCTTCCAGTTCCGGATACGGCAATCCTCGAGACGAATGTGGAGGTCGCCGTAACGTCCTGGTCGGCAAGCTCCGGGCATGGGGAGCCGGCCTAGTCATTGGGCTCGTCGAGGATGCGACGGGCGTCGCGCTCGATGAACACCGGGACGAACGCGTGCACCTCCGCGGTCGCGTACAAGTCCGTTACCTGATTGACGGTCTGGCGGACCACCTCGGGATCGTGGCGCCCGGCGTACCGCAGGATCAACCGTTGCGTAGCGTGTTCAGACGCATCGTTGCTGGCCGCTGCGCCGATGATCGTGGACTCGCGGCTGGACGTCCCGTGGCCGAGGGGACGTAGGTCCCGCCAGCATGGGTGCTTGTCCTCTGCACCGGGACGCCGCCGGCGCCGGATGCTGCTGGCACCACACAACGGGCACCAAACCAGAAGCCCCGGAGGGCACCATGAAGCGGAAGACGCTCGACATCCTCGTCGGTCTGGGCCTCGTCGTCCTGGCCGGACTGCTCCTGGTCGCCGGCCTGGTGCTGACCAGCAACGCGAACTTCGCCAACGACTACGTCAAGGACCAGCTCGGCCAGCAGCAGATCACGTTCAAGGCCGCAGATACGTTGACCGCGGAGGAGAAGCAGTCCGCGTGCCTGGTCAAGTACGCGGGGCAGCAGCTCACCACCGGCAAACAGGCGGAGTGCTACGCCAACGAGTTCATCGGCCTGCACCTCAAGTCCATCGCCGGCGGCAAGACCTACGCCCAGCTCGGCGACGTCCAGACCGGGCTGCGGGCCCAGATCGCCGCACTACCCAAGGACGACCCGGCCGTCACCGACCTCCAGAAGCAGCTGACCGACGCCACCGCCGCCCGGGAGACCGTGTTCAAGGGCGAGACCCTGCGCGGCCTGCTGCTCACCTCCTACGGGTTCAGCGAATTCGGCGTCAAGGCCGGCCAGGCCGCGCTCGTCGCCTACTTCGCCGCCGGACTGCTCCTCCTGGTCGGCGCCGCCGGCCTCGTTCACGCCGCCGCCACCCCGGCCAGCAAGGGCTTCGCCGTCCCGGAGAACACGGGCAAGGGACTCGTCAACGCCTGACCTGTCCACATGCGTCGCACTGCGACCCGGGCCTCCCAGTGAGTGCCCGGGTCAAGTGCGTCATGATCGACTACGTCCAGGCGGGCGACCACGAAGGCGTGCTGACCCACGGCATCGGCATCACCTGGCCGAACGCGCAGTCGAATCCGCAGATCGCGGTGCGCGCGGATGAGGCGGTACGGGTCGACGCGATTGGGTACCGGCAGCACGTGGTGGCGATCGACGTCGACGCGACGCAGGCGCGCTGAGCGTGCCGATCGCTGGCGGACCGCACATTCGGGTGAATTCGGGACGGGTCTCGCCGGAGTGCCGGACGGCACGCCGGGCCCGGGTCGGCCGACCTTGTCGGCAGCGTGGATCAGGCTGGAACCGCACGACAAGCGGGCGGAGTCACGACCGTGCGGCTCCGCGCGTCGGCGAAGGGAGATGTCACCATGAACCGGGCTGTGTTGGACGAGGCCGCGACGCTGCAGACCATCCGTGAGGTGATGGAGCAGGTGAGTGTCGGGCGGGTGTTCGGCGCCCCCATCAACCAGGCCGGGCTGACTGTGGTGCCGGTCGCGAAGATCGGCGCAGGTGGCGGCGCGGGCGGCGGCAGCGAACCCGCCGCGGGCGAGGAGAACGCCAGCGGCTCGGGCGGCGGCTTCGGCCTGACGGCCAAGCCGCTCGGCGTGTTCGTCATCGGCGGCGGCAAGGTCCGCTGGCGGCCCGCGGTTGACATCAACAAGATCATTCTTGGTGGGCAGGTCGTGGCGGTGACGGCGCTGCTGGTCGTTCGTGCACTGATCAAGGCGGGTGCTGTCGGTGGCGGGCGCCGCTGCCGCCCGGCCGGCCGTTTCGGCGCCGGTGTGCAGCGTTCGCCGCGCGCGCGGTGAGCTGCCGTACTCCGCGGGCCGGGCCACGCTGATCGCGCGCCCGCCGAGGCGGTCCGCTCGGTCACCGTGACCGGACCGGACCTGCTGTGGGTCGACGTCCAGGCCACCGCCGCCGCGGCGCGGGGCCCGCGATCACTGCCCTGGCTGGACGCCCTCGACAGCCACGCCGCGCTCCTCGTCTCCGCCTCCGGGCTGCGCCAGGTCACCGCAGACGTGGAGGGCTGAAGGTCACCACCCGTGACTGCCGTCGGCCCCACGACGCGATGCCGTAGCTTCACGCCGCCTTGGACGGATGTGCGATCAGCACCGGGCATTCGGCGTGGTGCATCAACTGCTGACCGACGGAGCCGAGCAGCAGACCCGTGAACCCACCATGGCCGCGGCTGCCGACCACGACGAGCTGCGCGGTGTGCGACACACCGATGAGGACCTTCGCCGTCCGGCCGACGGCGAGGTGCGCCTCGAGGGTGACGGACGGGTACTTGTCCTGCCAGCCGGACAGCGAAACCTCCAGCATCTCGCGTTGGATGGCCTGGACGGCGCTCAACGGCAGCACCGTCGGCGACGGCGGGACATATGCCCTGATCGCGACGACGTGGGTCCCGAGCGCGGCTGCGGCGTCGAACGCGAGGCCCAGCGCGGCGTCGGTGGCCGGTGAGCCGTCGACCCCGACCACGACCGGGCCGCCCGCCGCGGAATGTCCTCGCACGACCACGACAGGGACGCGGGCGTGGGTGGCGACCTGCTGACTGACCGAACCCATGAGCAGGTTGGTGATCCCGCCGGCGCCGCGGTTGCCGACGACGAGCAGCCGCGCTTGGTCGTCGCCGAAGTCGAGCAGTGTCGTCGCCGGTGCCGCATGTACCACCGTCGCGACGGCGTCGATGCCTGTGCCGCGGGCGCGGACGTTCGCGACGGCGGCGGCCGCCAGCTGCTCGGCCCGTCCCCGCACTGCCTCCGCCTCCTCGGCGGTCGCGCGGTAGTAGCTGCCCGCGGGCCAGCCGATCTGGTACGTGTGGACGATCTGCAGCGGTGCGCCGGTCCGCTGGGCCTCATCGGCCGCCCAGTCCACCGCGCGTTGCGACTCTTCGGATCCGTCGTATCCGACGACGATCTTCGTCTTGTCCATGGTCTCCTCCTCAGGTCCTGAGTGTTCGGCACCAGCGTGGGCCGGTCGGAACGGACGAGATAGAGGACTCTGGATCGTCTGGCGCGGGTCGATGGTCCCGCTGGCGTCCTGGCGTCCTGGCGTCCTGGCGTCCTGGCGTCCTGGCGTCCTGGCGTCAGGTCAGCAGCATGCCGAAGGTCCGGCCGGCGGCGCGCAGGCCGTCGCGGGCGTCCGGGTGCGCGGCCCGGTCGATGATCTGTTGGGCCTGTTCGACCGAGTCGCGGCCCCAGATCGAGGCGGTGCCCTGTTCGGTGACGATGTAGCTGTGCTGGAACGACGTCACGGGCCCGGACACCAGCGGCACGACGGAGGACACATCAGCCTTCGGGTGCCAGGACCGCAGTGCGATGACGGCATGCCCGCCGGGGGAGTGCATGGCGCCGACGATGAAATCTGTCTGCCCGCCGAAGCCCGAATGCGTCCGGTTGCCGATCCGGGTCGCGTTGGCCTGGGCGAACAGGTCGACCTGCAGGGCGCTGTTGACGCTCATCAGGTTGGGGTGCGCGGCGATCGTGCCCGGGTCGTTGGTCTTCTCGGTGCGCAGCATCCGCACCCGCGGGTTGCGGTCGACCCAGTCGTACAGCTCTGCCGAGCCGAAGCAGAACGACGCGGTGACCGGCGTGTCCCGGTCGAGGCAACCGGCCTTCTCCAGGGCGAGCGCACCGTCACTGAACATCTCCGACCAGATGCGAAGGCCCCGCCGGTCCAGCAGCGCTTCCAGGGTGGCGTCCGGGATCGCGCCGATCCCGAGCTGCAGCGTCGCCCGCGGCGGCACCAGCACGGCGACCCGTTCGCCGATCGCTGCCGACACCGTGTCCGGGGCGGCGACAGTGTGAGTGGCCAGTGGCTCGTCGATCTCCAGGAGGTAGTCGACCGCTTCGAGGGGCACCATGGCGTCGCCGTGGGTGCTCGGCATCGCGGTGTTGACCTGGGCGACAACGATGCCGCCGCGGGCGCGGGCCGCTTCGATCGCGGCGGGCAGGATGTTGACCTCGACGCCGAGGCTGACGGCTCCGCCGGTGGGGCGCGACGTGTGCAGGAGGACCACGTCGGGCGCGAGTCGCTGCTGGAACAGGTGCGGCACCAGCGACAGTCGGCATGGGAAGTAGTGCAGGCGTGGGTGTGCGCGCATACCGGGTCCGACGAACGCGGACTCGTAGATGACGCCGTCGCGGTCGGGCAGGCCGGGCTGGGCGTTGAGCATGAAGAGCCGGAACTCTGGGATTGAGGCGTCGGCGATGGCGAGCAGCCTGCGCGGGGCGGCGTAGTTGCCGCTCGCCACGATCCGGGGGCTGCTCGGCAGCGCGCTGAGGATCCGCCCGAGTTCCGACTCGGTCAGTGTTCGCATGCCGTGCTCCTCATCGAGGGTCTGCCGGCCGTGCCGCACGGCCTGGTCCACCCGCTCGGCTGCCGTCGCGCGGCATCCGGACTCGTGGATCACGCTAAGCGGCGTTGCGGGACGGCAGCAGGGCCGAACGGCACCGGTCACGGCGTACCAATGACCCATGCGGAACAGTCGGCGGGTGGTTGCGGCGCCGCGGAGTCTGTGGAGTTCGCACCGGCCTGTTACGGAAGCGGGGACTGGAGTCCGACGACGTGGGTCCGGGCATGGCCGATGGCGGCAAGGGTGTCGGGGAAGATCAGTCCGTCGCGGCGGAGGTCCTCGGCCACCCCGAGCGCGGCGAGGACCTTGTCGTGGCCGGTGGCGACGCCGGACAGCAGGACCGTGACACCACGCCGCCGCAGATGGGTGATCGTCTCGCCGAGCATGTGCGCGCCGGTCGCGTCGATCGTGGTGACGCGCGACATCCGCAGGATCACCACTCGCACGTCGGTGACCTGGGACAGTTCGATCAGGAAGTGGTGGGCGGCGGCGAAGAACAGCGGGCCGTCGAGGCGGTACGCGACGATGTGCTCGGCGAGCAGGCGGTGCTCCTCGGCGCTGTGGTCGCCGGGCTCCAGCGGCACCTGTTCCAGGCGGGCGCTGCGGGCGACGGCCCGCAGCGCCAGGACAGCCGCTGCCCCGATCCCGACGATGACGGCGGTGACCAGGTCGAACGCGACGGTCACAGTGAATGTCAGCGCCAGCACCACGGCGTCGCCGCGGGTGGACCGGGCCAGCGCGAGCAGCGTGCCGACCTCGACCATCCGCACCGTGGTCGCCAGCAGGACACCGGCCAGTGCCGCGAGCGGGATGCGGGACACCAGCGGCGCCGCGGCCAGCACGATCACCGCGAGCGCAACGGCGTGGGTCAGCGCCGCGAGCTTCGACCCGGCGCCGGCGCGGACGTTGACCGCGGTGCGGGCGATCGCCGCGGTCGCCGGGATCCCGCCGAACAGCGGCGAGGCGAGGTTCGCCAGCCCCTGACCGAACAGCTCCCGGTCCGGGTCGTGGCGTTGGTTGACGGTCATTCCGTCGGCGACGGTGGCCGACAGCAGGCTCTCCAGCGCGGCGAGCGCCGCGACGGCCACGGCGGACGGCAGGAGCGTGCCGATTGTGGCGAGATCGAGGAAGCTCAGCGACGGTGCAGGCAGGCTGTCCGGCAGTGTGCCGATGCGGGTCAGGCCGAGCGGGGCGATCTCGGCCACGGCCGTTGCCGCACCGACGGCGAGCAGTGAGAAGGGCAGCCCGGGTCGCAGTCGTGCGCCGATCAGCATCACCGTGGCGACACCGGCGGCCACGCAGACGGGCGCTGGGTGCGGATGGCTGGCGTAGCGGGCAAGGGCATCGGCCGCGATGGACCAGACCTTGTCGCCGTGGGCGCCGGCGACGCCGAGCGCTGCCGGCACCTGCTGCAGGGCGATGACGACCGCGATCCCGGCGGTGAATCCCTCGATGACGGGGGTTGGCAGGTAGCGCACGGCGCGGCCGAGCCTGGCCAGGGCCAGCGTGATGAGCAGCAGGCCGGCGAGCGCACCGACCATGAGGACGCCGGGGCCACCGAACTGCTGGACCACCGGCACCAGCACGACGGTCATCGCGCCGGTGGGACCGGACACCTGCAGGTTGGACCCGCCGAAGACGGCCGCGACCGCGCCGGCCACCACTGCGGTGACCAGCCCGGCCTGGGCGCCCAGGCCCGATGTGGCGCCGAAGGCCAACGCCAGGGGCAGGGCGACGACTGCCACCGTGAGCCCGGCGAGCAGGTCCCGGCGTGGTGCGCGGCGTACGGCGGTCCAGTCCGAGCGTTGCGGCAGCAGGCCGGTCAGGCGCCGGGTGGTGGTGCGCAACGCGGCCGACGCGGTCATCGGTCCTGCGGCTGGGCCTGGAGCTGCACCAGTAGCCCCTCGCGGTCGGTCAGCACCGCACCCAGGATCCGCCGCCCCGCGGCCAGCAGGTCGGCGACGTCCGGAGTGCTCAGGGCGTATGTCACGAGCGATCCGTCGCGGGTGGAGGTGACCAGGCCGGCCCGGCGGAGCACAGCAAGGTGCTGTGACATGCCCGGTGCCTCGATGCCGACCTCGGCCAGCAGGTCGCGCACCGGCTTCGGCCCGTCCTGCAGGAGCTCCAGCACCCGGATGCGGACTGGATGGCCCAGCGTGCGGAACAGTTCGGCCTTGGCCTGATACAGCGGTACGGACATGCTCTTCCCCGATCGTGTGGGCCGTAACTTGCTGACTTTAGCAGTTGCGAACATCTGCAACTCAAGAGCCTGGGCGGGAATCTGGCGAGGGGTCGTGTGCCCGGGACCAGGGGACTTTCGGCCCGTGCGCCGCTTCGGTCCCGCGGGTCAGCGTGGAGAGCAAGCCGAACGCCGCATGGAAGGGAACAGGTCGATGAGCTCGCTGCTGGTACGTGATGTGATGAGCACCGGTGTCGTCACGGTCGCACCCGATCTCGGGTACAAGCAGATCGTCGACCTCCTCATCGAGTTCGGGGTCAGCGCCGCGCCGGTCGTCGACGACCACCGCAGGGTGCTGGGGGTGGTGTCCGAGGCGGATCTGCTGCACAAGGTGGAGTTCAACGGCGCCGACGTGCACGCCAGACTCTTCGAACGCCGGCGCCTGCGCCTGGCGAAGGAGAAGGCGTCCGGTGAGACCGCCGCGGCGCTGATGACGGCCCCGGCGGTCACGGTCAAAGCGACGGCGACCCTCACTGAGGCGGCCCAGCTCATGGAGCACCGCAACGTGAAGCGGCTCCCTGTCGTCGACGACGATGGCAACCTGGTCGGCATCGTCTCGCGGCGGGACCTGTTGCGCCGGTACCTGCGCACCGATGATGCCATCCGCGGCGATGTCATCGAGTCGGTGCTTCGCGGCATCATGTGGATCGACCCGATTGAGGTCGACGTCACCGTTGTGGACGGGCACGTCACCCTCACCGGGAGGATCGACCGGCGCAGCAGCGCCCAGATCGCGGTCCGGCTGATCCGGGGGCTCGACGGTGTCGTCGGTGTCACGGACGACGCTCTCGCATGGGGCTTCGACGACACGACGACCCGGCTGAGCCATACGTTCGACGCCTGAGCGGACGCGGATGGCCAGGATTTCCACCGCTCTGACCTGACGGAGGACGACATGTCATCACGGATCAGGATCGTCGTGGGGTTCGACGGTTCCGTGGATTCCTGGGCGGCGGCGCGCTTCGCCGTCGTGGAAGCGGGCGTGGGCGGCGGTCTGGTCCGTCTGGTGCACTCGCTCCTCGACCGGATCGCGTACGCCACCCTGCTGCCGCCGGAACTGACCGGTGATTGTGACGCCGAGGCGGTCCGGCTGCTCGACCTGGCCCGTGCCGAACTGCTCCGAGCGAATCCTGGCGTCGACGTGCAGAGCATGATCGTGCAGCGGGCGCCAGGTGCCGCGCTGGTCCGGGTCTCCCGCTCGGCCGACCTCATCGTGCTCGGCCGGCACGGTCACGGCCGGGCTCCGGCCGGCGGCCGGTTTCAGCGCGTACACATCGGCGCGGTCGCGACGCACGTGTTGGCCTATGCCGCGTGTCCCGTGGTCGTCGTGGGCACCGTGGACGAGGACGCGCTGCGACGTCCGGTCGTGCTGGGACTCGACGCGGCAGCGCCGTCGTCGCCAGCGATCTCCTACGCATTCGAAGCTGCGCAGCGCCACGGCACCAGCATCCGGGTGTGCTACATCAGCAGGCCCGCCGGCCGGACCGACGATCCGCACGCTGATGCCGACGCGCGTCTGCAGCTCAGCCAGGCTCTGGCCGGCTGGCGAGCGACATTCGCCGATGTTCCTGTTGCGCTGGACGTCCTGCATGGGGTCGACCCCGCGGCGCGCCTTCTCGACGCGGCCGCGGACGCTTCACTCGTCGTCGTCGGCGCCAGGGACCGCTCGGGGGCGCCGCATGTGGGCTTCGGCGCGGTGCCAGAGACCTTGGCCCGCAACGCGGTGTGTCTGGTCGCTGTCGTCCGGACGCAACGGCAGGCGGTCACGCGTCCAGCCGTCATCGGCTGAATCGGCAAGGCTCCCGACGGCAGGTGAGTCACTGTGCGCCATCTTGTCACCGCAGCCGGCAGGCCCCGGTTCGACCGCGGAGATCGGTGCCAACCTCGGCGCGATCCTCACCGGTCGCGCGGCGGTGTGGCTGTTCGCGACTGGGTGGACGTCCGGCGCTGGGCCCACGGCGTTGCGGCGTGAGCGCCGATGGCGGGGCCTTGGTCATTCACTGCCGGGCCTTCGGGCACTGTGCCCGACGCCGCGACCGTCAAAGGATGAAGATGTGGACCGGACCGGTCCGTGCCGCCTCGGGAAGGAAGTGATGACGGTGACCGGGACCCTCGCTCCGTCGCTCGCCGAACAGGTCGACGTGCCCGTCGAAGGAGCAGCACCGGCCGTTGACCGGTTGGTGACCAGGGCGCTGCGGACACTGGACGCCTATGCCGCGCTGGGCCAGCAGCAGATCGACCACATCGTGAAGAAGGCGTCCGTCGCGGCGCTCAGCCAGCACGGCCGTCTTGCCGAACTGGCGATCGAGGAGACCGGCCGGGGCGTGTTCGAGGACAAGGCCGTCAAGAACGTCTTCGCCTGCGAGCACATCGCGCACAGCCTCGCCGGGCTGCGCAGCGTCGGTGTCGTGTCCCGCGACGAGATCAACGGCATCGTCGAGATCGCCGAGCCGGTCGGCGTCGTGTGCGCCGTCACGCCGGTGACCAACCCGACGTCGACCACCATCTTCAAGGCCCTGATCGCGCTCAAGACCCGCAACCCGGTCGTGTTCGCCTTCCATCCCGCCGCCCAGCGGTGCAGCGCCGAGGCCGCGCGGGTCGTCCGCGACGCCGCCATCGCCGCCGGCGCGCCCCGGGACTGCATCCAGTGGGTCGAGGCTCCGTCGATCGAGGCGACCCAGATGCTCATGCGGCATCCAGGGGTTGCCGTCATCCTCGCCACCGGCGGCGGTGGGATGGTCCGCGCCGCCTACTCGGCCGGTAAACCCGCCCTCGGCGTGGGCCCGGGCAACGTCCCCGCCTATATCGAACGCAGCGCAGACGTGGTGCGGGCTGTGCACGACATCGTGGTCTCCAAGACCTTCGACAACGGTATGATCTGCGCCTCCGAACAGGCCGTCATCCTCGACGCCGCCATCGCCGAGCAGGCCGTGGCGCAGTTCGAGCGGCTGCACGCCCACGTGGCGACCACGCACGAGAAGCAGCTGCTGGAGCAGTTCATCTTCGGCGCCGTGGCTGGCAGCAACTGCGCCGGCGCGAAGCTCAACGCCGACGTGGTCGGCCGCTCCGCGGCCTGGATCGCGGCAGGCGCCGGCTTCGACGTCCCCGCCGACACGTCCGTCATCCTCGTGCCCGTCGATGGCGTCGGTCCGCACGAGCCGCTGACCCGGGAGAAGCTCTGCCCGGTCCTGGCCATGCTGCGGGCCGGCTCGCAGGAGGAAGGCTTCCGCCTCGCCGAGCAAATGGTCGAGCTCGACGGGCTCGGCCACAGCGCGGTCATCCACACCGCCGACACCGCGACCGCGGAAGCCTACGGCAAACGCGTCAAAGCGGTCCGCATCATCTGGAACTCGCCGTCGTCGCAGGGCGGCATCGGCGACGTCTACAACGCCTTCATGCCGTCACTGACGCTCGGATGCGGTAGCTACGGCCGTAACTCCGTGTCAGGTAACGT
The DNA here is from genome assembly GCF_042653625.1 of Dactylosporangium cerinum. NCBI lineage: Bacteria > Bacillati > Actinomycetota > Actinomycetes > Micromonosporales > Micromonosporaceae > Dactylosporangium > Dactylosporangium cerinum. The sequence continues at coordinate 170,386 of NZ_JBHSIU010000018.1, read as the reverse complement.
GTCCGCGGTCAACCTGCTCAACATCAAGCGCATCGGACGGCGCACCAACAACCTGCAATGGTTCAAGGTCCCACCGAAGATCTACTTCGAGCCCAACGCCATCCGGTACCTCGCCGACATGCCCGACGTCCACCGCGTCACCATCGTCACCGACCCGACCATGACCCGCCTCGGCTATGTCGACCGCATCCGTGGCGTCCTGCGCAGCAGCGTCAACCCGGTCACCGTGCAGATCCTCGACAACGTCGAACCGGAACCGACGATGGCGACGGTCGAGCGCGGCGCCGAACTCATGCGCTCGTTCCGTCCGGACACCATCATCGCACTCGGCGGCGGCTCGCCGATGGACGCGGCCAAGGTGGTGTGGCTGCTGTACGAACACCCGGGCGTCGAGTTCACCGACATGCGGGAGAAGTTCTTCGACATCCGCAAGCGCGCCTTCACCTTCCCCACCCTCGGCCGGCTCGCCCGCCTCGTCTGCATCCCCACGACGTCCGGCACCGGCGCCGAGATCACCCCGTTCGCAGTCATCACCGACACCAAGACGGGCATGAAGTACCCCCTGGCCGACTACGCGCTCACCCCGAGCGTCGCGATCATCGACCCGGTGCTGACCGCGGACCTGCCGCCGAACGTCACCGCCGACAGCGGCTTCGACGCCCTCACCCACGCCACCGAGGCGTTCGTGTCCGTCTACGCCAACGACTACAGCGACGGCCTCGCCCTCCACGCGATCAAACTCATCTTCGAACACCTGCCCGCCGCGGTGCGGCACGGCAGCACCGATCCCCTTGCGCGAGAGAAGATGCACAACGCCGGAACGATCGCCGGCATGGCCTTCGGCAACGCCTTTCTCGGCATGGTGCACGCCCTCGCGCACACCCTCGGCGCCACCTTCCACATCGCGCACGGACGCACCAACGCGATCCTGCTGCCGCACGTGATCCGGCACAACGGCCAGGTCCCGGCGAAGCTGACCGCCTGGCCGAAGTACGAGCGCTACGTCGCCCACGAACGGTTCCAGCAGATCGCCCAGGCACTCGGCCTGCCCGCGAGCACGCCGGAGGAAGGGGTCGAGTCGTACGCCGCAGCGGTGGAGCGGCTGCGCGCCGAGGTCGGCATCGAAGCGTCGTTCCAGGCCGCCGGCGTCGACGAGCAGACGTTCCTGGACGCCCTGCCCCAGCAGGCGATGAACGCCTACCTCGACCAGTGCGCCCCGGCGAACCCCAGGATGCCGATGCTGGAGGACCTCCGCGACATCATGCGGACCGCCTACTACGGCACCACCCGGTCGTGAGCACAGGGCGGTGGTGAACCCGCGGCGAAGGTCCCGGCCAGGGCGGAACCTCGCCGCGGCGACCTCGCCGGCGCTCAGCGGGGCCATCGGTCCCACGAAGGTGTGACCATCGGCTCTGCTACCGGGTCCGCGTACAGGCGATCGTTGATGTGAGCCACTGATAGGGAGCCTGCCATGACACAGCACCTGCGAGCCGAGATCGACCAGGTCGCCGAGGCCTCGATCGCGGCACTGCGCGCACCGTCCATCCTGAACACCCAGCCGTGGCGGTGGCGGCTGGCCGGCAACCACGCCGAGCTGTGGGCCGACCGGTCCCGCCAGCTGGACGGTCTCGACCCTGACGGCAGGCTGCTGCTACTCAGTTGCGGCACCGCCCTGCACCACGCGACGGTCGCGCTGCTGGCCGCCGGCTTCGACGCCGACATCGCCAGGCTGACCGACCCCGCCCGGCCCGACCTGGTCGCCCGGGTCCGCCAGGGCAACCGGTGCACGGCGGACGATCTGCTGTACCGGGCGATCTATCAGCGACGTACCGACCGTCGCCCGTTCGGTGACGAGCGGCCCGTCGACGCGGTCCTCGACGAGCTGCGCGCCGCTGCTGAGCGGCACGGCGTCCACCTGCACGTGGTCCGCGCCGACCAGGTGACCGCGTTCGCCTCGGCGGTCGCGCACGCCGGCGACGTCGAACACGCCGACCCCCGCTTCCGCGAGGACCTGCTCGCCTGGACGACCCGGGCCCGCGAGGACCGCGACGGCGTCTCGGCCCGCAGCACTGTCACGCCCACGCACCGCACGATCGCCCCACGGGACTTCGACCTGGCCCGGCCTGCCGCTCTCGACGCCGGCACCGGCACCGACCGCGGCACCGTCTACGTCGTCTTCACCGTCGACGCCGAAGAGCCCGCAAACTGGGTCGCTGCGGGGGAGGCGCTGTCCGACGTCTGGCTCACCCTCACCGTCCGGGGGCTCGCCGCCTCGCCGATCAGCGAGGTCGTCGAGGTACTCCCGGTCCGTGTGGCGCTGCGCCGGCTGCTCGGCGGCGTGGGACACCCGGCGATCGCGATGCGGATCGGGACCCCCGTCGACGGCATCGAACCGGTTCCGGCGACCATCCGGCGCTCCGGCACCGACACCGTCGGCTCACCCGGACAGTAGGGATGACCACGGCAACTGTGGCGCTGGCCCGGGCGGCTGACACCGCCCGGCTGGCGCCGTCCGTGCACAACACCCAGCCGTGGCGGTGGGTCGTCCGAGGCGCCCGCCTGGAGCTGTACGCGGTGACCGGCCGGCAACTGCGCGAGCAGGACCCAGCCGGCCGGCTGATGCTCCTCAGCTGCGGCGCCGCCCTGCACCATGCCCGGGTCGCCCTGGACGCCGAGGGCTGGACGCACCGGGTCGAACGGCCCGCCGCCGAACCGCTCGCCGTCATCCACGCCGAAGCGGCAGGATCAGTGGACCCGCACGCGATGCATCGCCTGCAGCTGCTGCTGATCCGGCGGACCGACCGCCGGGTGGTCAGCGATGAGCCGGTCGCGCCGGATGTGCGGGAGGCGCTCGTGGACGCGGCCCGGCTGGGAGGAGCGCGCCTGCAGGTACTGAGCCGGGATCAGGTCCTGGAGCTCGCCGTCATGATCGAACACGCCGGTGACGCCCAGCGGCACGACGTACGGATGATCGCCGAGACCGCGACCTGGGTCGGCGGGGACCGCCCGGCCGGCACCGGGCTGCCCGACGCTGTGATCCCCGCCGAACTGCCGCTCACCACGGTCGCCGAACGCGACTTCGGAGTCAGCGGCACCCTGGAGGCCGGCGCCGGTCACGACAACGCCGCTGCCTACGCGGTGCTGTACGGCGACGGCGACGAGCCGGCCGACTGGCTGCGCGCCGGGGAAGCGTTGAGCGAGATCTGGCTCGCCGCGATCCATCGGGGGGCTGCGGTGCTGCCGCTGAGCAGCCCTGTCGAGCTGGACTTCACCCGGCAGGCACTGCGGCGGATACTCGGCGAGGTTGGCTACCCATACCTGGTGCTGCGGTTGGGTACCAGCGATCCCGACCACGCGGGCCCGGCGCACACGCCACGCCTACCGGGCGAGCAGGTCATCGAGATCGTGGACTGACCGCCCGGGACCTCCGTCCCGGGCGCGCGTCGGTCACGTCAGCGGGTGTCGGAGCCGGACGCAGCGACTGCGCTGCGTCCCGCCTCCAGCCGTGCGACCGGCACCCGGAACGGGGAGCACGACACGTAGTCCAGCCCGGCGTCGTGGAAGAAGTGGATGGACTCGGGGTCGCCGCCGTGTTCACCGCAGACGCCGATGTGCAGATCCGGGCGGGTGCGGCGGCCCTCGTCGACGGCGATGCGGACCAGCCGGCCGACGCCGTCGCGGTCGATCGACTCGAACGGTGAGACGCCGAAGATGCCGAGCTCCAGGTAGCGGGTGAAGAACGCCCCCTCGACGTCGTCGCGGGAGAAGCCCCAGCCCATCTGGGTGAGGTCGTTCGTGCCGAAGGAGAAGAAGTCCGCGGCGCGGGCGATCTCACCGGCGGTGAGCGCGGCACGTGGCACCTCGATCATGGTGCCGATCCTGGCGTCCACGCCGAGCGCACGCAGCAGCTGCAGCGCCTCCTCGCGGACGGCCTCGAGCTCCTGCACGGCACCGACGAGCGGCACCATGATCTCGGGGCGGACCGTGACACCCTGCTCCCGGCAGGCGAGGGTGGCCTCGGCGACGGCGCGGATCTGCATCGCGAACAGCCCGGGCACGACCAGACCGAGGCGGACCCCGCGCAGGCCGAGCATCGGGTTCTCCTCGTGCATGCGCTGGACCGCGTCCAGCAGCGCCCGGTCGTGGCCGTCCGGCTCGCCGCGTGACTCGGCGAGGGCGACCTTGACCGACAGTTCGGGAAGCGTCGGCAGGAATTCGTGCAGCGGCGGGTCGATCAGCCGGATCGTGACCGGCAGCCCGTTCATGGCCTGGAACAGATGCACGAAGTCCGCGCGTTGCAACGGCAGCAGGTCCGCCAGTGCGGCATCGCGTTCCGCGCCGGTGCGGGCGAGGATGAGCCGCTCGACGAGCGGTCGCCGTTCCCCCAGGAACATGTGCTCGGTGCGACACAGGCCGATGCCCTGCGCGCCGAAGCGGCGGGCGCGGGCGGCGTCGTCGAACGTGTCGGCGTTGGCCCGCACCGCGAGCCGCCGAACCTTGTCGGCGTGGCTGAGGAGCCGGTCGACGGCGGCGACGAGTGGGTCGGCGCCGGGAGAGAGGGCGCCTTCGAAGTAGCGCACGACCGGCGACGGCTGGACCGGGACCGCGCCGAGGAAGACGCTGCCGGTGGTGCCGTCGATGGAGACGATGTCGCCCTCGCGCACGACGTGTCCGCCGTCGATGGTGAATTGCCGGCGGTCGACGTCGACGTCGATGCCGTCGGCGCCGCACACGCACGTCTTGCCCATCCCGCGGGCGACGACGGCGGCGTGGGAGGTCTTGCCGCCGCGGCTGGTCAGGATGCCCTGCGCGGCGATCATGCCGGGCAGGTCGTCGGGGTTCGTCTCCCGGCGGACCAGGATCACCGCCGTCCCGCTTGCGGCGACCTCCGCGGCCTGCCGGGCGTCGAAGACCACCGCGCCGACCGCCGCGCCGGGCGACGCGGCGATGCCGGTGGCGATGCGTTCCGGCCGGCCGGCGAGGTCGAAGGCGGGGAACATCAGCTGCGCGAGCTGCGCCCCGGTCACCCGGGTCAGCGCCTCGTCGGCGTCGATGACGCCGTCGTCGATCAGTTGCGTGGCGATGACGAACGCCGCCGCCGCGGTCCGTTTGCCGACCCGGGTCTGCAGCATCCACAGCTTGCCGCGTTCGATGGTGAACTCGATGTCGCACAGGTCCCGGTAGTGCGTCTCGAGCTTCGCCATGATCGCCAGGAGTTCGTCATAGGAGCGCCGGTCGAGGCGGGCGAGGTCCTGCAGCGGCATGGTGTTGCGGATGCCGGCGACGACGTCCTCGCCCTGGGCGTTGGCGAGGTAGTCGCCGTAGACGCCGGGGGCGCCGGTGGCCGGGTCGCGGGTGAACGCCACGCCGGTGCCGGAGTCGGGGCCGAGGTTGCCGAAGACCATGGCGACGATGTTGACGGCGGTGCCGAGGTCGGCGGGGATGTGCTCCTGGCGGCGGTACAGCACGGCACGTTCGGCGTTCCAGGAGCTGAAGACGGCTCGGATCGACTGGTCGAGTTGGTCTCGCGGGTCCTGCGGGAACGATCGTCCGGTGTGTGCGGTGAAGATCTCCTTGTAGGTCGTGACGAGCGCCTGCAGGTCGCCGGCGTCCAGGCCGAGGTCGTCGGCGGTGCCCTTGGTCGCCTTCACCGCGTCCAGCGCGCGGTCGAACTGCTCGCCGGGGACGTCGCAGACGGTCTTGCCGAACATCTGGATCAGCCGCCGGTAGGAGTCCCAGGCGAACCGCTCGTCGCCGCCGGTCTGCGCGGCCAGGCCGATGACGGTCGTGTCGGTCAGCCCGACGTTGAGGATCGTCTCCATCATGCCCGGCATCGAGAACTTCGCACCGGAGCGCACGGAGACCAGCAACGGGTCGGCGGTGTCGCCGAGCCGCCGGCCCGCCTGCCGTTCCAGCCGCTCCAGATGCAGGTCGATTTCGTCGGCGAGGCCGAACGGTTCGTCGCCGGTGCGCAGGTACGCGCGGCACGCGTCAGTCGTGACTGTGAAGCCGGGCGGCACCGGCAACCCGAGATTCGCCATCTCGGCGAGGTTGCCACCCTTGCCGCCGAGCAGGTCCTTGAGTTCCTTGCTGCCCTCGGCGAAGTCATACACGTACTTGGTCACGGCCGGCCTCCTTCGGCGCGGTACGAACCGCTGGCGCCGGCTGGCACTGGCGGATGGTGAGAGTGCCCCGTACGACGCCCAGGTCGTCCACGACAAACGCCGCGTCGACACCGGCCGCGATGAGCGCTCGCGAGGCCCGGGCCACCGGCCACGTCTCGGGCACGGCGAGGGCGGCGGTCATGAGGTCACCGGCGACCGCCAGGCGTTGCCCGGCGCGGCGGCGACGGTGTCGGGGCGTGCCGGCGACGCGGGACCCGGCGGTGCAGCCGAACAGGTCCGGGTGATCAGCGGCTTCGACGGCACCGAGCAGACGGCCGAAGTCGTCGACGACGGCCACGATGGCGGCATCAACCGCCCAGCGACTGTCGACAACGTCGACAAGGTCCTGCAGGCAGGCACGTTCACCGATGGTGGCCGCTCCCGCGGTCATCCTGGTCGCCACGGTCAACGCCACAGCGCACCTCCAAGGGGTCCGTCTCGAAGCTATGCACCGCTGCTTGCCCGGGACAGGGCCGATGGACCTGGACGGGGGGGCCGGTCGAACGTCACCCGCAGAGGTGCCGTTGTGCCCTGCTGCGCATGTCCGTCGAGCCATACGGTCGGCTCAGGACAACGAGATGGAAGACATCAGCGTGACAAGGAGGCAATGCCATGGGCCGCTGGAACGTCACAGATGTGATGACGATCGGCGCGATATCGGTGCAGGAGGACACGCCGTTCAAGGAGATCGTCGACCTTCTGGACGCGCACGGTATCAATGCTGCCCCGGTCGTCGACGGATTCGACCGGGTCGTCGGCGTGGTGTCGTCGGCGGACCTGGTCCCGAAGATCGAGTTCGCCGGTGAAGACGACCATCTGCGGTTGTTCGAGCACCGGCATACCCGCCAGGCGCGCGGCAAGGCACACGCGACCGCTGCAGGTGAGCTGATGAACGCTCCGGCCATCACGGTCATGAGCACCACGTCCGTCGTCGCCGCCGCACGGATCATGGAGTCGGAAGCGCTCAAGCGGCTCCCGGTCGTCGACGACATGGGCCGGCTCATCGGCATGGTGACCCGCCGGGATCTGCTGAAGGTGTTCCTGCGCCCCGATGAGGAGATCCACCGGGAGATCGTCGCCGAGGCCATGGACGGGCTCGTCGGCGTCGACGGGTCGAAGCTGCGGGTTGAGGTCGACGACGGCATCGTCACCCTGCTGGGCGAGGTCGAGCGTGGCTCGTTCATCCCGGCCCTGGTTCGACAGGTCGAGCGCGTCGACGGGGTTGTCGACGTCGTCATTCAACTGTCGTTCGACCTGGACGACGCCAGTGACCAGTCGACGGGGTATCAGGCGCCCGTGATGTTCTGACACCAACCAGGTCGTGACCTGTCAGCGCGGTGCTCCGTCGCCGGCACCAGTATCGTGCCGTGAGGACTGGCGACGGTCGACGGGCCCGCGACTTCCAGGTGTGTCATGGGTTCGGCTCCCGGTTGGCGTCGATGCTCGGACGTTGCAGCAGGTCCCGCAGGTACGGATCCGGTTCGCTGCCGACCGCGGACAGCCTGAGCCGCACGTCGACGACCATGCACCCGGACTTTCCTGCCAGCACCGGTTCGAGCGCGAGTTCCGCGACCTCGGGGAGGTCCTCCGCGAGCCGCCCCAGCCGGAGCAGAAGATCTTCCAACGCTTCCGTGTCCGCGGCCGCGTCACCTCGATGGCTGGCCAGCAGCGACGCGCCGCGCAGCGACCGCCACATGGTCGCGGCGTCCCGGTCGGTGACCGGCAGGAGCCGCAGGACCGGGTCACCGCGCAACTCGGCGGGCCCGCCGAGGCCGACCGTCACCAGCGAACCGAACAACGGGTCGTGGGTGATCCCGGCGAACAGTTCGACACCAGGGGCGGCCATCCGCTGCACCACCACTGCCGGATCGTCCTCGCCGAGCGCCGCACCGATCAGGTGGCAGGCGTGCCGCACAGCCGCTTCATCGGCAAGACCGAGCTGGATCGCGCGGTCCGTACGCTGCCCGGGGTCGGCCGCCTTCAGTGCGACCGGATAGCCGAGGCTCGCGGCGACGGCGACGGCTGCGGCGGTGCCGTCGGCACGGTGGGCCTCGAGGACCGGTATGCCGTACGCCCGCAGCAGCTGCCGGGCGACACCTGCCGGCTGCCACCCGCCGCCGCGGAGCGCCCGACCGACGATCTCACGAGCGGCGGGTGCGTCAACGCCGGACAGTGCGGGACGCCCGCCGAGCGGTTCGCGTTGCCACGCGGCGTACCGCACCGCCCGGCCCAACGCATGCACGGCGGGCTCCGGCAGGCGGTACACGGGCACGCGGCGCCGGCCGAGCGCGGCGGGGGTGTCGGGGACACCGACCGCCACGACCGCGACCGGCAGGTCCGGGACCGCGTCGGCGGCCGCGGCCACCGCGCGCAGCGCCGCCGCGCCGTCGTTCGTGCGGGTCGCGACAAAGGTGACCACGAGCAGGTCCGCCTCGCCGGAATCGGCCGCCAGCCGGACCGCGCCGGCCATGGACTCCGCGGTGGCCGCGGTGCCGAGGTCGACCGGGTTGCCGTTGTCCTGCCCATCAGGCACCAGCCGTCTGAGCCGGTCGGTGGTCGCGGCACCGAACGCGGTCAGGGTGAGGCCGGCGGCTGCGGCGGTGTCGGCCGCCAGCACGTTGAGCCCGCGGGCGTTGCCGACGACCGCGAGCCGGCCGCCGACCGGCAGGGGCTGATCGACCAGGATCCTGGCCGTGTCGAGCAGTTCGCCGAGCGTGTCGGTGCGGATGACGCCCGCCTGCCGGAAGAGCGCGTCGACCGTGCCGTCGGCCGCCGCGTGCCGGCCGCTCTTCACGGCCAGCACCGGCTTGCGGCGGCCGATCGCCCGGGCGACCGTGGCGAACCGTCGTGGGTTGCCGAACGACTCGAGGTACAGCGCGACCGCTTGGGTGGCCGGGTCGTCGTGCCAGTACGCCAGCAGATCGTTACCGCTGACGTCGGCCTTGTCGCCGAGTGACACGAAACTGGACACGCCGACGCCGTCGTGGGCGGCGGCCTCCAGGATCGCCACGCCGATCGCCCCGGACTGTGACGCGACGGCGAGTCCACCGGCAGGGGGGAGCGTCGCGGCGAACGTTGCCGTGAGCCGCACCTTCGGGTCGGTGTTGAGCACACCGAGGCTGTCGGGGCCGACCAGCCGCATGCCGTGCCGTCGTGCCATGCGGACCAGGTCATTTCGTACGGTGTCGTCCAGGTCGGAGGTCAGGACGACCGCGGCGCGGACGCCGGCGGCGCAGCACTCGCGTAGCACGTCGGGCGCGGCTCTGCCGGGGACGGCGACGATCGCCAGGTCGATCGCCTCACCGACCAGCGCGACGGACGGCAGCGCGGGCAGGCCGCAGACGTCCCGGGCGCGAGGGTTGACCGCGAAGAGTTCGCCGTCGTACCCGCTGGCGATGAGCGCGGCGAGGACCTCGTGGCCGGCGCTGCCGGGTTGCCGGCCGGCGCCGATCACCACCACGGAGGCCGGCGCGAGCAGTGGCCTGAGCGACTGGTAAGCGGCGGTGCGGTCACGCTCGTCGACGGCCGCGAGCGCGGCCTCGTCAGGCAGCGTCGGGATCCGTACCCGGACGACACCAGGATCGCTGGACGTGCGTGGCACGCCGGGCGCGACGCCACGGCTGACGCGCAGCATCGCGCCGTTGCCGGCCAGGACGTCCCCGATGAGCTCCGTGACGCCCTGACGCCGGGCGGCCGCGGCCAGGTGTTCCAGCAGCAGGGTGCCGAGGCCTTCGCCGTGGTGCTCGTCGTGCACGAGGAGGGCGAAGTCCGCCTGGTCCGCGCCCACCCGTTCGTAGGAGCCGGCGGCGAGGACCTCGTCGCCGTGCAGGACGAGCAGCGCGAGGTGCTGCTCGTCCGCGGGCCTGGTCAGCCGTCGGACCTCCGCGTCGAGCCCGGCGCCGGCGCTGAAGAACCGTAGGTAACGGTTCTGCGCGGACATGCCCTCGTGCAACGCGAGCAGGGCGGGCATGTCCGATGTCGTGACGGGCCGGACCCGGACGACCCTGCCGTCCGCAGTCAGGCAGTCGGCCGGGGCCGCCGGCCTCGCCGGTCCGGCGTTCATCCGGACGCCGTACCGGCGAGGCCAGCGGCAACCACAGGCGCTGTGTCGATCGGTGAGCTGGTGTTGTCGAGGACTGTCACCACGCCGTCCACGGCGCCGGCGATCCTGACCGCCGTCAGCGCGTCACGACGGTGCTCTGCGCTGCCGGACAGGGTCACCACGCCGTCCTGGACCGCGGCGGTGATGCCCGCCCGCTCGAACCACAGACCGTGGACGAGCAACTCCTCCATGAGCTCACGTTCGATCGTCTCGTCGGATCGCAGAGCGCCACGCAACAGATCCCGGCGGGTGACGATCCCGACGAGGATCCCGGTAGCGTCGTCGAGCACCGGCAGCCGCTTCACCCGGTGCTGTTCCATCAGCGCGGCGGCGGTGCTCACGAGAGAGCCGGCGGTCACCGTGACCGGCGGTGCGGTCATCAGCTCTCCGGCGGTGTGGGCGTCCGCCTTGCGCCGTACTGCCGCGGGTTCGCCGGGCGATGGCACGGCATCGGCCGGATGCAATCTCGGCAGCAGGTCCGCCTCGGAGATGATGCCGATCACCCGGTCGTCGTCGCGGACGACCGGGACACCGCTCACGCCGAATTCGGTGATGACGTCGACGACGTGCTCGCAGGTGCAGTCGGCGGTCACGACGACCACCGACGGGTTCATGACATCTCGGACGCGTAGGTCGTTCATCGGTCTACCCCCTTCGCCGCCCACGATGCCCTGCGGCTGCCCCCGGCGTACGGGCCGAAGGACCCCTTCACGGCGGGTCCGTGGCACTATCAGGGCGGTTCGGGCGCGGTGAGCGGGTGCGACACGGCGTCCTGCGCTGCGATCGCTGCCATCGTCCGCTGGTATGCGGCCGGGTCGAGGCGTCCGGCGACCACCCGCCGGGCGACGGCGGCCTCGGCCAGCCCGAGCTGCTCATCGGCCGGGCGCTGCTGCTGCTCCGCCCGTCGTTGCGTGATCCGCCGGACGGCCAGCGCCGCGCGGGTCCCTGCGGCGTCGTCGGCGGCCCGGTAGACGGCCAGCACGGCCGCGGCTGCCAGGCCATACACCAGGACGACGACGGCGGTGACGATCAACATGTGCGCCATGGCTCAGCTCCGTGGAATCTAGGCGACAAGTGCGCTGCCGTACGTCACGACGACCACGAGTGCCGTCTGTGCGTGCGCCGCTGCGCCTCCGCCTGTGCGTCCCGGACCCGGCGAGGCGTCGTTCGTGCCTGTGTACCCATGCCGGCGGTCTCCAGTCGGTGTGAGCGCTGCCGTCAGCCTCCGTGCGCAAGGCGCGTCGGCGGATGGGGCGAAGGTCATCAATCCGCGTCCGTGCGGCCCTTCCCGCCCGGGACCTTCGGCGCTGTACCGACGACGCCGCAGGACCTTTGTCCCGCCGCTGGGGACCGGTCGACTCTGCTGGCGATCATCAATGAACGCGAGTCTGGTCACGTCAGCACATGAGGCCGATACCTCACCCCGAAGGGATGCGAGAACAATGGCCACCCTCGCCCACGGCGGCGCACGCACCGACACCACCACGACCGGCCCGAAGGCCGCGAACGCCAGCCGGTACGTCTTCGCCGGCGTGCGCATCGCGCTCGGCTGGGTCTTCCTGTGGGCGTTCCTCGACAAGCTGTTCGGGCTCGGCCACGAGACCGCCGAGAAGGCCGCCTGGATCAACGGCGGCAGCCCCACCAACGGGTTCCTCGGCCGCGCGGTTGCCGGCCCGTTCAAGGACTTCTACCACAGCTTCGCGGGTGCCGGCTGGGCGGACTGGCTGTTCATGCTCGGGCTGTTGGGCATCGGTGTCGCGCTGATCCTCGGCATCGGCATGCGGGTCGCGGCCGTCGCCGGGGCGCTGCTGCTCGTGCTCATGTGGACTGCGGTGCTGCCGCCGGAGAACAACCCGTTCATGGACGATCACCTGATCTACGCCGGCACCATCGTCGGGCTCGCGCTGACCCAGGCCGGCAACACGCTCGGCCTTGGGACGTGGTGGGGGAAGACAGCGCTGGTCAGCAGGGCGCCGTGGCTGAAGTGAACACCTGACAGGCATCCCAAGGCGGCAGGACTTCCGGCCCTGCCGCCGCCGGCCGTGCAGGGCGAGGCTTGAACCGCAGCAGGAACCATCGAGGAGGAACCGATGACCACCATCAGCGCCCCGGTCGAGGTCGCCGCCTGGCGCGGCTTCCACGGAGGCGCGTGGCGTGACCAGGTCGACGTGGCCGGGTTCGTCCGCGCCAACGTCCACCCGTACCACTGGGACGAAGGATTCCTGGCCGGTCCGACGCCGCGGACCACGCACGTGTGGGGGCTGCTGACCGCGATGTTCCCGCAGGAGCGGGAGCGTGGGATCTACGACGTCGACGCGCACACTCCGGCGTCGATCACCGCGCACGCGCCCGGGTACATCGATCGCGAGCACGAACTCATCGTCGGGCTGCAGACCGACGCGCCGCTGCGCCGGGCGATCATGCCGTTCGGCGGGTTGCGGATGGTGGAGAACGGGCTGCAGGCGTACGGGTACGAGCTCGACCCCGCCGTCAAGGAGGTCTTCACCCGGTACCGCAAGACCCACAACGCCGGGGTGTTCGACGCGTACACGCCGCAGATCCTCGCCGCGCGGAAGGCGGGCGTCATCACGGGTCTGCCGGATGCGTACGGGCGGGGCCGCATCATCGGCGACTACCGGCGGGTGCCGCTGTACGGGGTCGACTTCCTCATCACCGCGAAGCGCCTGGAAAAGGCCACTCTCGACACCTGCGCGGCGGTCGCCGACGTCATCCGCGACCGCGAGGAACTCGCCGAGCAGCTGCGGGCCCTGGAGGAGCTCAAGGCGATGGCCGCGGGCTACGGCTACGACATCTCCGGCCCGGCCCGCACCGCGCGGGAGGCCGTGCAGTGGCTGTACTTCGCGTACCTCGCCGCCACCAAGGAGCAGAACGGCGCCGCGATGTCGCTCGGGCGCACCTCGACGTTCCTGGACATCTACTTCGAACGCGACCTCGCCGAGGGCCGGCTCACCGAGTCCGGCGCGCAGGAACTCATCGACGACTTCGTCATGAAACTGCGCATCATCCGGTTCCTGCGCACGCCCGGGTACGACCAGCTGTTCTCCGGCGACCCGACCTGGGTCACCGAGTCGATCGGCGGGATGGGCGCCGACGGGCGGACCCTGGTGACGAAGACGTCGATGCGATACCTGCAGACGCTGTACAACCTGGGCCCGGCACCGGAACCGAACCTGACGGTGCTGTGGTCGCCGGCGCTGCCGGAGCCGTTCAAACGCTTCTGCGCGAAGGTGTCCCTCGATACCAGCGCCATCCAGTACGAGAACGACGACCTGCTGCGCCGCTACAGCGACGACGACACCGCGATCGCCTGCTGCGTCTCGGCGATGCGCGTCGGCAAGGACATGCAGTTCTTCGGCGCCCGGGTCAACGTCGCCAAGGCGCTGCTGTACGCCATCAACGGCGGCCGCGACGAGATGACCGGGGCCCAGGTCGCACCCGCGACCCCGCCGATCACCGGAGACGTCCTGGACTACGACGAGGTCCTCGCCGCGTTCGACCGGACCCTGGACTGGCTCGCCCGCACGTACGTGGAGGCGCTCAACATCATCCACTACATGCACGACAAGTACGCCTACGAGCGCCTCGAGATGGCGCTGCACGACTACCCGGTCCGCCGGTTCCTCGCCTGCGGCATCGCCGGACTCTCCGTCGCCGCCGACAGCCTCGCCGCGATCCGCTACGCCCACGTCGAGCCGATCCGCGACGCCACCGGCCTGGTCGTCGACTACGTCGTCGACGGCGACTACCCGGCCTACGGCAACGGCGACGACCGCGCCGACAGCATCGCCGTCTGGCTGGTCGAGGCATTCATGGACAAGGTCCGCGCCAACCCCACCTACCGCGACGCGATCCACACCCAGTCGGTGCTCACCATCACCTCCAACGTCGTCTACGGCAGGCACACCGGCAACACGCCGGACGGCCGCCGGGCCGGCGAGCCGTTCGCACCCGGCGCCAACCCGATGAACGGCCGCGACACCCACGGTATGGTCGCCTCGGCCCTGTCGGTGGCGAAACTGCCATACGCCGCGGCCCGCGACGGGATCTCCCTCACCAGCACCGTCACCCCCGACGGCCTCGGCCGCGCCGACACCGAACGGATCACCAACCTCGCCGGCATCCTCGACGCCTACACCGCCGCCGGCGGCTTCCACCTCAACATCAACGTACTGGACCGGGCGACCCTGCTCGACGCGATGGAACACCCGGAGCGGTACCCGCAGCTGACCATCCGTGTCTCCGGATACGCGGTCAACTTCGTCCGGCTGACCCCGGAGCAGCAGCGCGACGTGGTCAACCGCACCTTCCACGGCTCGACATGAGCCTCCCGATCGTCCCGTCAGCGGCCCCCCGCGACGGGACCACCCGGCCGGACGCCGCCGGTTCCCCCGATTGGTGGCGTCCGGTCCAGGGCCGGCTGCACTCCTGGGACGTCTCCACCGGTGTCGACGGGCCCGGCACCCGGTTCGTGGCGTTCCTCGCCGGCTGCCCGCTGCGCTGCCTGTACTGCCAGAACCCCGACACGTGGCACCTGCGTGACGGCACCTCGACCACCGCCGAGCAGGTCATCGGCCAGGTCCGCAACTTCGCCACGTTCGTGCAGACCACCGGCGGCGGCCTCACCGTCAGCGGTGGGGAACCGTTGCTGCAACCCGGGTTCACGCACGCGCTGTTCGCCGGTGCCAAGGAACTCGGCCTGCATACCGCCCTGGACACGTCCGGCGCGCTCGGCGCCCGCGCCACAGACGGCCTCCTCGACGTCACCGACCTGGTCCTGCTCGACATCAAGTCGTGGAACCCGGACCGGTACCGCCGCCTCACCGGCGCCGGGATCGGCCCGACACTGGACTTCGCCCGCCGCCTCGCCGACCGCGGAACTCCCGTCTGGGTCCGCTACGTGCTCGTCCCGGGCCTCACCGACAACCCGGCCGACGTCGCCGGCGTCGCCGGATTCGCGGCCGGTCTCGGCAACGTGGAACGCGTTGACGTCCTGCCCTTCCACCGCCTCGGTGCCGCCAAGTACGACCGGCTCGGCATCCCGTTCGCGCTGCGCGACACGGCCCCACCGGACGCCACTCTGCTGACCCGGGTCCGCGAGACGTTCGCTGCCGCCGGGCTCACCACCTACTGAACGACACTCAGGGAGGACGACATGCGCACCAAAGTGGCAGCATCGCAGTTCCTTGCCAGCAAACGCATCGCGGTGACCGGTGTGTCCCGCACACCGCAGGGTCACGGCAGCAACGTCGTGTACCGGCGGCTGAAGGAACGCGGCTACGACGTGTTCGCGATCAACCCGAACACCGACAAGGCCGAGGGCGACCGCTGCTACCCGAACCTCGGCGCAGTTCCCGGCGGCGTCGACGCCGTGGTCATCGGCACCCGACCGGAGACCGCCGAAGCGACGGTACGGGAGTGCGCCGACCTCGGCATCCGGCAGGTGTGGATGCACCGCTCCGTGGACGCCGGCAGCGTGTCCGCGACAGCCACCGCATACGGCCGCAGCCACGGCATGACCGTGATCGACGGCGGTTGCCCGCTGATGTACGACCCCGCCGCGGACCCCGGCCACAAGGTGATGCGCTGCGTGCTGGCGTGCACCGGCAGGATCCCCCGGAACGTGTGACGGGGAACCGGCGATGAGCAGGCGCGTCCGGATGTTCGGGGCCGCCCTCGTCCACCGGCTGGTCGACCTGTTCGTGATGGAACGCAAGTTGCTGCTCGGCATCAAGGAACGCGCCGGACGGCTCACACGGCAACACACCGAAAACGGGGGAGTGCAAGCACAGGAGGTACCGTCATGAAGGCCGCCGTCGTCACCGGATTCGACCAACCGTTGCGGATCGAGGAACTCCCGCGGCCCGTCCCCGCACCGGACCAGATGCTTGTGCGCATCACGGCGTCCGGGCTGTGCCACACCGACATCCACGCCGCGCACGGCGACTGGCCGGTGAAGCCCACACCACCGTTCATCCCCGGCCACGAGGGCGTCGGCGTGGTCGAAGCGGTCGGCAACGGTGTCGCCGGCGACTGGCTGGGCAAACGGGTCGCGATTCCCTGGCTCGCCGCCGCATGCGGGCGCTGCCGGTACTGCCTGACCGGCTGGGAGACGCTGTGCGAGCACCAGCTCAACAGCGGCTACTCCGTCAACGGCGCGTACGCCGAATACACGGCCGCCTACGAACGCGGCGTCGTCGAAGTGCCGGACGCTGTCTCCTCGCTGGATGCCGCACCGCTGACCTGTGCCGGGGTCACCACGTACAAGGCGATCAAGGTGGCACACGTGCGTCCCGCCGAACGGGTCGCCGTCTTCGGCGTCGGCGGCCTCGGCCACCTCGCGGTGCAGTACGCACGGCTCGTCGGCGGCCTCGTCACCGCCGTCGACGTCGAGCCGGAAAAGCTGGAACTGGCCCGCCGGCTCGGCGCGGACCACCTCGTCGATGCGCACGCCAGCAACCCCGTCGCGGAGATCCAGGCGATCGGCGGGGCGGACGTCGCGGTCGTGCTTGCCGCCAACGAGAAGCCGTTCGAGCAGGCGCTGCGGTCGCTGGCCCGGGGCGGCCGTCTCGTGTGCGTGGGCCTGCCCGCGGGCGGCAACATCCCCGTGCCCATCTTCGACACGGTGCTCGGTGGTAAGTCGATCATCGGCTCGATCGTCGGCACCCGCCAGGACCTCGCGGAGGTGTTCGCCCTGCACGCCGCCGGCCGGACCCGGGTCATCTCACAGACCCGCAAGCTCGACGAGGTCAACACCTGTTTCGACGAGATCCTGGCGGGCACGGTGCCGGCCCGGCTGGTGTTCGAGTTCTGAGGCCCTTCCCGGGACGGGCCGGATGACCCTGGCCCGTCCCGGCGCGGGCGGCGTAGGTCGGCGCAGGTCGGCACGACGGACTGACCGTCGGACGTAGGAGGTGGGAAAACCATGGTGGTCGGTGTCGAGCAACGACAGGTGGGTCCCGGCAGCGGCGGGCTTCCGGCTCTGTTCGGTGGATCTGGACGCACGGCCGACGGCGGTGGCGCATGGGCGGGTCCCGTCCGCCGAACTCGCATCGTGGCTCCCCGGGGCGCTCAGGCGGATCACCCATGAACTGCAACGCCAACGGGCGGCCATCGTCGAGGACCCGTTCGTCCGTCACCTGCGCACGGCAGCCGGCGTCAGGGTCGAGGCGGGTCTCCTGGTCCTCGAGCCGATCGAGACGCTGGCGGCGTCGTCGCATCCGGGCTGCCGGGCGGCCCGGCGATCATGGCGGTCGACGTGCTGCGTCACCACGAGTTCGAAGACGCCCGGACCGCACTTCGGACGTGGCTGTCCGCGAGGGGTTTCCGCCCGACCGGATCGAGCTGGGAACACCACCGGACAGGGTCCCGCAGGGACCCGACCCACGCGGTTGCCGACATCGTCGTGCCGTGTCGGTGGCGGTGACGAGTGCGGTCGGACCGCCGGTTGCGAAATCTGTTCCGCCAACTCACGTTCGATATTTGGGCTGGTGGCGGCGAGCACAAATCCCTCCAGCCCGTTCCAGCTCCAGGCCGTGACGGCATCACGGAGCGTGACTGTCGCAGAGGCCGCATCGAGTAGATGCCGCAGCGATGGGGGCGATAACAAGAATTGCGAACCAGTTTCGGCCCGTGTTTCCGGAGCTTTACACGCCTGTTCGGTTGTGCCAACATTCGGCTCGGCCAGGAGCGGCGGGTGGTTGCGGCCGCCGGGCGCCGAGGGTGCTGGTGAAGGGAACAGTGGTGACACAGGGTGAGGCCGTACCGGTGCAGGACACGACCTCGCTTGTGCAGGCCGCGCAGCGCGGCGACGACCGGGCCCTTGACGCGCTCGTCTCGGCGCATCTGCCGCTGGTGTACAACGTCACCGGGCGGGCCCTGCGCCGGCACGCCGACGTCGACGACGTCGTCCAGGAGACGATGATCCAGGTCGTCCGGGGGCTGCCGGGGCTGCGGGAGCCCGACCGGTTCCGGTCCTGGGTCGTGGCGATCGCCTACCGGCAGGTGCAGATGCACCTCCGCGGCGCGACCCGACGGCATCTGCCCGCGCGGGAGGTGCCGGAGGAGCTGCCCGACCCCGGGGGTGACGTCGAGGAGCGCAGCCTCACCGGGCTCATGCTCACCGGGCAGCGCAAGGAGCTGTCCGAGGCGACGCAGTGGCTCGACGACGCCGACCGGCACCTGCTCGCGCTGTGGTGGCAGGAGGTGACGGGGGAGCTGACCCGGGCCGAGCTGGCCGCGGCCGTGGGAATCAAGGCGACGCATGTCGCTGTGCGGGTGCAGCGGATGCGGGCCCAGCTCGACGGCGCCCGCGGTCTCGTCCGCGCCCTGCATGCCACGCCGCGATGCCCCGACCTGGCGGAGGTCCTCACGGCGTGGGACGGCGCGACCGACGCGCTCTGGCGCAAGCGGCTCACCCGGCACGTGCGCGGATGCCCGCGCTGTTCGGAGCTCTCGGCCGACCTGCTGGCGCCGGAGAAGCTGCTGCCGGGCATCGCCGCGCTGCCGCTGCCGCTGCTGTTCCCGGTCAAAGGCGTGCTCGCGAACCTGCAGCACTTCGTGCAGACGAAGGCGGCCGCGATTGCCGCCGTCGTCGTCGTGGCCGGCGGCGGGCTGGCGTTCGCGGTGTACGAGACACCGCTGACCGGTGAGGACCGCCCGGCCGACGTCGCCGCGCCGCGGGCCACCGGGGGAGGGGTCGCCCCCGACCCGCCGGGCGCCGCCGGGTCCGCGGCCCCGGGCGGCCAGGCGGGGCCTTCGAGCACCTCCGGCCTCGTCGGGGCCGAGTACTTCGTCGCCCCGGACGGCAACGACGGCGGCGACGGCAGCATCGGGCACCCGTTCGCGACGATCAACAAGGCCGCGTCGGTCGTGCAGCCGGGCCAGACGATCGCGCTGCGCGGCGGAACCTACCGGCTGGGCGCACCCGTCGTGTTGGACACCAACGGCACCGAGACGCACCGGATCACGCTCAGCGCGTTCCAGGACGAGAGGCCGGTCATCGACGCGAGCCGGATCCCGGCCGGCAAGTGGGCGTTCACGCAGCACGGCAGCTACTGGACCGTGCAGGGCCTGGAGGTCAAGAACTCCCTCAGCCACGCGTACGTGTGCGTGTCGTGCCGGCAGAACGTGTTCCGGCGCCTGTCCATGCACGACAACGTCGAGTCCGGGCTGACCCTGCGGGGCGAGGGCACGACCGGCAACCAGGTGCTCGACAGCGACTTCTTCGGCAATCACAACCCCGCCGACCAGGGTTCGTCCGGCATCGGCCTGGGCATCAAGTTCGGCTCCGGCGCGGACAACATCGTCCGCGGCTGCCGCGCGTTCAACAACGCCGACGACGGCTTCGACTTCGGCGACTTCGCCAGCCCGATCGACATCCAGCACAATTGGGCCTTCGGCAACGGCGTCAACCGCTGGAACGTGGCCGGCTGGAAGAGCAACGGCAACGGCTTCACGTTCGGCGGCGGCAGCCCACCCGCCGCGGCGAGCCACAGCGTGCGGCACAACGCGGCCTGGGGCAACATCCACAACGGCTTCGCCGACGGGGGGAATCCGGCCGAGCTGCGGCTGTCCAACAACACCGCCTACCGCAACGGCGCCACCGGCTTCGGCCTGCCCACCACCCCGGCGACGCTGCGCTCCAACGTGGCGATCGGCAACGATGACTCCGCCAGCCTGAGCGTTGGCGCCCACACCAGCCGCAACACCTGGGACGAGGGCACCTGGGACGCGACGATGTTCCGGTCCACCGACGCCACCGCCGCGCAGGGTCCGCGCCGCGCGGACGGCACCCTGCCGGCGACGGACTACCTGACCACGGGCAACGGCATGGGCGCGTCGATGTCCGAGTCGTGAAACTTTCACCGGTACCTCAGCGCTTTCACCAAAGTATTCCGAGTTCTCGTTATCCAGCGGAGTCCTCGTCATCTACGGGAGTGGTTCAGCCCCCGTTGTGAAAGAGGACTGTCATGTCCCCACCCCGCACCATCACCGCGGCCGCCGTCACGGCCGCGACATCCGCCGCCGTCACGGCCGCATCCGTCAGGCCGTCGGTAGCGGCCGCGACGCCGGCCGGCGGCAGCGTGCACACCCTGGCCGCCGGTGTGTCGTCGGCCAGGAGCGCCCCGCCTGGCCGCCCGTGGCGGCAGGACGCGCAGGTGTTGTACCGCGAGTCGAACGTCCGCATCACGGTGAAGACGCCGCAGCTGTCTCTGGCCGGCTCCGAAGGATGGAATCCCCTGTGAACACACGCAGAACGCTCGCCTTCGCCCTGGCCGCCGCCGCCGTGCCGGTGACCGTGCTGACCGTGGCCGTCTGGCCGTCGCAGGCGGCCACCGCACCGGTCGGCGGCGGGGTGTACACCCTGGCCTCCGGCGCGTCCGGGAAGTGCGTCGACGTCGTGGGTGCGTCGTTGGACAACAGTGCGCTGCTGGTGCAGGTCGCCTGCGACGCGACGGCCACACACATGCAGTGGAAGGCGGTGGCCCAGGCGAACAGCCAGTTCAACCTGGCCAACGGCAACAGCGGCCGGTGCATCGACGTACCGTCCGCGTCCACCACGCCCGGCACGCAGCTGCAGCAGTACGGTTGCGGCAACGGCACGAAGGTCAACCAGCTGTGGACGTTCACCGCGTCCAGCGCCGCGTCCGGCAAGTATCTGGTGAAGTCGGTCGCCACCGGCCTGTGCATCAGTGACAAGGACGGTTCGACGGCGGGCAACAACCCGATCGTCGAGGAGACCTGCTCCGACGTCTCCCGGATGCAGTTCTCGTTCAACTACGTCACCGGCGCCACCTCGGGGCCGAGCACCGGCACCGGGACCAGACCGACGGTGGCCGCCGACGGCTCCGGCACCTACAGGACGGTGCAGGCCGCGATCGACGCGGTGCCGGCGAACAACACCAGCCGGCGGGTCATCACCATCAAGGCCGGCACCTACCGCGAGATCGTGACCATCCCGGCCAACAAGCCCTTCATCACGCTGCAGGGCCTGGGCTCCGGGCCGAGCAACACGGTCATCGTGAACAACCACAGCTCGGCCGGCGGCTACGGCACCGCGGGCAGCGCGACCGTGTTCATCAACGGCCACGACTTCATCGCCCAGAACCTCACCATGTCCAACGACTACGGCGAGGGCAGCCAGGCGGTCGCGGCCAGCCTGAACGCCGACCGGGCCGTCTACAACAACGTCCGGTTCCTCGGCAACCAGGACACGATGCTCGTCTACCACTACCGCTCCTACATCGTGAACTCCTACGTCGAGGGCACCGTCGACTTCATCTTCGGCGGCGGCACCGCAGTGTTCAGCAACAGCTCGATCCACGAGCGGCGCACCTCCGGCGGGCCGATCACCGCCGCCAACACCGACGCCGGGCAGACCTACGGCCTGCTCTTCTACAGGTGCACCATCACCGGCGCGGTCAACAACACCACGCAGCTGGGGCGCCCGTGGGGCGCGGCCGGACAGGTCCTTTACCGGGAGTCCAGCCTCAGCGCGACGATCAGGACGTCCCAGCCGTGGATCGACATGTCGGCCAACTCGTGGAAGAACGCCCGGTTCTCCGAGTACAGGAACACCGGCGCCGGCGCCGGGACCAACAGCAACCGGCCGCAGCTCAGTGACGCGCAGGCCGCCAACTACACGCCGCAGAAGTATCTGGCCGGCACGGACGGATGGAACCCGCTGTGAACACTCGCAGGAAGCTCGCCATCGCACTGGCCGCGGCCACGGTCCCGGTGACCGTGCTGACGGTCGCCGTGTGGCCGTCGGAGGCGGCCACCGCCCCGGTCGCCGGCGGCGTCTACACCCTCGCGTCCGGCGCGTCCGGCAAGTGCGTCGACGTCACCGGCGCGTCGCCGGACAACAGCGCGCTGCTCGTCCAGGTCGCCTGCAACACGGCCGCGAAGGACCAGCAGTGGACCGCGGTCGACCGCTCCGGCGGCCGGTTCAACCTGGCGAACGTGAACAGCGGCCGGTGCGTCGACGTGCCGGGCTCGTCGACGACGTCCGGCACCCAGCTGCAGCAGTACGGCTGCGGCGACGGCACGAAGGCCAACCAGCTGTGGACGTTCACCGCGTCCAGCGCGGCCGCCGGCAAGTATCTGGTGAAGTCGGTCGCCACCGGGCTGTGCATCAGTGACAAGGACGGTTCGACGGCGGGCAACAACCCGATCGTCGAGGAGACCTGCTCCGACGTCGCCCGGATGCAGTTCGCCTTCAACTCCGTCAGCGGGTCGACGTCCGGTCCGACGACGGGAACCGGCGGACGGACCTGGTCGAACACCGCGGACGGTTTCGCGCAAGGGACCACGGGCGGCGCCGGCGGGACCACCGTCACCGTGACCACCTACGCGGATCTGCTGAAGTACGCCACGAACAGCGCGGCCTACGTCATCCGGGTCAACACCACGATCACGTATCCGACGTACGGGTACGAGATCCCGGTCGCTTCGAACAAGACCATCATCGGCGTCGGCCGGAACGGCAGGATCAAGGCCGGTGGCTTCTTCCTCGGCTCCGGCGTCCACAACGTCATCATCCGGAACCTGACGATCGGGGACACGGCGGTCGCCTCCGACGACCCAGACGACAAGGACTTCGACTACGACGGCATCCAGATGGACACCGCCGACCACGTGTGGATCGACCACAATACGTTCACGAACATCAACGACGGCTACATCGACTCGCGCAAGGACACCACGTTCGTCACCGCGTCGTGGAACGTGATGGGCAACCACAACAAGACGTTCGGCATCGGCTGGACCGACAACGTCACCGCCCGGATGACCATCCACCACAACTGGATCCACGACACCAACCAGCGCAACCCCAGCGCCGACAACCTGGCCTACGCGCACCTGTACAACAACTACCTGGCGAACATCTCCAGCTACGGCAACTACAGCCGCGGCTCGACCAGGATGGTGCTGGAGAACAGCTACTTCGACCACGTCACCAACCCGTACTACCCGGACAGCACCGCGCAGCTGAAGCAGTCCGGCTCGATCGTGGTCAACAGCAGCGGCCGCAAGGAGACGTCGGGTTCGGCGTTCGACCCGCACAGTTTCTACTCCTACACGCTCGACCCGGCGGCCGACGTGCCGAACCTGGTCAAGACCTACGCCGGC
This sequence comes from Dactylosporangium cerinum, assembly GCF_042653625.1. Lineage (NCBI taxonomy): Bacteria > Bacillati > Actinomycetota > Actinomycetes > Micromonosporales > Micromonosporaceae > Dactylosporangium > Dactylosporangium cerinum. The sequence continues at coordinate 146,968 of NZ_JBHSIU010000018.1, read as the reverse complement.
CCCCAGCCGAACATCGGAGTCTGACGATGAACACGTGGAGAGCGGCGGGAATCGCCGCAGCGGTCGCCCTGCCCGGTGTGGTCCTCGCGGTGTCGATCTGGCCGTCGCAGGCGGCGACGGCACCGGTCGGCAACGGCGTGTACACCCTCGCGTCCGGTGCCAGCGGCAAGTGCGTCGACGTGGTGGGCGGCTCGCTGGACAACAGCGCGCTGCTGGTCCAGGTGGCCTGCGATGCGGCCGCGACGCACATGCAGTGGAAGGCGGTCGCGCAGGCCTCGTCGCAGTTCAATCTGGCGAACGTGAACAGCGGCCGGTGCATCGACGTGCCGAGCGGGTCCACGACGTCCGGGACGCAGCTGCAGCAGTACGGCTGCGGCGACGGGACAAAGGTCAACCAGCTGTGGACGTTCACCGCCTCCGGCGCCGCGGCCGGGAAGTATCTGGTGAAGTCCGCCGCGAGCGGTCTGTGCCTCAGCGACAAGGACGGCTCGACCGCCGGGAACAACCCGATCGTCGAGGAGACCTGCTCCGACGTTGCTCGGATGCAGTGGAACTTCACCTACGTGAGCGGCGCAACCTCCGGCCCTACGACGCCGTCGGGGACGGGGCGCCAGGCCGAGAAACTCAACCGGGGACTCGTCAGCGTCCGATCCGGCAGTGGCAACTACGTGTCGTGGCGGCTGCTCGGGACGGACCCGTCCGGCGTGGCGTTCAACCTCTACCGGGCCGGGACCAAGGTCAACGCGAGCCCGATCACGAACTCCACCAACTACTACGACGCCGGCGCCGCCGCCGGTGCCGCCTACACCGTGCGACCCGTCGTCGGCGGCACGGAACAGAGCAACTCGGAGGCGGCGTTCCAGGTCGGCAGCAACGGATACTTCGACATCCCCATCACGGCCCCGGCCGGCGGCACGACACCCGACGGCGTCGCCTACACCTACACGGCCAACGACGCCTCCGTCGGTGACCTGGACGGCGACGGGCAGTACGAGGTCGTGCTCAAGTGGGACCCGACCAACTCGAAGGACAACTCGCAGTCCGGGTACACCGGCAACGTCTTCATCGACGCGTACCGGCTGGGCGGCACCCGGCTGTGGCGCATCGACCTGGGCCGCAACATCCGGGCCGGCGCGCACTACACCCAGTTCCAGGTGTACGACTACGACGGTGACGGCAAGGCCGAGATCGCGATGAAGACGTCCGACGGTACCAAGGACGGCACCGGCGTGGTCATCGGCAGCTCCTCCGCCGACTACCGCAACTCCTCCGGCTACGTGCTGTCCGGGCCGGAGTACCTCACCATGTTCAACGGCCAGACCGGTAGGGCGATGTCCACGGTCAACTACGACGTGCCGCGCGGGACGGTCTCCAGCTGGGGCGACTCCTACGGCAACCGCGTCGACCGGTTCCTGGCCGGCACCGCCTACCTGGACGGGCAGCGCCCTTCGCTGATCGAGTCGCGGGGCTACTACACCCGGACCGTCATCACCGCCTGGGACTTCCGCAACGGTGCCCTGACCGAGCGCTGGAAGTTCGACTCCAACAGCGCCGGCAGCCAGTACACCGGCCAGGGTAATCACCAGCTCGCCATCGCCGACCTCGACCAGGACGGCAAGGACGAGATCGCGTTCGGCGCCATGGCCGTCAACGACAACGGCACCGCCATGTGGAACACCAAGCAGGGTCACGGCGACGCCTACGACGTCGGCGACCTCGACCCGAGCCACGCGGGCCTCGAGGTGTTCAAGGTCGACGAGAACACCGGCTCGAAGGCCGGCTGGATGGCCGACGGCAGGACCGGTTCGCTGCTGTGGTCCTGGCCGACCTGCGGCTGCGACAACGGCCGCGGCCGATCCGACGATGTCTACGCCGGCAGCGCCGGGGCCGAGTCGTGGAGCACCGGCACCTCGGGCCTGTACAACACCAAGGGCGTGCAGATCAGCACCCGCCGCCCGGCCGCGGTGAACTTCGTGGTCTGGTGGGACGCCGACCCGGTGCGGGAACTCCTCGACGCCACGCACATCGACAAGTACGGCACCAGCGGCGACACCCGCCTGCTCACCGCGAGCGGCGTGCACTCCAACAACAGCACCAAATCCACCCCGTCGCTGACCGCCGACCTGTTCGGCGACTGGCGCGAGGAGGTCATCTGGCCCACGTCGGACGACAAGGCCCTGCGGGTCTACGTCAGCACCGCGGTCACCGACCGGCGGCTCGTGACGCTGATGCACGACATCCAGTACCGCGAGGGTGTGGCCTGGCAGAACACGGCATACAACCAGCCACCGCACCCGAGCTTCTTCCTCGGTGACGGCATGGCACGCCACCCGCCCCGAAGATCTACACCCCGTGATGACAGGGGCCGGCGGGCGGGCCGGCTGGCACCCCCGCTCGCCGGCCCCTGCTCCGGGGACCACGCTGCGGGGCGGCAGCGGCGACCGTCATCGCCGGTATCGCTGGAACCATGCTGCCGGAGCAGGCCGCCGAGGTGGTCGGCGATCCGGCTGCCGAGGGCTTCGCCCGGACTGCGACGGCGCAGACCGCGACCGTGGAAGACGACGGCTTCGCCGGGATGCTCACACGCCTCGGCCTGGTGCCGGACAACCACTCCGCCCTGTCACCCCCGACTCGTGGCGGTGCTGCTCAGGCGCCGGTGTGGGCGAGCGAGGACGACAGTTCCCGGTAGGCGTCGGCCTGGGCGAGCAGGGTCTTCGCCTTCTGCTCGAGAGCCGCCACCGCGTCGGCGCCGGCCGCCCAGCGCACCGGCAGGTCGTCGGACCCGACGAGCTGGATCAACGCGCCCGCGAGCCTCGCGGGGTCGCCGCCCTGCCGACCGTTCATGCCGCTCCACATGGTGACGGTCTGCTTGGTGCGTTCGATGTAGTCGTCGATCGTCGGCTCGGCGTAGCGCGTCGACTCGGCGCTGAGCAGTTCGGTGCGGAAGAAGCCGGGCTCGACGAGCATCGTGCGGATCCCGAACGGCGCGACCTCCGGCGCGAGGGACTCCATCCAGCCTTCGAGGCCGAACTTCGCCGCCGCGTACGCCGACGTGAACTCCGCGCCGACGAAACCGGCCACCGACGAGATCGACACGACCAGCCCGGAACGCTGGGCGCGCATGACCGGCAGGACCGCACGGGTGACGTTCAGCGGACCGAACAGGTTCGTCTCGACCTGGGCCCGGAAGTCCTCGTCGGTGAGCTCCTCGAAGAACCCGGCGTAGAAGTTGCCGGCGTTGTTCACCAGCACGTCGACGTGGCCGAACCGGTCCACGGCGGCGCGCACTGCGGCCTGGGCGCTCGCGGGGTCGGTCACGTCGAGCCGGACCGTGAGCAGGTCGCCGGCGTCGCCGACCGCCTGGGACACCTTCTGCGGGTCACGGCCGGTCGCGACGACCGCGTACCCGGCGGCGAGCGCCGCCTTGGCGATGTCCATGCCCATGCCGCGGGCGGCGCCGGTGATCAGTAGAACCTTCTGCTCAGCCATGATCTTGTCCTTCGTCGAGTGGACCACCGAGGCTGTGGCCGGGTGGATGCCTTCCAGGCAACCCGTTCCCGCGGACGCGGAGAAGTCACTGCCGGAGGGTGTACCGGCAGCCCACCTCTCCCGCCCGCGATCCGGCCTAGCCTGGAGGTCATGGACAACCGTGCCGAGGTGAAGGCGTTCCTCAGCTCCCGCCGCGCCAGGCTCACACCGGAGCAGGCGGGCCTGGCGGGCTGGAGCCGCAACCGCCGGGTGCCCGGCCTGCGCCGCGGCGAGGTCGCCGACCTCGCCGGGGTCAGCGTCGAGTACTACGCGCATCTCGAACGCGGCGACCTCGCCGGCGTCTCCGACAGCGTCCTGGACGCCCTCGCCCGCGCCCTGCAGCTCGACGAGGCCGAACACCAGCACCTGGCCGACCTGGCGCGCACCGCCGGTCCCGCACCCCGCACCCGCCGCAAACCTCCCGCGCCGCAGGTCCGGCCGAGCGTCGCCCGCGTGCTGGAACTGATGACCGACATCCCCGCCTGGGTCGGCAACGGCCGCGGCGATGTCCTCGCGGCGAACGCTCTCGCCGAAGCCCTGTACGCGCCCATGTTCGACGAACCCGCCCGCCCCGCCAACCACGCCCGCTTCATCTTCCTGAGCCCGCAGGCCCGCACCTTTTGGCGCGACTGGGACCGCATCGCCTCCGACACCGTGGCCATGCTGCGCACCGAGGCCGGCCGCGACCCGTACGACAAGGCACTCACCGACCTCGTCGGCGAGCTCAGCACCCGCAGCGAGGACTTCCGCACCCGCTGGGCGGCCCACGACGTCCGCCTGCACCGCACCGGCACCAAACAGTTCCGCCACCCGGCCGTCGGCGACCTCGACCTGCAGTTCGAGACCATGCTCCTGACCGCGGACGCGGGCCTGGCCATGACCGTGTTCAGCGCACCGGCCGGCACCGCCGCCGACGACGCGCTCCGCCTGCTGGCCAGCTGGGCCGTCACCCGACACACCAACGACCGTGGAGCCGAGGCCCCGCCGCCTCGCCATGGGCGGGGAAACGACGCCTGACCTCCGTAGTCCGCCCCTACCCGTTCGCCGGACGATGCCGTCAGGGGGTCGCCGAGGCGGTCGCGGGTGTCGGCCTGGCCGCGACGGTCGCCGAGGCGGCGGTGCAGGGTGAGCGCCTGCGTGCAATGGACGAAGGCGGTGCGGTGGTCGCCGAGTTGCCGTGGTATCAGCCCAGGTTGTTGAGCGCCCGGGCGATCGCCTGGAACGGTGGCCGGTCGGTCTGCGTACGGGACGTGTATCTCATCGCCGGTCAGCAGGTCACGGTGACCGTCAACCCGGCCGACGTCGCGTGCCTGTTCGCCAGCGGCCGGGCGGACAGTTCCACCTGGGTGCAGCCCCGTGACCTCGCGAGCACGCGGACCAGCGGCGGCCGGATGCGTCACACCGCTGTGTGGACCGGCTGGCACGGGCTGGTGCTTCGGGGCTTACCACCGCACACGGCGGGCGCTGTGCTGCGGAGGTCGGCAGCACTTCCGGCCGGTGCGGCCGCTTCAGGACCTGGCGGCGCGGAAATGGGCGAGCAGGATCTCGATTCGGGCGACGGCATGCCCAGGGCGTAGCCGGCCGTTGCGGCCGAGCACGACCAGTCCGTGCAGCGCTGCCCATATGACCTCGGTGAGACTGTCGATGTCGCTTGTAGCGGTAACGGTGGCGACCGCCTCCCGCAGTTCACTGAATGCCTCGGCTGGCGGCGCCGGGGTGTCCTGCGCACCGAAGTGCAGTCGCGTGGACCGGGTGAACATCGCGTCGTAGAGCGCGGGGCTCTTCGCGGCGAAGTCGTTGAAGGCGGCGGCTACCCGGCCGATCTCGTCGCCGGGCGCGGCACTGTCGCGACGGGCCGCCCGCAGCGTCCCGGCGAGTTCGCCGAAGCCCTCCAGCGCGACCGCTTCGACGATGTCCTCCATCGATCCGAAGTGCTTGTACAGCACCGGCTGGCTGTATTCGCAGCGGAAGGCCGGTCAGGCGGTGCACCAGTTCGCCGAGCAGGTGGCCGTAGTTCAGGACGTGGTACCCGGAGGCCGAGCCGGGCCGCCACCAGGGCGCCTGGGCCGCCATCCGGGCCGCCGCGGCCCGGACGTCGTACAGGTCCGTGGGCTGCGCCGGGTGATCGAGGCCCGAGACACCCGAGGTGTGCGACTACCTCAACGACCTCCGGCAGCATGCGCACTGAGCCGCCGAGCCGCCGAGCCGCCGAGCCGCCCGTCAGGCCGGGTCGGTCACGGCGTCGTGGGGGGATGCGCGCCGCACGACGTCGGGTGCCCGGGTGGGGCGGGCCGGACCCTGCTCGATGGAGAGCGCCAGGAGCCGCATGTTGTCGTGCGACGGGCTGCCGGGATCCGTGGAGTAGATGAAGAGCGTCTGTTCCTCGTCGCCGGGCAGCGCCAGCGCCTCGTAGCGGACGGTGATCGGTCCGACGGCGGGATGCCGCATGTGTTTGGTTCCGTGCGTACGCTCGTGCACCCGGTGTCCGTTCCACCAGGACCGGAACTCCGGGCTCTTGATGGTCAGCTCACCGACCAGCTCGTTGAGCTGGGTGTCGTCGGGGAACCGGCCGGCATACAGACGCAGGGTGCCGACGACCTCGGCCGCCACGGTAGACCAGTTGACGAAGGCCTCCCGGGCGGCCGGATCGAGGAAGACCCACCGCGTGTAGTTGCGCTGCCGCACGGGCAGGTTGGGCCAGTCGGTGAGCAGGGCCCGCGCGAGCGGGTTGGCCGCGAGGACGTCCGTGCGGCGGCCGACGATGAACGCCGGATGGTCGACCATCGATGCGATGAGCTGCTGCATGGCCGGCCGGACGCGCTGGACCGGTAGCTGCGTGGCGCGATGCCGGGCCGGCCGGGCCAGATCGGCGAGGTGGGCGCGGGCGGCCGGCTCGAGCTGGAAGACCCGGCTCAAGGCGTCGAGAACCGCGGCCGACGGGCTGGCGTGCCGGCCCTGCTCCAGCCGGGTGTAGTAGTCGACGCTCACCCCGGCGAGCTGGGCGACCTCTTCCCGGCGCAGGCCGCGCACCCTCCGGCCGGGCTCGCCCGGGTAGCTGGCGATGCCCGCCGCCTCCGGCGTCATGTCGGCCCGGCACTTGCGCAAGAAGTCACCCAGATCTGCCTGTCCTGCCATGCCGCAATGATGACGCCGGGCGCGATCCGGCGCCCATACGTTGGGTGGGCACGCCGTTCCCAGGCACGCCGTTCCCAGGCATGACAGGGCTCGGCTGACCGTGTCGGCGACCAGCGAGGCGTTCCACGATGCAATGGCACCCCGCCACCGGGGACGCCATCGATCGCCGACCGTCAAGGAGACATTCCCATGTCGTACCCCACCACCCGACCCGCAACCTGGTTCGTCACCGGCGCGTCCCGCGGGCTCGGTCTCGAGCTGGTGAAGCAGCTGCTGCGGCGCGGTGACAACGTCGCCGCGACCACCCGCTCGGCCGAGCGGCTCAGCGCGGCGCTGGGCTCCGCCGACACGTCCCGGCTGCTGATCCTGCCGGTCGACCTCGCCGACGAGAAGGTCGTCGGCGCGGCCGTGGCCGAGACCGCCGACCGGTTCGGCGGCGTCGACGTCGTGGTCAACAACGCCGGCTACGGCCTGCTCGGCGCCGTTGAGGAGGTCACCGACGCCGAGGCGCGGGAGCTGTTCGACGTTCAGGTCTTCGGGACGTGGAACGTCCTGCGCGCCGTCCTGCCGGGGATGCGGGAGCGCCGCGAGGGTCACATCCTCAACATCTCGTCCATCCTGGGGCTGACCGCCTTCCCGGGCTGGGGCGCGTACTGCGCCGCCAAGTACGCCTTGGAGGGCCTCACCAGCTCCCTGGCCGGCGAGCTCGCCGGCTTCGGCATCAACGTCAATCTGGTCGAGCCCGGCTACATGCGCACCGACTTCCTGCGTACCGACAGCCTGCGCCTGCCCGAGCGGGTCGCCGACGGCTACGACGCCATCCGGGAGATGACCGACGCCCACCTTGCCATGCCGGGCACGCAGCTCGGGGACCCCGCGAAGGCCGCCACCGCGATCATCACGATCGCGCAGACCGGCGTCGCCCCGTTGCATCAGATCCTCGGCTCGGACTCCTACGGCCTGGCCAAGGCCCGCATCGAGGCGCTGAGCGGCGACATCGAGGCCGGCCGGCAGCTCGCCGCCAGCACCGACATCGCCGTTGGCGCCTGACGGCGTCCGGAGCACCCCGGCCGGACCCGGCCGCTTCCGGAAGGGCGGCGCGCGCGACGGTGTGAGGTAACTCATGCGGTCCTGACTACGCAGAGTGGCAGAGTTTCCCATGACGGTATTGCTGGTCGCGCCCGCCCGCAGGACGGGCGAGGACCGTAGGCGCCGGTGGGTCGGGCATGAGCCGCTCAGGAACGCCAGGTGCCGCAGGGACGTGGGGATGTCGCGGTGATCGATGCAGACGCCTCCCGGCGGGATGGACACCACCACACCGGGCATCCGGTGGGATCACGGCCCGGCGTCGAGCTGCTTGGCCGCGCCGACGAGCTGGAGCTGATCGACTCGTTGCTCGCCGGGCGCGGCCACGCCTGCCCAGGCTTGATCTTGCGTGGCGACCCCGGCGTCGGCAAGACCGCGTTGCTGGACGTCGCCGCAGCGCGGGCCGAAGCGGCCGGGACACGGGTCCTGCGGGCCTCCGGCGTGGCGTTCGAGACCGAGATAGGCCTCTCGGCACTGCATCAGCTGATCTACCCGCTGAGCGACCTTGTCGATCGGCTCGTCGGCCACCACCGCGACGTCCTTCGCCACGTCCTCGGCCTCGGGGCGGGATCGTCACACGACCCGTTGGTCGTCTCGACGGCGGTGCGCGCCCTGCTGCGCGAAGCGGCCGCCGAGCGCCCGCTCCTGGTGCTGATCGACGACGTGCCGTGGATCGACCGCGCCAGCGCCACGGTCCTGGGCTTCAGCGTCCGCCGCATCGGCGACGATCCGATCACGTTCCTCGCCGCCGCACGCATCGACGCCGACTGCATCTTCGACCAGGCCGGGCTGCCCGAGCGGGAGATCGGGCCACTGGCAGAGCCGCAGGCGGCCACGCTGCTGGACGCGCGGTACCCGGACCTGGCACCTCCGGTACGCCGGCGATTGCTGGCCGAGGCGGCCGGCATCCCGCTCGCACTGCGGGAACTGCCCGCATCGCTGACCGACCGACTGCGCCGCGGCCAGGACCCGCTACCCGCCCACCTGCCGCTGAACAGGCGGCTGATGGCAGCCCTGGCCGCCGAGATCCAGGCACTGCCCGCGCCGACCCGAACGCTGCTGCTGCTGGCCGCGCTGGAGGCCGACGGGCGAATGGCCACCATCCGGGCCGCTGCACAAGACTCCATGGACGTCGATGACCTCACCCCGGCGCGCCAGGCGAACCTGATCCGCGTGGACATGAGCGCCGACGTCGTGTCGTTTCGCTACCCACTGATCCGCTCGGCGATCGTGCAACTGTCGTCGCAGCGTGAGCGCCGGACCGCGCACCTGGCCCTGGCCGCGGCCCTGACCGACGACCCGTCTCGCCGGGCCTGGCATCTGGCGGCGGCGGCGACCGGACCGGATGAGGTCGCAGCCCGAGCGCTGGAAGAGGCTGCCAAGGCCGCCTGGCAGCGCGGCGCCCTGCCCAGGGCGGCGACCCGGGCGTTGGACGATGCGACCATCTCCGACCAGAGGCATGGCGCGTCCGCCGCGGTGGCCGCGCTGATACGCGCCGGCGAACTCAGCCCACATGCCGCCGATCGGTGCCGCCGGCTGGTCGAGGCCGCCTTCCTCGCCAACATGACAGGCCAGTTCGACCAGGTGCCGCGGCTGCTGGCAGCCGCCGGGCAGGCACAGGACTCGCCGACCGGACTGATCTTCGCCGTCACGGCTTACCTCCTGACGGCTGTCGAGGGCGATGTCGATGCCGCCCACCAGCTGCTGGCCCGGGCGCTCGATGACGTCGGCGAGGCCCCCGGACCCAACGACTGGGACGCCTACGGGATCCTGTTCACGCTGTTGCTCGTCGGCATCTACGGCGCCCGCCCCGAGCCGTGGGAACTGCTCAACTCCGCGCTGACACGGTTCGCACCGCAGACCGTAACCCCGTTCCGGCTGTGCTACGACGCGTTCGTCGACCCCGCCCGCACCGCCGGCACGGTCCGGGAAGGCCTCGCCCGCGCCTTCGCGGCGCTGCCCGCCGACGCGGCGCCCTGGCAGATCCTGCCCCTGGCCTACGCGGCCGTCGGGGTGGATGCGCTGTCCGACTACCGGCGCGTGGTCCGGCGCATGGTCGAACACGAACGCGACGGCGGTGCCATCACCATGGTCACCGCCGGGTTGCTGCTGCTGTGCATCGACTCATATCACCGCGGGCAATGGGACGAGGCCGAGGACCTGGCGCGGGAAGGGCTGGACCTGGCAGCGGCTCACGGCTACCACCTTCTCGAGGGTCAGCATCGCGTGCATCTGGCTTACCTCGCGGCCGGCCGCGGGAACGTCGAGCTCGCCCGGACCCTCGACGAGATCACGACCTGGGCGGCGCCGCGCCGCGTCGGGATGACGCAAGCGTCCGCCGGGCACACCCGCACCCTCATGGCGTTGGGCCAGGGTGACTACGAAGGCGCGCACGCGCATGCGACGCAGGTCAATCCGGCCGGCGATCCCAACACCGGGGTCCCGGGTCGATGGACGCTGCTGGATCTGGTCGAAGCGGCCGTCCGTACCGGGCGGACCGCCCAGGCCCGCGCGAACGTCGCCGCCGCCCAGCAGGCCGGCATCGACCGCATCTCCACGCGCACAGCGTTGATCACCGCCGGAGCCGCCGCCCTGGCCGCCGACGACGAGCAGGCCGGCCCGCTGTTCGAAGCCGCGCTGTCCCTACCCGAGGCCGACCGCTGGCCCTTCGAACAGGCCCGCATCCAACTCGCCTACGGACAACGACTACGCCGCACCCGGGACACCGCCCGCGCCCGCTCGCAGCTCCGCGCCGCCCTGGCGACGCTCGAGCGGCTCGGTGCCCGACCCTGGGCGACGCGGGCCCGCAACGAGCTGCGCGCCACCGGGATCGCCACCGTCGCCGGGCCGGACGTCGGCGTCGCACTCACCGCGCAGGAACGACAGATCGCCACGTTGGCCGCCACCGGCCTGACCAACAAGCAAGTCGGCCAACGGCTGCACCTGTCCCACCGCACCGTCGGCGGCCACCTGCACCGGATCTTCCCGAAGCTCGGCATCACCTCACGCGCCGCACTCCGCGACGCGCTGGAGACGATCACTCCAGGTGGCGACGAGCACGCGCCATAGCCGCAGTGCTCCTCGGTCTCGGCGTTCGGGTTGTCGCTCCAGACATGCACGACGGTGCCGAGGTTGCGGGCCGGGGCGTTGATCGTCTGGTTGCCCTGGAACCGGTCCGGGGTCCAGGTTTCGTAGCCCCACGTCGGGTTCGGCTTGCCGCCGCCGAGCACGTAGTACGTCGGGTCCCACGACTGGTTCGTGATCGTGTGCCCGCGGTCGAGCAGCGCCTGCGGTGAGAGGCCGTAGTTGTACCAGAACTCCACGAGGATGTTCGTCGCCGGCTCGCAGGTGTGCCTGGAGCCGCTCGTCGTCGCGGACGAGGTCGTTCAGGCCACCGAACCGGATGCTTCTGTCGGTGGCCAGGAACGCCTCCAGCCGCTCGGCGGCCTGGGTCGCGTGCAGGCGCACGACCAGGGCGACGGCCCGGGTCGCGGCGTGGTGCTGCCAGTACTCGAAGCCGGCGGGTGCGGGCAGCACGGCCCGCACCACCGCGTCGGTGGCCAGGTCGCCGACCGGTGCCGGGCGCCGGCGGCGCGGACCTTCACCCACTCGATGGAGGTGCCGTCGTACACGTTGCGCAGGTGTGGCAGCAGGGCGGTCAGCCCGGCCTGCTCGACGAGGTCGAACGCCTGCTCGGACGGCATCCTCTTGGTGAGGTCGGCGGCCAGCGGCGGCACGATCTCGTCGCTGTCGCCGTCCATGGTGTACAGGATGTCGGCGATCCTCGTGTTGCTGCCCAGCCGCTGCGGGAAACGCTGCAGGTGGGCGCGCAGCGCCGGCAGCAGCGGCCGGGCCGCCTCGCCCATGGACGGCAGCAGCGACAGCAGGAACGTGTCGTGCTCCCGGTCGTCGGCCACCAGGTTGGCCTCGACGAGGCGCAGCAGCGGATCGCCGGTCAGCTGCCACAGCGCGAAGGCGGCCTGGCCCCGCTCGTACGGGCGGAATCCGCGCTCGAAGCAGGTGCGGACCTCATCGACGGCGCTGCCGGTGCCCCCGATCTCGCCGATGGCCCGGCACAGCTGGCTGCCGAAGACCCGCTCGTGGGTGTTCTCGTGGGCGAGGGCGGCGGTCAGCGGCTCCAGCGCCCCGGTCGCGCCCCGCACGCCCAGCTGCCCGGCCAGCCAGCCGATCTCGGCGTGGCCGTAGTCCTGCCGGCCCACGAGGGCGACCCGCTCGGTCGGGCGGCGATGTCGGCGCGGGCGTCGCGGGTCCAGGCGCCGCCGTCGAGGGGTCGCCGGCGCGGAACGCGTCCACGACGGCGTCGACGAGCCGCGGCGGCCACGAGCGGACAGTGTAGGGCGTCACCTACGGGGTCATCGGGTGGTGAGATCTCCGATCGAGCGGACGGCGGCGTCGGTCAGGGCGGGAAGGTGGCGAATCGGGGCACCGTCGCGCGGGTCATGCGGGAGACGTGTTCGGCCGCTGCGCGAACAGCGGCGGAACATAGCCAGGGACGGAGCTCGCGGGGTGGGTGGCCCTCACCTGCGCGGGACGCGGTCGATGAGGGCGTCGATCGCGTTGGTGAGGTGGGCGGCGTCGGTCATGACGAGGTACCGCTGCCCGTGTCCGCCCGGCACCCAGGCGTTGGTGCCGTCGGCGGCGACGGTGTTGTGGCCGCCCGTCCCGGCGAGCGTGTAGACGCGGCCCGTCCCGGCAACGGCGTAGTAGGCGGCCGTCGGGTCCCAGGTGCCGTCGGTCTGGCTGGTGCCGCAGCCGTAGAGCAGGTCGAACACGGCCCGGACGGGGTTGCTGGCCGGGTGGGTGGCGCAGACACGGTTGCCGGCGAACACCTGTGCGCCGATCTCGAATCCGTCGTAGACGGTCGGCGTGGCCCAGGTCGCGACCACCTGCCGCGTGGCGGGCAGGTCCAGCCCGAAGTTCCATTCCGGTGCGCTCGCCACCGGATACTCGCCGCCCATGATGACCGTCCCGGCGACCTTGCGGGCAATGAGCGCCGCGTCAGTACGGGGCGAGCTGCGCGAGGTTGGTGAGCGCGCCGATCGACAGGATTGTCACACTGTGGTCGGGCTGGGACCGCAGCAGCCGGCGGTACAGCGCGACCGCGTCGACCGGCCGGCCGGTGTGCGGGTAGCGCTCGGCGAGCAGGCGGCTGTAGGTCTGGTCGACGGGTGCGGCGCCCGAGGGCACGCCGATCGGGATGTCCGGCCTCCCGTACCAGGTGTTGAGGGCGTCGAGCCCGGCCGCGTTTCACGGATTGTCCACGTCGGACATCACCCCGAGGATCTGGACCCGGCCGGTGCTGGCGGCGCTGTGCACCACGGACAGCGCCGCGACGTCGTCCCACCACTGACCGAAGTCGGTGTCGACGATGAGCCTGACCGGCCCGGACGGCGGACCACCGGCAGGCTCGGCGGCGGCGGGCTCGGCCACCGCGACGAGGAGCATGGCGAGGACCGTGGCGAGAGCGAGGCGCGGCAGGCGCACGGGAACTCCGATGATCGTCGGGATCGTTGCCCCACCCTTGCGCGTATGGTGATCGTTTGGCAGCGCCGAGTGACCGGGATGCCGCTGCTGATCGGCCCGTATCCGGCGGGCCGGAGGCGGTCACCGCGGCGACTGGTAGCCCGCGGACTGCAGCGCGAACAGTTCGGCGTACTGGCCGCCGGCCGTGACGAGCTCGTCGTGGGTGCCGGATTCGATGAGCCGGCCGTGGTCGAGGACGAAGATGCGGTCGGCGTGGCGGACGTTCGCCAGCCGGTGGGTGATGAGGATGGTCGTCGCGCGGCCCTGCCGGTCGCGGATCGCCTGGAACAGGGCGTCCTCGGCGCGCGGGTCGAGCGCGGAGGACGGCTCGTCCATGATGAGCAGGTCGGCGGTGCGCAGGAACCCGCGGGCGGCGGTGATGCGCTGCCATTGACCGCCGGAGAGGTCCTGCCCGTTGGCGAACGTGCGGTCCAGCAGCGTCTCGTACCCGTGCGGCAGTTCGACGATCATGTCGTGGGCGACGGCGCGGGCGGCGGCGGCCTCGATGCGGTGCTGGTCCGGTTCGGCGTCGATGTCGCCGAGGGCGATGTTCGTCGCGGCGGTGAACGGCCACTTGTGGTATTCCTGGGTGACGACCCCGATCCGCTCGCGCAGCCGGTCGGTGTCCCAGTCGTGCAGCGGCCGGCCGTTCCAGGTGACGGCGCCGGTGTCGGGTTCGCGGAGGGCGGCGATGATCGCGGCGAGCGTGGTCTTGCCGGAGCCGTTCTCGCCCACGAACGCCACCGTCTGCCCGGCCGTGATGGACAGGGTGACGTCGTCGACGGCCGGACTGTTCCGCTCCGGGTAGGCCAGGCTCACCGCCTGGACCTCGACGGCCTGCAGCGGTCCCGGCGCGGGCCGGCCGGCCCGTTCGGCGGGCAGGTAGTCGGCGGCGCGGGTCATGAAACCGGTGTAGTCGCTGACGTGCTGCCCCTCGGCGTAGATCCGGTCGATCTGGAACGTGACCGCGGTCAACGCCCGCTGCGCGGCCTGGACGGCGAACACGCACGTCGCCGCGGCGGCCAGGGGGATCTGCCCGTCGAGCAGCAGGATCCCGAGCAGGGCGTAGACGGCGCCGGTGGCGACGCCGCCGACGACCGAGCCGAGACTGGTCGTGGTGGTGACCTTGCGGGCCAGGTCGAGCTGGATGCGGGTCTCGGCGCCCATCACCCGGTCGTACTGGTCGAGCAGGAACCCGCGCAGCCCGTAGGAGCGCAGCTCCGCCGCTGAGTCCCGGTCGGCCATCAGCTGATGCAGCAGCCACAACCGGCGCCGCCGCACCGACCCGGCGATGTACGTCCGGTACCGCTCGTGCCCGGCCCGCAGCGACGCCCACGCCTGCGGCAGCGTCGCGACCAGCAGGGCGAGCAGCAGCAGCGGGTGGATGACGACGACCGCGACGGCGACGGCGAGCAGCCCGGCGAGCCCGGCGAGGAAGTTCAGCGCGCCCTCGACCAGGTCGATGACCGAGCTGCTGCCCCGCGACGCGCGCTCCATGTCGTCGGCGAACGCGTCGGCGTCAAACGCGTCGAGCCGCACCGCCGTCGTGGTGGCGAACAGCGCCCGCTCGACCTCGCAGTCGACGCGCGGCGTGAGGCCGTTCAACGCGTACCCGGTGGCGATCCCGAGCCCGGACCGGATCGCGATCGCCGCGGCCAGCCCGAGCAGCGCGGGCAGCGCCGCCCACACCCGATCCGGGGTCGGACCGGCGGCGAACAGCTCGACCAGCACCCGCTGCGTGGCCAGCAGCCCGAATGTCGCCATCACGCCGGAGCCGATCGTCGAGCCGGCCACGACCAGCGTCCGGGTCCGGTCGGCGCGCCAACTGGTCCGCAACGCCTCCGCGAGGAGCCGCGGCAGCTCGGCGAACACCGCCAGCACACCCGCCTCGGCCCGTGCGCGCACGCCGGTCTCCCACCACATCGCGCGCAGCTCCGGCAACGCCGACTCGCCCTCGGCCGGGCCGGGCTGCTTCGGTACGCCGGTGCTGGATGCCGCTTCAACCTGGGATGTCATCGAATCGTCCCCCTCCGATGCAGGCGGTGCCCTGTGCTCAACCGTGCCACCGCATCGGCCGGCGCCGTTGCGATTCGGGAATGAACGCCCTGAATGAATCAGGGCATCCTCGCGTGGCACGATGGCCGGCGATGCAGCACGTATCCCTGACCTGGGCGGACGTCGACCCCGCCCGGCACCCGTTCGACCCGGACGCCGTGCACGACCTCGTGCGGGCCCTGGCCCCGGCGGGCGGCGGGCCGGCGCCGTACCGGTACGACCCGGCCCGTGCACGTCGACCACGACAGCAGTGCCGTCAGCCAGTCGCGCGAAGAAGCCCGGCGCGTGCGAACGCCGCCGACCCGAGTGGTCGTCCCACATGAGCCAGAACGCCTGCGAGGAAATCGTCACCAGCGCTGGGTCGACGTCGAACAACGTCAGCTGATCGGCCCGCTGGAGACCATCGAGGGCATCGACCGCATCACCGTTGCAAACCCTGAGCTGACCGCGATCGCACAGCGGTACACCGGCGAACAGCACCGCCCGACCGCCTCCGTGATCGTTGCAGCCGAGGCACTGCTCCCGGCCTTGGTCTCGCTGATCGACACAACCGTGCGATGACCCCCGACCCGGGAGACATCGCGCTGGTCCTTGTGGTGACCGCAGCACCGTTCCCGGCCCGCCGAGCAGGCGCGTTGGCGTTCGGGTCTGCCGATGAGCGCCTGCGTGGTCATGGTTTCGACCCGAACCGCGGCAAAGGATCATGCTCCGATGAGCATCCATATCCGACAGTTCCAGCGAGGTGCCGAGGCCGAATTCGTATCGGGGTTGGAGTGGCTCTTCGACCCGCCCGGCAGCCGTCCCTCGGATTGGGATCGCGACCGCGCCGTCGAGCGCACCGCACAGGTCCTCGACCACGAAAACGTGGCGCTGTTCGCAGCCCGCTCGTATCAGGATCAGCTGGTCGGCGTAGCCAGCGTCTACCTCGACATCCTTTCGGTTCGCTTCGGTCGTCGGGCTTCGATCGAAGATCTCGCCGTGCATCCCGAGTGGCGCTCCGGAGGTGTCGGCGCCAGCTTGCTGACGGCCGCAAGGGCGTGGGCGCACGACCGCGGCGCCAACTACGTCTTCCTGGAGTCCGGCGTTGCGCGGACCGACGCACATCGCTTCTACCTTCGCGAAGGTGCAATGCACGCGGCCTCGGCGTTCAGGTGGACCGCTCAGCGTGTTGATGCTGGTGGGTCGGGCAGAGAGGGGTGCCATGAGTGCGCGGGCAGTCAGTCCCCGGACCAGCCCCAGAAGTAGATCTCGGTCGGTACACCGGCGGTGTCATGTAGGACGGCGCATCGTCCGAACCAGCGGCGTTCGGCCAAATCGTCGATCACCTCCAGGTGGTCGCGAGTGACCTTCTCGACGCCGGCCCGGTCGAGCGCCTCCGCGGTGGTCACCGGAGCGATCGTTCCGTACTCGGGCTCGCCGTGCTCGGCGAAGCGCCGATCAAACTCGAACGGCGAGGTCACAGCCGCATCGAGCCAACCGAACTTCTGCGGCTCGCCGTCGGGCAGCACTCGCCGCATGTCGAGGATCGAATGGGTGCCCGACTCTTGGACCCTCTCGTCGGCGAAGAGCTCGTCGATGGTTCGGGGGCGGTTCGGATAATCGCGCGCGCACTTGCCCCACTCGCCCGGAACCGCCGTGGGTCGGCGGGCGAGCCGCGAGCTTGTGCATCACAGTGTCCGCTGATCGGATGTGGCGTCGAGTCGTCACCGCGTTGACGGGCCTTTGGCCCGTTGCTCGTTCGGGAAGGACGCGTGGGTGAGGTCCTCCGAGATCCGCCACATGCGCCTGGCGTCGTCCTCGCTGCGCAACCGGGAGTAGGTTTCCTGCTCGGCGGGCGCGCCGCCGAGATGCCCTGGACCGCTCGGGCCGTAGAAGCGGCCGCCCTGGGCCTCGGCGGAGGTGGCCGCGAGCAGCGCCGGAAGCACCGCCGTCTCGACGGTGCCGAGGAGGATGCCACGGCTGGACAGCGCGCGGATGAGGCGCACGCCGGTGGAGTCCTTCGTCCGGCCGAGCTCGGGACGCGCGGCCAGGAGGCTGGTGGGCGCGACGCCGGGGTGGGAGATGTTGCTGGTGATGCCCCAGTCGCCGGCCCGGCTGCGCCGCTCCAGCTCGAGCCCGAACAGGCCGAACGCGATCTTGGACTGGCTGTACGCCTTACGGCCGTGGTAGGACCGTTCCCAGTTCAGGTCGTCCCAGTTGATGGCGTTCGAGTTCGCCGCGACGCTGAGCTGTGAGGTCACCCGCGCGCGTCCCGCCCGCAGCAGCGGCAGCAGATGGCTGACGAGTGCGAAGTGGCCGAGGTGGTTGCTGCCGAACTGCAGTTCGAACCCGTCGGTGGTGCGCTGCCGCGCCGGCGGGGTCATCACGCCGGCGTTGTTGACGAGGAGGTGGATCGGCCGGTCCTCGGCACGCAGGTTGGCGCCGAGCGCCGCCACCGACTCCAGCGACGACAGGTCCAGCGCGCGCAGCGACAGGACGGCGTTGGGGTACCGCTGCCTGACGGTCGCGATCGCCGCTTCGCCCTTGCGGAGGTTCCGGACGGGCATGACGACCTCGGCGCCGGCGGCGGCGAGGCGCGTCGTGAGGCCCAGGCCGATGCCGTCACTGGCGCCGGTGACCACGGCGAGCTTTCCGGTGAGGTCGGGGACGGTGATGTCCGGTTGCCTGCGTGCCATGGAGCACTCCTCGGATCGGCGCCGCGACGACTGCGCAGCGTGACGTGGTCCCAGGCTGCGCCCGATCCGCGGCGACATCCACGGCCTGGTGATCCCAGGCTGTCCGAACCCCCAATGGCGGGAGGGGCGGATCGGTGATCCCAGGCTGCGGTCCGGTTGCGGTGTCAGGATCGGAGCATGCACCGCAGAGCAGGAGAACGGACATGATCGACCGGGCCGGGCTCGCCGAGTTCCTGCGCCACCGCCGCGAGGCGCTGCAGCCTGAGGACGTCGGCCTGCCGCGCGGGCAGCGGCGCAGGACGTCCGGGCTGCGGCGCGAGGAGGTCGCCGCGCTCTGCCACATCTCCGCCGACTACTACAGCCGGCTGGAGCGCGCGCGTGGGCCGCACCCGTCCGCGCAGATGATCGCGTCGATCGCGCAGGGGCTGCACCTGTCCCTGGACGAGCGCGACCACCTGTTCCGCCTCGCCGGGCAGAACCCGCCCACCAGGGGCGCGACCAGCGAGCACATCAGCCCCGGGCTGCTGCGCATCTTTGACCGGCTCACCGACACACCCGCCGAGATCGTCACCGAGCTCGGTGAGACGCTGCGGCAGACGCCGCTCGACGTCGCGCTCAACGGCGACCTCACCAGGTACACCGGCCCGGCCCGCAGCATCGGGTACCGGTGGTTCACCGATCCCGAGTGCCGGGCGCTGTACCACCCCGACGACCACGCGCTGCACTCGCGCGTCTTCGCCGCCGGCCTGCGCAAGACGGTCACGCTGCGCGGGCAGGATTCGTGGGCCGCGCATCTGCAGCGCCTGCTGCTCGCCTGCAGCGAGGAGTTCCGTGCCGTCTGGGACCAGCACGAGATCGGGGTCCGCTACAGCCACACCAAGCGGTTCATCCACCCGGAAGTCGGTGAGCTCGAGCTGGCCTGCCAGGGGCTGCTCGACCCGGACCAGTCGCATTCGCTGCTGGTGTACACGGCGGTGCCCGGCAGCGAGACCTACGAGAAACTGCAGCTGCTCTCGGTCGTCGGCACCCAGCGCATCAGCGCGCCGGCCAGCAGCTGAGGGCGGCGTTGAGCGTCATTCGCCGGCGCGGAGCACCTCGCCCAGCTGCCGGCGGCGGCGCAGCGCCGCCTCGGCCGGGACCACGACGGCGACCGCCGCCAGCAGCGCCGCGCCCAGCAGCGCGAGCCACCCCCACGGCAAAGCCAGGGCAGGGTCGACGGCCTGGCGGGTGAGCAGCCGCATCTCCAGCGGGCCGAGTGTGAGCCGGGCCAGCGCCGCGCCGAGCAGCGGGCCGCCGACCGCGGCGAGCAGCACCGCGGGCAGCAGTTCGCCGGCCGCGATCCAGCGGGCGTCGCGTGGCCGCAGACCGAGAGTGCGCAGGCGGGTCAGGGTCTGCCAGCGCTGTGGTGCGCCGGCGGCGGCGCCGAGCGCGAGCCCGAGCAGTCCGAGTGCCAGCAGGGTGGCGGCGGCGGTACGGGCAAGCCGCAGCAGCCCCGCGGTCAGCGGCGCGGCCCGGCGGGTGCGTTCCACGTCGGCGCGCAGCACGACGTTCGCGGTGGCGTCGCCGGCGGTGGCGACGGCGCGGGCGGTGCCTACGCCGGTGACCCAGACGGTGTTGGGGACGGTGGGCAGGCCGGCGGCGGCGAGGCCGGCGGTGTCCACGACGACGACATCGGTGGCGTCGCCGATCGCCGGGGCGGTGCCGACGGCGGTGAGCCGGATCGCCGGGGCACCGTCCGGCTGGGGCAGTTGCAGGTGCATGCCGGGTTGGAGGGTGCCGTCGCCGGAGAGCACCAGCGCCGGGACGTCGCCGGGGGCGGGGTCCGCGAGCCGGTCGAGCGCCGGCACGTCCGGCAGCGGGGTCGCGGCGAGCAGCCGCCGGAACGCGGCGGTGTCGACGACCACCAAGCGGGGGGCGGTGATCACGGTGTCGGCGATGACCCGGGCCCGGTCGGTGACCTGCGCGACGACGACGTGGTCGATACCGGGTGCAGCGGCGACGCGCGCGGCGAGGGTGGGTGTCGAGGCGGCCGCGGCCGGGGCGACGTCGAGGCGGGCGTCGGCGCCGACCGTACGCCACGAGCCGTCCGTGACCCCCTGACGGGCGGTGGCGTCGAGGACGAGGGCGAACGACGCGAGCGCGGTGGCGGTCACCAGCGCCAGCGGCGGGAGGACCCGGCCGGCGGTGGCGGCGGCCCGGGCGGCGCCGAACACGGAGAGGGGGCGGCGCGAGCGCATGGCCTGCCGCAGCGCGAGGCGGGTGCCGGCCGGCAGCAGCCGCAGCAGCAGGAGCGCCACGGCGACCGCGCCGAGCGCCGGTGCGCTGGTGGGCAGGCCCGCGCTGGCGTCGGGGGTCGACGCCGCGCCGGTCGGAGCGATGCCGCGTTGGTGCAGCGCGACGAGGGCACCGGCTGCGGCGACGAGGAGCGCGACGTCCAGCGCGGCGCGGCGCAGTCGCCGGGTGCGCCGGGTCCAGCGGCGGGCGCTGCGGTTCGCCGGGGTGCGCCGGTCGGTGGTGGCGCGGGCGGCGGCGAGCGTGCCGAATGCCGGTGCGGCGATGGCGGCGGCCACCGCGAGGGGCACCGCCGTCAGCACGGAGACGCCGGGGGCGACGGCACGGGCGAGGGCGAGACCGACCGCGGTGGCGACCAGTGCCGCCGCGGTTGACTCGATGAACAGCTCCGCGCCGAGGTCGGGCAGGGCCGCCCCGCGGTGCCGGGCGGCGGTGATGGCCGGGACGTGGCGGCGCACCAGCAGATCGGCGGCGACGAGCAGCACCAGTACCGTGGCCGAAACGATACCGGTGAGCAGCACGGATGCCTGAGCGGCGGCGGCGTTGACCTGGGTTCGGGCGTCGCGCAGCACCGTGTCGAGCTGCGACTCCCAGCGCAGCGCCTCGTCGGGGCCGCTGGAGGCGCCGGAGGTGGCCTTGAGCTGCACGACGGTCGCGGCGAGCGTGGCCGCGCCGGACCAGGTGAGGGCGTCCGGTCGGGGGGCGAACCGGACGGTGCGCTGCAGCTGGTCCTGGTCGAAGGCGAGGCGGGCGTCGGGCAGCGAGTCGCGGGACAGCAGCCCGCCGAGCCGGGTGGTGCCGACGCCGTCGGCGCCGGCCACGGGGTGCAGCACCGACGGTGCAAGCCGCCAGGCGGGGTCTGCGTCGTCGGCGGGCCGGAAGATGCCGCTGACCCGGACGTCCTTGACCTGTTTGTGCTCGTCCTTGAGGGCGATGGTGTCGCCGGGGGACAGGCCGAGCGCCGCGGCGTCCGCTTCGGACAGCCCGACCTGGACCGGCCAGGGCGGGCCGACGTACGGCGCCACCACGAACCGGTCGGTTCCGGCCGCGGCGGCGGGTCCCGGTGCGGTGCCGGCGATCCAGGTGACGGCGGGGCCGCCACCGTCGGCGGCGAGGTAGGCGAGCTGGAAGGTGCGCAGGACACTGCCGTCGGTGACGTTGAGGACCGGGCTGGTGACGACGGCGACCGGTGGTTGCAGGACGGCGTGCAGGCCGGCGCCGAGTTCGAACGACGCCCGGTCGCGGAAGTCGTCGACGTCGTCGGCGAGCAGCGGCGCGCGGAGCCGTCCGCCGCTGGGCCCGTCGTCGCGTTCGAACCGGCTGTGCACGAGGACATCGGCGTCGCCGCCGGCCCGGCGGACGGTGTCCCGGACGGCGTCGTCGGCGGTGGTGCGCAACAGCGGCGGGACCGCGCCGGCGAGGAAGGCGACCGCCGCGACGACGGCGGCGGCGAGCAGCAGCGGTCCCGCGTCGGCGCGGGCCCGGCCGCGGATGCTGGGCCAGTGCAGGGCCGGCCGGTTCACGACGCCACCCGCAGGTGGGCGGCGTCGGCCCGGCGGACCTGGACGGAGACGACGGCGGCGACCGCGACGGTGCACCCGGCCAGCAGCAGCAGGAGCAGGGCCGTCTCGGCGGCCCACGGCCACAGCGGTTGCGCCGACGGTACGGGCGCCGCGCCGGTGGCGGAGCGCACCAGCAGCGGTGCCACGAGCCGAGTGGCGAGCCCGCCGACCACGGCGCCGGCGACGAGCAGGGGCACCAGCACCGCGGCGTGCTGGCCGAGCAGGACCGCCCGGATGTCGCGCCGGGCCATGCCGATGCCCCGCAGCCGCGCCACCTCCAGCGCGCGGACCTGCAGGTCGCAGGTGACGTGCAGGACGACACCGGCGAGCAGCAGCAGCGCGGCGGCCGGCACGAGCAGCCGGAGCGCGGCGGGCAGGCCGGCGCGTAGCGGGCCGCCGCTGAGCCGGGTGGTTTCCTCGGCGCGGGTGCTGACGGTGCCGAGGCGCAGCGCCGCGACCCGGCCGGCGGCGTCGCCGGTGGGGTGGCCGACCCACCAGGCGTCGACCGGGAACGTGAGGTCGCCGGCGACGGCGAGCGCGCGGGAGAGCAGGTCGAGGTCGGCGAGGACCGCGGCCGCACCGGGAGCGGCGGGGACTGCCGGCAGCACCTCGGCGACGACGATCGGCACGGCCGTGGTGCCGACGGTGATGCTCAGCGGCGTCCCGCGTTTCGCGCCGATCTCGTCGGCGAAGCGGGCGGACACGGCGACCGGGACAGGCCCGGGGTCCGCGAACGCGGTGGCGACGAGGGTGCGGGCGGCGTCCGGCGCGCCGTCGAGCTGGACGGTCCCGGTCAGGCGCAGGTCCGCGCCGGTGACGGCGACGGCCGGGTCGGCCACCTGCGTGGGGACCGGCGCGGCGGAGGTCGCGGTCCACGGTCCGGTGGGTGGTGTGCCGCCCGGCACGGTAAGCGTGACGTCGACCTTGCTGCTGCCGCCTGTGGTGTTGTCGCCCGTTCCTTCGACTTTCAGGGACACCGCGACGAGCTGCAGCCCGCCGGCGGTCGCGCAGGCCGGCAGCCGGTGCGGGGTCGCGTCCAGCGGCACGGGTGGTGCGCTGCAGGGGGTGCGCAGGCCGGTGGCGTCCTGCAGGAGCAGCCGGGGGGTCACGACGAGCTCGGCGCCGCCGGCGGTGCCGGTGAGAGCGAGTGCGGCGCCGGCCGGGACCGCGATGCCGGCGGCGGGGGAGGCCGGGGCGAGGGTGGCGCCGACGCCGGTCCAGGTCCGGTCGCCGTCGAGCCGGCCGCGCAGCAGGGCGTCGGCGTGGGCGGTGTGCACGGCGACGAGCCGCGGCGGGTCGCCGGCGTTGCCGAGCCACTGCCCGACGGCGACACCCCGGTTGACGGCGGGACTCACCGTGCCGCCGGTCGCGGCGGCCACGGTGTCGCCCTGCCCGGCGTCCGGCGGGGTGGTGAGGGTCAGCACGAGGTCGGTGCCGGCGGACACGTCGGCCTGGTCGTGCTGCGAACGGTGCCAGGTGGCGTCGAACGCGACACCGAACGTGCCGGCGGCGCAGGCGAGGCCGACGAGCAGGCCGGCGGCGACCGCCTGCGGGCGGCGGGCGGCCTCGAACGCGGCCAGCGGCAGGACGAGCCCGCGGGCGCGGCGGGCGAGCCGGTCGGCGCCGTGCAGGGCCGGCAGAACCAGGCGCAGCGCCAGCGCGGCACCGGCGGTGAGCAGCAGCGCCGGGGCGAGGACGCGGACCACGTCGGCGCGGCTGGTGGCGGCGGCGGGTTGCGCGGACAGCTGCCACCAGCCTGCCCCGGCGAACGCGACGAGCAGCAGGTCGGCGCCGGACCGGGCGAGCAGTTCGCGGCGCTGCCGGCGCTCGCCGGGCGCGGGGCCCGGCCGGACAGCGAGGACGATGAGCACCGCGGCCAGCGCGACCGCGCCGGCCGCGACGGTGAGCGTCTGCGGGCCGGTCACGACCGGGTGGGTGCCGAGCCCGGCGCCGTCCAGCGGTGGTAGGTGGGTGAGGGCGGCGTGCAGGGCTGAGGAGGCGGGGATCGCCAGGGCGGCGGCGAGGACGGCGAGCGCGCCGGCCTCCACGGCGGCGGTGACAGCGAGTTGGCGAGGGCTGGTGCCGAGGGCGACGAGCAGGGCGGTCTCGTCGGCACGGACGCCGGCGGTGAGCCGGCCGGCGAGGGCCAGGGCGGTGGCGGCGAGGATGCCGCCGAGCACGGCGACGGCGAGCACGACGGCGGTCGTGACACGGCGCTGGTCATCGGCGGCGCGCAGGGTCACCGGCAGGGCAGAGTAGACCCGTTCCAGCCCGACGCGGTCGCCGAGGGCACGGGCGAGGCGGCGGTCCGCGGCACCGACGGCGACGGCGGCGGCGTCGAGGGCGCGGCGGGTGGCACGCGACAGGTCCGGGTGCGCGGTGACCTGCAGCCGGTCGATGGTGGCGCCGGTGGTGAGCAGGTCGGTGAGGTCGACGATGAGCGGGCCGTACACGTTGACGGGTTGACCGAAGCGGCCGTCGAGGTAGCCCAGGGCGGAGCCGGTCGCGGCGAGCGGGTCGCGGTCCCAGCCGGCGCCGGGCAGCGGGCGGACGACACCGACGACGGTGACGTCGAGCGGGGGGACAGCGGCGTGGGCGAGCTCCGCGCCGAGCTGCAGCCGGCTGCCGGGGCCGACGCCGAGCAGCTGCGCGGTCTGCTCCAGCAGTACCGCTTCCAAGGGCGCCTTCGCGGCCTGCGGCCAGCGTCCCGCGGTGAGCTGGGCGCGGGCCGGCAGGTCGTCCATGGCGGTCAGGTATGTCTGGGGCGCGACGGTCGTGCCGGCGGCGACCGCCGCCGGCAGGGCCCGCAGGATGCTCGACGCGCGGGTATGGGTGGTGGTGGGGAACGGTGCCAGGGCGCCGGCGATGACGTCACGGGCGTCGCCAGCCACGGCACCGGCGTGCGGGCCCTCGATGGTGCCGGTGTACGCGGTGACGTCGACGGTGTCGGGCGCGGCGCGGGCGGCGGCGACCTCGTAGGCCCGCTCGGCGGTGCGGGTGGTGAGCAGGGCACATGTGCCGAGCAGGGTGGCGCCGACGGTGACGACGCCGAGCAGCGCGGCGAGCAGCGGCCATTGCGCGCCGGCCCGGCGGATGAGCAGGCTGAGCATCAGTCGAGCTGCCCGTCGTGGATGGTGATGACGCGGTCGGCGAGCGCCATCATCACCGGGTCGTGGGTGGAGACGAGCGCGGTGACGCCCTCGGACTCGACGACGCCGCGGATCAGTGCCATCACCGCCAGGCCGGTTTCGGCGTCGAGCTGGCCGGTGGGTTCGTCGGCGATGAGCAGCCGGGGCGAGCCTGCCAGGGCCCGGGCGATCGCGACCCGCTGCTGCTGGCCGCCGGACAGTTCGGTGGGGCGCTGCTCCGCGTGCTCGGTGAGCCCGACGAGCCCGAGCAGCAGTTCGACGCGGTGTTCGCGCTCGGCGGGAGCGACGCGGGCCAGCCGCAGCGGGGCGCCGACGTTCTCTGCGGCCGACAGCACCGGGATCAGCCCGAAGGTCTGGAACACGTAGGAGACCTTCTCCCGGCGCAGCCGGGACAGCCCGTCCTCGTCGAGGGCGGTGACGTCGGTGCCGTCGATGTGCACGGTGCCGCCGTCCGGGCGGTCCAGGCCGCCGATGACGTTGAGCAGGGTCGTCTTGCCGGAGCCGGACCGGCCGACGAGGGCGACCATGGTGCCGGCCCGGACGTCGAACGACACGCCTCTAAGCGCGTGGACCGCGGTCGGTCCGGCGCCGAAGCGGCGGTGGATGTCGCGTACCGACAGCAGCGGCGCGGCGGTCACGCGCTGTCCGCCGTTTCCGCTGTGTCGGGGCGGATCGTGACGTGGTCGGGTTCCAGGGCCAGGCGGACCCGCCGGGTCAGGGCGAGCGCCTCACGGAAGTCGCGGGGCACCTGGACCCGGCCGGCGCGGTCCATCACGGCGTACTCCTCGGCGATCACGTGGGTGTCGCCCTCGGCGTTGGTGGTGGCGCGGCGCAGCACCTCGCTGCTGGTCCGGCCGTCGCGGATGGCCACCGTCCGCTCGACCTGGCCGCTCACCGCAGGGTCGTGGGTCACCACCACCACGGTCACGCCGAAGCGCCGGTTGACGTCCCGCAACGCCCCGAACACCTCGGCCGACGTCGCGGTGTCCAGTTCGCCGGTGGGCTCGTCGGCCAGCAGGACCCGCGGCTGGTTCGCCAGCGCCACGGCGATGGCGACGCGCATCTGCTGACCGCCGGACAGCTGGGACGGGCGCCGGTCGCCGCAGTCGGCGACGCCGAGGGTTGCGAGGAGCTCGGCGGCACGGTCCCGGCGGGCCTTGACCGGGGTGCGGGCCGTCGTCATCGGCAGGTCCACCATCTGCCGGGCGGTCAGGTACGGCACAAGGTTGCTGGCCGTCTGCTGGCGCACGAACCCCACGGTGTGCCGCCGGTAGCGGACCCGGTCGGCGCGGGACATGGCCAGCAGGTTCCACCGGTCGACCCGCGCCCGTCCGGCGGTCGGCGCGTCGATCCCGGCGAGGATGGACAGCAGCGTCGACTTGCCCGACCCGGAGGCGCCCACGACGGCGACCATCTCTCCGCTGTCCACGGCGAGGTCGAGTCCCTGCAGCGCCTGCACCTCGACCGACCCGGTCTGGTAGATGCGCACGAGGCTCTCACAGACGATCAGCGCGTCGCGGCCGAACTCGGGCGCCCGCGCCGGTGGCGTGCTCGACATGACCCTCCTCGGCGACTCCGTGGGTGTCTGAGAATGCCACACCGACCCGCACTCCCCACGTTCTGAACGCCGTCGACCGTTGCCGCCCCACCGGGATCGTCGCACGGTCAACAGGCGAGCACCGTCGGTGTGGAACGTGACCCCGGGTTGCCGGCGATCGGCAACGCACGGCGGTCAACTTCGCCGACGGCTGCCGGTGGCATCCCTGGCACGGGCGGGCACGCTGGAGGTGCACGGTAGTCGGGACCGCTCGAAGGACGTGCGATCCCGGCCCGCGGCACAGGAGGACTCTCGTGACGAGCACGATGCAGCAACCAGTGGAACTGCTCCGGGACAGACTGGAGCACGCATTCGCCATGCACACCAACCGCCTGAACGAGCTCACGCTTCGCGGCGGCATGACCGATCCCGCCACGTTCGAGGCCAGGGTCGAAGGGGCGCGGCGGGGCATCGCCGACACCGCACAGGCGTTGCGCCGCATGTCGGAGGGCACCTACGGCCGCTGCGACGCGTGCGGGACCACCATCGCCTGGCAA
Source organism: Dactylosporangium cerinum (assembly GCF_042653625.1). Taxonomy (NCBI): domain Bacteria; kingdom Bacillati; phylum Actinomycetota; class Actinomycetes; order Micromonosporales; family Micromonosporaceae; genus Dactylosporangium; species Dactylosporangium cerinum. The sequence goes on along the minus strand of NZ_JBHSIU010000018.1, from coordinate 119,848 downwards.
CGACTGGTCGCGGTGCCGCACGCCCGCCGCTGCTCGCAGTGCCGGTAGCGCCGGCTGCTGCACCAGCTGTGACCCAGGTCCGCTCAGCGTCATACGTCAATGTGGTTAACGGTGAGCGCAAACGGTGTCGATGAGTCGATCGGCCTTGACGGCATGCGGCATGCGTTCTTCGGGCGTGGCCGGCAACCGCGGAGCACGCGTACGCGGCTGTCGACGAGCTCGCCGCCCGTAGGCTCGACCTGGGAACGCCCGCGGTCCAGGCCTTCCATCACCTCGATCGTCCGTCCCAACTGGGCCAGCCCGACGACCGCCTCGAGGGTGGACCTCCGCGACCACGATGAGTCGAAGACCTTGCCGTCGCGCAAGGTGGCAATGACATGGTCCGCTGTGACCGTCTGGCCGGGCGTGACCGCCGCACAAAGCTCCTGAACCAGGACGGTCACGGTCAGGTCGCCCGGTTCGATGTCACCCGCGGTTGTCGTCGTCGACGGCGAGCGCGGCGGACACCAGGTCCGCGACCGGCAAGGTGCGCAGCGGAACCTCGCCGTCTTCGGTGAGGATGGTGGCGGCAGTCCAGGCCATGACCGACGTCAGCCCGCCGGCTGGACCGTGGCGGCTTGTGTTGCGGCCCAGGTGGCGAGCAGTTGCAGGCCGTCGCCGCTCGGTGTGCCCGGCTCGGCGGTGTACGTCAGGACCACCAGCGGATCGTCGCCGGGCAGTTCGAGGGCCTCGAAGTCTAGTTCCAGGTCGCCGACGGCCGGGTGGCGGAAGTGCTTCACGCCGTGGCGGTGCACGTAGACGTCCTGGGCGGCCCACCAGCCGCGGAAGGGCTCGCTGCGCATGGACAGCTCGCCGATCAGGTTCACCAGGTGCTGGTCGTGCGGATGCTGGGCGGCGGCGGTACGGAGCGCGGCCACCGCGGCCCGGGCCACCAGCGCCCACTGCGGGTAGAACGCCTGCGCGTGCGGGTCCAGGAACGTGAAACGCGTCGAGTTCACCGGCAAGGCGGTGCCCGTGGCGAACATGGGCGCGTAGAGGGCCATGCCCAGGGGGTTCGCGGCCAGGATGTCGAAGCGGTGGTTGCGCAGGAACGCCGGGACGCCGGTCATCGAGTCGAGCACCCGGCGGATCGTGGGCCGGATCTCGGGAGCCTTGTCCCGGCGGGCGCGGGTGCGGGCCGACTGGGGGCCGGCGGCGCGGGCGAGCAGGTGCAGGTGCGCGGTCTCCGTCTCGTTGAGTTGCAGCGCGCGGGCGACGCCGTCCAGGACGCTGTCGGAGACGCCGGCGAGGTTGCCGCGTTCCAGCCGGGTGTAGTACTCGACGCTGACCCCGGCCAGTGCGGCGACCTCACCCCGGCGCAGCCCGGCGACCCGGCGGCTGCCGTACGCGGGGATTCCGGCCTGCTCCGGGGTCACCTTCGCCCGGCGCGAGCTCAGGAACGCGCGTACCTCGCTGCGATTGTCCACGTACCCAAGGCTAAGCGGCTCACCCGGCGGGAGGGGGTCCCTGGCAGAACCCCTTTCAGCGGTGTCTCCCTGCCGGAGGTGGGTAGGTGTTTGCTCGACTGGACGAAGGAGGGACCATCACCATGCGAGCCATCCCGCACCTGACCTTGAACAACGGCGTCGAGCTGCCCGCCATCGGGTTCGGCGTGTTCCAGACGCCGCCGGACGAGACCCTGGCCGCCGTCGATGCCGCGCTGGCGGCCGGGTACCGGCACATCGACACCGCCGCGGCGTACAACAACGAGCGGCAGGTCGGCGAGGCCATCGCCAAGTCCGGCGTCGACCGCTCCGAGGTGTTCATCGAGACCAAGATCTGGATCAGTGACTACGGCTACGCCGAGACGCTGCACGGCTTCGACAAGAGCGCCGGCAAGCTCGGCGTCGACCAGATCGACCTGCTCATCCTGCACCAGGCGCTGCCGTCGGAGTTCGACCGGACCCTGGAGGCGTACCGGGCGCTGGAGACGTTGCTCGCCGACGGCAGGGTCCGTGCCATCGGCGTCTCCAACTTCATGGTCGAGCACCTCACGGCGCTGCTGGACAAGGCGACGGTCGTGCCGGCGGTGAACCAGATCGAGGTGCACCCGTATTTCGCGCAGCGGCAGGTGCAGGCGTTCGGCGCGCAGCACGGCATTCTGGCCCAGGCGTGGTCACCGATCGGTGGCATCACCTTCTACCGCGAGAGCCGGCACACCAGCACCCTGCAGGACCCGGTGATCGGCGCGATCGCGGAGGCCACCGGCAAGACCCCGGCGCAGGTGATGCTGCGCTGGCACCTGCAGCAGGGGCGTTCGGTGATCCCCAAGTCGACGAAGCCGGCGCGCATCGCGGAGAACCTCGACGTCTTCGACTTCGACCTCACCGCCGACCAGCTGGCCGCGATCGACGGCCTCGACACCGACACCCGTGGCGGCCCCGAGCCGGAGGCCATCACGATGGCGACCTTCGGCCGCCCGATCCCAGAAGCCTGATGTACGAACGGAAGGACACACCATGCGTACCGCCAAACTCGGCGAACTCGAGGTCTCCCGCATCGGACTCGGTGCGATGGGAATGTCGCACGGCTACAGCGGCGCCGGCAGCGACGACGCCGAGTCGATCCGCACCATCCACCGGGCGATCGAGCTCGGGGTCACGCTGATCGACACCGCGGAGATCTACGGCCCGTACGTCAACGAGGAGCTCGTCGGCCGGGCCCTGCAGGGCCGCCGCGACCAGGTGGTGCTGGCCACCAAGTTCGGCCTCGTCTCCCACGACGGCCGGGTGCAGTCGGGCCTGGACAGCAGCCCGGCCAACATCCGTGCCGCCGTCGAGGGCTCGCTGCGGCGCCTCAGCACCGACCGCATCGACCTGTACTACCAGCACCGCGTCGACCCGGGCACCCCCATCGAGGACACCATGGGCGCGCTCGCGGGGTTGGTGCAGGAGGGCAAGGTCCGGTACGTCGGCCTGTCCGAGGCCTGGGTCGACACCATCCGCCGCGCCCACGCGGTGCACCCGGTCACGGCCCTGCAGTCCGAGTACTCACTGTGGACACGTGACCAGGAACAGCTCCTGCCCGTCCTGCGTGAGCTGGGCATCGGCCTGGTCGCGTACTCCCCGCTCGGCCGCGGCTTCCTCACCGGCGCCCTGCGCACCCAGGCCGACGTGGAACGCCTCGACGACAGCGACTTCCGCAAGAACAACCCGCGCTTCACCGGCGAGAACCTCCAGCACAACCTGCGCCTCGCCGCCGAGGTGCAGGCCGTCGCCGACCGGATCGGCGTCACCTCGGCCCAGGTGGCCCTGGCCTGGCTGCTGGCCCAGGGCGACGACATCGTCCCCATCCCCGGCACCAAGCGGGTCACCCGCGTGGAGGAGAACGCCGCCGCCGACGCCGTCACGCTCACACCGGAGCAGGTCGCCACGCTCACCGCCCTGCCCGTCGCCGAGGGCGGCCACCACACCGAGGAACAGATGCAGGTGATCGAGCGCTGATCCTGGGCCGGCCGGTCCACCTCAGCGGTGCCCCGGCCGGCCGCCCCGCCGACGCTCGAACGACCGTGCGGCCCGACCGAGCCCGTGCCGCACGCTCAGGACTCCTCCCCGAGATCCTTCCGGAAGGCGGTCAGCAGCACCTGCTTGTAGCTGTCCATGGTGACGGCGTGGTCACGGAGTTGATCGTCGGTGAGGGGCTGGCGGCCGATGAGCGCGAGCCACACCTCTCGGCCCAGCTGTTCGGCCCGTTCGGCGATGGGCCGGGTGTGCGGACTGCAGAACAGATCCAACGTTGTGCGGCTCTCCCCGAGCCGCCGCCGCAGATTGCCGAGGTACTCCCGATAGGACTGGTCGGTTTCGTGGTCCTCGCGTACTGCGTGCCCAGCGGCGCCGAGCCTCCTGAACTGGTCGTAGATCAGCAGGAACTCGACGATGATCGAGCGCCGGTGTTCGAGGTTGCGGAAGTACGACGCTTCGTAGGCCTGCCGCCGCTCTCGCCTGCTGGTGGCGAACAAGGTCAAGGCCGAACTGCCGATCGCGGCGATGAGTGTGAATGCGCCGGTGACAAGCAGAGGTGCCAGGCTGGCGTCCAACGTCGACCTCCCATGGCGGGCGTGCCTTCATGCGCGATCCTTTCAGAGACCATCACTCGGTGGGCGCACCCGGGCGACGCCCCGCGCAAGTGGGTTCGGATCGGGTCGGCCCGCCGACGGGCCTGTTCCCAGGGCGCCGAGCCAGATGATCCGGTCGATGCCGGTGGCCACGGCGGCCTGAGCGCCTGCGGTGAGCGTCCCGGCGGTGGAGCCCCTGACGGCGCCGAGGCCGGACAGCAGCACGTCGCATCCGGCCGAGGTGCCGTGAACTCCGAGGCTGGTGCTGCCCTACCCCGGATCCTGCTCGCCGTGCGTCGGATGCCGCCGCGGTCGGAGCCGTCAGCTCGGGTTCGTCGTGGGTGCTCGGCGCCGGTCGAGGACCAGCACGAGGATGTACGCCTCGAGGAGCGCGGGCACGGACCAGAAGCCGAGACTGAGCACCGTGAGCGGAACGGGTTGATGCAGGACATTGAACGGTCCCATGAACTCGGAGAACGCGGTGGCGAGCCACACGACGAACGCCAGGCGCAGGGCACGCTGGTGCAGACCCGGTGGCCAAGCCGCGGCGATCGACCGGTACACGAACGCGACGGCGATGCCGAACGCGACCAGGCCGGCGAGGATCAGGACGGGCGTCTCGATGATGCGTGGCAGCGGTTCGAGCGACTTCCACACGGCGATGACCTTTGGGTGCTGCGTGTCGGGATCGAACAGCAGACCTTCCCTGCCCGCCTGCGAGCCGCCGAGGAACCCGAACGTCAGGAACGTGCCCAGGACGAAGGCGAGCCCGCCCGCGCCGCCGGCAGACACCGTCCGGGCGAGCGATGCCGATGCGTTCACGTCGGTGCGGGCGGCGTGCTGTTCCGCCATGGTCAGCCCTCCCGTTCCGTCCGGTCGATGAGCCGGTCCGGGTCGGTCTGGGCAATCTGTTGCAGCAGGCGGCGAGCGGTCTCGACGTCGGCCGCGTCGAACCGTTCGAAAATGCGCGTGGTGACCGCGCCGATCCGGTCGCGCAGTTGGGTGTATCGCGCGGTGCCGGCCGTGGTGAGCGATGCGACACCGTCATCGACGTCGACGAGTCCTGCATCGGCCAGCGCCGCGAGCAGCTCGGCAACGGCTGCGGTGTCCAGCCCGTTGGTGGCGAGCAGGTTCGACAGTGCCTCCGTGGGAGTCGGGCCCTGCAGCCCGAGGGCGTTCAGGGTGAACCATGCCGGCATGGTGAGGCCCTCGGCGTCGAGCACAGTGACGAGCGGGGCGGTCAACGTACGTTGGGCGAGTGCGAGGGCAGTACCGAACGGGAGCCTGGTTGCCTGTGTCATCATCGTCCTCCAAGGTTAGACAGACACCTGTCCAACGTACGAACTAGACAGGAGACTGTCAATAATGTCGACTGAAGCATCGTCCGTGCCGCTCGTCGGACTCCTGCTCCGCCTCGCCGCGCAGCAATGGGGCGCCGACATGGACGCCGCCCTCCAGACCCAGGGCGTCAGCGGTCTCACCCCGGCGCACGCCAACGTCATCCCGTTCGTGCCTGCCGAGGGCATCCAGATCGGCGAGCTTGCTCGGCTGGCCAAGGTCCGCAAGCAGTCGATGGCCAACTCGGTCGAGCTGCTGAGCGCCGCCGGCTACGTCACCCGACGCCCGGACCCCGCTGACGGACGCGCCAGCCTCATCTTCCTCACCGACAAGGGCCGGGCGCTCTGGCCGGCCTCCCGCGTCGCCGGCGCACGGGTCGAGCAGGACTGGGCGACCATCGTCGGCCGCGACAACCTCGAACAGCTCCGTCACACGCTCATGCAGTTGCTGCGGTTCGACGCGCAGCACTGAGCCTCCTGTGGCCCGTCGCGACGTGCGCCTTGCCGCGGCGTGAACCTGCATGACGTGGCGGACGGAGGACGCTCAGACCAGAGGTCAGAACTCCACCTCGAGGGTGACCAGCCGGTGGCCGAGCGGTGGGGCGGAGTGCCGGTCCGGGCTCTTGTACGCCGGCCGCAGGTGCGGGAACCGGTCGAGCAGGATCCGGAAGCACTCGTCGGCCTCCATGCGGGCCAGTGCCGCGCCCAGGCAGTAGAAGGCGCCCATGCCGAAAGCGGTGTGCCGGTTGGGTTTGCGGGTGATGTCGAAACGGTCCGGGTCGGCGAACACGTCGGGGTCGCGGTTGCCGGCGAGCATGGCCAGGTAGAACTGTTCGCCGACGGGGAATGCGTGCCCGGCCACCTCGACCGGCTCGCCGCTGACCCGCACGATCACCCCGGCCGGGCCGTCGCAGCGCAGCATCTCCTCGACGGCCGAGGCGGTGAGCGTGGGGTCCGACTTGAGCAGCGCGAGCTGGTCCGGGTTGTCGAGGAGCAGCAGCAGGCCGTTGGCGATCAGCCCCGCGGTGGTCTCGTGCCCGGCGAACAGCAGCAGCACGCAGTTGGCGACGATCTCGTCCTCGGTGACGGTGCCGTCGCGTTCCGCGGCGACGAACATGCTCAGGATGTCCTCGCGGGGCTGCCGGCGCCGCTGCTCGACCAGGACGCGCAGGTGGTCCTGCATCTCCAGGACGCTGCGCTGCGCCTGCCGCAGCCTGTCCATGTCCGCGAGCTGGAAGACCGCGAGGATGTCGCGGGACCAGACCTGCAGCTGGAGGCGGTCGCTCGTCGGCATGCCCAGGATCTCGGCGATGACGTTGGCCGGCAGCGGATACGCCAGGTCCTTGACGACGTCCATGCGCCCGTGCGGCGCCACCGCGTCGAGCAGCTCGTGGGTGATCTCGCGGACCCGTGGGCGCAGGGCGTCGACGGTGACCGGCGTGAAGTACCGCTTCAGCAGCTGTTGGAACCGGACATGGTCCACCGGGTCGGTGTGGCCCATCCACAGCTGGATCGAGCGGCGCAACGGCAGCAGCTCCTCCTGCTCCGCCGGGCTCAGCCGCTCCAGACCCTTGCCCAGGTTGGCGGTGTCCAGCCGGCGGTCCTTGAGCGCGGCGACGATGTCTGCGTGCCGGGTGAGCAGGTGCGCGCCGAGCTGCGGGATCCGGCTGACCGGGCTCTCGGCCCGGATCCGGTGCAGCAGTGGCATCGGGTCAGCCATCGCCTCGGGTGTGAAGATGTCGTACGACCGCATGCCCCGATCCTCGTCGACGGATCGGCCGATGGCTATGTCAGCGGCGGTGCCGGATTTGGCGACGGGTGTACCTCGGGCTTGGTGGAGAGGACCTCGCGGACCTGTTCGGCGGCGCGGAAGATGCTCTCGCTGATGAAGTCGCTGAAGCGGGCGATGTTCTCGAGGCGGACGGCGGCGGGTCTGCCGGGGCCGAGGACGGTGACGCCCCGCCGGGCGATGTCGGCGACCTGGGCGATGCCGCGGGCGCTGGCGATCGTCGACTGATACCAGACGTCGTCGTCGACGGAGTAGCGGTCGCGGCGGCGTTCGTCGCGGCTGCGGCGGACCAGGCCCTGCTCTTCGAGGAACGCCACGGCCTTGGACACCGATGCCGGGCTGACCTGGAGGTGCTGGACGAGCTCGGACGCGGTGAGGCTGCCCGCGTCGGCGACGAAGAGGCACGCGAGGACGCGGGCCACCATCTTCGGCAGGCCCTGCTGCATCAGCAGGGTGGTGAACGACTCCTCGTACTCACGCACGGCCTCGTCGTCGCGGCCGGGCGCCGGCGTGCCCGCGGGTGGGGTGGGCCGGCGCCGGTGGGCGCGGTGTTCGGTGGCGCGGTGGGCCAGGTCGGCGCGGTATGCGGTGGGGCCGCCGTTGCGCATCACCTCACGCGTGATCGTCGAGGTGGGCCGGTCGAGCCCTCTGGCGATCTCCGCGTAGGCGAGGCTGTCGGCCAGCCCCAGCGCGATCTTCTGGCGTTCCTGCTGGGTGAGTCTGCCTCCCGGCACGGTGATCTCCCTTCGTGGTGCCACCAGCGTAGCGTTCGTCTCAGGCCAATGCAACGCAACGGCACTAGATCATTGCATTAGGCGCCAGCCCGTTGCAACGAAATAGGTGCACTGAGCTGCTTAGATCTGCGTGTGAAGCAATGATTCTGTTGCGAGATCTGGAAAGGCAACGTAGCGTTTCGCATGTCAGAAACACCGGAACGAACACAGGAGCGCATGATGCAGCACTTCGACACCCCGGCCCCGATCGCCGCCGTCCTGGACATCCCCGCGGGGCGCATCCAGGTCATCGCCGCCGACCGCGTCAACACCGTGGTCGAGGTCCGGCCGGCCGACCCGGCCAAGAACCGCGACGTCCGCACCGCCGAACTGACCACGGTCGACTACGCCGACGGCGTCCTGCGGGTCCGCACCGCCGAGTCCGGGAACAAGCTCATCGGCAACTCCGGCTCGGTGGAGGTCACCGTCCAGTTGCCGGCCGGTTCCCGCGTCCAGGCCAGGTCCGCCGCCACCGAGCTGCGGGGCGTCGGCCGGCTCGGTGACGTCGCCGTCGACGGCGCGTACCGCCAGATCAAGATCGACGAGGCGGCGAGTGTGCGCCTCACCGCGATCGACGGCGACGTCGAGGTCGGCCGGCTCAACGGGCCCGCGGAGATCAGCACCGCCCGCGGCAGCATCCGGATCGCCGAGGCGGTCCGCGGCACGGTCGTCCTGCAGACCCAGTCCGGCGACATCGCGGTTGCCGCCGCGGCCGGAGTGTCGGCCGCGCTGGACGCCGGCACCGGCTACGGCCGGGTCAGCAACGCCCTCAAGAACAACGGCACCGCCGAGCTCGACATCCGCGCCACCACTGCCAAGGGCGACATCACCGCCCGCAGCCTCTGAACCCCACCGACCCCCGCAACGAGGACACGAAGGAGAGTTCCATGACCGCGCAATGGACCGGAATGGTCACCGTCGAGGACACCGCCCTGGCCGTCACCGACACCGGCGGCACCGGTATCCCGGTGCTCTACCTCAACGGACAGTTCGCCACCCAGGGCTACTGGGGCCGGGTCATCGCCGACCTGGGCCCGCAGTGGCGGCACATCACCTACGACGAGCGGGCCCGGGGCCGCAAGTCGAAGCGCTCCGCGGACTACTCGTTCGAGGCCGCCGTCCGCGACGTCGACGCCGTGCTCGCGGCGCGCAACGTCGACCGGGCGCTGGTCGTCGGCTGGTCCTACGGCGCGGTCGTCGCGGCGCACTGGGCCGCCCGCAACCCGGAGCGCACCATCGGCGCGGTCCTGGTCGACGGCGCGTTCCCGCACGACTGGCTCGACGACGCGATGGAGCTGCGGATCCGCAAGCTGTTCAAGCGGATCAGCTGGTTCACCGTGCCGCTGCGGGCGACCGGTCTGGCCCCGCGGATGTCCGCGGCGGAGCAGGCAGAGAGCAACATCGAGCTCGGCAAGCTGTCCCGCGAGCGGGAGATGGGCCCGGTGCTGGACGACATCAAGGTCCAGACCCGCTACGTGGTCGCGTCGGGCACGTCGTTCGGCAGCAAGGGCGACGAGCAGGAGCAGATCCGCGCCAGCCTCGACCAGGTGCTCGAGCGCAACCCGAACATCAAGATCAGCGCGAAGGTTGCGAGCAACCATGGCGCGATCCTCAAGAAGGACGCGGCGGCGATTGCCCGGGCGGTTCGCGAGGTCGCGGCGTGACCCACGACGTCCCCCTCACTCCAGCGGCGGCTGGGGGAGGGGGACGTAGTGCTGCCCTGCGGCTCCGGGCGCGGAAACGTCGGGTCACCCGGGGAAGGAACCACGTGCCACACCGGAGGGGTGGTACAGGGCCTCTCAGCAGCTCAAGGCGGGAGGAGATCCCGCCGACCCAGCTCATCGAAAAGCTGTCGCGGGTAGCGTTTTGAAAGGCGCTCGGCTTGAACCCGAGGAGGCATCGATGACCCAGACAATTGCGCCGTCATTCGAGGGCGTGCATCATGTCGCATTCACCGTCAGGGACCTCGACAAGAGTGTCGAGTGGTACAGGAAGGTCTTTCAGGGTGATGTGGTGGAGGGGAAGCTGCCGCATTACGGGCGCGAGTGGAGCGGATACGCCGAACTCGTCGTCGAGCCCCGGACCGGGCTGACGATCGGTCTGCATCACAACAACGCCAACCAGGGCGAGGAGATGGATGAGACCCGCACCGGGCTGGACCACATCTCGCTGAAGGTCGACGGGCGTCAGGGCCTGCAGGCCTGGGCCGACTGGCTCGACCGTCTCGGTGTTGCGCACTCCGGCATCCAGAGCATGAACGAGCCGTTCACCTTCTCGACGATCGTGTTCCGGGATATCGACAACAACCAGCTAGAGGTAATCGCCGTCGACGTCTAGCGATGGATGAGGAGACTGACGTGACCAAGGTGCTTATCACGGGATGCGGCACTGGTTTCGGACACGAGGTGGCCATGCGTCTGGCGGAGAAGGGCTTCGACGTCATCGCCGCCGTGGAGATCTGGGCTCAGGTGCAGACCCTGAAGCAGCAGGCAGCTCAGCGCGACGTGCAGCTGCAGGTGGAGAAGCTCGACGTCACCGACGAGGGAGACCGTCGGAAGGCGTTGACGTGGGACGTCGAGGTGCTGGTGAACAACGCCGGCGTCGGCGAGGGCGGCTCGACGCTCGACATCCCGGCATTGAACATCCGCCGGGAATTCGAGGTGAACGTCACCGGACCGCTGCTCCTGACACAGGGCATCGCCAAGCAGATGGTCAAGCGCGGAAAGGGACGTATCGTGTGGGTCTCCTCTCGGGAGGGGCTCAACGTCAACCCCTTCACCGGCATCTATGCGGCGTCCAAGCATGCGATCGAGGCCATCGCCGAGACGATGGCGATGGAGTTGCAGGAGTTCGGCGTCGAGGTCGCCACCATCAATCCCGGACCGTTCCTGACCGGCTTCAACGATCGGATGTTCCAGACCTGGCAGAGTTGGGCGGACGACCCGTCCGAGCGGCTCTTCGACTACTCGAAACTCGCTTTTCCGCGCGCCCAGTTCGACCCCGAGCCGGTCTACGCCACGATGACCGCCGTCGCCGCCGGCGACGTGGACACCTATCGCAACCTGGAACCCAAGCAGATGATCGACGAGACCAAGCGCCTTCAGCAGGCACCGTGGGACAGGAAGACGACGGACGGTTTGGGCACCCGACCCGGGCAACTTCAGGCCTCCTACGACATGGAGCCCGAAACCCCGATCGCTGTGTAGTCGTCGGCAATCTCCGCTGGGGAGAGCAGATCATGCAGATGCGAGCCGCTCGGATGCACGGGTACCAACAACCGCTTCGGGTCGAAGAGGTTCCGGTGCCCGAGATCAGCCCGGACGGGATCCTGGTGAAAGTCGCCGCGGCGGGCATGTGCCGCAGCGACTACCAGCTCGTTGACGGCTACTTCAAGGACCCGTTCCCCGTACCGTTTCCGTATATCCCCGGGCATGAGATCGCCGGTCGCGTGGCAGGGTTGGGCAGCGCGGTGCCGGCTGCAGTGCGCCTTTCCGAAGGCGACATGGTCGTGGTCTACCCGAGCTGGGGTGACGGCACCTGCCGGCAGTGTCGCGAGGGCAACGAGCAGTTGTGCAGCGGCGACGGACGATGGGTGGGCTTCGGGCCGCCGGGGGGCTTCGCCGAGTACATCGCCGTGCCCTACCGCTTCGCGATCCCGGTGTCCGGGGCCGGTGCGGAGACGCCGGAGATACTCGCGCCGCTGACCGACGCGGGCGTGACCCCCTACCGTGGGTTGAAGAAGCTCCGCGACGCCGGCAAGCTCGGGCCGGGTCGCACGGTCGGCATCACCGGCATCGGTGGCCTGGGCGCCTACGCGGTCCAGTACGCCAGGCTGTTCGCGGGCGGATCCACGGTGATCGCGCTCGGTCGAACTGACAGTAAGCTGGCCGTCGCGGTGGAGAACGGCGCACACCATGGGATCAACACCAGGGACAAGTCCGTTGAGGCCATCCAGGACGAGCTCGCCGAACGCACCGGCCGGCGCACCGTCGACGCCATCCTGGACTGCGCGGGCGCCAAGGCGTCGGTCTCACTGGGGTTTGACCTGCTGGGCGTCGAAGGCGCGCTGGTGTCCGTCGGGCTGATGAGCGACCGCGTGGAGCACCGTCTGTTTCCCTTCGTCGGAACGGAGCTGTCCTACCACGGATCGTTCTGGTCCGACTACAACGACCTCGTCGAGGTGCTGGCACTCGCCGACGCCGGGAAGATCAGGCACAACATCACCAAGGTGCGCCTCGAGGACATCAACGAAAACCTGGAGTCCCTCGGCCGCGGCGGCGTCGTCGGCCGCCAGGTCATAGTGTTCGACTGAGTCCATGAACGGCGTCCGCGAACGTCCCGGAAATTCGTTCCCAACCAAATGAAGGCCCGCACCACTCAGAGTGGGTGAAGGAGGCCAGGGTTGCGGGATGAACGGGAGTACGTCCAGTACGCGCAGACACGTCTGCCGGCACTGCGCCGGTTGGCGTATCGGCTGTGCGGCGACTGGTCGGGCGCGGACGACCTGGTGCAGGAGTGTCTCGTCGCGCTCTACCGGCACTGGCGCAGGGCGTCGGCGGCCGACGAGCTCGACGCGTACGTGCGCACCATGCTCGTGCACACGTACCTGTCCGAACGGCAACGCTCCTGGAGCCGCCGGGTCCACCCCTTCGCGGAGGTGACCCCGCCACCGGCGCCACCGGCCGCCCCTGAACAGCGCGTCGACCTGCTCGCCGCCCTGGCCAGGCTGACCCGCGGCCAGCGGGCGGTGCTCGTGCTGCGCTACTGGGAGGACCTGGACGTGGCGCAGACCGCCGTGCTGCTCGGCTGCTCGCCCGGCACCGTCAAGAGCCAGACCTCCGACGCCATCGCGGCCCTGCGCCGCCTGCTGCCCAACTACGTGCCGGGAGGGTCGGACCTGCCATGAAAGAGCTGTTCGCGAACCTGCCCGACGAGCAGGCACCCCCACCACCCCCCGGCTACCTCGACACCGTCCTCACGGTGGCCCGCCGCTCCGCCCGCCGGCGCCGCGCGGTTGGGGTTGCGGCCTGGACGGCCGTGCTCCTGGCCGTCATTGCCGTCGCTGTTCCGCTGGTACGGCCACCGTCACAGCCGGCCGCACCCAGCACCCGGGCCACCCTGCCGTCCCGCTTCGCCGGGTACTCCGTCCTCACCGCCGACGCCTCCCGGTCCCCGGCCGGGCGGGCGATCGCCCTGTACGGGTACGGCAACGGCGAGCTGTTCAACATGCACCAGCCGCTCGTCGCCGGCGCCGACGGCAACACGTACCGGCGCATCGCCGCGATGCAGGACCGCGAGCTGCCCGCCGCGCTGCTGTCCCCGGACGGCACCCGCGTCCTGTTCGGCGACGACCGCGCCGCCGTCACCGACCTGCAACTGCTCGACCTGACCAACGGCCGGCAACGCCCCGTCCCCGTCGGCCAGGCGGTCGGGGTACGGCTCCTCGCGTGGTCCCCGGACGGCCGGTACGTGGCGTACAGCGCGGCACCCGTACCCGGGAACACCGACAACATCGGCAACTTCGTGGACTACGAGGTGGCCCGCACCGGCACGCTGCGGATCCTCGACCTCACCACCGGCAACAGCACGCCGGTGCCCGCCGCGACCCCCGCGTGGAAGGCGGCGTTCGCTCCCGACAGCCACCGCCTCGCGGTCCAGGTCGGCCGGCAACTGCACCTGCTCGACGTGTCCGGCGCGTCGTCGGGGGTTGTCGACCTTCCCGCCGACCGGCAGCTCGTGGGCAACGTCGGCTGGTCGCTGGACGGCGCCGCCTTCGCCACCATGCCGCTGCCCGTCGACGGCCAGGCCAGCGGCAGTACCGGCCACGACACGTATCTCACTGAGCGGCAGACCCTGACATTCGTGCCGGTGCCCGGCGTCGGCGGCCCCGTGACGCCCTCGTTCGACGCCGTGCAGCTGCTGGGGTGGAGCGCTCCGGAGCAGGTCCTTGTTCTGGACGCCGATGCGGTGGGGCACCTGACGATCGCCCTGGTCGACTTGCGCGACGGCAGCCGCCGCGTGCTGTCCCGGTTCGACACCGGTTCGTCGTGCGAGTTCGGCACCCAGTCGTGCCAGGTCTTCGACCTGCAACTGGCGACGGGCCTGCTGCCCGGGGTGACGGCCCGCGACGCCGGCTGGGCGCACCGCGGCCCGTGGCCCGTGTGGTTCATGGTCACGGTAGGCGTCCCCATCGCCGGGGTCACTGTGCTGATGTGGTGGCTCATCCGCCGCCGGTCGCGACGGTTGCCCACCGGCACATCGCCTACGGGCAACTGAACCGAGGCGTGCGCAATGTCGCCGCAGACCCCTTGACTGAGGGTCAAGGGGTCGTGTCGTCGCCCGGCTCGATCACCTGAAAATGCGCAGCCGCCCATCGGCGGGACCCTCGGATGCTGCCGATGCGCCGGTCGACTCCGCGATCCCGGCGTGACGCCGCGCCTGACGGAGGCAGCGTCTCACCGGACGTTCGGCATGGACGGCAACGCGTGCTGTTTCGGTGGTGCGTGGACGGGACCACGCGGACTGTCGCCGGCCACCACCGCGGCCAGCACCGCGAGGATCGCGCCGCCGGCCAGCACCGCCAGCAACGGCGGCAGCGCGCCGGACGGTGGCCGCCAGACGCCCGTGAACGGGTCGAGGCGGGCGCCCGGGCCGGACTGGAAACGCGTCATCACGAACGCCAGCAGGTACACGTGCAGGACTGCGGCCACGCCGGTCAGGACGGTGCAGTAGGGGCGTAGCCGGTGCCGCGCGGCAAGGCGGCGCTCGAACTGCGGCGCGCAGGCGGCGCACAGCACCACGCCGGCGGCTGCCGGCATCGCGTACCGGCCTTGCGCGAACCAGCCGATGATCGGCAGATAGTGCAGTTCCAGGGCCAGGAGCAGGCCGAGGCAGGCGGTGCCGAGTGAGGCGGCGACGAGGATGAGCCGGCGGCCGCCGTGGATCAGGCTCGGCACCACCACGGCGCCCAGCAGCAGGCACCACGCCGCGATGACCACCAGCGGCGGCTTGGTCTCGCCGTAGTCGAACTGGCCGACGACCTGTTTGAGGTAGAACGGGATGCGCCGGGTGACCAGGACCTGCGCGAGCTCCGACGGGGCGGGGTGCTGGGCGTCGCGGGCGACCGGAGCGACGCCGGCCACGCCGGAGTACGCCATCCAGCCGAGCGAACCGGCCAGGCCGAGCAGCCATGAGCCGGCAATGATCCAGCGCGTCTCGCGGCGCCGCCACAGCTGGGCGATGCGGCCGGGGCGGGCCAGCGCCGCGCACGCCGTCACGACGAGCATCAGCAGTACGGGCCCGAGTTGGCGGACGGTGAGCAGCACCAGCGAACCGACCGCGACCAGCACCAGCAGGCGGCGCACGGCGTGATCGCCGAGCCGTGCGTGGGGCGCCCGCAGCAGGGCGAGCAGCGCGCAGCAGACGGCGACGCCCGCGGCGATCTCGAGGCCGTTCGGGTTGACCGAGCCGGCCAGGTTCGCCGCCATCGGCGTCGCGGTGAGCACGACACCGAGCGCGAGCAGCCGGCTGCCGAGCCGCAGCGCGGCGCCGGCCGCGCCGGCCAGGAGCGCGGCCGCGGCCAGCGCCGAGATGAGCCGCGCGAGCAGGATGCCGGTCCGGTCGGGCGCGAGCACCAGCGGCGCACCGACGAGCAGGTAGTAGACCGGGCTGTACCTGGCCGCCCCGCTCGGCGTGAGGACGCGGGCCCGGTCGGTGGTCCAGTGTTGGCAGTCGGCCGGGCGCGCCGGGCGGGGCGCCCAGGCGCAGTCGACGTTGCTGTTGCTGGGCATCAGGCTCGCCGGTACCAGGAACGCGGGCTTGCGGTCGTCGCGCCGGTCGACGACCGTGCGGTGGGTGGTGAGCTGTCCGGTGGTCACGGCGTAGGCACGGGCGATGTGGTCCTTCTCGTCGTACGTGCCGTTGACCGGCAGCGCGAGCGCCCATCCGGCTGCGATCAGGAAGAACGCCGGCAGGTAGAGCCACCACCGCGGCGCTGGCCCCGCGACGCTACTGCGCCGCATGGAGGGCAGGACGTACCGGCATGGGCTCCCCGCGAGTGACGTTCGTTGACGGCTGCGTAGTGCGTGCGGCCCGTTCGTACCCAGGCACGGACGGGATACACCGGCGGCGCGGACCCGGGGCACCGGTTTCGTAGGGGTGGAAATCGGGGTTGATGTCGCAGGACACCGCGGCCGCCGGTCCACCCGCTCCGTAGGTTTCTCCTGTCCGACGTGTCTCGTGAACAGGAGCCGGCCCGGTGACCTCTCCGGATGAACCGCACCGATCCGGTGATCCGGTGACCGACCGATCCGGTGATCCGGTGACCGACCGGCCCGGTGATCCGGTGACCGACCGATCCGGTGATCCGGTGACCGACCGATCCGGTGATCCGGTGACCGACCGATCCGGTGATCCGGTGACCGACCGGCCCGGCCGCGCGTGTGGCCGGGCAACCGTGACGACCGACCGGCCCGGTCGCGTGTACGGTCGGGCAACCGTGACGACCGAGCGGGATCAGCGCGAAGGGCGTAAGGATCCGTCATGGGCGCGGTGGTGCATCGTGCTCGGCACGATCCTGGCCGTGCTGGCCGGCGCGGTACCCGTGGCGAAGGAGGCCCTGCTCTCGTACGCGATGCGCGGCGTTGTCCAGCAGAACCTGCTCGGCGACACCGGCAACCAGGCCCAGCAGCCCGGCCACGCGTCCGTCACCGGGGCGAAGAACATCCTGCTCATCGGTGTCGACGCCCGCCCCGGCCAGGACCCTCACGAACCCGTCCGCTCCGACTCGATCATCATCCTGCACATCCCGGCGACGTATGACGCCGCGTACATGGTCTCGATCCCTCGGGACACCTGGGTCGAGATCCCGCCGTACGACAACGGGGCCAGGCAGTACCCGGGCGGCGACGACAAGGTCAACGCCGCGTACGCGTACGGTGGCAACGGCCTCACCGGGCCGGCTGCCCGCAGCCATGCCGTCGAGCTGCTCGCCCTGACGATCAAGAAGCTGTGCGGGGTGACGTTCGACGGCGCGGCGATCGTCGACTTCACCGGCTTCCAACAGGTCGTCAACGTGCTCGGCGGGGTCGACATGTACGTGGATCAGGAGACCACGTCCGTGAGCATCGGTCACAACAGCAAGGGCGGGACCGAGGTCCCCTTCCGGCAGTACACCAGAGACGACGGCGGCCAGGGCCTGGACCCGGTTCCGGGCGTGACCCCGGTGGCCTACCACGTCGGCTACCAGCACCTCGCACCGTGGCAGGCCCTCGACTACGTCCGGCAACGCGAGACCCTTCCCAACGGCGACTACGACCGGCAACGCCACCAGCAGCAGTTCATCAAGGCCGTCTTCAAGGGGATGCTCAGCAAGGACGTGCTCACCAACCCGATGCGGTTCAACAAGGTCCTCGAGGTCGCCGGCAAGGCGATCACCATCGACGGCGGCGGCATCGACCTGGCCGACTGGGCGTACGCGATGCGCGGCGTGAGCGGCGACGACGTGGTCACCATCAAGTCGAACGAGGGCACGTTCAACCAGTCGCCCGGCAACGGCACCGCCGAAGCCCTCGACCAGACCACCGTCAACCTGCTCGCCGCCGTACGCGCCGACCAGGTCAAGAGCTTCCTCGCCGCGCATCCCCAACTGGTCGCCGGTGGCTGACCGGCCGGCCTGGTGAAGGTCGGCGGGACAGCCGGATCGTCCCTGGGACGCGCGGGCCGGGGAGCGGCCGTGGCGACGCTGGCATCGCGGGCGGCTGGATTCGTCAGGATCCTGGTGCTGGCGGCCGTGCTCGGACTCGGTAGCCGGTTACTGGACAGCTACAACCTGGCGAACGCGCTGCCGAACGTGGTGTACGACCTGGTGGTCGGGGGTGCGATGGCGAGCGTCATCGTGCCGATGCTGACCCGGGCGGCGCTGACGGAGCCCGACGGTGGCGTGGTCTACGCCCAGCGACTGTTGTCGATGATCGGCTTCGGCCTGGGGGCGGTCACCCTGGTCGCCACGGTGCTGGCCCCTGTTCTGGTGGACCTGTTCACGCCCGGCTTCACCGCGGACCAACGGCATCTGACGGTCGTGTTCACCCGGTTCTTCCTGCCGCAGATCCTGTTCTACGGCATGAGCGCCGCGGCGGGCGCCGTGCTGAACATCCGGGGCCGGTTCGCCGCACCGATGTGGGCGCCGCTGGCCAACAGCCTGGTCGTCACCGCGGTCGGGTTGTTGTACTTCGTGGTCGGCGGCGCGACCAGCATGCAGGCGTTGACCACGCCCCATCTGCTGCTGCTGAGCCTGGGCACCAGCGCCGGAGTCTTCGCCCAGATGGCCATGGTGATGTGGGCGCTGGCCCGCAGCGGTTTTCCGTTCCGGCCCCGGCTCGATCCCCGGGGCATCGGGATGCGCCGGATCGGCCGGCTCGGCGGCTGGATGCTGTTCTCCGTCGCCGCGGCCCAGGTGCTGTTCACGGTCGCCACGAGATCGGCGTCGATCGGCGGGCCGGGTGGGATCAGCGCGTACCAGAACGCGTACGCGTTGTTCCAGATGCCGTTCGCGGTGATCACCCTGTCGGTGATGACCGTGATGCTGCCCCGGTTGAGCCGCAGTGCGGCTCGCCTGGATCACCGCCGGATCACCGACGACCTGTCGTTGGGCATCCGGTTGGCCGTCGTTGCCCTCGCCCCGGTCTCGGCGGTCATGGTGGCGCTCGGACCGCAGCTCGCCGCGCTCCTGTTCGCCCACGGGCGCAGCGACGCGTCGACCGTGGGCCTGCTCGGGACGGTCATGGCGGTGTTCGGGCTGGCCCTGGTGCCGTTCAGCGGGTACGCGATCCTGCTGCGCGGGTTCTACGCCATGCAGGACACCAGGACGCCGGCGCTGATCGCCAGTGGGGTCAGCGCCGTCGGCGTGGCCGGCTGCCTGGCCGCCGGTGCGTTCCTGCCCCGCGCGGACATCGTCGTGGGCATCCCGATCGCCTACGGGGCGGCGTACACCACCGGCCTCATCACCGCGGGTCTGGTCCTGCGCCACCGGCTGGGCCGCATCGACGGTCGCAGGCTGGTGAGCACGCACGCCCGGGTGCTGCTCGCGGCCACGGCCGCCGCCGGTGTCGCCACCGCGGTCGCGCACCTCCTGGCTCCGCTGACCGGGCCGCTCGTCGTCGTCGCCGCGGCCGGCGTGCCCGGCGGGATCGCGTACGTCGTCGCCGCGCGGCTCCTGCGCCTCACCGAAATCGGCCGGCTGGTGGCCACCGCCACCGCGGGGATCCGGTCCGGAGACGGACCGGAACGGACCGGCACCGACCGGCCTGACCGGCCTGACCGGTTGAGCGCGGGTGCGCCTCACGCGCCGGGGAGCTGACCCGCGTGCTCGATCGGCTCGGACGGGCCGCCGGACCCGTTGGCCGGATCAGCGGTGGTGCGGTTGGAGGGCACGAGCGGCGGGTCGCTGTGGTACCGGCGCTCGCCGCGAATCGTGGTCAGCACCGCGCGGCCGAGCAGCCGCAGGTCGAACATCACGCTCTGGTGCTGGATGTAGGCGAGGTCCTTCTCCAGCCGTTCCTGCGGTGGCATGTGGAACTTCTCGATCTGGGCGAGACACGCGATCCCCGGCCGGACCGTGTGCCGTTCGGCGTAGCCGGGCACGGTCCTCAGGTGGGAGAGCACCAGTATCGTCCGCAGCGGGCGCGGGCCGACCAGGCTCATCGTGCCGCCCAGGACGTTGATCAGCTCCGGGAGCTCGTCCAGGTGCCAGCGGCGCAACCGCTGGCCGACCCGTAGCGTGCGCGGATCTCCCGCGGGTGACGCCACGGGGCCGGTGAGCCTCTCCGCGCCGTACCGCATGCTGCGGAACTTGAACTGCCGGAACGTGGCACCACCCAGGCCGACGGAGTTCTTGGTGAAGAAGACCGGGCCCGGCTCCTCGAACCAGATGAGCAGCCCGATGATCGGCCACAGCGGCAGCGTGAGGGCGAGCCCGACGGACGCGCCGACGATGTCGAGCAGCCGCTTCCCCCGGGGCACCCGGCGGCGAGGGACCGTGCTCGGGGCGTGGTAGGCGAGGACCATGCGCTGGACCCCCAACGAGGGCGGCGCGTTGTCCTCCACGATCCCGGCCGTGGCGGCGCTGAGCACGATCCCGCCCGCGAACGCCCCGGTCACGATCAGCAGAGCGGCTCGCGCCGGGACGTCGTAGCCCAGGCGCACCCAGAGCCACGGCGACAGGATCAGCCCCACCGAGACGAGGAAGGCGATCCGGCAGATCCAGGCCCGCGTTGTCCGGGAGATCAGTGACGTGAGGACGACGGCCGGCAGCAACGCCAGGACGATCGACAGGAGCAACACCCAATAGTTCACGGTCTCCTACCCTCAGCAGTACTACTCGTGACGGCAGGCGCTAGAGGTACGCCTTCTCCTGCTCGGCCCACATGGTGAAAAGCAACAGGATCCAGATCTCCCGGGCATGCTCGGCCGTGCCGCTCAGGTGCCGGTCGACGATCGCGTTCACCTCGTCGAACTGCAGGTAGCCCTGCCGCTCCAGGACATCCCGGCTCAGGTACTCGCGGAGCAACGGTCGGAACACACCGCGCAGCCATCTGGGGAGCGGGGCGTTGAAGCCCTTCTTGCGCATCGCGATGATCTCCGGCGGCAGCAGATCGGCCATCGTCCGGCGCAGCAGGAGCTTCGGCCGCAGACCGGGGGACTTCAGCCGGCCCGGCAGGGAGAAGGCGAACTCGATCATCGAGGTGGCGAGCAACGGGACCCGCACCTCCAGCGAATGCGCCATGCTCAGCCGGTCGACCTTGGTCAGCACGTCGTCGGGGAGGTACACCTGGGCATCGGTGTACTGGAACCGGGTCAGCCGGTCGAAGCCGGCGCCGGCCCGGTCGTGCGGCTCGTGCGTGTCGTAGGTGTCGGTCATCCCGGCGAACACGTCGGGCCGCAGGATCCGTGCCTTGTGCGCCTCGCGGAAGACCACCCGCCACAGGTAATGACTGCGACCCGGGTGCTCGACCGCGTTCTCGATGAACCGTCGCGTCTTGAAGTCGAAGCTCGCCCGGGCACTCGAGCGGGGCAGGAACCGCAGCAGCGAGGGAGCGATCCGCACCGTCAGCGCCCGGGGCAGGTGCCGGTAGTAGCGGGCGAGCTTGTCCGCCTGGTACGTCAGGTAGCCGGCGAAGAGCTCGTCCCCGCCGTCCCCGCTCAACGCCACCGTCACCTGCCGCCGGGCGAGTTCGCACAGGTAGTAGGTGGGCACCATGGACGGGTCGGCGAACGGCTCGTCGAAGCAGGGCAGCATGCCATCCGCCACATCCTGTGCGCGTGGTTCGACCAACAGCGCGGTGTGCTTGGTGCCGAACCGCCGCGCGACCAGGGCGGCCGCGCTGCGTTCGTCGTAGGACCGGTCCGCGAAGCCCACCGAGAACGTCTTCAGGACGGCGTCCGGCTCCGCCAGGCGGGCCGCGGCGACGACAGTGCTGGAATCCATGCCACCGCTGAGGAAGAAGCCGAGCGGTACGTCGGCGACCATCTGCTGGCGGACGCTGTCGACAACCAGGTCGCGCAGCATCTGACGGGCCGAGGCCGCCGTCAGGTCGCGGCGCGGCGCCACGTCGGCGAGGGCCCAGTAGCGCTCGATGGTGTACGCGCCGTCCTGCCACACCAGCGCCGTGCCCGGTTCCAGCTTGCGAATCTTGCGGTACATGGTCCGGGGCGCGGGCACGTACATCAGCGACAGGTATGCGCTGAACGCCTGCAGGTCCGGCGAGCGGTCGGAGACGGCGCACAGCACCGCCTTCATCTCCGAGCCGAAGACCAGACCGCCGTCGCGCTCCGCGTAGTAGAGCGGCTTCACCCCGACGCGGTCGCGACACACCACCAGACGACGCCTGGCCTCGTCGTACAACGCGATGGCGAACATGCCCTCCAGGTGCCGCACGAAGTCCGAGCCGTGCTCCTCGTACAGGTGCGGAATGACCTCGGCGTCGCTGCCGGAAGCGAACCGGTGACCCCGAGCGGCGAGCTCGCGGCGTAGGCGCTGATAGTTGTAGATCTCTCCGTTGAGCACCGCGTGCACGGTCCCGTCCTCGGACCGCACCGGCTGCTGACCGTGCTCCACGTCGATGACGGCCAGGCGCCGCACGGCCAGGCCGACCGTGTCGCCGAGGTGGAAGCCTTCTTCGTCGGGGCCGCGGTGCGTCAGGGCGCGGCACATGACACGCAACCGGTCCGGGTCGACCGTGCCCGCGTCGGCGGTCACGATGCCGGTGATCCCGCACATCGAATTCTCCCTTTCGATTGATCGGTGACAGCGGTGGCGGGCGCGATCAGACCGGCGGCGGGTCGGGCAGCCGGAACGCCGGTTCCGGCGCGGCCGGCGTCCACAGCTGCATCTTCTGCGCGGACAACCGGAGCAGGTAGCCGGGTCCGAGGAGCAGGTAACGGCGCCAGAGCCGGCGCGGCTCGAACATCAACCGCCACAGCCAGGCCAGTCCGTACCGCTGCATCGGTCGCGGCGCGGGAGCGAGCCTGCCGGCGTGATAGTCGAACGCAGCCCCGACGGCCATCAGGGGCATGGCCAGCAGCGGCCGCATCGCATGGACGAAGGTCTCCTGCCGCGGGCAGCCGAGGCCGACCAGGACCAGGCGGGCCCCCGAGCGGTTGATCCGATCGGCGATCTGCGCGGGCTCGCCGGGCCGGGCGGGACGGAACTTCGACGCTTCGGCGCCGGCGATCCGCAACTGCGGCAGCATCCCGGTCAGCGACGCCGCCAACTGCTCGACGGTTTGCGCCGTCGAGCCGTACAGATAGACCGGCAACGCCTCGGCGGCCGCCCGCCGCAGCACCCGCAGCGTCAGCTCCGGCCCGCTGACCCATTCCCGCAGGCCCGCCGCGTGCAGCAGGTTGAGCGCCCACCGTACCGGCTGGCCGTCCGCCGCCACCACGTCGAAGGCATTCAGCCGGGCGCCGAACACACGGTCCGAAACCCCGGTCATCACGCCGTGCACGGCCAATGCGGTGAGGATGAACGGGCGCCTGTCGACGGCTGCCGCGACCACCTTCTCGACCGCCGCGTCGTAGTCGATGACGTCGACCATGACGCCCATCACGCTACGTTTGCCGGCATCGATCCCATGCGGCGCACGCCGCAATGCCGGACCGCCCGCCTCGCGGGAGCGGTCCAGCTCGAACCCGGTAGCCAAACGCGTTCCTTTCGTGTCGCCCACCCGCACGCCGCGCTGACCGCGCGGGTCGCACGCCGGCACATCACCCGCGCCGGACCCGCTGCGGGCGTAGCCGAGCCGTACCCCTTCGGCGGCCGATCACGCCGCCCGATGGCACGATGCGGGGTGGCTTCGCGAGGTGAGGTAGCGCACGCCTCGGCACACGGCCGACGCCGCCGTGGGGGCATGACGACCGTGCGGGGCGCTTTCGGCGCAGATCCGGCAGCGGCCCACGCGGCGAGCGGTGGACGCGGCGCTCGGAACGCGCGTCAGGCGGGGGACGGGCGCCGGATCAGCGGGGAGTTCGACGGCACGGCGCTGCCCGGCCAGGCCGTCGCCGGCGCGTCGCGAGGAGATCTTCCACCGGACCTGACCGTGGCGCGTCGGGGCGCCCGGATCACCGCGGCACGAGTACCGAGATTCGTCAGGATGCTTCGGGCCGATCGCCGGCCGGTCCGGCGTCAGCTGGGTGACCTGCCGCCGACTGGCTCGCCGGTGAACGGCCGGCGTCCCGGGCGGTGCGGGCTGCTCGGGCGGCGGTGACCGCTCCGCTGGTGAGCGCCCGGCGCCAGGGCAGGGTGCCGTCGATCTCGACCTGGAGCGAGAAGCTGAGGAGGCGTTCGGGAGGCGCGGGTCGGGGGTGCCGGCCGCCGCGTCCAGGAAGCTGGCGCGGACCACCGACCGTCCAAGGAGGGCGCGTCCGTCACTCGCGTGTGGGGTCCGGGTGGTCAAGCGGGTCGGCGGTGCGTAGCGATCGTGCGGCAGCGGCGGTCCTCGACGTACCGGTGGCCGCGGCCAGCCACTGCTGCAGGCCGGGTGCGGTGACCGGTGCGCCGGCCCGCAGGTGCTCGTCGCGGAGCAGTTCCACCAGCGAGTACAGGCCTCGGGTGGTCCGGTCCAGGGACGGCAGCAGGGTGGTGAGGACCGCCCGGACCTGCGCGCCGCGCCCGGCGGTGGCCAGGTCGGCCAGCGACGCGGCCCACCGGTTCAGGGGTACCACCGCAGCCAGCGTCGTCATCGCGGACGCGAGCGCCTCGGGGCTCATCCGCTGGGGCAGCAGGTCCACGGCGGCGTCGACCGCGGCAACACGGTCGCTGACCCTGGCGCTCGCCAGGCCCGCGGCGACGGTGTACGGGCTCAGTGGCGGCAGCTCGACGACTGTCTGGCTGAGCAGGCTCAGGGCGTGGGCTCCGGCGCCGCCGTCGACGGTGCCGTCGAGGGACGCGAGCTGGTGCGGAAGTGCGATGGCCAGGAGTGGTTCGATGTTGCCGGGCCAGATCGAGGCCAGCCACGGGTGCCACGGCGCGCCGGGCAGCCGGTCGGACGAGGGGTTCACGGCGCCGAGCGTCACGGTCGGCAGTGCCGGGTCGGTGGGTGCCGGCGGTGCGGCCGGTCCGAGCGCGGTGACCCGGATCCGGCTGTACTGCCGTTCCGGGTCGAACGACACCCGCCACGTGGGTGCCCGTCCGGCGCCGGCCGCGTCGTAGCCGGGCCCGCGGCCGATCAGAGATGGATCGTCTCCCCGCGGTGTACGGGACCGGGCCGCCGCGATCCACAGTGGACGGTCGGCTCGGGTGGGTGTCGTCGGTGGCGGTCCGCCGAGAGCGTACCGGAGGGCGGCACCCACGGCGCCGGGTACGGCGGCCGCGGCGGCCCGGATCGCCGGGTCCGCGCTTGCCGCGGCGGGTCCGAGCCGCAGCAGCGCGGCGACCGCGTCGAGCGGATCCGGCGGGGCGCCCGTGGACAGCCGCTGGACGAGCACGGCCGGCGCGATCCAGCCGCCGGCATGGGTCGGTTCCGCGCACGGGGCGTACCGGCGCCCGGCGCGCAAGGCCGACTCCACGGCGGCGGCCCGCCCGGCGAGCAGCTGCAGCTGGGGTGCCAGCGGCGGCAGCCACCGCACCGGCGGCGTATGGGCCGCGGCGAGCACCACGCCGGCCACGACGTCGAGCAGGTGGTCCGATTCCCAGCTCGGGCCGTCGCGCAGCAGGCGTGCCGCCCGCCGGGCAAGGCTGGCGTACTCGACGGGATCGGGGCCGAGCCGGGCGGCCGCGCAGAGCGCGCGTTCGAGCAGTTCCGCGTCGGTCGGGTCGGCCAGCAGGACGGCGAACGCCTCGGCCAGCTCCGCCGGGTCGGTGATCGGCGCCACCGCATCGGGCATTGGTACCGGTGCGGTGCTGTCCGGCCGGGGGACCGGTGCCGCGACCGCGGGTGGGGCGTCGTCGCCGAGCCAGCGGCGGGCCGCCGTCGCGACCGCGGGCGCCAGCGACGGCAACGCGGCCAGGACCGGGCCGGGCTCGCCGCGTACCCGCAACTGCTCGGCGGCGGCGGCCTGGACGTCGGCGTGCGGATGGCCGAGCGCGGCGGCGACGACCGCGGACGACTGTCCGGCACCGGCCCGCGCCGCGAGGGCGAGCGCCTTCATCGCGGTGGACTTCGCCGGTACGAGGACCGCGGCGGCAAGCCCGGCGGCGAGGGCCGCGGCGTTGCCGTCGTGGTCGAGCCGGCCCGCCTTCTCCACCGCCGTGAGGGCGTCGACGGCGAGCGTGACGGTGGGCCCCACGGAACTGCGCAACAGGGTCGCGTAGCCGGCCTGGCGGGCGGCGCGTTCGTCGACGGACGGCGCCAGCGCGGCATGCAGGCGGGAGTACCAGCCGGCACGGTACTGCGGGAAGCCGAGCCCGAGCGCGGCGACCGTCGCGTCCAGCACCCGTGCGCGGTCGATCGTGGCATCGGAAAGCAGGTCGAGGACCGCGTCGTGCCAGGACTGCACGGGCGCGCCACTGTACTTGTCAACGTTGGCGAGGCTCACCTGCCGGTTGCCCTCGACCTCGAAGATCCGCCAGAACGCCCGGGCCAGCAGGTCCGGATCGGCCCGAAGCAGGTCCGAGCGGCGTCCACCGGCGCTGAACCGCCCACCGAGCTGGTTGACCATCGCCAGCGCATAGTCGTCGTCGGCGTCTAGCGTGACGAGGCCGTCGCGTTCGGCCCGGCGGATCTCGTTGAAGTCAGGGGCGCTGAAGTCCTCGGTCGCCATCGTGTGCAGCACGTGCCGGGCGAGCGCGGTCACGAACCGGCCGCCCCGGGATCGGGCGACCCGCAGCTGGTCGTCGTCCGGTGGCCAGTACAGCCGGTCCGCCGGCGCGGCGGCGAAGACGATCAGATCCAGCCGCCGGCCCTCCGCCGGCGTGTACCGGTCCTTGCGGCCGTCGAGGTCGTCCCGCCACCTGTAACGCTCCCAGGCGTGCAGCGCCGGCCGGTGCAGCGCCGCCCGCTCGTCGGCGGTGAACGCGCACACTCGGTCGAGCAGCACCCCGTCGTCGAGCGCCAGGAGTTCGGTCAACGTCACCACATTGGCAGGTTAGACGCGCCGTGGAGGCCCGGCGGTGCGGCCCCGTCCGCGGGAGTTCGGCGCAGCGGCCGACATCATGCCGCCGAGTTCCTGGACAGGGCGATGGGCTGGCCGTCCTTGGGAAGGGGCAGCGAGTGGTGGTCCAGGGGCGCGACGTAACCCGGTTGCCGGCGGCCTGCACGGCGGCCTGCGTGCCCACCATGCCGCGGTTGGCGTGCTGCTGGGCGATCTGGTTGCGCAGGCCGTCTGCCTGTGCCTGCAGTTGCTGCGTGGTCTGCCGCCGCTGCCACACCTGGTTGAAGAATGTGGAGATCGCGCTGACGATAGCGATCGTCTCCATGACCGGCATCGATCCCGTCCCCCTGTCACGCAGTGGTGCACAGCCGTGCGCCAAGCGTGAGGTTGATCTCGCCGCGGCGTCAACGGCGATCCATGAAAGCGGCTACCCGACGACGACTCGGCTCATCCGGTCAGGTTCCGTTCGACGTCCGCTCAGTGGCGACATCCTCCGGTAGCGCAGCGCCGGCGCCGTCGCCGGCGCGATGTCCGCTGGCGCCGGCTACATGGTCGACGTTGGCCGAGGCGACGCCGAGTTCTCCTGGAACGGCCTGGCCGACACCATGATCCGCGGCGGCCTCGACGGCGCACTCAGCGCCGGCGTCGACAAGTTCACAAAACTCCCCAAACTCGGCGGCAGATCCCCACACGGTGGCGATGGGGGTGGCGGCGACGTGCGGGCATCCGGCGGCGGTGGCGGGTCCACCGGCCTGCAGCGGCCGCTGGTGAGCTGGTTCGCCGCCGGTGCGGTACCGCTGGCGATCCTCGGGCGGTACTGCTGGACCACGCCCCGCTGAGTGCGCTCAAGCAGCTGCTGGGGTTCCTGATCGGTGTGGTCCTCTGGCGCCGCTTCCATCCCCGTCCCGGCAAGCCCGGTGACCGGGCGTTCGCCGGCATCGGCGCCGCCTCGGGATTCGGCTCGGCCCTCTTGGGGTCGGTCGGCCCGCTGACCGCACCGTTCTTCCTCGCCTACGGCCTGGCCCGCGCCGCCTACATCGGCACCGAGGCGGCCGCGGCGCTCACCATGCACCTGACCAAGATCGCCGTCTACGGCGCCGGTGACCTGCTCACCGGACAGGTCCTGCTCTACGGCGCCGCGCTGACCCCGGCCACGATCGCCGGGGCGTGGGCGGGCAGAAAGATTGTCGGGCGGATCAGCGACCGGGTCTTTATCGGACTGGTCGAGGCCGGTCTCGTCGGCGCCGGGTTGCTTTTCTTGCCGGACTCGCATAATGCGACACCCGACGTGACGGCGGATCTGGGAGAGCGACGATGCCGTAGCCGGCGGCCTGGACGTCGCCCTCCAGGACCAGCCCGCCCGGCGCGGCGGGGTGAGCTGCACGCCCGTACGGAGCAGTTGAGCGCGGTGCCGGCCGGCTCGGACCGCACGGTGAGGGTGAGGCGCCGGCAGCCAGGGCTGCTGGCCACCCGGATGATCGCCTTCCGGCATGCCGATATGGGGACAGTGGCACGACGTTCGACTGTGGCGAGCCAGCTCCCCGACGGCCATGAAGTCGATGGCATTTTGAGACGTTAGCCGGCGGTCGCATCGGGTAGCGCGGAACGCCGCGTTCGTACCGCGGCTTGAAATTTGGGGCGATCGGCTGTGGGGAGTTCAAGTTGACCAAGACCAGTGTGGAGCCGGTGGTTGTACCGCGGCAGGCTCGTCGTCGAGGGCTGTGGCTGTCTGTGGCCGCGGTGGTCGTGGTGCTCGCCGTCGGCGGATTCGTCACGCTCAGGCTGGTCAGTCCGGTGCCGGCGCCACGGATCGTGCAGACCGTGCCGCGGGTATACGCAATCCCAGGCGTTCCGCCAGTGTTGCCGTGGCCGGAGGCCGGGCAGTCAGCGGTTGAGATTGACGGGCTCGGCCGGCTGGGCTCCTCCGGTGGTTCCCGACCCGTGCCGATCGCTAGCGTCGCCAAGGTGATGACCGCGTACGTTGTCCTGCGGGATCATCCCCTGCGCCTGGACGAGAACGGCCCCACGCTGACCGTCTCGGCTGAGGAGGCCGCCGCTTATCCGTCTCAGCTCGCCTCCGGCCAGTCGCTGGTCCAGGTTGTGGCCGGCGAGGTGCTCACCGAACGGCAAGCCCTCCAGGCCCTGCTTTTGCCCTCGGCCAACAACATCGCCCACATCCTCGCCCGGTGGGACGCCGGCAGCAGCGATGCGTTCGTGGCCAAAATGAACCAGGCCGCAGCCGGCCTCGGGATGGCAGACACGCGCTATACCGACCCGTCCGGGCTCGCACCGTCCACCGTCAGCACCGCTGCCGACCAGGTCACCCTGGGCCGGGTGGCAATGCAGGTGCCGGTGTTGGCGCAGATTGTGGCGATGCCGCAGGCCACGCTGCCCGTCGTCGGGCCGGCCAGGAACGTCAACACACAGCTTGGTAAGGACGGGATCGTCGGCATCAAGACCGGCTCCACCGATGAGGCCGGCGGCTGCCTGCTCTTCGCGGCCGAGATCTCCGCAGAAGGGCAGCGGCTCAGGATCATCGGCGCCGTACTCGCACCCGGCCCGAACATGGCAGACGCCTTCGAGGCCACCCGTCGCCTGATCCAAGCCAGCAGCAGCCTGCCGCACAAGTACCGGGTCGTGCGCGCCGGAGATATTGTGGCGACCGCCCGGGGACCGATGGGCAGGAGCACAACCCTTGCCGCAACCGGCGACGTGGACGTGCTCGGCTGGCCCGGCTTGGCCTACCAGATCGATACCCTGACCACTATGCCGCGCCGCCACATTGCAGCGGGGACCCATGTCGGCACGCTCAAGCTCACTGCCTCAGCCACGGCCGTAACCACTGCCCTGCAGACCACTCAGGCACTCGCACCACCCAGCCGGTGGGAGAGGATCACGCACGGGTGACTGCCGGCGTCCTGCTGTGGCGTCACCCGAACACACCCGCGCCGGTTCGCACCTGGCACGGGCGGCCGCACCGGGGAACGGTCGACGATGGAGACCGTTCCCCCGGTCATACACGAATCACATCGCCGGGCTGCCGAACGCCCGATAGCTGAAACGTGTAGTTAATTCCTTACGTTCCGCTTAGATTTCCGTCGGACGCTTCACGCGCATTTGCGTACCCGCTAGGGTCATGAAATCAACTGTGGCTAACCGTCACCGCCTAGGGTGACTCCACAGTGGATCCGCTGAGTCGTGTTCGCACGAGCCGGGGAACCAGGCACAACTGGGGTGAATCCACGGGGCCACGTGCCGCGAGGTAGGGCGAGCTTCCCGCCCGAACCCGTCAGCTAACCCGGCAGGCGGTGCCGGAAGGAGTAGTGCGTGCAAACCCTCGCGTCGCATCACATCTGCCGCCTGACCTCGACCCGCGGCCCGGGCGCCCATTGGGCGTCGACGGTGATGAGACGGTGTCCGGTTCAGTAGCCGTTTCGGCGCCGACACCCGCACACCCACGACGCGACACCGACCCAGCTATCACTGTCCACTTTGGACAGTTAGTGGGCAGTGCCGCTGACCACCCCTGCCGACACCAGCTTCGGCGGCAGGGGGCGATACCGGCCGCCCGGACGCAGAACGACCGCGCCGTCCGGCGCCGGCCCCAGCCGTCGCGTTCCAGCATGCAATGTCGAGGTTCCCGTGCAGCACCTGTTCACATCACAGCACAACAAAACCAGTCCGCCCTCCGGAAGCCGCCGCCCTCGGCGGCCTCGGCGGTTTGCCGCCGGATGTGCAGCGTGACGTTCTTGGTCTGCTGCCGCACCGAATCCGCGCCGGCCGGAGGGAGGCCGAATGTCCACCGGCGAGACTGAGGTCCAGCAGGACAGCGCCGCGAACGTTCGCGGCCCTCGTCACCTGCAACGTTCCCGCCGCGGCCGCCACGCGGCCCGCCCCCGGATCGGGCTGTACCTCGGCGCAGCCATCATCGCCGCCACGGGGATCGGTTGGTCTTTGCTGCCGACATCGTCGGCCACTACCCCGGGTATCGCAGTACATGCCGACATGGCGCTGGCGGACGACGCGGACCGAGCGAGGGTCGCCGAGAACGACGCTTCCCGCAGCAAACAACGCGGCCAGGTACAGCCCAGCCGGCAACCGACCGCAACGGCCACGGCCCATCCGAAGCCGTCGCAGACGAAGCCGAGCGCACCAGCGTCGTCGTCACCAGCGTCCTCGCCGTCGCCGACCGTCCGCGGCCCCGTCGGCGGGCTGACCCAGGCCGAGATGAACAACGCCGTGGCCATCATCGAAGCCGGCCAGCAACTGAAACTGCCCCGACGCGCGTTCGTGGTGGCGATCGCCACCGCGTTGCAGGAAAGCCATCTGAGAAACCTCGCGAATGCGAACCTGCCGGAGTCGTTGAAGCACCCGAACGAAGGCGTCGGGTACGACCACGATTCGGTCGGGCTCTTCCAGCAGCGACCCAACTGGGGGACCGTCGCCCAGCTGATGGATCCGCACGAATCCGCGCGCCGCTTCTACTCCGCGCTGGCGAAGATCCCCGGCTGGGAGCAGCTGCAGATCACCGTAGCGGCGCAAACCGTCCAAGTGTCCGCCTATCCAGACGCCTACGCGAAGTGGCAGACCCTCGCTCAGCAGATTGTCGACGCCGTCGCGTAGCGCGCCCGGGGTTCCCTCCGGCGGTCACGGATTGATCATTATAGTGACGCGGCCGAGGGGTCGGGCTGCGCTCCCGGTTCCGTGGGTCGGCTTCTCTCGGTTGTCTTCGCGGGGTCTGTTGCATTGATCGATGCCCTGGTCAGGCAGGCTTGAACGGTGAAGCACTCGAACCGCCGGCGTCCAGTCCAGCCACCACGGTCAGCGTTCGCCGGGTTCCAGTTCCCGCCCGACGTCATCATGGTCGCCGTCCGGCTCTACCTGCGGTACAACCTCTCCTACCGCGACGTCGAGGAGTTGCTACTTGAGCGTGGTGTTGAGGTCGACCACGTCACCGTCTTCCGCTGGGTGCAACGCTTCACCCCGCTGCTGGTCGACGCGGCCCGGTTCTGCCGGCACGCACCCGGCGACAGATGGTTCACCGACGAGACATACGTCAAGGTCAACGGTGTCTGGCGATTCGTGTACCGGGCCGTCGACCAGCACGGCCAGGTCACCGACGTACTCGTGTCCGCCCGCCGCGACGCCGTGGCGGCACGACGGTTCCTCCGCCGGGCGATGGCCACGATGAAGGTACGGCCCGCCGAGGTGATCACCGACGCGGCGCCGGTGTACCCAGCGGTCCTCGATGACCTGGTCCCATCGGCGTGGCACCACGTCGAACGCCACGCCAACAACCGGGTCGAAGCAGACCACAGCCAGCTCAAGCACCGGCTCAGACCAATGCGCGGACTACAGACCGCCCAGACCGCCCAGACCGCCCAGACCGCCCAGACGATCATCGCCGGACACGCATTCATGCAGAACCTCCGCCGCGGACACTATGAACTCGGCATCGACGCCCCACGCGGACTCCGCGTCGCCGCGGCGTTGGCCGAACTCGCCACCGCCATCTGAAGACCAGGTCGGCACTCGCTTCAACCTGCCCTCCCGCGCTTCGCGCGAGCAGCGATCGGCACATGCAACAGCGCCGCCTGGACCGTCTTCGCCTCGTCGAGGTGCCCTTTGTGCCCGAGGTGCGGCTGTATCTGGCTGAGGACGCCATCGTGTGGTGGGCCAGGATGGAAGCACAGGCTGGCGTGAAGCGACCGCCTCCGTTCTGGTCTTCCGCGTGGGCCGGGGGCAAGGCGATCGCCCGATATGTCCTGGACCATCCGGCGGCAGTGGCCGGCCGACGGGTTCTGGATCTGGCTGCCGGTTCGGGGTTGGTCGCCATCGCAGCAGGAAAGGCCGGCGCGGCAGTTGCGGCGCGCGGCGCCCAGGTGCTCGTCGGCGATCCCGGCCGGGAACATCTGCCCCGCGGCCGCATGCAGACTGTTGCTACCTACCGGTTGCCGCTCGTGGACGTCTTCGCAGACGCCCAACTGACCCAGATGAACGTGCTGCGGCTGCGCCGATAGCCTCAACGCAACGGACCCCTGGGCGGGATCGCCGTCTACAGCCTGGTCCGCCGGGCCCGCCGCACCCCGAAGACCTGACCGGCGACGACCGCCCGACGCTCACCCGGCGTCGGCGGGGTTGTCAGCCCCCGCCGACGCGTGTGCGCCGTCCGGTTCGCGGCGGCCCACGATCGAGTAGAAGCTCAGGACCTCGGGGAACGTGCCGCCGGGGGAGAGCTCGTGGAGCCCCTGCCGCAGGTCCCGCTCGAAGGCGTCGCGCTGGTCGCCCAGGACGGCCGGGCTCGCGAACGAGGTCGAGTACAGGTAGCCGACGATCCGGTCGGTCGTCCACACGGTCTCGGTCTCGTACTGTCGCGTCCGCAGGCTGAAGCCGGCCTCGGTCAGGAAGTCGCCGTGCCGGCCGGTGACGCCGAAGGCCTGGTTCCCGGCGCGGCGTTCCTGGCCGAGGTACCGCTGGATCGTACGCACGGCCACCGCGTGCCACTCGGTCCGGACGTCCCACACGTCGCTGCCGCCGCCGAGCACCGCGACGACCCCGGTCCCGGTCAGCCAGTCGCGGGCCCGGGCCGACAGCAGCCGCCGATCCATCCAGTGGAACGACGAGCCGGCGACGACGAGGTCGGCGCTCCCGTCCGCCAGCTCGAGCGTCTCGGCCGGCCCGACGAGCCACGTGACGTTGCCGATCGCCTGCCGGTCGGCCTTGCGCCGGGCGAGCGCCACCATCGCCGGGTCGGCATCGATCGCGGTCACGGTGTCGAAGGCGCGGCTGAGCGGGAGCGCCACCTCGCCGGTACCGCAGCCGAGGTCGACGACGTGCCGCCCGTGGGTCCCGACGCTGAGGCGCACCAGGTCGTCCAGCATCGCCGCCGGATACGCGGGCCGGAACTGCGCGTAGTACTCGGCGGTGCTGGTGAAGATCGGCCGGTTCATCGTGGTCCCGTCACTGGTGCAGCTCCTTGCCCCGCCCCTCGGCCATCGCCAGGCAGTAGGCGAGATGGAAGGGCAGGCCCGCGTATCCGTATATTGTCTCGTTGGAGGCGTTGCGGTGCGGGTCCGCCTCCAGCCGCCCGGCCCACTCGTCGATGAGGAAGCCCGGGTTGCGGCCGATCACCTCCCGGAAGAGCGCGACGGCGTCGGCCCACCGGCCCTGCGCCTGCCGGAGCAGGCCCAGGTTGAGCGTGATGTGGTCCAGGTGCGGCGCGGCCGACCGGGCCTCGGACAGGGTCTGCTCGGCGGCTGCCTCGTCGCCCAGTGTCAGCTGCAGGACGCCGACCATGTTGGCTGCCACGCCGTCTTCGGGGGAACCTTCCGCCGCCCGGGTGAACGCGGCGAGGGCGTCGCGGTCGCGGCCGGCGGAGCGCAGCACGTGCCCGTGCAGGTAGGCCAGCTCCGGATCGTCGGACGCGGCGACCGCCCGCTGGGCGAGGTCCAGGCTCTCCTCGAAGCGCCCGAGCCGTCGTACCGACAGCGCGATCTGCATGAGCAGGAACGGGTTGTCGCCCTCGGTGTCCAGTCGCCCCTGCAGCAGGCCGAGGTACATGCGCAGCTTGGCGTCGCGAACCGCGATCGGGCGGGAGAAGCCGTTGTGGTTGAGCACGACGTCGGACGGCGCCCAGCCGCGGCCCGACTCGGCCAGGGACGGCGCCACCGTCTCGGCGACCCGGCCGTGGTAGCGGATGCCGGGGTCGCGGCGGAACAGACGGACCACCGGGTCGGTGTAGAAGCCGCCGTTGGGGAAGAAGTTGTACCGCGTGACGCCGAACGCATGCCGCCCCGCGCCCGCCTCGGAGGCGAGCCGCCGTACGCTCGCCGCCGCCGCTTCCGGCAGCCGCTCGTCGGCGTCGAGCACCAGGATCCAGTCGGAGGTGGCCGCGTCCAGGGCGCGGTTGCGGGCCTTGGCGAAGTCGCCGTCGAGCGTGTCGGTGAGCACGACGGCCCCGGCCGCCACGGCGATCTCCATGGTCGCGTCGGTGGACCCGGTGTCGACGACGACCATCTCGTCGACGGCGGGCGCGGCGGACTCCAGGCACCCGCGCAGGAAGGCTTCCTCGTTCTTGACGATCATGCACAGCGAGACGGTCGCCATCGCCCGCCCCTCACCGCTGCCGGGGGCCGGCGGAGACGAACAGCCCGGTGGACTTGGTGACGGTGAAGGCGCCGTCGCGGGCGATGCGCTCCTCGACGTCGGCCCGCAGCGCGTCCAGGTCGACCGCGTCGCGCCACGACGGCAGCGACGCGACGTAGGCGATGACCGGGTCGGCCTCCTTGACGACCAGGCCGTCGTCATAGCTGCGGACGGTGACGTCGGTGAAGGCCTCCCGCAGCTGCTCGGCGCCGTTGGTCAGGTCGAAGCGGCTGGTGTCGACGCCGCCCTCGAAGACCTGCCGGCCGGGCCGCGCGTGCCGCTGGGCGAGCTCCGTCAGCTCGCGCAGGTGGTCGGGCCCGTTGGTGGCCGTGAACGCCCGGCCGGCCGGCTTGAGGACGCGGGCGAGCTCGCGCAGGGCCTGCGGCCGCTCGTCGACGAGGTACAGCATGTGGTTGGCGATGACCGCGTCGAACGTGCCGGCCGGGAACGACAGGCCGAGCACGTCCTCGGCCCGGTACGCCGTCTGCGGGGGCAGCACGGAGCCAAGGCTGGTGCGGACGCTCTCGATCATCGTGGGGGAGCGGTCCGACAGGGTCAGCCGGACGCCCGGCGGGAGCGCGGCGGCCGCCTCCTGCCACAACCAGGCCGAGCCGCAGCCGACCTCGAGGACGGTCGCCTCCGGCGCCAGGTCGAGCTGCTCGGCGACCCACCGGGGCCAGGAGATCGACGCGGTGGACCAGTTGGCGTGCAGAGCGATCCGGGCGTTGATGCCGTCCGGGGTCTGGTACTGCGCCTTCACCCCGTCGGCCGCCTCGCGCCCGACCTTCGTCGCCGTGTTGTCAGTCATGCGTGCCTCCCGTTGTCCGATTGCCGTCGAGGATGCTGAGGATGAACGGGGCCTTGGCGCCCGTGTATCGGTCGGTGTCGTGCGGGTGCTCGGCGGCGAGGCGCTCCTTCAGCGCGGCGTACTCGGCCCGCACGGCCGGGTCGCGCCGGAGCCGGTCGCGGAACTCGAGGCGCTTGTGCCAGTACTCGCCGCCGTGCTCGGTGAGGTGGATGTGAACGGTGCGGCCGCCGTCACGCAAGAACGTGCGGCCCTCGACGCCGGCGGTGCCGAAGGACAGGTAGCCGCCGTCGGTGAGCCGCTGCGCGACGGCGTCGTGGTCCTCGGGCCGCACCCCGACGAGGATGTCGACGATGGGCTTGGCGACGAGGCCGGGCACGGCCGTCGAGCCGATGTGCTCGATCGCGGCCGGGACCGGGGCGCACAGCCGCGACAGCCGGGCGGCGGTCTCCCGGAACACCTGCGGCCAGACCGGATCGGGGGCGGCCAGGGTGAGCTCGCGCATCACAGCACCTGGGCGCACAGGGGGATGAGCATCTCCGCGTCGGACAGGCCGCCGTGGTGGCCGCGGAACACGTTGGGGTACAACGGATCCTTCCACCACACCGTCTCGCCCGGCGCCGGCAGCACTACGATCTCGCCGACCCGCTCGCGCAGCCGGCCGGTGACCCGGTCGCCGAAGACGCCCTCGTCGATCAGCTCGTCGGTCAGGTGTACGGTGGCGACCCCGTCGAGCCGCGACCGGAGCTCCTTGGCGATGTCGTTCGCGGTGTCCGCCTCGCGGACGTGCAGGAAACAGTCGCGAGGAGAGCCGGCCGGCCCGGTCTGCGGTTCGACGGACCATCGGCGCAGCAGGTCGGGCAGGGCCGGCCACAGCTCGTTCAGGTGGACCGTCGTGTCCGGGTCCATCGCGACGTGGCCGTGGTCGGCGGTGAGCAGCACGACGGTGCCGGCCGGCAGGGCGGCGAGCATGGCGTCGAGCTCGCGCAGGACCTGGGTGGCCTTCTCGCGGTACTGCGCCGACTCCGGCCCGCTGATGTGCGCGACGGCGTCCATCTCGTTGACGTAGAGCACCGAGTAGCGCGGGCCGGGCCGGGCCAGGTCGGCCACCACGTTCGCGATCGCGCCGGTGATGGTGTCGTAGCCGGCCAGCGCGGCCGGGCGCAGCACCACGGACGAGAACGTCGACGGGGTGAACTTCGCGCTCTGGTGGACGGTGGACGGTACCCCGGCGTCGGCGAGCCGCTGGTACACGGTGCCGAAGGGCAGCAGCCGCAAGGGATCCGGGGCGGCCGGGAGCAGGGTGTCGCGGGTGGTGTCCTTGGCGTAGGAGTACATGAGCGGGGCGACCAGCGCGTCGAGCGACGGCTCGTGGACGATCCACTCGTAGAGCCCGGTCTCGCCGACGGTGAGCCCGGTGTGCAGCGTGGTGACGTTCGCGGCCGTGGTGCTCGGGAACTGGGTGCGGATCGGGGCGCTGAAGCCGGTCAGCCGCGGCAGCCGGTCGCGCAGCTGCTCGAAGATGGGCCAGCCCAGCCCGTCGACGAGGATGAGCAGGACGTTGCGGGCCGTCGGCAGCCCCGCGAACGGTCGCCCGCCGGGTGCTGCGAACAGGCCGAGCACCAGCTCCGGTATCTCCGTCAACCTGGTCGGTTCGCTTTCGGGCAAGGTGCTACCCCCTCCTGTTGTCGACGGCTTTCAGGAAACGCTCAGGGATGGCGTTTGCAGTGGTGCACGCCTATTTATGGCGAGGACCGCGGCAACTGTTTCGCGCCAGATGTGATCACTGCGGAATATAGAGCGTAGGGTGAAGTTCGCATGCTGTCCCCCGTGGACCAGTGACGACTTACGTGCGACGATAAGAAACGTACCCCAGGTCCGTGGTGGCTGCCACCCGGTCGCGTCGATCCGCAAGGCTCCGACCGGCCGGAAAACGCTCTCTCACGCCGGCGTACCAGGCGATTCATTGACGGCTACGGCGTCAAAGTCGATCCCCCTAAGTTGCGTCTTCGCGCGTTAGGGGTGGACAACTGGATGGTGCGGCGAGTAGCAATTTGTAGACGTCACTCGACGCACCACAAAGCGAACATCACACGGGGAGTGGACGCATCTCGTGCTCCGATCGGTGTTGCCGGTCATGCTGCGCCTTCTGTGCCTCACCGCCGCCCCCGTTGTTGCAGACCGAGTGATCGGCGTGGGCAACCATCAATCTGCGGACGGAAGGCCAGGGCAACACTCGTGACGATCTCGGCCTATCAGACCAAGTATCTCCGCGCCGGGGAGACCCCATCCGGTTCGGAGCGGGACGTGCTCTACTGCGACCCGCTCACCTCGCTGGTCGCCTACCCATCGTTCGAGCAGCATCTCATCCGGATGCTGCCCGCCCTGGCCCGCGACGAGGTCCACATCGCGATCGGCGATGTGGACGGCCTGCGCGACTACGTGTCGCAGCGGCGCACCGCCGACCCGTACAGCTTCGGCCACCTCGCCGGCAACGCGTGCATGCGCGCCGTCGGCGCGGTCACCAGCACCTGGGCCGCCCGGGAGCTGCAGGAGGCCGACTTCCACATCTGCGGCACCTTCGGCGGCGACGAGGTCATCGCCGCCGCGGCCGGGATCAGCCATGACGCGTTCGCCATGAAGATCCACAGCCTCTGCGACGACATCAAGACGAGCTCCCCGCGGCCGTGCAGCTTCGCGCTGGCCACCCTCGAACCGTGCGCGCTGGAGCCAGCGGATGCCCGCAGCGCCTACCGCGTCCTCGTGTCGGCCGTCGATGCCCGGCTGTTCTCCATGAAGGAGGACGCCAAGCTCGCCGGCCGGCACCTGGAGGGTGCCGTGACCGACCTCGGATCGGTCTGTCTGGCCGACGAGCTCGAACTGACCGCAGACCTCGAACTGACCGCGACGATCGGAGGCTGAACATGACCAGTATGAGCGTGCGCCCGGCGGCCACTCAGATGCGGGAGCTGGCCGAGGAGTACGGCGTGCCCTTCCTCGACGTCGCGCTGATCGCGGCCAACGCCGAGGGCGCCCGGCCGCTGCGCGACTACCCGCGGGCCCGCATGCAGCTGCGCCCGGCCGGCTCGGACGAGGTCTGGCAGATCATCCTGCCCTTCGACAACGAGCAGTCCCGCTTCGAGGTCGCCGACGGCGCGCTGCGCTTCGAGGACGAGCCCATCGCCGACGTCGTGGCGCTGGAGAACGACGACGTGGTGCTGACCTACCTGCGGGCCGGCGGCCGGTCCATCACGCTGAACACCCACTCCCGGTCGAAGTGCACCGGCTGCATGTTCTGCCCCAACGTCATCGAGGACGCCTCCGACGACACGCTGACGTCCGAGGGCGAGCTCGCCGAGCTGCTCGAGTGGCTGCAGGCCGACAACGGCTGGACCGACCTCAGCCACGCCGACGTCATCACCGTCTGCAGCGGCTGCTTCCACTATCCGGCGATGGCGATCGAGCACATGGCGGCGATTCGCCGCGCGGCCGGCCGGTACGGCTTCACGGGCCGCCTGCACCTGCTGTCGTCGGTGCTGCGTGACCGCGACGACCTGGCCCGGCTGCGTGACCAGGCCGGCGACTTCCACCTGACGCTCACCCTGGAGTGCTTCGAGCGGCGCACGCTGCTGCTCAAGGACACCAAGGCGTCGCTGACCCTGGAGCGCTCCGCCGAGATCATGGACGACTGCCGCGACCTCGGCATCGTCGCCGACTTCACCTACGTCGCCGGCCTGGATTCCTACGCGCGGGCGGTCGAGGGCATCTCGTACCTGGCGCCGCACGCCGGCACGTTCCCGCGGATCCAGGTGTACCAGGCCCACAACGACTACATGCGGCGCGCCCGGCACCGCGACGCCGAGGACCTGCGGTACTTCCTGCGGCTGCGCGGCGAGCTGGAGGCGGTCTTCGCGCCGACCGGCCTGGCCCCGCGCTCGTGGGAGAACTACCGGCCGCTGTGGTATTCCAGCTTCAACGGCCGGCCGGTGGCCGGCCCCCGGGTGTGAACCCGGTCCCCGTCGTCCGGGTCGGCCTGCACGAGCTCGACCTGCCGGCCCCGGCGCCGGCCGTCCACCACCCGGCGGTCCGGGCCGACGCGCGCACCGACGCCGTCCGCGGCTGGCTCGTCGGCGTGAGCGACGGCCGCCGGTGGGGCTGGTGGGGTCCGGTCGGGGCGGCCGTCGCCCAGCAGGTCCCGGCCCTGGTCGCGGCCGCGTTCCCGCGGCTGCCCGCCGAGGCGGATCCGGCCGGCTTCGGCCGCCGGGTCCGCCGGGCCACCCGGCACGCCCATACCGGGCTGCTCGCGCTCGTCGTCGGCGCGCTCGAGCTGGCGCTGTGGGACCTGGCCGGCCAGCGGGCCGGGCTGCCGGTGTGGCGGCTGCTGGCTCCGGCCGCCGCCACCGACCGGGTGCCCGCCTACGCCACCTGCTTCGGCGTGCGCGGCGGGCCGGCCCGGGTGAGCACCGCGATGGACGCGATCGCCGATGCCTACGCCGTGCAGAAGTGGAACGCGGCCCTGCTCGGCCCCGACCTGATCGGCGCCGCCACCGGCTTCGTGCGCCGGCACGGCCCCGGCCGCCTCGCCGTCGACTTCCACGGCGCGTGGCCGCCGGAGCGGGTCGCCGCGGCGTGCGCGCCGCTGGCGGGCGGGCTCGCCTGGGTCGAGGAGCCCTACCACCCGGACGAGGTCGACCGGGGCCGGCCTGGCGAGTTCGGCGCCGCCCACGCCGCCGGCGAGCACTGCTACGGCGTCGCCGACACGGCCCAGCTGCGGGCCGGGGCGGTCGACGTCTGGCAGCCCGACGCCGTCTTCTGCGGCGGCCTGATGAGCCTGCTCGCCATCGTGCGGGCCGCGGCCGGCGCCGGGGCCCGGTGCGCGCCGCACGGCGGGGGCCTGCTGCCGGCCCTGCACCTCGCCGCCATCGGCGAGCGGATCGACGCGGTCGAGCTGCACCTGCTGCTCGAGCCGCGGCGCTGCGCCCACCTGGCCGACCCGCCGGTGCCGGGCCCCGGCGGGCCCTTCGACGCCCACCCTGGCGCGCTGCCGGTGCCGGCCGCGCCCGGCTGGGGCGGCGAGCTGAGCCCGCAACTCGGAACCAACCTGGAGGTAGTCGATGTCTGACCGCCGCCCCGTGCTGCTCGTGGACGCCGGTGGCACCCTGGTCACCCGGACCCGCCCCGGTCTCGCCGGCCGGGTCGTGCAGGTGCTCCGCGCCGCCGGCGACGGCCGGCCCGAGCGCCGGTTGCGGGCCGCCGTGCTGACCGCGGCCGACCCCGAGGCGTGCCTGCGCGCCCTCGGCCCGCTCGAGGCCCCGGCCCGCGCCGCCGTCTGGGCGGAGCTGACCGGCGACCCCGGCGACGCCGTCGTCCTGCCCGGCGCCGAGGAGCTGCTCGGCACCGCGGTCGGGCTGGGCTGGCGGGTCGTCGTGGCGACGAACGCCGGGCCGGGCACGCCGCCGCTGCCGGACGAGCTCGGCCGCCACGTCGACGCCGTCGCCGAGTCCCGGGCCTACGGCATCGTGAAGGACGACCCGCGCTTCTGGGCCCGGCTGGTCGAGCAGGAGCGCGTGGACCCGGCCGCCGCCCTCGTCGTCGGCGACGACCACGAGGCCGACCAGCGCGCCCCCGAGGCGGCCGGGCTGCAGACCCAGCCGGTCGGCCGCGGCGGCCGGACCACGGCGGAGCTCGCCGCCCGGCTGCGCGACGCCGGCCCCCGCCCCGAGGACGCCGCCGCGCTGGTCGCCGGGCGGCGCGAGTGGTGGGCCGGCCGGGACGTCGTCTCCGCCCCGCACCTGGCCCACCTGGTCGTCCGGGTCACCCGGGCCCGGGTCCGCCTCACCGCCGGGCCGGCCGGGGCGAACGCCATGGTCGTGCGCCGCCAGGACCGGCCGCCGGGCGTCATCGCGGCCGCCGGCCCGCTGCCGGACGTGGCGTGGCTGCACCTGCCCCGCGACCGCCGGCCCTACCAGGCGCCCGCCGACCTCCGGGCCCTGCTCGACCGGGAGGGGCTCAGCCTCGACGTGCTCTCGGCGTCGGACCGCCGGCACGCCCTGGCCATGATCCGCGAGGCCCGCGTCACCGAGACGGTCACCGAGCGGATGGCCGACCTGGTGCTCTTCCTCAAGGACCACGCGAAAGGCGCCCGCCGATGAGCTACGACCAGGACCTGTTCGCCGGTACCGCGGCCTACTACGCGCGCTACCGCCCCCCGTACCCGGCCGCGGCGATCGCCTGCCTCGTCGACGGTTTCCGGCTGGGCGCCGCGACCCCCGTCCTCGACCTCGGCTGCGGCACCGGCCAGCTCGCCGTCCCCCTCGCCGGGGCGGGCTGCCGGGTCTGGGCGGTCGACCCCGACCCGGACATGATCGCCGAGGGCTCCACGCTGCTCCCGCCGGACCTGCCCGGCCAGGTCCGCTGGGTCACCGCCCGTAGCGAGGACCTGCGCGCCACGGACCTGCCGCCGCTGCGGCTGTGCACGATGGGCGCCTCGTTCCACTGGATGGACCGCGACGCTGTGCTCGCCTTCCTCGACACGGTGGTCGAGCCCGGCGGCGGCATCGCCCTGCTGTCCGGCTCAGCCAGCATCTTCTCCCGCAGCGACGGCCTGGAGGGCGCCTGGCTGGAGGTCACCCGGGAGGTCGTCACCGAGTTCCTCGGCCCCCGCCGCCGCGCCGGAAGCGGCACCTACAGCCACCCCAAGCGCAGCCACGAGCAGGTCCTGGCCAGCTCGGCGTTCGGCGCGGTCGAGGCGCACCGCTTCACCACCACCCGGCCGCTTTCCGTCGACGCCGTGATCGGCCAGCAGCTGTCCACCTCGTACGCGTCCCCGACGCAGCTCGGCGACCGGCTGCCGGACTTCCGGCGGGAGCTGGCGCGACGGCTGGAGGCGATCGTGCCGCCCGGGGGCTTCCCCACGGTGGAGCACACCGACGTGATCCTCGCCCGGCGCGGGGGAGGCGAGGCCGGATGACCGCCGTCCAGGGCGCCGACGAGCTCCACACCGACCCGGGCGCACCAGCCGGCGGCGCGGCCTTCGACTACTGGCGGGCCGCCTGCCTGCTCAGCTTCAGCCACGCGGCCGGACTCACCTGGCCGCCGCCCGGCGAGCCGCAGCGCGCCCGCGCGGCCGGGCACTGGGGCTGCAACCCCGGCATCGCCTGGGCCGCCGCACACCTCGCCCAGGAGTCCGGCGACGACGGCTTCCTGCTCGTCGTCGGCACCGGGCACGCCGGGAGCTTCACCTTCGCTCACCAGGCGCTGCGCTCGGGCGCCCCGGCCGCCGCGGTCAGCGCCGCCACCGCCCGCTACGGCGCGCCCGGCGGCGACCCGTCGGAGCTACTCGGCGAGCCGGGTGTGCCCTACGTCGGCGGCGAGCTCGGCCCGGCCCTCGGCGTCGGGCAGGGCATCGCCGCGGCTACGCCCGGCCTGGCCGTCGCCGTCGTCATCGGCGACGGCGAGTGCGAGACGCCAGCCGCCCTCGCCGCGTTCGCGCACCACGACGTGCTGCGCCCCGCCGACGGCGCCTGCTGGCTGCCGGTCGTCAACGTCAACGGGGCCCGGATGGGCGCGGCCGCCCGCTTCTCGCCGCGGCACCTGCGGGACCTGCTGACCGGTCTGGGGTACACCGTGCTCGGCAGCGGCCCGCACACCGAGGAGGCCGGCCCGGCCGCCCGCCGCGCCTGGGAGCTCGCCCGGGCCGGCCGGTCCGTCGTCTGGCTCAGCGTCACCGACAAGGGCTGGCCGGCGCCCGTCGGCCTCGGCCACCGCCCCTTTCGCGGCCGCGACGCGCACAAGCTGACCGGCCTCGACCTCACCGACCCCGGCCTGCGCGGCGCCGTGCGCGACTGGCTCGGCGCGCTCAACGACCCGCCCGTCGTCGGCCCCGACGGCCGCGTCCCGGACCACATCCGCCACCTGGCCCGCCGGATGCGCACCGAGCTGCCGACCCCTGACCGCCCGGAACGGCCCGTACCCCGGCCGCCGGCCGCCACCACGGCCTCCGGCGGCGACGCCCCGCCCATGGACGAGGCGTCGCCCATGGACGAGGTCGACCGGGTACTCGCCGGGCGGGCCGTGCGGGTGCTGTCGCCCGACGAGGGCGCCTCCAACCGGCTGCACCGCTGCCTCGCCGGCGGGCTGGTCACCGAGGTCCTCGCCGAGGAGCTGTGCAGCGCCTGGGCGTGGGGGCACACCGAGGCCGGCATGCCCGCCGCCGTCGTCACCTATGAGGCCTTCGCGCCGCTGCTCGCCACGCAGCTCGCGCAGTACCTGAAGCTGCTGAAGGCCCGCCCGCCCGCCGGCCGCCCGCCGCTGGCCGTGGTGCTGACCAGCCTCGGGTGGGGCAACGCGCCGACGCACCAGAACACCGACCTGGCGGGAGTGCTGCTGGCGCGGGCCGCCGACGCTCCGGTCCGGGCCGCCTTCCCTATCGGGGCGCGCTCCGCCGCCGATCGGCTCGGCGCGCTCCTCGACGACCGCGACGCCGTCGCCATGCTGGTGTGCTCGAAGCAGCCGTTGCCCGACCTGCCCGACCCGGGCGGGCCCGCGGTGCGGATCCGGCTCGCCACCGGGGACGACGACGCGACGATCCTCGCCGTCGGCGACGTGGCCGTGCGCGAGGCGGTCGCCGCGATGGGGCTCGCCGCGGTGCACGGGGTGCGCATCGGCGTGGTCGCCGTGGTCGAGCCCGGGCGGCTCCGGGGCGCCTCCCGGCAGGCCGTGCGGGAGGCGTGCGCGCCGCCGAAGCCCGTCGTGTGCGTCTCGTGGGTGGCGGCCCACCACCTCGCCGCCGTGTATGCGTCGGCGGGGGCGGGATCGGCCGCGTGGCTGGGGTACCGGGAACGCTGGGGCGCGACGCCGTGGGACACCCTCGCGGCGAACCGCCTCACCCGCTGGTCCCTGCTCACCGAGCTGCACACCGCCGGCTGCCCGCTGCCCCCGTCGCTGTTGCGCCCCG
Source organism: Dactylosporangium cerinum (assembly GCF_042653625.1). Classification (NCBI taxonomy): domain Bacteria; kingdom Bacillati; phylum Actinomycetota; class Actinomycetes; order Micromonosporales; family Micromonosporaceae; genus Dactylosporangium; species Dactylosporangium cerinum. The sequence continues at coordinate 75,365 of NZ_JBHSIU010000018.1, read as the reverse complement.
CCGACGCCCCTCCGGGCCCGCTCGTCCCGGCCGGCCTCGAGGCGGTGCCGCTGTGACCGCGATCGTTCACCCCTCCAGCAGCGCCGCCTCGACCGCCCGGGCGTGCACGGCCCCGGCCCGGGTGACGACCGGCTCGGCGGTGCAGTCCACCACCGTCAGCCCGACGCCGAGCGGGCAGACGCCGCCGTCGAGCAGTACGTCCAGCGGAGCGTTGTACGCCTCGGCGAAGGCCAGCACCGCCGCCGGGCTCAGCGCCGGCGCCCGCTGCGCCGCCGTCGCCCCGTCGCTACGGCTGACGACCGACGTGGCGACGGGGTTGCGGGTGCGGGCCGCGAGCGCCCCGAGCGGCCCCGGATCCCGGGTCACCATCGCCGGGCCGTCGCCGAGCCACGGGTACCGTCCGGCCTCCCGCTCCTCCCGCCACGGCAGCAGCAGCGCCAGGTCGCCCGGCCACAGCCGCTCGGCCAGCCGCCCGGCGTCCGGCGAGACCACGAACCGCGCCGCCACCGCCGCGTCGGACGGCAGGACCAGCGCCAGGGGCTTCACCGACGGGCGGCCCTTGACGGCGAAGATGCGCCGGCAGGCGGCCTCGTCGGTGACGTCGGCGCACAGCATGTACCACCGGCGGGTCGGCACCGCCACGATCCCCCCGGCGTCCACGGCCTCGGCGCAGGCGTCGAGTGCCGCGTCGCCGCCGGCCGCGGGCAGCACCCGCACCGCCGTCACTTGTCCATCACGCACCCAGGTTCACCCACCTTCGGTGACGTGTCCACCCACCGGGGAGGCATTGTGAGCGACAACGGCAACGCCCAGCGGCTATGGCCGGCGATCGCCCGGCGGGAGCGGCAGCGGCGCGAGGCCGCCGGCCAGCTGGTGACCCTCGCCCGCCAGGCCGGTGCCGGCCTCGTCGGCGGCACCCTCGCCCTGCACGTGCTGTCCGGGCTCGCCCCCGTCACCTTCATGGTCGGCGTCGGCGTGGCCCTGCAGCACCTTGCGGCGGGCGGTGACCTCGGTGCCGCCGGGCGGTGGCTCGGCCTGGCCCTGGGTGCCTTCGTCGTGCAGCAGGGCCTCGCGCCGCTGCTGTTGCTGCTGTCCAAGGAGATCGCCCGGCGGGTCGACCGTTACTGCCTGACCCGGTTCATGACCTTCGCGCTGCTGGACGCGCCGCTGCCGGTGATGGAGCGCCCCGACGTCGCCGACCGGCTCACCTACGTCGACGAGATCTTCGAGCAGTGGACGTTCACGCCCGGCGCGGCGACCGAGGGTGGCATCGCGCTCGCCGGCCGCTACACCCAGCTCGCCGGGGCCGTCGCCGTCCTCGCCTGGACCGCCGGATGGTGGCCGGCCCTCATCGCCGCCGTCGTCGCCCTCGTCGTCCGCCGCGGCCGCTCCGAGGCGTTCTTCCACTGGGGCCGGCTCAACCGCGAGTTCACCCCCTACCAGCGCCAGACCGCCTACGTGCGCGAGCTGGCCACCAGCACCCGGGCCGCCAAGGACATCCGCACCCTGGGCCTCATCGGCTGGGTCGAGGAGCGCTACGCGGCCGAGGCCGGGGGGTTGCACGAGCGGCTGTGGTACTGGCGGCGACGCCTCTACGGCGGCCCGTTCGTGATCTACACCGTCCTGGCCGTCGCCGGGGCCGCCGCGGCGCTCGTCGCCATCGCCCGCGTCGCGGACGGCGGCCCGCCCGGCTCGGCGGCCGTCGGCGCCACGGCGATGGCGGTGCAGGCGCTCGCCCTGTGTGCCCGCTTCGGCATCGTGTTCCAGGAGTCCGACATCAAGATGGTCTTCGGCCGCGGCGCCTGGGAGGCGTTGCTCGAGATCGACGACATCGCCCGCGGCGCCACCGGCGAGCCGTCGCGCACCCGCGCCGTCGCGGGCCCGGCCCCCGCCGCCGGCCCGGTCCGCGCCGGTGTGCGCTTCGAGGGCGTGCGTTTCGCCTACCGCCCGGACCGCCCGGTCATCGACGGCCTCGACCTCGAGCTGCGGGCCGGCACGTCCACCGCGATCGTCGGCGTCAACGGCGCCGGCAAGACGACGATGGTGAAGCTCCTCGCCGGCCTGTACCGCCCCGACGCCGGCACGGTCCGCGTCGACGGCACCGACCTGCGCGACCTCGACCCGGCCGCCTGGACCCGGGCGATCGCGGTGACGTTCCAGGACTTCGTGCGGTACGAGGCGAGCCTGCGCGACAACGTCGCCATGAGCGCGATCGGGCACCGCAACGACAGCGCCGGCATCCTCGCCGAGCTGGCCCGGGTCGGGCTGGAGGACCTGGCGGCATCGCTGCCGGACGGGCTCGAGACGCCGCTGACCCGCGCGCTGCCCGGCGGCCGGGAGCTCTCCGGCGGCCAGTGGCAGCGCCTGGCACTGGCCCGGTCGCTGTTCGCGGTCCGGCACGGCGCCTCCGTGCTCGTCCTCGACGAGCCGACGTCGCAGCTCGACGCCCGCGGCGAGGCCGAGTTCTTCGACCGCTTCCTCGACCTCACCGAGGGTCTCACCAGCGTCGTCATCTCGCACCGGTTCTCGTCCGTGCGCCGCGCCGACCGGATCGTCGTCCTCGACGGCGGCCGGGTCAGCGAGGCCGGCGGCCACGACGAGCTCGTCGCCGCCGGCGGCACCTACGCATCCATGTTCGCCGTGCAGGCGCGGCGGTTCGCGACCGAGGCCGGCCCGGCCGGCGGCAAGGAGATGCAGCTGTGACGGAGACGCTGTTCTGCATTCGGTACCTCTTCGCCCTCGGCTGGCGGCTCGACCGGCGGCGGCTGCTCATCGGGGCCGGCCTGCTGGCCCTGGCAGCACTGGCCACGCCCGTCGTGGCGATCGGCCTCGGCCGGCTCGTCGACGGCGTCGCCGCGGGAGACTGGGCCGTCGCCGCGCGCTGGGCCGTCATCGCCGCAGCCGCCCTCGGCGCCGAGCTCACCCTCGACAACTTCGCCCACATCTACTACTTCGAGCTCTCCGAGCGCATCGACGAGGAGCTCAACCGCGACCTCATCCGCCTGGTCAACGGCACCAGCCGGCTCGACCGCCGCGACGATCCGGCCTTCGCCGACCGGATCGACCTGCTCCGCCAGGACGTGCTGCAGATGCGGATGACGGTCCAGTCCGGCCTGCAGCTCGGCGCGATCGCCGCGCAGATCCTCTTCACCGCCGTGCTCCTGGCCACCCTGTCGCCGGTCCTGCTGCTCCTGCCGCTCGTAGCGCTCGCCCCCGTGTTCCTCGGCCGCCGCGCCGAGCAGGTCCTGCAGGCCGCCCGCGAGGCTCAGTCGCCCCTCACCCGCTCGATCCGGCATCTGCGGCTGCTCACCACGAACCCGGCCAGTCACAAGGAGATCCAGATCGCCGGCAGCGCGGCCTACTTCGTCGCGCAGCAGGGCCGCCTCCTGGACGCCTACGGCTCCGCCATGCGCCGGGCCCAGCGGCGCCACTCGGCGCTCGTCGCCGCCGGCCAGCTCATCTTCGCCCTCGTCTACGTCGGCTCGGTCCTGTGGGTCTACAACCTCGCCCGCAGCGGTGCCGCCAGCATCGGCGACGTCGTCCTGGTCGTCTCCCTTGCCACCCAGGTCGGCGCCCAGATGGCCAGCGGCCTCGACCTGCTCGGCACCGTGCACCGCTCGGCCGCCGGGCTGCGCCGCTTCCTGGCGCTGGAACACGACACCGCCGCGGTCGCCGCCGGATCCGCCCCCGAGGGCGCCGCCCCGGCCGCCGTCGGCGACGGCATCCGCCTCGAGTCGGTCGGCTTCACCTACCCCGGCGCCCGGGCCGAGACCCTGCACGACATCGACCTGCACCTGCCGGCCGGCGGCTCCGTCGCCCTCGTCGGCGAGAACGGCGCCGGCAAGAGCACCCTCATCGCGCTGCTGCTCGGCCTCTACGCGCCCACCCGCGGGCGGATCGTCGTCGACGGCACCGACCTCGCCGGGGTCGCCCCCGAGCAGTGGCGAACCCGGGTCGCCGCGCTGTTCCAGGACTTCGCCAAGGTCGAGCTCTCACTGCAGCACAGCGTCGGCGTCGGCGACCTGCCCCGGATCGAGTCCCGCGACGCCGTCCGCGGCGCCGTCGACCGGGCCGGCGCGGGACCCCTCGCCGACCGGATCGGCGGCCCCGACACCCTGCTCGGCAACGGCTACGGCGACGGGCAGGACCTGTCCGGCGGGCAGTGGCAGCGGATCGGCTTCGCCCGCACGCTCATGCGGCGCCGCCCGCTGCTGCTCGCCCTCGACGAGCCTGCCTCGGCCCTGGACGCCCTGGCCGAGCAGCAACTCGTCGACGCCTACCAGGCGATGGCGAAGGAGGTCGCGGTCACGGTCGGCGGCGTGACCCTCTTCGTCACCCACCGCCTCTCCACCGTCCGCCTGGCCGACCTCGTCGTCGTGCTCGAGGGCGGCCGCATCGTCGAACGCGGCAGCCACGGCGAGCTGATGGCGCTCGACGGCCGGTACGCCGACCTCTACCGCAGTCAGGCCCGAGCCTACGCCGACACGTCATGGGGGACGTCATGACCACATTGGACACTCGCGAGCAGGAACGCGTCGACCGGGCCGGCCCGGGCGAGCAGGAACGCGTCGACCGGGCCGGCCCGCCGCCCGCCGGGGACCAGGAACGCAACCGGCACGGGCCGCGGCGGCGGCGCCGGGAGACCCTGCTGGGGCTGGCGCTGACCGCGCCGGCGATGGTGCCGCTGCTCGTGTTCGTCATCGGGCCCAGCGCCGCGGTGGCGGTGATCTCGCTCTACCACTGGAGCCTCCTCGGCGACGCCCCCGTGTTCGCGGGCGTCGACAACTACACCAAGCTGGTCCACGACGAGAAGTTCTGGCAGGCGCTGCGGCAGACGGCGTACTTCGCGCTGCTGACCGTACCCACGACCGTCGGGCTCGGCTTCGTCCTCGGCTGGGCGCTGTTCCGGCGGGTCCGCAGCGGGCACATCCTCGGGGCGGTCATCTTCTCGCCGTACGTGCTGCCGCCGATCGCCACCCTGCTCACCTGGTCGTGGATCTTCCACGGCCGCTACGGGGTCCTCAACGCGCTGCTCGGCCACCTCGGGATCGGGCCGGTCGACTGGCTCGGCGACCCGGACTGGATCGTGCCGTCGATGGCGTTCTACACCGTGTGGGCCGGCACCGGCTTCAGCCTGGTGCTCTACCTGTCGAGCTTCGGCCGCATCCCGCGCGAGGTGTTCGAGGCGGCCGCCGTCGACGGCGCCGGGAACGGGCGCATCCTGCGCCGCATCGTGTTCCCGCTCAGCGGTCCGACCACCTACCTGCTCGTCATCTTCAACGTGACCGCCGCGCTCAAGATGTTCGTCGTCAGCTACATGTTCACCGCCGGCACCGGTGGCACCGGGCGCAGCGGGCTGACCGTGAACCTCTACCAGTACCAGCAGGCCTTCGTGAACTTCGAGGGCGGCTACGGCGGGGCGGTCGCGACCACCCTCACCGCCGTGATCATGGCGGTGCTCGCTGTCGGCGCGGCCCTCGGACAGCGGAAGGTCTTCTACCAATGAGCCGGACGACCCCTCCCACCTGGCGCGAGCGGGCCGGCAGCGTGCTGCTCTACGGCGCCGGCCTGGTCTTCGCCCTGCCCGTCTACTGGATGCTCGTCCTGTCGATGTCCCGGCCCGACCAGGCCGCGTCCACGGCGCCGCCGCTGGTGCCGACGGTACCGTGGCGCAACTTCGACGCCGTGTTCAGCGCCCAGGACTGGCCGCGGTACTTCGCCAACACGATTCTGGTCGCGGTCTCGATCGCGGTGCTGGCCACCCTCACCTCCTGCCTGGCCGCATACGCGCTGGCCAACGTGCGGCTGCCCGGCAAGCGCATCCTGTTCGGTCTCGTCATCGCCGCGTTCGTGGTGCCGACCGAACTCGGCTTCGTGCCCAACTTCGTGCTCATGCGGGCAACCGGCCTGCTCAACACGTACTGGTCGCTGATCCTGCCGTTCGCGGCCAGCCCATTGGGAATCTTCATCCTGCGGCAGCGGTTCCTCGCGCTGCCCCGCGAGCTGTGGGAGGTCGCCCAGACGGAGGGGTGCTCGCATCTGCGGTACCTCTTCACGATCGTCCTGCCGAGCAGCCGCTCCGCGGTCGCGGTGACGGCACTGATCAGCTTCATCGCCGGCTGGAACCTCTTCGAGTGGCCGCTCATCTTCACCACCGACGAGACCGTGCGGCCGGTCCAGGTCGCGCTGTCCTACTTCAACAACGTCGACGCCGGCTCGTCGCCCACGATCCTCGCCGCGGCGGGCGTCCTGGTCACGGTGCCGGTGCTCGCGATCTACCTGCTGGCCCGCCGCCAGCTCACGGCGGCGATGACCGGCGAGTCCCCGATCGGAGGAACAGGAGAACGATGATGACGAGACAACCCTGGCTGGCCTGTCTGAGCGTCGCCGCGGTCCTGGCCACGACCTCGGCGTGCGGTGGCGCCGAGGCCGTGGCCCAGGGCGGGCGGATCACCGTGACGGTCGGCACGGCCAACGCGGGCGCGGTGCTGGCGTCGGTGACCAAGATCGTCGAGGACTTCAACGCGAGCCAGTCCGAGATCACCGTCAAGCTGCAGCAGTACCCCGACGCCGCGACCCTGCTGCAGAAGACCCTCGTGCAGCTCTCGGGCGGCGCCCCACCGACGCTGTCGCCCTGCCAGCCGTCGTGGTCGGCCGCCTACGCGAAGGTCAACGGCCTGACGGACCCGAGCACGATGCTCGGCGCCCCCGAGGCGCTGAGCAAGAAGGACCTCGACGACTTCCATCCGGCCCTGCTGAAGTCCACGAAGGTCGGCGGCAAGCAGGTCTCGCTGCCATTCGACCGCAACATCTCCTTCCTGTACTACAACAAGCAGCTGCTGCAGCAGGCCGGCCTGAGCACGCCGCCGGCCACGTGGGAGCAGTTCGCGCTGTACGCCGAGCAGCTGACCAAGGGCGACACGTACGCCGCGGACTTCTTCAACTCGCCGTACATGGTCGCCGTCTGGGACGCGATGGTCCACGCCTACGGCGGCAAGGTCCTCAACGACGAGCAGACCCGGGTGGCGTTCAACTCCCAGGCCGGCCGCGACGCCCTGCAGTTCTGGGTCGACCTGGCGAAGAAGAAGGTGGTCCGGGTCGCGTCGGAACCCTCGGCCGGCCAGCTCAACTTCGGCGCCGGCAAGACTGCGTTCTTCATCAACGACAGCAGCTCCATGTCGTTCAACGCCCAGGCCGTCGGCGGCAAGTTCGAGATGGCCGCCGCGCCGATGCCGGCCGGGCCCGCGGGCGCCTTCTCCGAACTCGGCGGGGCCAACATCTGCCTGTTCAACAAGGCCCCGAAGAACGTGCAGGCGGCTGGCTTCCGGTTCATCTCCTACCTGCTGAGCACGTCGAACAACGGCGACTTCGTCAAGGCGTCCAACTACCTGCCCAACCGCGCCAGCACCGTCGAGGCGCTCAAGGACTACTACGCCCAGAACCCGATCCCGGCGACCGCGGTCGGCCAGCTCCAACACGCCGTCGACCCGCCGACAGTCCAGGGCTGGTCGCAGGCAGCCGCCGCCATCCTGGTCCACCTCATGAACGCGGTGCGCGGCGACGAGACCGTCGAGTCCGCGCTCGCCAAGGCGGAGAAGGAAGTCAATGACATCCTCCAGCAGTGACCCGATGAGCATCAGCGTCGTCATCCCGTCCTACAACGCTGGCCCGCAGGTGAGCCGGCTCCTGCAGGACCTGGCCGCCTGTGCGGTGGACCCCGGCGACAGCATCGAGGTGGTGGTGGCCGACGACGGCTCCACCGACGGCACCGATGACCTGCTCGCGGGCCTCAGCCTGCCGTACCAGCTCACCTATCTCTATCTGCCCCGGACCGAAGCCTCCGGCCGGGCCACCGCCCGCAACGCCGCCATCGGCAAGGCATCCGGCGACGTGATCGTCATGCTCGACGCCGACCAGACCGTGGAGCCCGGCTTCCTGGCCGCTCACGCCGCCTACCACCGCCTGCGCCCGGACCTGGTGGTCGCCGGCCCGCGCGGTGACCTGGTCGACGGCGAGCTGGCCGGCTGGGACGGCCGCGAGCTGGTCATGGCCGAGTTCTCCGAGAACCTCAACAACCTGGCCACCCGCTGGCACTACGCATTCAGCTGCAACTTGTCCGTCCGCCGCACCCATCTGCAGGCGGTCGGCGGCTTCGACGAGGGCTTCCGCGGCTGGGGCCTGGAGGACTCGGAGCTGGGCTACCGCCTGCACCGCCTGGGCCTGGCCTTCGCCTTCAACCCGGCGGCGGTGACCTACCAGACCCGGCGCCACATCACCCCGGCCATGTTCGACGAGTGGCGGGCCAACCTGGACCACTTCGTCGCCAAGCACCACGGCACGGCCGACGTCGCCATCCAGCAGATCATCTGCCGCGCCCTGGACCCGGCGGACTGGAGCCTGGACTGGCTGCAGTGCATGGTCCGCATGGAGTTCGCCGCCCGCGGCCTGGCCGGCCGCCTCCCCGAGCCGGCCGCCTACACCCTGCTGGAGGCGGCCGACGCCGACGCCGACGCGGCCCTGGCCCGCCTGCCGGAGCTGGCCGCCGCGCACGACCTTGTCGTCATCGACGACACCGGCGACGGCCGGCTGGGCGGCCCCGCCCAGACCCTGACGACCGCGAAGGAGCTTGCCTACTTCCACCGACCGTCCGCGCAGGCGCGGCAACGCATCCTCGAGCGCTACCGCGCCACCACGAGCGGGTAGCCCCGGACCGGTACGACGTCGCCGTCCCGGCCGCCGGCCACTTCCAGGTCGCGCTGCACCAGAACGGCGGCGGCACCGGCAACTCGAACCGGCCCTGACCCGGCAGGATCTCGGCGTCCGGGCGGCGGTGGCGGGCCCCGGCCCCACCGACCTCCCGGACTGCCTGGTCCCGGTCCTCGACCAGCGCTGTGCTTGCACCAGGGCGCGGATGGATCGCAGCGTGCGTGGCCGGCCGGGGCGCTTGGGTCCGGAGGCGGCCGCGTGGCGACGGGCGATGAGATTGCGGTGCCAGCGTAGGACGGTGTCGGGGCGAACGACGAGCCGCAGCCCATGGAGCGCGTCCGTTGGCAGCCGGTGCGGCAGCGCTGCCAGGAACGCCCGATCGGTCGGGTCGAACCGCACCCTCTCGTTGCCCAACTGGCGTTGCGGCACCATGATCTGGTGGCGCAGGGCGAGGGTCTCGGCGTCCTTGTCCCGGTCGCTCATCGGCAGTAAGCGCAGGATCGCGAGTGCGTTCGTCACGCCGAGGTACGCCAGTACTGGGGCGCCTACAAGAACGTGAGGAAGGACCCGCCGAGCGGCTGGCAGTTCCTCGCGCCGTGCCCGCTCAACCAGCCCAACTGCGCGCCCAGCCAGACGGCCCCGGGCGGCGGCACGGTGCCGATCTAGGGTGGGTCGATGAGAGGACTTCGGTTCCTGGTCGCGGTGGCGCTGCTCCCGGCGCTCGCCGCGGTCGCCGGGTGCTCGCCGCGCGAGGTGTTCCTGGCGGCCGCGGGCTGGAGCGACGGGCAGCCGGTCGTCGTCCTCGCGCCGTGCAAGGGCAGCAAGGTCACCCAGGTGGCGGTTTACGAGGAGTCCGGGTCGGCGTGGGAGGTGACCAACGACGCCGGGGTCGACTACGCGGAGTTCCCGCTGTTCTCGACCCCGGCCGGGTGGACGCAGACGATCGGTGAGCTGCGGGAGCTGCGCGACGACACCTCGTACGCCGTGCTGGGCGAGATCAGCGGACACCCGCCGGTCGCCGGAGTGCGGTTCACGGCGCCCCAGTTACGCGAGCTCGGGCCCGACGAGGTGCTCGCCCGGCCCGGCAAGACGGGGGAGCTGATGTCGAAGGCCGCGTACCGGAAGTTCGCCCGCGGCGCCTGCTGACCGCCTTCGGATACCGGCGGCGGTCAGTCCAGGATGGTGTAGAGGATCGCGGTGGCGACGGACAGCAGGACGCCGACGGTGCCGCAGCTGAGGCCGGCGACGGCGTAACCGCGGCCGCCGGTGGTGACGCCGGCGGCGGCGCGGGCCGCCGACGCGCGCAGGAAGACGGCGCCGAGCACGACGGCGATGACGCCCGCGACCAGGCCGACCGGCGTGCAGACCGCGGCCGGGATCGAGAAGATGCCGAGCACGAGGGCGAGCACTGGCCCCACCGGCTCGGCGGCGGGCTTCTGCCGGGCGGGCGCGACGGGCAGCGGCGGCAGGTCCCGCACGACGCGCATCAGCTCGCCCAAGGTGCGGGCCGCGTACGTGTGCCGGGTCCGCGCGTCGAACTCCGACAGGCTGAGCCGGCCCTCGGACAGGCAGGTGCCCAGGTGCGCCACGACGGCCTCGCGGTCGGCGTCGGACGCCCGGAACGACGGCGACGGGTACATGCCTCGACCGTACTGCGACCGGGCAGCCGCATAGGGTGTGCAGCACGATGAACGAGCTTTCCGGCGAGGATGAGATCCGGGCGCTGCACGAGCGGCACGCGCCGGACCGCCGCACGTTCGACCTGGTGTGGCAGGACTGCGTGACCGTGTGGCGGATCGCCGAGCGGCTCGTCACGACCGAGGACGCCGCGCTGGTGAAGTTCGGTTGCCTGGTTCACGACATCGGCGTGTACCGGCTGGCCGGGCGGCCGGACAGAGCTGTAGACCGCCGGCGCCGGGTAGCGCCGGACCGCCTCTTGCCGTGCGCGAACCAGGCCTCCCTCGGCACCGAACGCCGCGGCCGGTTTTGACCGGCCACGGCGTCACGAAGCCGTGCGGGCGGGCCCCGTCAGATCAGACCGTGCGCGAGCATCGCCTCGGCGACGCGGCGGAATCCGTCGATGTTGGCGCCGACGACGTAGTTGCCGGGGACGCCGTACTCCTCGGCGGTGGCGTAACAGCGGTCATGGATGTCACGCATGATGGCGTGCAGCCGCTGTTCGGAGTACTCGAACGTCCACGAGTCGCGGGAGGCGTTCTGCTGCATCTCCAGGGCGCTTGCGGCGACACCGCCGGCGTTGGCTGCCTTGCCGGGTGCGAACCGGACGCCCGCCTCCTCGAGGGCGCGGATCGCCTCCGGGCTGGTCGGCATGTTGGCGCCCTCGACCACGATCTTGCAGCCACCCTTGATGAGCGCGTCGGCGTCGTCCGCGCTGATCTCGTTCTGCGTCGCCGACGGCACGGCGACCTCGCACGGCACCTCCCACACCGACCGGCCGGGAACGAAGGTGGCGTGCGGCCGGGTGGCGATGTAGGCGTCGATGCGGGCTCGGCGGACCTCCTTGAGGTCCTTGAGCAGGTCGAGGTCGATGCCCTGTTCGTCGAGGACGTAGCCGGAGGAGTCGGAGCAGGCCACGACGATGCCGCCGAGCTGGTGCACCTTCTCGATCGCGTAGATCGCCACGTTGCCGGAGCCGGAGACCACGACCCGCTTGCCGTCGAAGCTGTCACCGGCGGCACGCAGCATCTGCTCGGCGAAGAAGACCGCGCCGTAGCCGGTGGCCTCCTTGCGCACCTGAGCACCGCCGTAGCTGAGGCCCTTGCCGGTCAGCACGCCCGACTCGTACCGGTTGGTGATGCGCTTGTACTGCCCGAACAGGTAGCCGATCTCGCGGGCACCCACGCCGATGTCACCGGCCGGCACGTCGGTGTGCTCGCCGAGGTGGCGGTACAGCTCGGTCATGAACGACTGGCAGAACCGCATCACCTCCCGGTCGGAGCGGCCCTTCGGGTCGAAATCCGACCCGCCCTTGCCGCCGCCGATCGGCATCCCGGTCAGCGCGTTCTTGAACACCTGCTCGAAGCCGAGGAACTTCACGATCCCGAGATACACCGACGGGTGGAACCGCAGCCCGCCCTTGTACGGCCCGAGCGCGGAGTTGAACTCGACCCGGAACCCGCGGTTGATGTGCACCTCGCCGCGGTCGTCCTCCCACGGCACCCGGAAGATGATCTGACGTTCCGGCTCGCAGATCCGCTCGATGATCTTCGCGTCGGCGTATTCGGGGTGCTTGTCCAGCGCGGGCGCGACGCTGTCGAGCACCTCGCGGACCGCCTGGTGGAACTCCCCTTCGCCCGGGTTGCGGTGCACCACCGCGGTGAAGATCGACTCAAGCTTGGTCCGTGTCGGCACGGGTCCCTCCGGTGTGACGTGCTCTGCTCCGCTATGTGGTCGGCCGAGCCCACTCCGTCGGGGGATCGCGCTGCCGCGACAGGTTCGGTCTAGCCCTGGCCGGACGCGAAGCGTACAGGCGCGTTCACCTGCGGATCCACCGCCCAGGACGGCACGCCGCCGCGCCGGCGAACAAAAATCGGCCACCGTGGTTCTGCGAACGGTCGCCACCGTGCTCAGCGAGCGTCCGGGCGACCTCTAGGAGATCGACTTCCATCCCGCGTGATCTTGGTCATGCCCCCGCCTTACCCGCCGGGCCGCGTGGCTGGACTCCGTCCGCAAACCCGTTGTGCTTCAGTCGAGAAACTCGGTGCGCACGCGGTGCACTCCCGCCGGCTGCTGGCGGTGCGCGAGGTCGGTGGCGAAAGCCTCGGCGATCGCATCGACGGTCCAGGTGTCGCGCCGCAGGACCGGATCGAGAATGCCCGGATGGGTGCACAGCATCAGTTCGGCGCCGTTGATTCGCACGACCTGCCCGGTGATCGCGGTGCTCAGATCGGACAGCAGGTAGACGACCAGCGGGGCGTTGACCTCGGGTGCGAGGCCGATGTTCTGGCCGCCCGCTTCGCCGCCGACGAATTCCTGGTACACCGTGGCCATTCGAGTGTGCGCGTTCGGCGAGATCGCGTTGACCCGGATGCCCCGGCCGCGCATGTCCTCGGCCCACGAATACGTCAGCGTCGCCACCGCCGCCTTGCTCGCACCGTAGATCGCCGACGCGGTCTTGCCCATCTGCTCACCGGAGGTCACGTTCAGCACCACCCCGCGACCGCGGTCGACCATCCGGCGCAGCGCCAGTACGCCGCACGCGGCCGTGCCGTACAGGTTGACGTCAATGGTGCGACGCAACGGATCGGGCTGTTGGTCCTGAGGCAGCGCCAGCGAGAAGTACCCGGCGTTGTTCACCAACCCGTCGATGGCCCCGAACTCGCTGACGCACCGCTCGATGAGGGCGTCGGCCTGGGACCAGTCGGTGATGTCGGCCGGATGCGCCACCGCCTGGCCACCCGCCTTCACGATCGCGGCGGCCACCTCGTTCGCCTCGTCGACGTCGATGTCGTTGACCACCACCGCGGCTCCCGCCTCGGCGATGGCCCGCGCGTACGCCGCGCCGAGCCCGCGGCCGGCACCCGTGATCACCACGGCGCGCCCGGCGAGAAGGTTGAAGACATCGGGGCTTGTCACGTCGCTGTTCCCTTCGTACGGGGTCGGATGTGCAGTCATCACGGCGAACCGGCGCCGGGAACGTCCACGCGAACCGACTCGATGGCCCCACCGCGCTCCACTGCGGTGCGGGTCGGGTCGAACGTCCCCGCAGTGCAGACGAAAAGGGTCCTGAGATCCGGGCCGCCGAGCGTGCACGCGATTGCCTCGGCGTCCCCGGTGCTGACCCGGTCGGTGACCCGACCGCCCTCGACAACCCGGACGACCTCGTGGGCCCCGATCGACGCGAACCAGATCCCACCCTCGGCGTCCAGACAGATGCCGTCCGGGATCTGTTCGCCCAGATCAGCAAAGACCTTCCGGCCCGTCAGTACGCCGTTGGCCTTCACCTCGAAGCTGGTGAGCTGGTGCCGGAAGGATTCCGCGACGATGAGTCGCCGACCCTCGTCGGCGAAGACCATGCCGTTGGGCACCAGGAGATCGTCGGCCGCCACCTTGATCCGCCCGGTCCGGCTGACCGTTGCCAGGACCGTGGTCCGGGGTTCCTCGCCGCCGTAGAAGTCGAATCCGATGTTGCCGACATAGGACCGGCCCGAGGCATCAACCAGGAGTTCGTTGCTGAGCCCAGGATGCAGGGTCCGCAGGTCGGCCACCTTGTTGGTGCGGCCACCCCGGACGCGAAGGAGCTTGCGGTCCTGCATGGAGACGACCAGGAGCTCACCCTGAGCGTCCCACCCAAGGCCCGCCGGTTCGCTGGCCAACTCCAACACCACGCGCAGGCGTTGGCCGTCGAGTCGCCACACTTTGCCATCGTGCTGGTCGGAGAAGTAGAGAGTGCCCTCTCTCCACCGTGGACACTCCGGATAGGCCAGATCGCCCACGACAACCTTTGTGCGGCGCTTCTTCATCGGTGCGCCCCTGAGGCGATCGCCTCAACCTCGAGCAGGAACCGCTCGTCGAGCAGATCGGCGATCACAGCGGTACCGGCTGCGTCGATGCCCGCCAGGAACTTCTTCTTCGCCGCGGCGTACGCGGGGTAGTGCGCCCGGTCGGTCAAATAGCAGTTGATGCGCATGACGCTGTCCAACCCGAGGCCGAATCCGCTCAGGACGTCGGTGAGGTTGCGGAAGCACTGCTCGGCCTGCGCCGCGGGATCCCCCGGTCCGACCAGTTGGCCGTCCGGACCGATCGCCACCTGGCCCGAGACCACCACGGTGCCGTCGACTTCGACGCCCTGCGCGAATCCCTCAAACGACAGATGGTCAGGCGAGTACGTTCGGCGGTTCACATTGCCTCCTCGGGCGACTGGTACTGCGGCGGCCCGGCCGTTGCGCCGAGCCACTCGGCGAAGACCTCGTTCGTGTGCTGACCCGCGTCGGGAACCGGCCGGGTCACCCGCAACGGCGTGTCCGACAACCGCACGGTCACGCCGGCCATGGGAATCGCCCCCACCCCGGGCTGGTCGACGGAGAGGATCTGGCCCCGCTGCACCAGATGCGGGTCGACGACCACGTCGGCAACGGTCGCGACGACCGAGCAGGGAACAGCGTGGGCGTCCAACTGACTCACCACGGAGTCGGCTGGGAGCTGCCCGGTCCATTGCGCCAACGCCTGCTCGAGCTCGTCCTGACGAAGCTGCCGTCCGCGCAGGTCCGCCAGTTCGGGATCGGCCGCCAGATCAGGACGGCCCATCGCCTGGCACAGTCGCGGGAACATGCGATCGTCGCCCGCTGAGATCAGTACCCAACGCCCGTCGGCCGCCTGGAAGGTCCCGGCGGGCGTACTGAACCGGTCACGGTTGCCGTTTCGGGTCAACACATCCTTGTCTCGCACCGCTTGTGGAATCGCCGTCAGCAGGAAGGAGACGGCGCTGTCGAGCAGGGACGCGTCCACGACCTGTCCCCGGCCGGTGCGGTGGCGCGCCTGCAGTGCCGCCAGGATCCCCGACAGCGCGTACAACCCGGTGCTGTAGTCGCAGATGAACGCGCCGGTCAGCATCGGCGGCCCGGCCGGATCGCCGGTCAACGACATCAGGCCGCTCATGGCCTGAGCGACCGAGTCGTAGCAGCGACGGTCGGCGTAGGGGCCGTCCTGGCCGAAGCCACTGATCCGGGCGATGATGAGGCGCGGGTTCGCGGCGTGGAGTTGCTCCGGTGCCAGCTCCATCGCTTCCAGTGTTCTGGGCACGAAATTCTCCACCAGCACATCGGTTCGGGCGATCAGGTCGAGGAACCGTTGACGTCCGACGGCGGTTCGCAGATCGATGGCGATGGCGCGCTTGTTGCGGTTCAGCGCCAGGAAGTAGTAGCTCTGGCCGTCGACGCCCGGACCGACATGGCGGGTATGTTCCGGGCGACCGGGTGGCTCGATCCGGACCACGTCGGCCCCCATGTCGCCCAGCATCATCGTGCAGTACGGCCCCGCGATGAACCGGGACAGGTCGAGCACCCGGATCCCGGCGAGGGCGCCGTCGGCCTGGTCGGTCATGTGGTCTGTCCCATCATCAGCAGGATCCGCCCTTGGTGGGCGCGCGACTCAAGCTCGACCAGGGCAGCCGATGCCTGATCCAGCGGCAGCCGGCGAGCGATGTGCGGGCCCCACCGGCCCTGCGCCAACCCGTCGATCAGTACGTCCACGGCGGCACTCTGCGACGCGTTGTTCGGATTCAGGAATGGTCCGCCGAAAACGCCATGGACGGTCAGGTTACGCATCAGCAGTCGGTTGGCCGCGATCGCCGGAAACTCCCCGGACGCGTAGCCGACCACCACGTACCGGCCGTCCTCGGACAGGATCCGCTGAGCCTGCGTGCCCCAGCCTCCGCCGACGGCGTCGATGACCACGTCCACGCCTTCCCGACCCCGCAGCTGGCGCCATTGCGTCACCAGGTCCGCGGGATCGGGTGCCACCACGGCGACGGCGCCGGCCCGTACCGCCGACGCCATCCGCGCGGCGTCAGCGCCAGCAACGAAGACCTCGGCACCAACGGCGCCACCCACCGAGACAGCGGCGGTGCCGAGCGCTCCCGACGAGCCGAGCACCAACAGCCGTTCGCCCGGTCGAAGGCCGGCCCGATCGACCAACGCCCGGTAGGCCGTGCCAAAGGCGATCGGAAACGCCGCGGCGGCATCCAGGTCGACGGAGTCGGGGACCGCGACCACCTGATCGGCCGGCATCATGACCTCGTCGGCGAATCCGCCGGTCCGGCACACCGCCAGCACCCGGGTCCCGAGAAGTCCCGCGTCGACGCCCGCGCCGCTTCGGACAATCGTTCCGGCCACTTCGGAGCCGGGCACGAAGGGAGTTGTGTGCTGATCCTGGTATCGACCACCGGTCATCAGTAGGTCGGTGAAGTTGACCCCCGCCGCCGTCACCGCTATGACGACATGTCCGGGACGGACGGCCAGTTCCGGAGTCTCTTCAACGACGAGTTCGGCCGGTGAACCGATCGATCTGCACACAACCCTTCGCACCTCAGCCACCTACTGCTTCACGTTGTCCCGGATCGCCTTTCCGAGCGCGGCCAGGCCTCGGCGCAGTTCATGGTCGGGCGCGTGGCTGAACGCGATCCGGAGGAAGCCGCGTCCGGCCTCGGCACCCATGAACTTCTCACCCGGTCGGCAGAACACGCCGGCCATCGAGGCATCGCGTTGCGCGGATTCCCAGTCGACCGACTCGTCCAGGGCGAGCCACAGGTAGAACGCGCCCTCGGGAACGGAGAAGGTGACGTGCTCACCGCAGTGTTCGCGGACCGTCTCCACAGCGATGTCGCGCTTGCGGCGGTAGACCTCGTTGGCCCGCTCGATGTGCGGCTCGAGTTTGCCCTCGGCGAGGAACTCGGCCATCAGCCGGGCGGTCCACTGGCTGGTGCCCAGGTCCTGGCGCACCGCGGCGAGAGCCCCGATCAGCTCCTTCGGGCCGGCCATCCAGCCCAGGCGCAGCGCCGGCGCGACGGTCTTGGAGAAGCTGCTCGACTGGATGACCCGACCATTGCGGTCCAGGCTCAACAGGGTCGGCAGGTGCTCACCCTCGTACCGCAGATCGCCATAGACGTTGTCCTCCAACACGACGAGGTCGTACTCCTCGGCCAGTTCGAGGATCCGCAGCCGACGCTTCAGCGGCATGACCACGCCGGTGGGCAGCTGGAATGTCGGGATGACGTAGAGGAACTTCGGCCGTACGCCGTCGGCGACGAACTCCTTCAGCCGCGATTCGAGCGACTCCGGCACCATGCCATGCTCGTCGATCTCGACGGCCCGCATGTCGGCGCCACGCATCTGCATGAAACGCATCGCATACGGGAACGACGCCGCTTCGACCAGTGCGCCCTCGCCGGGATCCAGGAAGGCGTTGATCGCCATGGCGATCGCCTGCACTGATCCGCTGGTCAGGATGTAGTTGTCGGCCTCGAGCCAGTCGATGCCCTGCTTGGCCCCCATCCACTGGGCCAACTGCTCGCGCATGCCCGTGTGCCCGAGTACCAGTTCGATGTAGCTCGAGATATAGATGATGTCATCGTTGGCTTTGTCGTAGTCGAACGAGATGTACTCCAGAGCACGACCTTCGTCGCGATCGATGATGCGGGCGGAGAGCTCCTTGAGCTCCTCCAGCGGGAAGGTCTCTTCGGCGGCGATGCCCTGGTCGAAGTTGAACGTCACTGGAGCCGGCGGATCGGGGAAAAACAGCGGCGCGCCACCCTGGGCGAGCGCGGAGGCAAGCCTCTCAACCTTGGCGGGCATGGGTCCCTTCCTTCGTTCAACTGGTCGTCCTGAGCGCCCTTCGTGACGCTCAGGACGAAGATCATGGCTGCGACTGGGTTACGTCACGCGACTAGCGGGTCGCCGGGTAGCGGCCCTCTTTGAGCACGGTGACCGGGATGATCTTCACGCCACTGGCGTCGACCGCCGGGCCGTGCGAGGCCGGTGTGAACTTGTAGGCCGTCAGTGCCCAGTGGCCCTTCACGTCGGGCGTCACGGTCTCCAACCACTTCGACTGAACCGCGGCGTCGGTGATCGTGCCGGTCGCTTCGGCGGCCTTGGCCGCCAGCATGACCGCGTCGTAGGCGAAGAAGACGTTCAGCGGCAGGGTGATGTCCCCGTGCTTCTTCAGCGCGGCGATCATGGTGTCCGCGCCCGTGGCGTTCGGCTGCTCGGCGCCCTGAACCGCGGCCGCCAGCACATGCACGAAGGTGTTCTTCGTCTGGTCGGTGCCAACCATGCCGGCGGGGGCGGCCTGGGTCAGCAGGCTGGTCACCGAGGCGGTCGCGTCGGTCAGCAGCGGAACGTCCGTCCAGTTGATCTTCACCCGGCTCTCCAGCGCGTAGCCGATCGGTGCGCCACCGCCGACCACATAGAGCAGGCCCGGGCTCGTGGCCTTCAGCCGCTCGAGCTGTGCCGTCATGTCGAGGTCTTGCGCGGCATACGTCTCGGCGCTCAGAGCGATGCCAGCCGTCTGCAGGGCGGCGACCGTCGCGGCCGCCGTGGCGGTCGAGAACGCGTCCTTGCCGCTGAGCATGGCGACCTTGGTGATGCCGCGATCCTTGGCGTAATCGGCCAGCGACTTGGCCCAGGTTTCCGGAACCGGCGGCGTCTTGAACATGTAGGGGTACTTGGCCGGGTCGTCCAGTGCGGTGGAGCTGGCCTGCTGCACCGATAGGATGCCCGCCTCGGTGATGATCGGGGCCATCGGAAGTGCTTCCGCGCTCGTGTTGCCCGGCAGGACCAGGTTGGGCTTGGGTCCTGAGGAGAGGCGCTGCTGCAGCTTGGTGACGGCCTGGGTCGGGTCGCCGCCGTCGTCGATGATCTCGAGTTCGACCTTGTGGCCAAGAATGCCACCGTTCGCGTTCAGTACGTCGACCGCCGCACTGACCGCCTGCGCCGCCGCCTTGGCGTTGAGTGCCGCGGGGCCCGCCTGATTCTGACCGACAAGCTGGACGATGCGGTACGGCTCCGACGTGTCATTGCCTGCGGGGGCTGCGTCATTGTCTGGGGCGGGGCTGCAGGCGGACACGGTCAGGGCGGCAGCCGCGATGATCGCTCCGAAACGCTTCCTCACGGGTAAGTCCTCCTCTTTAGCCGCCTGTCTGTAGCAAGCGCTTGTTTGGCACGGTAGGAGGTGACCGTCCGGCGGTCAAGGATTCTCGGGAGATTGTCTAAAACCGTTGCCAAACAACAGATCTGGCAATTCATGACCACCGGGAAGTCCTCAGTGGACCCGACCGCAGGGGCAGGCCGGACCGATGGACGCGTCGCAGGCGTCCACCGTTCCGGCCCGGGCTGTGCGGTGTCAGTTCGCCGAAGCGCGCCCCAGGTACGCCTCGGTCAACACCTCGGTGTCGGTGATTTCGCTCGCCGGTTTGTCCAACAGCACGCGGCCGACGTCGATCACCGTCACGTGGTCGGCAACCGCGAGCGAGGCCGCGACGGTCTGTTCCACCAGCAGAATGCCGATTCCGGTCGCCTTCAACGAGGCGACGGTGGCCATGACCTCGCCCACGATGACCGGGGCGAGACCGGCGGACGGTTCGTCCAGCATGAGCAGGGCCGGCTTGGCCATCAACGCCTGGCCGATCGCCAGCATCTGCTGCTGGCCACCGGAGAGCTGACCCGACGTGACGTGCCGGCGATCGGCCAGCGCGGGGAGCAGTTGGTAGATCTCCTGCACCTCAAGAACCAGCGCACGCTTGCTCAGGCCACGGGTGTACCCGCCCAGAAGCAGGTTCTCCTCGACGGTGCGGCGGCGGAAGATGCGTTTGCCCTCCTGCACCAGGGCCAACCCAGCGCTGACCCGCCGATGCGGCGGCGTGCTCGTGATGTCCTTGCCGGCAAAGGTGATGCTGCCCGAATCGGCCTTGTTCAGGCCGGAGATCGCCCGCAGCGTCGTGCTCTTGCCGGCGCCGTTCCGGCCGAGCAACACGGTCATCTCGCCCGCCCGGACGGTGAGCGATACGTCCCAGACGGCCCGGATGTCGCCGTAGCCGGTGGCCAGGCCGCGCACCTCGAGGAGGTTTCCGGCAGCCGCCTCCGACGACGTGTCCGTCGTCGCCGCACCCGTTGGCGAGTTCATTGCTGCGCCACCTCCTGCTGGACGCCCAGATACTCGGCGAGTACCCGCGGATGGTTCTCGATCTCGGCCGGGGTTCCGGAGGCGATCAGCTCGCCCTGGGCCAGAACCCGGATGACGTCGGCCAGTTCAAGTACCAGCTTGAAGTTGTGCTCGACCAGCACGACCGTGGTACCGGCGTCCCTGATGGCTCGGATCAGATCAGCCAGCCGCTCGATCTCGTCCTCGTCCAGTCCCGAGGCGACCTCATCCAGGAGGAGCACCTTGGGCCTGCTCGCGAGCGCCCGGGCCACCTCCACCAGGCGCCGGGTTCCGGCCGGGAGCGAGGCCGCCTCGACGTCGGCGAGATGGTCCACGCCGACCAGCCTCAGCACTGTCGTGGTCTCGGCGCGGTCGGCTCTCGCGGTTCGCCGGTAGTTGGGCAACCGCAGGATCGACGACAGCATCCCGACGTAGCGCGGCATGTACATGCCGGCGGCCACGGCCTCCCGCACCGAGATGTCCTCCGGGAACAGCGGGGTCTGGAAGGTTCGGGAAACCCCCGCCCGAGCGACACGGTACGTCTTGGCTCCCGTGATGTCGGACGCGCCGATGCGGATGGTCCCGGCGTCGGTGCGGTAGTACCCGCACACCATGTTCAACAGTGTCGTCTTGCCCGATCCGTTGGGTCCGATCAGCGCCGTGATCTGGCCGGGCTCGGCGGTGAGGCTGACCCCGCCGAGGGCCTGGAGCCCGCCGAATCTCTTCATCAGACCGCTGACTTCGAGTCGGGCGCCGGGCAACGGCGCCAACCCGGGACGTTCGGCCGGACCGGTGGGTCCGTCCAGTGTGGACGGAATCGGCGCGGCGGTCACGACCGGCCGGTCCCACCGGTCCCGGGCCAAGCGGATGGCCCGGTTGGCGAGGCCGGCCAGACCGTTGGCCACCAGGGTGCCCGCGATGATGAGGAACACGCCGTAGATCACCTGCGCGTACTGCTCGAAGTCGGTCGAGCGCAGCGGGCCGTACTGCATGATGGCCGCGCCGATCAGCGCACCGTAGATGCTCTTCGCACCGCCCAGGATGGCGGCGGCGAGCACGGTGACCGCCAGCGT
Organism: Dactylosporangium cerinum; assembly: GCF_042653625.1. NCBI lineage: Bacteria > Bacillati > Actinomycetota > Actinomycetes > Micromonosporales > Micromonosporaceae > Dactylosporangium > Dactylosporangium cerinum. The sequence goes on along the minus strand of NZ_JBHSIU010000018.1, from coordinate 53,931 downwards.
GAATCCGAAGGAGGACGGCGAGAGGTACTTGTCGACATAGGCGAACAACGCCCCGGCGATGCCGGCGGGGATGGCACCGACCGCATAGGCGGTGAGCTTGAGCCGGTAGACCGATATTCCCAGTGACGAGGCCAGCACGGGGCTCTGCCGCAGCACCTGCAAGGCCACGCCGTGCCGCGAGGTCACCAGGTTGCGCATCACCGTGAACCAGATGACGGTGATCACCGAGACCACGACGTAGAACGTGACCGTGGTGAGCTTGTGCCCGAACAGTCTCGGATGGGGGATGCCGACCATGCCGACCGCGCCGCCCGTGTACTCCTCAAGCAGCTCGATGATCTCCGGCACCAGCAGCACCAGGAAGAACGATGTCATCGCCAACGACCAGCCGCCCAGTCGCAGCCCGGGGACGCCGGATATCAACCCGACAATCAGCGAGGCCGCGGCCGACACCACGACGAGCAGCAGGAGATCGTTGATCCAGTGCATCGCCAGGTAGCCGGTGAGGTAGGCGCCGGTGGCGTACATCGCGGTCTGTCCGAGGGCGAGCTCGCCGGCGTAACCGAAGCTCAGGCTCAGTCCGCTGGTGACCAGCGCCAGAATGCAGGTGAGCAGCAGCAGCCGACGGGTGTCAGCACTGATCCCCAGCCACGGGGCCGCGATCAGCAGCACGCCGAGCACTAGGGGGAGCGCCCAGGACGGAATGGTGCGAAGCCGTTGCACGAACGTCGCCATCTCAGACCACCCGTTCCCGGGTCGTACCGAACAGGCCCGTCGGTTTCAACAGCAGGATCAGCAGCAATACGCAGAACACGATGACGGTCGGGAAATCGCTGCCGAGCCAGCGCCCGGACAATGACTCCACCAGTCCGACCACCAGCCCGCCGATCAGTGCGCCGGGCATGCTGCCGAAACCACCGATGGCCACCGCGACGAAGCCCTTGAGGGCCAGGGCCGCGCCCAGGGTGGCGACGGCAAACGTCTTCGGGCCCACCAGCGGGCCCGTGATTCCGGCCAGCACACCGGTGAAGACGAAGGCGCCCAGCGCCAGCCGCTTCACGTTGATCCCGCGGAGCAGGGCGGCGTCGCGGTCCTCGGCCATGGCCAGCAACGCCAGTCCAGTCAGCGAGCGGCGACTGTAGAGGGTGATGAAGCCAGTGATGGCGATGATCGAGACGATGAGGACAAGCTCGATGATGCTGACCCGTCCGCCCAGCAACGTGACGGTTGCCGACGAACCGACGGCTGGGACCTTGAGCACCTGGTCGCCCCAGATCAACCGGGTGACGCCATCCAACAAGGTGGCGGCACCGAGCGTGGTCACCAGATGCGCGTGGGCGCCCTTCACCGGGCGGATCGCGATGAACTCCTCGATCAGTGCGATGACCGCGACCGCAGCCGCACAGGCGATGAACGTCAGCCAGATCGGCAGGTCAACGGTCACCGTCGCCCAATAGGTGACGAAGACGCCGAACATCATCAGCTGCGCGTGCGCGAAATTGAACGTCGTGTAAGCGATATAGACAATGTTGTATCCGATGGCGACCAACACATATACCGCGCCGATCGCGAGTCCCGACCAGATCGGTGTCACCGGCCACCTCCCTCATCCACGGTGCCGACGCTGTTGGCCGAGACTATAGCGGCCCAACCAAGCGCTTGCTACATACCTGACGTCTGACTTGAGCAACTCATGGCTCGTCCGCAGGCGTCGGACAATCTCGCCGTCCCGTTCGCCATACAAGCAAGCGCTTGCTAGGGTGGCCCCGATGGCAGCGCCAGGCTGGAGACACCCGCGGTCCGACGGCATGGCGGTCCGGAGCCTCGCCCCGAGTCGACCGGATGACACCGAGACAGGCGGCCGGCGCCGCGCGAAGGAGATGCCGTGAACCGCTCGAACACCGCCGCGGCCAACGCCACCAGCAGCGGCACTGACGACCGGAAGTCGGTTCTGCACTTGGGTTTCAACCGCGGTGACGTGATCCTGGTTACCGGCGCGGGAAGCGGGATCGGGCGGGCGACCGCCCTGCGGGCAGCCGAACTCGGATTGGCCGTAGCGGCCTGGGACCTCAACGGCGACACCGTCGCCGCGACGGCCGCACAGATCAACGCCGACGGTGGTACGGCGCTGGCCCTGGCCTGCGACGTGGGTGACGCGGGTCAGGTCGACGCCGCGTTCGTCCGGTCGCGGGAGTTGGGGACGATCCGGCACCTGGCCAACGTGGCCGGTCCCCCCTCTGCGGTGGCGATGGAGTTCGAGGCGGCGTTGGTGCTGTGCGTGGGCAGCATGCGGCGAATGGTGGACGTATGGCTGTCCGGCGGCGCGCCCGAGGGAGCGTCGCTGGTGAACATCGCCTCGGTGGCAGGCAACCTGGTCGGCACCAACTCCGACTGGTATTGCGCCGCCAAGGCCGGCATCGCTGGCTACACCCGGCATCTGGCGGCCTATCGCAGCGACGAAGTCCGCAGCAATACAGTTGCCCCGGGGATGACGGACACCCCACGCCTGACCGGGTTCGCCGCCAGCGAGGTCGGACAGCGAACGCTCCAGCGGATACCGCTGGGTCGGATGGGGAGCCCCGACGACATCGCCTGGGCCGTGCTGTTTCTCCTCTCGCCGCTGGCGGGGTACATCAACGGGGCTTTCCTGCCGGTCGATGGCGGCTGGACCGTGACCCAATGACGCCGGACGACCGGCACCTGCACACACCGGAATCCGACCGCTACGAGATCGGTCAGGTGGTGCTGCGGTACTGCCGCGGGGTGGACCGCTTGGACCTCGACCTGGTGCGCTCGGCCTACCATCCGGACGGCATCGACCACCACACCGGCTTCGACGGCACCGTCGAGGACTACTTGTCGTGGGTCTCCGGTGCGCTGCGACAGTTCTCGGGCACGATGCACCTGGTCGGCAATCAGTTGATCGAACTGAACGGCGCCCGGGCGGTCTGCGAGACGTACGGCCAAGCGGTGCACTGGGGCGAACCAGCGGACGATCCGCGCCGCAACTTCACCAGCGGGTTCCGCTACGTGGACCACATGACCTTCGCCGGCGGGCGGTGGGCAATCACCGAGCGCTGGGCGGTACGGGAGTGGACCCGGTCGGATGCCGGTCGATTCGTGGCGAAGGAAGGGGCCGGCCCGCAGGGTCGCCGGGATGACCAGGATTGTTTGTACGCGGTGCGCCGCCGGATTCTGGGCTGAACCTCATGCAGGCCCCGGCGGGCCGGGCCACACCGCTCTCTACGCAAGGAGACCTCACGATGAAGGTGTTCGTGGTTGGTGGAACCGGCATGATCGGGGTCCACACTGCCCTCTACCTGCGGGATCGGGGAGACGATGTCACCGTCGCTGCCCGAGGGGCGGTCGATGCCGGCTCGCCCGTCGCCGACCTGCCCGTCCTCCGCGGGGACTACGTCCGCCGGACCTTCACTCGGGAGGACCTGGCCCCCTTCGACGCGGTCGTCTTCGCCGCGGGGCAGGACGTGCGCCACCTGCCCCGCGACGTTGACGAGACGCAGTTCTGGAGGGAGACCCAGAGTGTGGGGGTGCCGGCCTTCGCCGCTCTCGCCAAGAGCGCGGGTGTCTCCCGCTTCGTCCAGGTCGGCAGCTACTACCACCACCTGCAACCCGCCCTGGCCGACTCCAACGCATACGTCGCGGCCCGCCGCGCCGCCGACGAGGGAGCCCGGGCGCTGGCTGACGACTCCTTCACGGTCTGCACGCTCAACCCGCCCTCGATCATCGGTGCCATCCCCGGCATCACGGCCAAGCGCTACCGCCGCATGGTGTCCTGGGCAGCCGGCAACGAGCCGCAGATCCCCGACCACGCACCGGCCGGCGGCACGAACTACATGTCGGTCCGGTCCCTGGCCGAGGCGATCGGCGGCGCGCTCGACCGCGGCGCGGCGGGCGCGGCATACCTCGTCGGTGACGCCAACCTCACGTTCGCGCAGTTCTTTCAGCTGCTCGTCGACGCGGCCGGGGGCACCCGCATCATCGCCGAACTCGACGAGCCGCACCCCTTCATGCCCGACTCGATGATCGTCCAGGGCCGCGGGAACGTCCTTGCCTACGAACCGGATCAGGCCGAGACCGCACTGCTCGGCTACACCCGCGGTGACTGCGAACGTGCCATTGCCGAACTCGTCCAGGTCGTGCGCGCGGCGACCGCTCCCGCGGCGTGACCAGCCTCGACGCGGCCGACCTCACCGCGCTGCGCGCGCTCTCCGAGACGTATGCCGCGGCCGCCGACGACCGTGACGCAGCCACGGTCGGCGCGCTCTTCGTCCCGGACGGCGTCCTCGTCGTCCCCGAGCCGCCGGACCACCTCGCTCCCCACGTGTCCCACGTCGGCCGTTCCGCTGTCGTGGCAGCGCTAGGGGCACTCGCCGGCACCCTGGCGACGACCCACGTCGTGGCCGGGGCGCGCTACCTGCCGACGTCGACCGGGGCCCGCGGCCGGGTCCGCGGCACGGCCCACCACCTGCTGCCCGGTCGCGAAGGGCACTCGGACCTGGTCTGGTTCCTGCACTACGACGACGAGTACGCGCGCACCGACGAAGGATGGGCCTTCACGCGTCGTGCGGTGACCATCAACTGGATCGAACGCCATCGTGTCTCCGTGACCAGAGCCGACGAGGAAGGAGCCGGCAGATGAGCGCCACCCGCAGGCTTGAGGACCAGATCGCTGTCGTCACCGGCGGTGCCCTCGGGATCGGCGGCGGCATCTCTCGCCGTCTCGCCGCCGCGGGTGCCCACGTCGTCCTCGTCGACATTGACGGGGAGGCCGCCGCCGACACCGCTGCCGACGTCCGCAGCGCCGGCGGCAGGGTCGAGATCGTCCTCGCCGACGTGCGCACCGCTGACGGTGTCGCCACCGCGGTCGCCGCCGCTTCGGCCCTCGACTCGGGGCGGGTCGACGTGCTCGTCAACAACGTCGGCGACTTCCGACCAGCCTCCAGGACCTTCCTGCACTCGACCCCGCTGCAGTGGCAGGCGCTCTACGAGATCAACCTGTGGCACGTGCTCGCGATGACCCATGCGCTGCTGCCCGGCATGGTCGAGCGAGGCCGTGGTGCCATCGTCAACAACTCGACCGTCGAGGCCTTCCGGGGTATCCCGGCGTGCGCTCCGTACTCCGCCTACAACGCCGGGGTCAGCGCCTTCACCAAGAGCCTCGCTGTCGAGGTCGCCGGGCACGGCGTGCGGGTCAACGCGATTGCGCCCGACCTCGCCGATACGCCCCAGACGCCGGCCGCGGCGATGCTGCGCGGACGTGACCCGGAGCTCATCCGCACGTGGATCCCCGTCGGGCGCTTCGGCGAGCCCGACGACTACGCCGCCGTCGTCGAGTTCCTCGCCAGTGACGACGCCCGCTTCGTCACCGGGCACACGATTCCCGTCGACGGAGGGACCCTGGCCGCCTCGGGCTGGTACGCGCGGGTGGACCGCAAGGGCTGGTCGAACATGCCCAACGAGGCCTGATCGTGCGTGCGCCCGGACCCACGCAGGAGCCCGGGCGCGCCGGGCCGTGCTCAGTCGCGGCGGTCGAGGCCGAAGAGTTCGGCTGCCGCCGCGAGCTGGTCGAGGTACTCAGCCAGCTCGCGGTGCCGGACGACGAGGTTGACCGTGGTCGCCCCCGCCGCGCCGATCCGGCCGACGAGGTCGAGTGCCGCCTCCGGGCGACCGATCGGGTCGAGACGGCCCGGAGGCGTGATGACGACGTCGAACCCCTCTGGCAGGTCGTGCTCGGCGAGCATCCGCGGCAGGGTCTGCAGGTCCGGACCGCGATACGTTACCGGGCCGGTGCCCACCCGTCGGCCAGGGTGACCGCGACGGAGGGCACGCTTGCGATGACCACCGACCCAGATCGGGACCTTCTCCTGGACCGCGTGCGGGCTGATGACCTGCTCGGTGAAGTCGTAGTACTCCCCGTGGTAGGTCGCGAGCCGCACCGACAGCGAAGCCCTCAGGGCCCGCAGGGCGTCGTCCGCCCGTGGTCCGCGGTCGGCGAAGGGGCGAGCAGCGCGAACTCCTCCTCGAGGTTGCCGACGCCCGCAGCTCGGCGACCCCGGCCTCGGCCTCCCATGCGGGACGGGGCCCGGAGTCGGCCAGGACCGGGGAGCTGAGGCCGATGCGCATGACGCTCAGGCCTCGGGGTCGACAGCGCGGGCGAGGATGTCGCGGCCCTCGTCGGTGCCGTCGAGCTGGCGGTTCCAGCGGTGGGTCACCTTCCAGCCCTCGTCGGTGCGGGCGAATTCCCACCGGTTGGAGCCGGTGCGCCAGATCCGGTAGCCGTTCTGGTCGGGAGCGTTGAGCACGAGCTGCGAGTAGTTCGTCACGACGGCCCGGTCGCCGTCGACGACGATGTGCGGCAGGCCCATGAGGTGGGCGGCGCCGGAGTGGATCAGGGCCTGGTGCCGCTCACCGTTCACCATGCCGCGCAGCGCGTCGCGGCCGTTGAGCACGACCGGGTAGGTGTCGTACACGCCCTCCTCGGTCCACATCTGGGCGGTGATCTCGGCCGAGCCGCTGTCCACGGCCGGGCCGTAGCCGGCGACGATCCGCCACAGGGCGAGCTGGTCCTCGGCGGCGGCGAGGCGCCGCTCAGTCTGCTCGACGCGTGCCTCGAGCAGACTGAGCCGGTCGGGCTGCGAGTCGGTCATGGTGGGGGTTCCTTTCGGATCGGGCTTCACGCGGATCGACCCGGCTGGGGCCGGTCAGGTCGTGGACGCGTTCGCCTCGAAGCGTTCCGGGGTGAGTTCGCGCAGCGCGGCCATCTGCTCGAGGTGGTGGGCCGCCGAGGTGGCCATAAGACTCGCGTTGACCGCGGTCGCCCCGACGGCATCGGCCGTGCACAGGTGCTCGCGGGATCCGTCCGGGTTCCCGAGCGGGTCCAGCGGCGGGATCTGCAGCACGAGGTCGAAGTCGTCCGGGCGCTCCACGGAGGTCCACAGGCGGGTCAGCTCCTGCGGCCCGAGGCCGAACGGCGCCCACCCGGTGCCGTGCGCCACGGCGCGGCGCAGCGAGCGGCGGGTGCGCCCACCGAACCACAGCGGCACCGTGGTGCGCGGCGCGTGCGGTTCGACGACGAAGTCGGTGAACGTGAACCGGGGCCCCTCGTGGTGCGGCACGGCCCTGCCCCATGCGGCGCGCAGGGCCGCGATCGCCTCGTCCGCGACCGCGCCGCGCTCGGCGAACTCGGCGCCGAGCAGGTCGAACTCCTCCTCGAGGCTGCCGACCCCGACCCCGAGGATGACACGACCGCCGCTGAGCAGGTCGAGGGTGCCGTAGGTCTTGGCGAGGGCCAACGGGTGGTGGTAGCCGATGACGACGACGTTCGTCGCGAGCCGGACGCGGCGCGTCGCCGAGGCGAGGAACGACAGCGTGGCCACGGGGTCGAAGTACGTCCCGCCCCGCTCGGCAGCGATCCGGGTGGGCACGGCGACGTGCTCGCTGCACGTCAGGTGGTGGTAGCCCAGGTCGTCGGCGGCGCGGGCGATGGCCAGCAGTGCACCGCCGACGTCGGGGCCGGCCAGGACGTCCCGCTCCCAGGCGGCCGCGGTGCGCGGGTGCTGGAGGACGACCGGGGTGAGCAGCCCGATGCGTGCGGTCATGACACGGTCTCCGATCCGGCGTCGCTACGCGTCGCGCTGGTGGTCTCGTCGGTGGGGTCGCCGGTCGCGGGCGGGTCGCCGGCTGCGGCACTCGTCGGGATGAGCCGGAGGCGTTGGAGCAGTGCGCCGAAGTCCTCGTCATCGTCCGGGTCGAGCGGCAGCCCGAGCCCGAGCCCGTCGGCGAGCCCGCCGTAGGCCCGATCGAGCACGTCCGGCAGCTCGGCATAGGTGCCGTGCGGGATGAGCGTGGCCAGGGTCTCGTCGTCGAGGGTGTCGGCGAGTCCCGCCCAGCGCCCGGAGGCGGCCATCCCGGCGAGCCGTTCGCCGACCTCGCCCAGGCCGAGCCGGTCCAGGGTCGTGCGGTATGCCGGGGTCGAGAAGAGGAACGCCAGCTCCTGGCGGGCGGCGGCGCGGCTCGCGGCGAGTGCGGCCTGCGTCGGACCGGTGATCGACTTGGACACGACGACGACCCGCGGGATCCCGGCGCGTCCGGCCCGCTCGGCCCCGGCGCGGAGCCCGGGGAGCACGACCGTGCGGAGGTGGCTCGGGTGCGAGTTCGTCGCGTGGGTGACGAAGCCGTCGGCGAGCTCGCCGGCCACCTCACAGACGCGCCGGTTGACCCCGCCGGTGTAGAGCGCCGGGGCCGCGGTCGACAGCGGGCCGGGGTTGAAGTAGGGCTGGAGCCGGGTGAAGCGGTAGTGGCTGCCCTCGTGCTGCAGGGGCGCGCCCGTGGCGAACGCGGCGAAGATCGCCCGGATCGAGGCAAGGTAGTCGCGCAGGTGTTCGGCCGGCCGGTCCCACGGCACCGAGAAGCGGCCGACGATGTTGCCGCGCACCTGGGTGGCCAGACCGAGCTGGAAGCGACCCTCGGAGAACCGTGCGAGGTCCCACGCGGCATACGCGGTCACCATCGGGCTGCGGGGGAAGGCCAGCGTCATGCTGGTGCGCACGGTGATCCGGCTGGTGTGCTCGGCCGCGAGCAGGGCGACCGCCAACGAGTCGTGTGTCGTCTCGGGGACGTGCACGGTGTCGAAGCCGAGCCGTTCGATGCGCGCCACGACCGCGGGCACCTCGCGCAGCGTCGTCGTCGGCGGCAGCGTCGTGGCCAGCTCCATCCGGGTAGCGGGGACCTGTGGCGTCATGGGAGCCGGCCGGCCAGAGCGGCGTTGACGACTTCGTCGCCACTGACGATCCGGGCGAGCTTCTCCAGCCGGGGCGCGCGACGCAGGTGCGCCCCGCCCTCGACCGGCAGGCACACGCCGGTGATCCACGAGGACTCGGGACCGCACAGGAAGCGGACCGCGGCGGCGACGTCCTCGGCGCGCCCGACCCGCGAGAGGGGCTTCTCGGCGACGGTCGCGGCGGCCAGCTCGGGGTCGGCCAGCAGCAGGCCCGGGTTCTTCCCGTCGGTGGCCACGATGCCGGGGCGCACCACGTTGACCCGCACCGCGAGGTGGCCGAGCTCGTCGGCGGCGACCCGCACGAGGGCCTCGAGCGCGGCCTTGCTCACCGAGTACGACGGCATGAACGGGAAGGAGTGCCCGCCCGCGCTCGAGGAGGTGCACACGATGGCGCCCCCACCGCGCCCGGCCAGGGCCTGTCCGCCGTGCCTGATCGCGTGCAGCGCCGTTGTGACGTTGCGCCGGAAGTCGTGCTCGAGGGTCTCCGCGTCGAGGGCGAGCACGGGACGGAAGGTGCCGCCACCGACTGTCGTGACGACGGCTGCCAACGGGGTCTCGTCGGCGACGCGCACCGCGGCGGCCACATCCTGCTCGAGGGTGGAGTCGCCGACGCTGACCCGCACGGGCAGCGCCTCGGAAGCGGCTGCGGCGATCGTCGCGGCCGCCGCCCGTAGCGTCGCCTCGGTCCGCCCCATGATCGTAACGGCGGCGCCGTCAGTGGCCAGCGCGGCGGCGATGGCGCGGCCGAAGCCGCCACCCCCGCCGATGACGAGCGCACCACGGCCGGCGAGCGGACCGGGCGCGGCGGTCGTCGGGTCAGCAGTCGTACTCACGCCTGCTCGCTCGAGGGTCGCCGGAACTTCTCCTGCGTCGACGGGTCGTCGATGAGCACGAAGGTGCCCGTGGCCGTGACGCACGTCAGGTCTCCGACGCGCAGCTCGCCGGAGCTGCGCACCTTGCGCCCCTCGCGCCCGTCGTGCCGGGCCAGGATCGTGATCGTCGAGCCGATGGGGATGGCCGCGTGGAATGAGACGTTGAGCCCGACCGTCACTGCGGCATGTCCGGCACGGGCGTTGGCCATGCCGAGGGCGTGGTCCATGAGCATGGCCGAGGTGCCGCCATGCACGTGCCGCGGGGGTCCCTGGAAGGCCAGGCTCAGGGTGACCTCGCCACGCAGTGAGCCGTCTGGTTCGACCCAGAGGCTCACCGGCGGCGACAACGGGTTCTCGGTGCCGCCGGCGGGGTCGAAACGGCTGGGGCCGGGCTGGCGCCACATCGTCGCGATCCGCTCGGAAAGGTCAGGGGCGCGGGCGTCGATCCGGGCGGTGAGCGCCTTGAGGTCGGCCACGATCCGGTCGGCGTCGATGTCGATGGCCTCGCCCGCGCGGGTGATCGCGTCGACGAGCCGACGGGTCGCTGAGGCAACCGCATCGATGCCGCGATCGCGGGGCTGTGCCGTGGCAAGGGTAGCTTCCACCGGGCGGACTCCTTTGGCCGGTCAGGTCAACCAAGCGCTTGCTTGACTGCACCTTAGCGACCGGGTGGGGTGCTGACAACGGTCGCGCCTCGGCGTTGTCGTCCCGTTGGCCACGGTGTTGACGCGCCCGCGACATCCCTCTAAGGTGCGCCCTAACTAGCGCTTGGTTGGCGCGCGAGATGGTCTGCCGCCGGCAGTCCTTGGATGGCGCCGACACCCTGAGGTCGAGGTGTCCGGCACCTTCAACCGCGCCTCGACCCGGCGGGCACGGTGAACAACCACCTCACCGGCAACTACAAGCTCGCCACCGGCCCCGCGGCCGTCGCATCGACGGCGGTCACGGCGCTCAACCCCCGCTCCGGCGTCGAGGAGCGTGCGCACCGTCGCGAAGACGAAGGGGCTGAGCGCCCAGACTTCGCCCGTCCGCCGGCCGCTCGCCCGCCCACGGTGACCGGCTGGCCCGAAGAAAGGTAGGCAGAGCCAGTGACCCGCCCCGCCGCAGCCACCCCCCTCCTGGCTGCACTGTCCCGCGTGCTCGGGAACCAGCCAGACCTCGCCCTCGTGCTCGCCGGCACCCCGTTCACGGTGGCTGAGCTCGATGCCGCGTCGCGTCACCTCGCCGGGTTCCTCGCCGACCGCGTCGCCCCCGGCGACCGCGTGGTCGTCCTCGCCCGCAACGGCCGCGTGGCCCTGCTCGCCTGGTGGGCGACGACGCTCTGCGGCGGTTTCGTCGTCCCGCTCAACACGAGCAACCGCGGCCCCATTCTGGCCCACCAGGTGCTCGACTCGGATCCGGTTGCCATGATCCTCGAGGACGAGTTCGTGCCCGTCATGGACAACGCCCTCGTCGGCGCCGGGCTGCGGGTGCCGGTCCTCGTCGGAGCCCCCGAGGCCGGCGGGCCGTCCTCGCGCCCCGTGCCCGCCTGGGCCGCCGAGGTCATCGACTTCGACGCCGCCGTCGCCGAGAGCTCGGCGTTGACGACGACTCCGGACCTCGACGCGTACGCCACCAGCCATCTCATCTATACGGCCGGCACGACCGGACCATCCAAGGCGTGCATGGTCAGCCACGGCTTCGTGGCGAACATGGCGCGCCAGATGCACGAGAACCTCGAGCGCCAGGCCGGTGACGTCCTGTGGTCGCCAATGCCGCTGTTCCACATGGCCGCCGTCGGGCACGTCGTGGGCTCGCTCCAGCTCGGCTCGGCCATGGACATCGCGCAGCGCTTCTCGGTCAGCGGCTTCTGGGACGAGATCTTGCGCTCCCGCGCGACGATGGCCGCGCTCATGGGCTCGATGCTGCCGATGATCGCCGGCGCCCGCGAGTCCGAGGCCGCCCGCAGAGCCTTCGGTCAGCTGCGCGTCGTGTCCGGCTCGCCGGTCACCGCCGACCTCGCCGCTCGCTGGACCGAGCGGTTCGGCGTCGAGCGGGTCGGCTCGGGCGCCTACGGCATGACCGAGGCCAGCTTGATCACGCTCACCCCGCCGGGAGGTTATCGCGCCGGGGCTGCAGGCAAGGTCAACGAGTCCTTCGAGGTGCGCATCGTCGACGAGCACGACAACCCGCTTCCCGTCGGCGAGGTCGGCGAGATCGTCGCCCGCCCCGCCCGCCCGGCGATCATGTTCAACGGCTACTGGCGCCAACCGGAGAAGACCCTCGAGGTCTTCCGGGGCCTGTGGTTCCACTGCGGTGACTACGGCCGTCTCGACGAGGACGGCTATCTCTACTTCGTCGACCGCGGCAAGGACTACCTGCGCCGCGGCGGCGAGAACATCTCCAGCTTCGAGATCGAAGGCATCGTGGCGGCCCACCCAGCGGTCGGCGAGGTCGCCGTACACGCGGTCCCCTCGCCCCTGGCCGAGGACGACCTCAAGGTGACGGTCGTGCCCGCGCCCGGTGCGCGGATCGACCCCGCGGAGCTCTTCGCGTGGCTGCACCCGCGGGTCCCGCGGTATGCCGTCCCCTCCCACATCGAGGTCCGCACCGAGCTGCCCAAGAACGCCGTCGGGCGGATCCTCAAGCGGGTCCTGCGCGACGAGGGCGTGACCCCGCGGACGTGGAGCACGGACCCCCGCGCCGTAACCCGGCCTTGACCTGCCTTCAGGCCCCACTCTACATTGTCAACCAAGCGCTTGCTTGCCCGGCGCTGATCCGTATTCGACGATGAAACGGAACGGAACGGAACGTCAATGACGCCCCAGAACCCGGTAGCCCGAATCGTGGGACCTGCCGTCTTCGCCGACATCGTGCGCGGGCGCGCCGGTGACGGTCACCCGGGCCTGCTGTTCGAGGGCCGCACCATCACCTGGGGCCAGGTCGTGCAGGAAGCCGCCGACCGCGCCGCCGCCCTGGCCGACGTACCCCGGCCCGAGGACAAGCCGCTGCACCTGGGGATCCTCATGGAGAACACCCCCGACTACGTGTACTGGATCTGCGCGGCCGCGCTGGCCGGCGCCACCGTCGTGGGGATCAACCCGACCCGGCGCGGCGCCGAGCTGGCCCACGACGTGCGGCACACCGATTGCGACCTGCTCATCACCGAGAACCGCCTCGCCGGCCTCGTCGATGGCCTCGACCTGGGCATCCCCGCCGAGCAGGTGCGCAACATCGACTCCGCGGAGTACGCCGCCTGGCTGGCCCGGTACGCCGGCGCCCCGATGTCCACTGAGGAGGTCGACCCCGGCGCCAGCCTGCTGTTGATGTTCTCCTCGGGCTCGACCGGGGCTCCCAAGGCGGTCATCTGCTCGCACGGGCGTCTCGCCGCGATCTCCGAGGCGCTGCTGACCCGCACCGAGCTCACCCGCGACTCGGTCAGCTACATGTCGATGCCGCTGTTCCACGGCAACGCCGTCATGCTCAACCTCGGGCCCGCCATGGTCTGCGGCGCGACGATCTGCATGGTCCGCAAGTTCTCCGCGTCCGGCTTCGTGCGTGACGTGCACGAGCACGGCGTCACCTACTTCAATTACGTCGGCCGGGCCCTCGCCTATGTCCTGGCCCGGCCGGTGGACCCGCGCGACGCGACGAGCACGCTGCGTCGCGCCGTCGGCACCGAGGCCTCGGCCGCTGACATCGCCCGCTTCACCGGGCGCTTCGGCGTCGTCGTCTCCGAGGGCTACGGCTCCAGCGAGGGCGTCATGCGGATCAACCGCACTCCCGAGACGCCCGACGAGGCGCTCGGCGTGGCCGTCGCCGGCGCCGAGGTCAAGGTCATGAACGAGGACACCGCTCTGGAGTGCCCGCCGGCCTCGTTCGACGAGACCGGACGGATCGTCAACGCGGAGGAGGCCATCGGGCAGCTCGTCGGAGTCGGCATGGCCGCCCGGTTCGAGGGCTACTACAAGAACCCCGAGGCCGCCGCCGAGCGGATCCGCGGCGAGGACTTCTGGTCCGGAGACCTGGCCTACCGCGACGCCGACGGCTACTTCTACTTCGCCGGCCGCTCCTCGGACTGGATCAGGGTCGACAGCGAGAACTTCGCCGCCGCATCCGTCGAGCGGATCATCGAACGCTGGGATCGGGTGGCGGTCGCCCCCGTCTTCGCGGTGCCCGACCCGCGCACCGGCGACCAGGTGATGTGCGCGCTCGAGCTGCGCGGCGGCGTCAGCTTCGCCCCCGAGGCGTTCACCGCCTTCCTCGACGAGCAGGCCGACCTCGGCACCAAGTGGCGGCCCCGCTTCGTGCGGATCGTCGCCGAGATCCCCACCACGGGCAACAGCAAGGTCGCCAAGCAGGTCCTGCGCCGTGCCGCCTGGGCCACCACCGACCCTGTCTACGTCCGCGACGGCGCGTCCACCGTGTACCGCCCGCTCACGGCGGCGGACGTCAGGGCCCTCGAGCAGCAGTTCGCCGACAACGGGCGCACCGCGCTCCTGCCGGCCACCTGACCAGGCCGGCCCGCCCGAGCCCTGAGAGAGGACATCCATGTACCTGGAGTACACCCCGGAGCAGCAAGCGCTGAGCCGGGAGCTGCGCGCCTACTTCGCCCGCCTGCTCACACCTGAGGTCCGCGAGGCGCTCGGGGGCACCAACGAGGACCGGCCGGCCTACCGCGAGATCATCCGTCAGATCGGCAAGGACGGCCTGCTCGGGCTCGGCTGGCCCAAGGAGTTCGGCGGCCAGGGCCGCCCGACGGTCGACCAGTACATCCTCTTCGACGAGATCAACCGCGCCCAGGCGCCATTCCCCTTCGTCACCATCAACAACATCGGCCCGATGCTCATGCGCTACGGCACCGACGAGCAGAAGCGCACCTACCTGCCGGGCATGCTCACCGGCGACGTCATCTTCGCCATCGGCTACAGCGAGCCGGGCTCCGGCACCGACCTCGCCTCGCTGCGCACCAAGGCCGAGGCCACCCCCGACGGGGGCTGGGTCATCAATGGCCAGAAGGTCTTCACCAGCGGCGCCAGCCAGGCCGACTTCGTCTGGTTGGCCGTGCGTACCGACCCCGGCGCCCCGAAGCACAAGGGCATCACCATCCTCATCGTGCCGACATCGGACCCCGGCTTCAGCTGCACGCCGATCGCCACCAGCGGCATCACCCACACCAACGCCTCGTACTACGAGGACGTGTGCGTGGGCCGCGAGGCCCTCGTCGGCGAGGTCAACGGCGGCTGGCGCCTCATCACCGGCCAGCTCGGTCACGAGCGAGTGGGCCTGGCCGCCATGGGCGGACGCACCGAGCAGCTGTGGACCGACATCACCGCGTGGGCCGCCGAGCCCGACGCCGACGGGATCCGCGTCCTCGACAAGCCATGGGTACGCACGGAGCTGGCCCGTGACTTCGCCGAGCTGACCGCGATGCGCCTGCTCAACTGGAAGATCGCCGTCGTCGGGGAGGGCCAGAACCCGGCCCCCGCCGCCGCGTCGGTCGCCAAGGTCTACGGCACGGAGACCCACGACCGGGTCTGCCGCAGTCTCGTTTCCGTCGTCGGGCCCCGGGCGACCCGGCGCCCCGGCGCCCCGGACGCCGTCCTCGGCGGACAGCTCGAGGCCTACACCCGCGGCTCCTACATCAACACCTTCGGCGGCGGGACCAACGAGGTGCTGCGCGACATGATCGCGGTCGCCGGCCTCGGCATGCCGAGGAAGGGACGGCCCGCATGAACGGCCAGCGGAGCGGCTCGGGCCGCTCATCATGTGACAGGTTTGGCTCAGACCGACGCCGGAGCGCAGCGGAGGCGGCGGCATGAGCGCCACGACGCAGACCCCCGCCCACGACACCACCGACGAGGAGGCCTTCCTCGCCCGCCTGCGCGAGTTCCGCGGCCTCGAGGCCACGCCGACCCGCTACGCTCAGGACGCCGTCAACCAGGCGATGATCCGCCACTTCGTCGAGGCGATGGGCGACGAGAATCCCATCTACGTCGACGAGCAGGCCGCCAGTGACACCGGCCGTGAGGGTGTCGTCGCCCCGCCGCCGATGCTGTCGACCTGGCTCATGGTCGGCTACAAGGCCCACATGGCCGCCGCCGCGGGCGCCACGCCGGACACCCCCATGGCCAAGCTGCTCGCGATCCTCGCCGAGGCCGGCTTCGTCGGGGTCGTCGCGACCAACGACGAGCACGAGTACGTGCGCGAGCTGCGTCTGGGCGACGAGATCAAGATGACGACGGTCATCGAGGACGTCTCCCCGCGCAAGACCACGGGTCTGGGAACCGGCCACTTCATCACGACGCTGCGCACCTACACCGACCAGCACGACGAGGTCGTGGCTCGCCAGCGCTTCCGTATCCTGCGCTTCAACCCGTCCGGCGCCAAGCCCGCGGCTCCGGCCGCCGCCGACCCGGCGCTACGGCACAAGCCGTTCATCATGCGCGACAACGCCTTCTGGTTCGAGGCCGCCGCACAGCGTCGCCTCGTCATCCAGGCCTGCACCGACTGCGGCATGCTGCGCCACCCGCCCGGCCCGATCTGCCCTTCCTGCCATTCGTACGCGTGGCACGAGGTCGAGGCGAGCGGCCGGGGCACGGTGCACAGCTACGTCGTCAGCCACCACCCGAAGGCCCCCGGGTACGACTACCCGCTCACCGTTGTGCTCGTCGACCTCGAGGAGGGCACGCGCCTCGTCGCCGACTTCGTCGGGGACGCCGACGAAGTCAGTATCGGCCTGCCCGTGCAGGTCGATTGGCTCGACTACGACGAGCACCTCACGCTGCCGCGTTTCCGGGCCGCGACCTCCGCGTCGGAGCTCACCGAAGAGGAGAGGAACTGATGGACTTCCAGCTCACCGACGAGCAGGTCACGGTCAACGACCTGGCGCGCGACATCTTCTCGCGCAACGGCGACCCGCAGCGCCTCTTCGACATCGAGGCCAGCCCGGAGCGCTTCGACCGCGTCCTGCACCGCGACCTGGCCGAGTCCGGCACCCTCGGTCTGCTCGTGCCCGAGGAGCACGGCGGCGCCGGGCTGAGTCTGTGGCAGGTCGCTGGGGTCTTCTTCGAGCAGGGCCGCACGCTGGGCACCGTCCCGCTGTGGGAGACCCTCGTCGGCGGTGTCCTGCCGCTGGTGCGCTACGGCGACGCCAAGCAGCAGTCGGAGTGGCTGCCCCGCGTCGCCGCCGGGGACGCGGTCCTCACCGTGGCCGTCGACGACCTGGCCGACGCCCGGCCGTACGGCGCCCGCGTCCGCGCGCGGTCCGGCGCCGAGTCCGGTGGAGAAGGGATAGTCCTGAGCGGCACCGCCGTCGGCGTCCGCTCGGCGCACCTCGCCGACGCGATCATTGTCCCGGCCACCGACGACGAGGGCACGGTCGGGCTCTATCTCGTGCCGGCCGCCGGCGCAGGGGTGCGCCTGGACACCTTCGAGCGCACCGACCGCGGGCTCGCCTCCGACGTGTACCTCGACGGCGCCGGGGCGGAACTGCTCGCCGAGGGCCCCGAGGAGGACCGGGTCGACTGGCTGCTGCGCCAGGTCTGGATCGCCGTGGCCGCCCTGCAGAGCGGCATCAGCCAGGCCGCCGTGCGTCAGGCCGCCGACTACACCTCGGGCCGCGAGCAGTTCGGTGTGCCGATCGCGACCTTCCAGGCCGTCGCTCACCAGATCGCCGACTGCCACATCGACACCGAGGCGATGGAGGTCACCTACCTCAACGCGCTCTGGCGCGAGACGACCGAGCGGCCCTCCCGCGCGGCCGTGCACGTCGCGAAGTACTGGGCCGGCGAAGCGGGCGACCGCGTCGCGCGCATCGTCCAGCACGTGCACGGCGGCATGGGTGCCGACGTCACCTACCCGATCCACCGCTACATGCTCTGGAGCACCCAACTGGCCAACACCGCCGGCTCCGCGGCCTGGCACCTGCAGCAGCTCGCGGACCTCGTCGACGCGGGGGAGCAGCTGTGAGCGGCAAGCAGATCACGATCGAGCAGGTGCGCCTCGGCGACACGCTGCCGGCGCTCGAGATCCCACTGACCCGGACCCTCATCGTCGCCGGCGCCCTCGCGACCCGCGACTACGAGGACGTGCACCACGACCCGGCCCAGGCCGAGCGTCGCGGTACTCCCGACACGTACATGAGCATCAACAACACCAACGGGCTCGTCGGCCGCTACGTCACCGACTGGGCCGGCCCCGCCGCCCGCATGGTGCGCCTGAGCACCCGTCTCGGGGTGCCGAACTTCCCGGGCGACACGATGCGGCTGACCGGAGAGGTCGTCGGCCTCGAGCAGGACACCGTGCGCGTCGCGGTGCGTGGCATGAACAGCAAGGGCGCGCACGCCATCTCCGAGGTGACCGTGCGCCTGCCCCGCGGAACGGAGCAGTGACGTGACGGGCAACTTCCTGTCGGGCCGCACGGCGATCGTCGGCATCGGCGCGACGGAGTTCTCCAAGGACTCCGGCCGCAGCGAGCTGCAGCTGGCCGTCGAGGCCGTCTCGGCCGCCCTGGCCGACGCGGGCCTGAGCCCCGCCGACGTCGACGGCATGACGACCTTCACCATGGAGACCAACCCGGAGAACATGGTCGCCCGCAGCCTGGGCATCCCCGAGCTGAAGTTCTTCGCCCGGATCCCCTACGGCGGTGGCGGCGCCTGTGCCCCGGTCCAGCAGGCCGCCATGGCCGTCGCGAGTGGCATCGCCGACGTCGTCGTGGCCTACCGCGCCTTCAACGAGCGCTCCGGCGTCCGCTTCGGGCAGGGGCCGCCTCCGGCGAAGACCCAGGCCACCTCGGACAACGAGTACCGCTCCTGGGTCAACCCGTACGGTCTGCTCACCCCGGCCCAGCACACGGCGATGTTCGCCCGTCGCTACATGCACAAGTACGGCGCGAGCAGCGAGGACTACGGCCGGGTCGCCGTGCTCGCCCGCAAGCATGCCGCGAACAACCGTAGGGCGTGGTTCTACGGCAAGCCGCTCACTCTCGAGGAGCACCAGGCCTCCCGCTGGATCGCCGAGCCGCTGCACCTTTTCGACTGCTGCCAGGAGACCGACGGCGGCCAGGCGATGGTCATCGTCAGCGCCGAGCGCGCCAAGGATCTGCCCTCCATCCCGGCGTACATCGTCGGGGCGGCCCAGGGCATGGGACCGGACCAGTACCAGATGGTCAGCTATTACCGCGAGGACCTGACCCGGATCCCCGAGGTCGAGCTCTGCGCCAAGCAGCTGTGGGCCCAATCGGGCCTCGGACCCGCCGACATGAGTGCGGCGATCCTCTACGACCACTTCACCCCGTACGTGCTCAACCAGCTCGAGGAGTACGGCTTCTGCGGCCGCGGCGAGGCCAAGGACTTCATCGCCGACGGCAACCTCGAGGTCACCGGCTCGCTGCCGACCAACACGCACGGTGGCCAGATCGGTGAGGCCTACCTGCACGGCACGAACGGCATCGCGGAGGGCGTCCGGCTTGTCCGGGGGACCTCGACCAACCAGCCCGACGGCGTCCGCAACGTCCTTGTGACGGCGGGTGTCGGAGTCCCAACCAGTGCACTGATTCTGTCCGCCGAAGGGTGAACCGCCGGGCGCCCGAGCGCCCGATGGTCACCACCCCACGCATCCCGCCCGGCAACCGCCGGGCGTGCAACACCCCACCTCTCGATCGCTTCGCCTTGTGTTTGGACGGGTGATATGGGTTTCATCAGCAAGACCAGGAAGCGCGTCATCGCGTTAATGGCCATCGGAGTTCTCGGCGTGGCTGGCTGCACCAGCACCAGCCCGACGGACAGCAGCAGCAGTTCCGGCGGCGAGATCGACACATCGGCCGTGCTCAAGTTCGCGTCGGCGGGTCCGCTGCGCGACCTCGATCCGGCCCTCCAGACCAGCTACGGTGCCTGGGGCTACCTGTTCCTCGTGTGGGACCGGCTGACCATGCTGGACAAGGACGACAAGATCGTCCCGGGCCTGGCCAAGGAGTGGAACTTCGTCGAAAACGGCAGCGTCCTGGAGCTCAAGCTGCGCGACGACGTGAAGTTCCACGACGGCACGCCGTTCGACGCCGAGGCCGTCAAGGTCAACATCGAGCGGGGCAAGACCCTCCAGGGCTCGACCCTCAAGAGCGACCTCGCCGACATCGAGTCCGTCGAGGTCGTCGACGCGAAGACCGTGCGCCTCAAGCTGGTCAAAGGCAAAGGCGTTCAGCTGCCCGCGTCCTTCACCGGCACGGCCGGCATGATGGTCAGCCCGAAGGCCATCAAGGACGGCGTCGACATCAAGAACAACCCCGGCACCGCCGGCTCCGGCCCGTACGTCGCCACCCAGCTCGTGCCCCAGGAGAAGCTCGTCCTCAAGCGGGCCGACAGCTACTGGGACCCGAACGTGGGACGCCTCGGCGGCATCGAGCTGCAGCGCGTGCCCGACGCCGCGGCCCGCCTCAACGGCCTGCAGAGCGGCCAGATCGACCTGGCACCGCTCAGCTCGGCCAATGAGATCGCCACGGCCGAGAAGATCGTCACCCCGGGCAGCGGCCTGCAGAAGAACAACGTGAAGTTCAAGAACCTTGTCGGCGTCTACCTGCGCGCCACCAAGGGCGACGTCGCCAAGTCCGAGGTCCGCCAGGCGATCGCCCACGCGATCGACCCGGCAGCGATCGGCGCGCTCTTCAGCGGCACCTGCACGCCGACGCGCCAGCTCGTCCCCGAGACGGACCCGAGCCGTGTGCCGAACTACACCTACCCGTACGAGTTCAGCGTCGACAAGGCCAAGGCCCTGGTGCAACAGGCCGGCGGCGCCAAGGTGACCGTCACCTTCGCCGCGGGCACGAACGCCGAGCAGCCGGCCAACGTCGTGCAGGCGTCGCTGCGGGCCGTCGGCATCGACGCGACGCTCAACCCCGTGCCCAACACCGAGAACGAGCCGCGCTTCATCGCCGGCGACTTCGAGCTCATGGTCGCCACGTCGTGGAGCCCGAAGGCCGACCCGGCGGCGACGGTGAACACCTACCTGCTGAACACCTACAAGCTCGCCGCTGACCCCTCGCTCATCGCGGCCAAGGCCGCCGAGGCCGCCAACCCCACGCTGTCGATGGACAAGCGCGCCCCGCTGTACCAGGACATCTGGAAGACGACGCTCGAGCAGGGCTGGTTCGTGCCGCTGTGCAACCAGACCGTCGCGAACGTCGCGAAGACGAACGTCGTCGGCATCGACAACATCCCGATGTCGAACATCGGCATCTGGGACCTGCGCGGCATCGCCGTCAAGAAGTAGCCGTCGCTCCTGACCACCCGGTGGTGCCGCCGCCGGGTGGTCAGGGCTACCCGCTGTGGCCGGGGCCGGTGGCGACATCGACCCGGCCTCGCCGGGCACCAGGCCGGGTGAGGCGCAACCCCCAGGCACCACGTACCACGCTCAGAGCCGAGGTAAGAGATGCTCCGATACGCCGGCAGGCGACTGCTCGCAGCAATACCCCTGCTGTTCTTCGTCCCGCTGCTCGTCTTCGCTCTGATCGACCTCGCCCCGGGGGACCCGGCCGTCATCCTTGCCGGTGACGAACCGACCCCTGAACGCGTCCAGACGATCCGCGAGGAACTCGATCTCAACGATCCGGTCCTCCTTCGCTACATCAAGTGGATCGGCAACGTCCTGCACGGCAACCTCGGCACGTCCTTCCTCTCGGACCAGAGCGTGACCGACCTGCTGACACGACGGATGGCGACGACGATGTCGCTGGTGCTCGTCGCGATGATCTTCGCCATCGTGCTCGGGACCGCCCTGGCGCTCGTGGCCACGCTGCGCTCCGGCGGCATCGTCGACCGGGTCATCAACTGGTTCGCCTCGATCTCGATCGCCATCCCGGGCTTCTGGTTCGGCCTCGTGCTCGTCACGGTCTTCTCGGTCGGGCTGCAGATGTTCCCGGCGTTCGGCTTCCAGCCGCTGTCCGCCGGTGTCGGGACGTGGCTTTCGTACCTCGTCCTGCCGGGCATCGCACTCGGTCTGCTCCCGGCCGCCGAGGTGACCCTGCAGCTGCGCTCGGCGCTCGGGCAGGTCATGAAGACCGACTACATCCTCAACGCCGAAGCCAAGGGCATGTCGCGCACCAGCGTCGTGTTCAAGCACTCCCTGAAGAACGCGTGCATCCCCGTCATCACCGTCCTCGGCTTCCGCGTCGCGGAGGTCCTCGCCGGATCGGTGACCATCGAGATGATCTACAACATGCCGGGCCTCGGGCGCACCGCCGTCGAGGCCGTGCAGGGGCGTGACATCCCGGTGCTGCTCGGCTTCGTCCTGTTCAGCACGACGATCGTCGTGCTCGTCAACCTCATCGTCGACATTTCCTACGGCTACTTCAACCCGAAGGTACGGTCATGATCGCGAAGCGGATCCCGACGTCCCCGGGGCCGGGGAACGACCCGCATGGAGCCGGCACGCCCGCGGACGGCCTCGCCGGGACCGTCGCCAAGGTGCCCACGGTGGCCATCGGCACGGGCGACCCGCAGCCGGTCGTCGCCCCCGGCATCCTCAAGAGCATCGTGCGTCGCCCCACGACGATCGTGGCCGGCGTCTTCCTGCTCGTGCTGACCCTCATCGCGATCTTCGCGCCGGCCCTGGCACCGCACGACCCCGACGTGCAGAACGTGCTGCAGCGGCTCAAACCGCCCAGCGCCGAGCACTGGCTGGGCACCGACGACTACGGCCGGGACGTGCTGAGCCGGCTCATCTTCGGGGCACGGGTCTCGCTGTGGGCGGCGCTGCAGGCCGCGGCCGTCGCGCTCGTGCTCGGCCTGCCCCTCGGCACGATCGCGGGCTACCGCGGCGGCTGGATCGACACGATCCTCACCCGCATCATGGACGCGATCATGAGCGCTCCGTCGCTCGTGCTGGCCATCACCATCGTCGCGGTCCTCGGCGCCGGCATCACCAACGCGATGCTCGCCATCGGCTTGGTCATGGCCCCGCGCTTCTTCCGGGTGGCCCGCGCCGGCACGATGGACGTGCGGCACGAGACCTACATCGAGGCCTCGATCGCCTTGGGCTGCAGCACCCTGCGCACGACGGTGCGGCACGTGCTGCCCAACGTGCTGCCGCCGATCATCCTCGTCATCTCGGTGTCGCTGGGCACCGCCGTCGCGGCCGAGGCGAGCTTGAGCTTCCTCGGGCTGGGCGTCAAGGCCCCCGCGGCCAGCTGGGGCTCGATGCTCTCGACGGCCTCCTCGAACATGCGGCTCGCGCCGTACCTCGTGTGGCCGCCCGGCGTGATGATCTTCCTCACCGTCCTCGCCTTCACCTACCTCGGTGACGGTGTCCGTCGCGCCCTCGTGCGCACCCGGTCCGGCAACTGACCGGTCCGGCAACAACGGGAGCTGACATGGCACGTGAAACGGCGGCCGGTGGGATCGCCCGCACCGGGACCGGCGCCACCGGCGCGGCGGCAGACCTCCTGCGCGTGGAGAACCTCAGCGTCGAGTTCCCCGCACCCT
Source organism: Dactylosporangium cerinum (assembly GCF_042653625.1). Taxonomy (NCBI): domain Bacteria; kingdom Bacillati; phylum Actinomycetota; class Actinomycetes; order Micromonosporales; family Micromonosporaceae; genus Dactylosporangium; species Dactylosporangium cerinum. The sequence continues at coordinate 30,805 of NZ_JBHSIU010000018.1, read as the reverse complement.
CGGGTGGGTGGCAGACGACCGTCCAGGACGTCTCGTTCTCGCTGAAGCCGGGCGGGTCGATGGCGCTCGTCGGCGAGTCCGGCTCGGGCAAGACGGTGACCTCGGTCGCGGTGATGGGCCTGACCCGGGCGACGGGCGGGCGGATCGCCTCGGGCCGGATCGTCTTCGACGGCACGGACCTCACCGCGGGCACCCAGAAGCAGTGGCGGGACCTGCGTGGCCCCGGCATGGGCATGATCTTCCAGCAGCCGATCCGCAGCCTGAACCCGGCCTTCACCGTCGGCGACCAGATCGCGGAGTCGGTGCGCAAGCACCTGGGCATGAACCGCAGGCAGGCCCGGGCCCGCGCCGTCGAGATGCTCGAGATGGTGCAGATCCCGCGCGCGGCGCAGCGGGTCGATGAGTACCCGCACGCGTTCTCCGGCGGCATGTGCCAGCGCGTCATGATCGCGATGGTCATGGCGTGCAACCCGCGCCTGCTCATCGCCGACGAGCCGACGACGGCGCTCGACGTGACGGTGCAGGAGCGGATCCTCGAACTGTTGCGCGACCTGCAGGAGCAGACCGGTGTGGCGCTGCTGTTCGTCAGCCACGACCTCGCGGTGGTGGCCGAGCTGTGCCAGGAGGTGGTGGTCATGTATGCCGGCGAGGTGGCCGAGCACGCGCCCGCGGAGAAGATCTTCTTCAACCCGCGCCACCCCTACACCTCCGGCCTGATCGGGTCGATCCCGAAGCCGGGCCTGAGCACCGGCCGGCGGCTGCGCGCGATTCCCGGTGGCATCCCGGCTCCCGGCGCCTGGCCGCACGGGTGCCGGTTCAGCAGCCGGTGCGGGTTCGCCGAGCCGGGCCGGTGCGACGTGGCCCACCCGGGCCTGGTCCGTGTCGACGGCGCCGCCGGGCACGATGCGCGGTGCGTGCGCGTCGCGGAGCTCTCTCTGGATGGAGTGACGGTCTGATGAGCCTGCTCGAGGTCACGAACCTCACGAAGTCGTTCAGCTCCGGCCGGGACTGGCTCGGCCGGCGTACGAAGTGGTCGCACGCGGTCAAAGGGGTGAGCTTCACCCTGGACCGCGGTGAGTGCCTCGCGGTCGTCGGTGAGTCCGGCGCGGGCAAGTCGACGGTCGGGCGCATGGTGCTGCGCCTCATCGAGCCGGACTCCGGGTCGGTGACCTTCGACGGGGTCGACCTGCTGGCCACGAGGCCGAAGCAGCTGCGCAAGCTGCGCCAGCGGATGCAGATGATCTTCCAGGACCCGTACAGCTCGCTCGACCCGCGGATGACGATCAAGGACGCGGTCGCCGAGCCGCTCGTCGTGCACACCGACAAGGACCGTGCCACGCGTGAGCGGGAGGCGGTCGAACTGCTCGACAAGGTCGGCATCGGCTCGCGCTACCTGGGGCGCTACCCGGCCGAGCTGTCCGGCGGGCAGCTGCAGCGGGTCGCGATCGCACGGGCGCTGACGATGAAGCCGAGCCTCATCGTCTGCGACGAGCCGGTCGCGGCGCTGGACGTGTCGGTGCGGGCGCAGGTGCTCAACCTGCTCCTGGACCTGCAGGAGGAGCTGGGTCTGGCGTACCTGTTCGTCTGCCACGACCTGGCTCTCGTCGAGGTCATCGCCGACCGGGTCATGGTGATGGCGGCCGGTGAGGTCGTGGAGGCGGACACGACGGAGCGGATCTTCACCGACCCGCAGCAGGAGTACACAAGGAAGCTCCTCGCGGCGATCCCCCTGCCACTGCCGCGTGACGCGCAGGGCAACCGGCTCGTCGCGCCGGGAAGGGTGGGCTGAGCGATGACTGCCACAACGGGACCGACACGGACGCAGCTGTTCGCGCGGTTCGCGACGACGACCCGCGACGAGGACATCCCCGAGCCGGTGCGTGACTACGGCAAGCTCGTCCTGCTCGACTCGCTCGTCTGCGGCCTGGCGGCGGTGCGGTTGCGGCGCAGCCGCATGGTCCAGCAGGTCGCTGCCCGGTTCGGCGGCCCGGCCGAGGCGACGGTGTTCGGGCTGGAGCAGCGGGTCGCGGCGATCAACGCCGTTCACGCCAACGCGGACATGATGAACGCGTTGGACGCCGACGACACCTTCTTCAACTCCGCGCACTTCGCGGTGTTCGGGGTCGCGGCCGGACTGGCCGAGGCCGAGCGGCTGCACGCCGGCGGGGCGAGCCTGTTGCGCGCGAGCATCCTCGCCTTCGAGATCAACGCGCGGCTGAACCTGTCGACCTCGCTCATGGCCTTCGAGGACGGGCAGTTCCGCTGGTCGCCGCTGTCGTCGCACGGCTACGCCTCGATGGGCACGGCCGCGGCGTGCGCCGTAGTCGGCGGCTGGGAGCCGGAGCGCCTGGCCCACGCGCTCGGGCTGATCGCCTGGCTGGCCCCGCCGGCGAAGAACTCCTACATGGCCGAGCGGCGATCGTTCAACGCGTTCAAGTACGGCCCGTACGGCGCGATCGCGCACGCCGGGATGCTCGGCGCGGCGCTCGCCGAGGAGGGCTACACCGGCGACCTGGACGTGCTGGACCGCACCCCGGGTTTCATCGAGGCGATGGGCTTCCTCGGCGGTGAGCGGCACGAGATGGTCGCCGGCCTCGGGTCGACCTGGTGGATCAGTGAAACCTCGCTCAAGCCATACCCGACGTGCCGCTTCACCCACGCCGCTCTCGACGCGATCCGCGCGTTCCCGGGCAGCCACGGGGTGCCGGTGTCGCAGATCGAGTCCATGGAGATCCGGCTGAGCCCGGCGGCCTACCGGACGTTGCAGTTCCGGGAACCGGCCCAACAGATCCCGGACACGCTCGGCGCGCCGCTGGACGGTGCCTTCAACATGCCGTACACGGCGGCGCTGGTGTTACTCGGACACGCCCCGGGTCCGCAGTGGTACGACCCGCAGCGGCTGGCCGACCCCGCGGTGTGGGACCTGGCGCGCCGGATCACGACGGCACCGGACCCGGTGCTCGACGCGGAGTGGGAGGCCGACCTCAAGAAGCACCCAGGTGGTCAGATCCGCCGGACACGGGGTGCGCTGACGATCCGGGCCGATGGCCGGGAGTACGTCATCGAGTCGGACTTCGCCCAGGGTGACCCGTGGGACGAGGCGACACGGGCGGACTGGGACTTCGTGGCCGGCAAGCTGGCCACGTTCTGCGACGGGATCCTCGATGCGGGCTCGCAGGAGCAGCTCGTCGAGGTGGTCCGGGGCATCGAGGACGTCGCCGACGTCGCCGAGGCCCTGTCACCGTTGCTGGCCCGCGCGCGATGAGCCAGGGGGACCGGATCGGTGCGGAGACGAGGTCGTTCGCCTCGTACGGCCGGCCGTGGCTGGTGGTCATCCGTGGGCCGCGTGGGATGGCGTTCGACCGGTTCCTCGTGCGATGGACCGGGTTCTCGCTCGTGTCGTTGCAGTACGCGCTGGCGGGCAGGTTCCCGTACAACCCCACGCTGCTGCTGACGACGGTGGGCCGTCGGTCCGGGCAGCTGCGCGACGCGGCGTTGCCGTACGTGCCGCACGGGCAGGACCTGGTGGTCGTCGGCTCCAAGGGAGGCGGCCCCACGGATCCGGCCTGGGTGGTCAATGCGCGTCACCACGAACTCTGCTGGATCGTGTTGCGGCGCAAGACGATCGCGGTGCGGGCGAGGGTGACCGACGGGGAGCGCGACCCGGAGCTGTTGGCGCACGTCGTGGCGCACAAGCCGAACGTGGCGCGCTACGTCGAACGGGCTGCGGGCTTCGGGCGGCAGATCCCGCTCGTCGTGCTGTCCGCCGTGTCGGGCAAGTCGCTCACCTAGGGTCTCAGCCGGTCGTGAGGACGATTCGCCCGACGAAGTCGGATGCCTCCAACTGCTCGTGCGCGGCCGCGGCCTGCTCGAGCGGGTGCGTGGCGGCGATCGCGGGAGCGGCGGTGACGGCCGAGAGGGCGAGGGCCTCGCGCAGCTGGCGGGCCACCGCCTCGGGTCCGGGCCGCCCGATGCCCCGCAGCGTCCAGCCCTTGACCATGAGCCGACCCAGGTGCAGGTGGGCGTGGCTGTCGGCGGTGACGCCGCAGGTGACCAGCCGCCCGCCGGGGGCGAGGACCTTGAGCACGTCGGACCACAAGGTGCCGCCGACCGACTCGACGATCACGTCGGCCTCGCCGCCGGGCAGGGCGGCACGCAGGGAGTCAACGACGTCCGGGCGATAGTGGTCCACAGCGTCGAGGGCGCCGAGGGCGCGCACGGCGTCAGCCTTCGCCGGGGCGCTGGTGCCGACGACGTGCGCGCCCAGGTGGTGGGCGTACTGGACGGCGAAGGTGCCGACGGCGCCGGCGGCAGCGACGACGAGGACCCGGTCGCCGGGACGCACCCCAGCGAGGTTGACCACCGCGTCGTAGGCGGTGCGTCCGGCGGTGGGCACCGCGGCGGCGTGGACGGCGTCGAGCGCGGCCGGCCGCGGGAAGCAGTGCGTGGCCGGGACGACGGCGAGCTCGGCGTGTGTGCCGGTGGTCAGCCCGACGACCGCGTCGCCAGGAGTGAAGCCGGTGACGCCGGGACCGGTCCGTACGACGGTGCCGGCGACGTCCCGGCCGAGGATCGTCGGCCCGGTGACCGCCATGCCGTGGGTGCCGCGCCGGATGTAGGTGTCGACCCGGTCCAGACTCGCCGCCTGGACCTGCACGAGCACCTGACCGGGGCCGGGCGTCGGGGCCTCGAGCCGGCCGAGACGCAGGCTGCCGGGGGAACCGGAGTCGAGGACGTAGCTGGCGAGCACGGCGCTCCTGTCAGGGCAGAGCGAGGGTGGCGGAGGCGATGACGTGGTCACCGAGGCTGTTGGTGCCGCGGACGTCGACGGTGACGTGCGTTCCCCCAATGGCCTCGGGCGCCCGCTTCAGGCCGGTGACGACACCGTCGAGGGTGAGGGTGTCGCCGGGGTGGTTCTGCGTGGCGAGGCGGGTGCGGAAGTCGACGATGCGGGCCTCCGGTCCGGCCCAGTCGGTGAGGTAGCAGTTGACCAGCGCGCTCGAGCCGAGGATGTTCATGTAGACGTCGCGGGCGCCTCGATCGAGGGCCGCGTCGCGGTCGAGGTGCACGTCGTTGAAGTCGAAGGTCGCGGTGGCCAGTGCCGCGATGGACAGCTGGGTGACGGGGATCGGCCAAGGGGCGAGGCGCTGCCCGGTGCTCATCTCGGCTCCGGTGCGGGTGCTCGTGCGGCGTTCGGGTCGCGGGGCGGTGAGTACGGGGAGGACCTGGCCGTCGCGGGTGCGTCGATGGGCCACGACGACCGGCATGCCGTCGTGCACGAGGTCGGGGCGCAGGTCCACGACGTCTGCGCTGAGGCGGGTCCCGTCGGCAAGCTCGGCGGTGCCGACGAGGTAGGGGCGCTCGTCGAGCGGGGCGGCAGCATAGCCGGGTTGCAGGTGCGCGGTCAGGGTGCCGGTGGTGTCGGCGGGCGGCAGGTCGGTCGGGGCGGCTCCGGCCGGGCGCACCGGCCGGGCGAGGCGGTCCCCGGGCGTCGCCGGGACCTCGGCCCTGGTCGCCGGGTTCCAGCGCAGCATCCGCAGGACGACGCGTCCGACCGGCTCGCCGTCCACGGTGCGGTAGTCGCTGACGAGGTCGACGAAGTGGCCCAGGCCGAGGCGGGTGGACTTCTGCGGGGAGACCGCGCCGATGGAGGGGAACTGCTCGAGGTGGTCGCCGGGGCGCAGCGGGCGCAGGTAGGTGTGCTCCGTCTGCACCGCGGCCACCGAGGTGAAGCCGCGCTCGGCGAGGACCTCGTTGACCCGGTCGAGGCTCTCGGCGTGGCGGTGGCTGCGGCGGTTACCCGGCAGGGTCCACATGTTCAGCGAGGTGGCCGGGGCCACGATGCCGCCCCAGGCGGAGCGGGCGGCCCACTGGGGGTCCTGGTAGGCAGGGTTCTCGTCGCCGACGGCGTCGCACCAGATGCGGATGGCTGCTTCGGTGATCGGGTCCTTGGCCCGCCGTGGCGGGTCGGTGAGGCCGATCAGGGCGTCCAGTCGGGCGCGGAAGTCCACGTCGCCGGCGGTCATGGGGCTCCCTTCACGGGCATCGCTGCCTACCAAGCGCTTGCTTGACTCTAGTGATGGGGCGACCCTAGGGTCAAGCGTCGGTGGCCGAAACGGGCCGCAGCGCCCACCAGCGAGAGGGGCCGAGATGATCCCGAGCACCCCGGAGACCGCCACCCGCGCGTTCTTCTCGTTTCCGAAGGTGACCGACGCCTCCCGCCACCGCGACTACAACGCGTGGCACCAGCTCGACCACCGCCCCGAGAACCTCGCCCTGCCCGCCGTCGTCCACGGCGACCGCTGGGTGCGCACCCCCGAGTGCGAGCAGCTCGGCAGCTACCCCGACGCCGCGCTCGCCGGCAGCCAGTACATGGCGATGTACTGGTTCGCCGAGCCGGCCGCTGACTCGATCGCCGAGTGGAAGGACCTCGGCGACCGGGCGATCCACCAGGGCCGGCGTCCGGAGCTGGCCTGGACCGAACGGCCGATGACCCGGATGTTCCGCCCCGTCCAGGGCTACGTGGCCCCCCGGGCCCTCGTCACCCTCGCCGCTCTGCCGTTCCGGCCCAACCGCGGGGTGCACGTCGAGGTGACCCGGGTCGAGACCTCCCTGCACCCCGACGTGGCCGACCTGTCCCAGTTCGAGCACGAGACCCAGGTGCCCGACCTGCTCGCGCGCGACGGCGTCGCGGGCGTGTGGACCTTCCGCAGCGCCCCAAGCGGCAGCAACCCCGCAGGACCGGTCGTGCGGATCCGGCTCACCTACCTCGAGGCCGACCCGGTCGAGTTCACGCGGGCCCTGGCCGCGGACCCGCTGCCAGCCCCGCCCGCAGCGCTCGCCGGCACGGCCACCCCGCTGCTCACCGGGCCCCTGGCCACCATCACCCCTTGGGCGTGGGACTGGTTCGACGAGCCAGCCGCTGCGGCGACGGACAGCGTGAGCGGGGCATGAGCGAGGCCACCGGCGTGAGTAGCCTGCTCGAGCGCTACGGACCATGGGCGCTGGTCGTCGGCGGTTCCGAGGGGGTCGGTGCCGCCTTCGCCGACCAGCTGGCCCGGGCCGGCCTCGGCGTCGTGCTCGTCGCACGCAAGCCCGAGGCCCTCGAGGAGGTCGCCGACCGGGTCCGGGCCTACGGGGCCCCGTGCCGCGTGCTCGCCCTCGACCTGCTCGACGCGGACGCGACCGCCAGGATCGTCGACGCCGTCGCCGACCTCGATCTCGGCCTGCTCGTCCTCAACGCCGGCGCGAACACCTACCGCAGCCGCTTTGTCGAGGCGGATCTCGCCCGGGTCCAGGCCGTCATCGACCTCAACGTCACCCGCCCGCTCGAGCTCTGCCGGGAGCTCGGTGCCCGCCTCGCCGCCCGCGGCCGCGGCGGCGTCCTCGTCGTCGGCTCCTCGGCCGGCTACCTCGGCCACGCCGACATCGGCATCTACGCCGCGGCCAAGTCCTTCGCCCGGATCTTCACCGAGGGCCTGTGGCTCGAGCTCGGACAGGTCGGCGTCGACGTGCTGCACCTCGTGCTCGGGCTCACGGCCACCCCCGCCATGCGGCGTGCCAGCCTCGACCTGACCGGCGCGGCCGACCCTGCCGACGTCGCCGCCCAGGGGTTGGCAGCCATGGGTACCGGCCCGGTGTACATCGTGCGCCAGCAGGCCGAGGTCGTCGCGCGGCGCTCCGGCCTGGACCGGGCCGCCCTCGTTGCCGGCAACGCCAGCGGGATGCGCGCGATGCTCGGCGGGTCAGGCCCCGACCCGAACTGACGGCCCGCACGGACGAGTCAGGACCCGCTGGCTGTGTCCGGCTCGCCGTCCCCCTGGACCCGGGCCGTCGGGCGGCCACGGGCGGCTGACCGGGTCGGATCCGTCGTGGGCTCCCCGCAGCGCGGCATCGGGGACCGGCCACTGGTCGGTCACGTCGCGGGAAGGGAGTCGCTGCCCCCGCGTCGGCGCAACCGCACGAGGACCGTGGTTGCCACCGCCAGGCACGCGGCGGCATACAGCAGGAAGGCGGTCGCGGAGCCGTACCACGTGCTCAGCCCGCCGAGCAGGAGGGCGCCGAACGGCATGCCGCCCCAGCCGAGGAAGTAGAGGCTCATCGCCCGGCCGCGCTGTGCGTCATCGACGACCCGCTGGATGACCGTCTGCAGGGTCACCATGGTGCCGATGCTGAACGCGCCGCACAGCAGCGCGGCCCCCGCGAGCACGGGCACCGTCGGCGCCGTCCCGAGCAGTGCGGTGCTCCCGGCGAGCAGGCCGAGGATGACCGCGGCGTGCCACACGGTGGCGACGCGCTCGGCGAGCCGGGCCACGACGAGGACCCCGAGGAGCGAACCCACCCCGGTCAGGGCCACGAGCATGGGGAAGACCGCGTCTGGGTGGTCCGAGGTCGAGGCTGCCCGGACGGCGAGCTGGGTCGTGAAGGCGCACCCGAAGAACGCGTTGACCCCGACGATGGTCAGGCAGAGCGCGGCCGGTGGCCGGTCTCGGGCGTGCCGTATGCCGGAGCGGACCTGCGCGCCCAGGCTCTCGCGGACCACCGGGGTGACCGGCGGGACGCGACGGGTCCGGATGGCGACCGCGGCCGCGACCGCGGCGAGGCTGAGCATGGCATACATCACGAACGTGCCCAGCGTTCCCCAGGCCACCAGGATCAGCCCGGCGACCGCGGGGCCGATCGAACGGGCGAGGTTGAGCCCGGCAGCCTGGAGCGGGACGGCGTTGCCGAGCGCCTCGGCCGGGACGGTGTTGGCCACGAGGGCCTGCGTCACCGGGGACAGGAAGCTGATCCCGGTGCCGGCGAGGAAGGCGAGCGCGAGCAGCACGGGCACGTCGACGACCCTGGCCGCAGCCATCGCCGCGCAGACCCCGGCCAGGACACAGACCGCCAGAAGCATGCCGATCTGCAGCCGCCGCCGGTCGAAGGCGTCGGCGAGCACCCCGGCTGGGAGGGAGAAGAGCGTGTACGGCACGAGTAGGCAGAAGAAGAGTGCGCCCATCGTCGCCGGGGTGCCGTCGACCTCGGTGAGTATCGACTGGAAGGCGATGTTGCAGCCCCAGTAGCCGGCCTGGGACAGCACCAGGGTCAGGAGCACGAAGCGGAAGTCTCGGAATCGCAGGGCCGAGAACATCGCCACGTCGTCGCCATCCTTCTTGTCGTTGTGCCCGCACCCTACCAAGCGCTTGCTTGCATAGCCAGCACTGGGTGTGGTTGTCTGACCGCACCTCGAGTGAAAGGGCATGTCGTGAAGGGCTTCTGCGCAGCGCGAACGGTGATCGTGACCGGTGCCGGACAAGGACTGGGCCGGGCTCATGCCCTCGAGTTCGCCCGGCAGGGCGCCAACGTCGTCGTCAACGACGTCGAGAGCAGCCGGGCGGCGGCCCAGGCCGTCGTCGACGAGATCCTCGCGTCCGGCGGTCGAGCGGTCGTCAGCACCGGCGACGTCAGCGACTGGGCCTACGGTGAGCGCCTCGTGCGCGAGACCGTCGAGACCTTTGGCGGGCTGCACACCCTCGTGAACAACGCCGGCATCAACCGCGACCGAATGCTGGTCAACATGAGCGAGCAGGAGTGGGACCTCGTCCAGCAGGTTGACCTCAAGGGCCACTTCGTTCCGATGCGCCACGCCGCCGCATACTGGCGGGACGAGGCCAAGGCCGGCCGCGAGGTCGCCGCGCGCGTCGTCAACACGTCCTCCGGCGCTGGGCTCATGGGCAGCGTCGGGCAGGGCAACTACGGCGCCGCCAAGGCCGGGATCGCCGCCCTGACCCAGATCGCGGCCGTCGAGTGGGCCCGCTACGGCATCGTCGTCAACGCGATCGCCCCCTCGGCCCGCACCCCGATGACCGAGGCCGTCTTCGCCGAGGCGATGGCCGCCCCCGAGACGGGCTTCGACGCGATGGACCCGGCCAATGTCGCCCCCCTCGTGGTCTGGCTCGGTTCCGACGCCGCGCGGGCCGTGACCGGCGCCGTCTTCGAGGTCGCCGGCGGTGAGGTCTCGCTCGCCGACGGCTGGCGCCACGGGCCGGCCGTCACCAAGGGCGGGCGATGGGAGCCGGAAGAGCTCACCGACGCGATCGCTGACCTCATCGCCCGCTCCGAGCCGCCGACCCCCGTCTACGGCGCCTGACATGGGTGCGGACGCGGCGCGGGCCAGCGGCGCACCGGTGAGCGACGAGCAGTTCCGGGCCGAGATCCGCGGCTGGCTCAACGAGGCCCTCACCGGGCCGTTCGCCGAGGCCGTCGGCACCGGCGGCGAGGGGCGTGAGCACGAGGCGCACGAGCTGCGCCGCGAGTGGGAGCGCCACCTGGGCCGGGCCGGCTGGATCGGTCTCGGCTGGCCCAGCGAGTACGGCGGACGCCCGGCGACCCTGGCCCAGCAGGTCATCTTCCACGAGGAGTACGCCCGCGCCGGCGCCCCCGGCCGGCTCGGGCACATGTCCGAGCAGCTGCTCGGCCCGACCCTGCTCGCGTTCGGCACGTCGGAGCAGAAGGCACGGTTCCTGCCCGGCATCACCAGCGGCGAGGACATCTGGTGCCAGGGCTACTCCGAGCCCGACGCCGGCTCGGACCTCGCCGGGGTACGCACCCGCGCCGAGCGACGGGGCGACACCTACGTCATCACCGGGCAGAAGGTGTGGACCTCGCTCGCGCACCTGGCCGGCTGGTGCTTCGTGCTGTGCCGCACCGACCCCGACTCGACTCGCCATGCGGGCCTGTCCTACCTGCTTGTGCCGATGGATCAGCCCGGCATTACGGTGCGCCCGATCACCCAGCTGACCGGCACGAGCGAGTTCAACGAGGTCTTCTTCGACGGAGCCGTCGCCGCCGCCGAGCACTGCGTCGGCGCCGAGGGTGAGGGCTGGAAGGTCGCCATGGGCACCTTGGGCTTCGAGCGCGGCGTGTCCACCCTCGGCCAGCAGATCGGCTTCCGTCGGCGTCTCGATGCCGTCATCGCCCGGGCCCACGAGAACGGCGCCTGGCAGGAGCCGGCGCTGCGTGACCGCCTCGTCGAGGCCTACATCGGGCTCGAGGTGATGCGGCACTCGGCGGTGCGGCTGCTGGCGTCCGCCGGCGAAGGGCTGTCCGGCCTGGCGGCGTCGATCTCCAAGCTGCAGTGGGCCACGTGGAACCGCTCGCTCGGCGAGCTCGCGGTCGACGTCGAGGGGGCCGGGGCGCTGCTCACCGGGCCCGAGTACGAGCTGGACGATGCCCAGACCCACTTCCTCTTCAGCCGCGCCAACACAATCTACGGCGGCTCCAACGAGATCCAGCGCAACATCATCGCCGAGCGCCTGCTCGGCATGCCGCGATAGGTGAGGACGTTGACCGAAGCGAACACCGACCCTCAGCCGGCGGCCGAGGAACTGGCCCAGATCCGCGCCTCCGTCGCCGAGGTGCTCGACGAGCGGGCCGACCTGCGCCGTACCCACGAGGTCATGGTCGGGGCGCAGGGCCACGACCCGCAGCTGCACGAGCTGCTCACGGCTGAGCTGGGCCTGCTCGGACTCGTCGTGCCGGAGCACCTCGGCGGGCTCGGCCTCGACGTGGACGCCGCGACCGCCGTCATCGAGGAGCTCGGGGCCCGGCTCGTGCCCGGTGCGCTCGCGACGAGCCTCACCGCGATCCTCGCCGGCCGCGCCATCGGCCCGAGCGCCGAGCCCCTGCTGGCGCGCGTCGTGGACGAGCAGCTGACCCTGGCCATTGCCCTCGCCGAGGACGGCACGGGCTGGGACCTCGAGCAGACCGCCACCCGGGCCAGCGGCACCGTTGACGAGTGGGCACTGACCGGGACCAAGACCCTCGTCGCCGGAGCCGAAGCCGCCCGGGTCGTCCTCGTCACCGCCCGGGACAGGGGCGGTGAGCTGGCCGTCTACGCCGTGGACCTGGCCGCCGACGGTGTGGACGTGCAGACCCATATGACGCTCGACCAGACCCGGCGGCTGAGCACGGTGCACCTCCGCGGGGCCGCCGCCACCCGGGTCGACGCCCCCGGCGGCGAGGGGGCCCGGGTGCTGCTCGACCATGTGCGCGCCATGCTCGCCCTGGAGTCGGCCGCCGCCGCCCGCGCCTGCCTCGACCTCACCGTCGAGTACCTCAAGGTCCGCGAGCAGTTCGGCCGCCCGATCGGGTCGTTCCAGGCCCTCAAGCACCGCTGCGCCGACCTCGCCGTTGCGGTCGCCGGAGCGAGGGCCACGGCCGACCACCTCGTCACCACGCTGCGCGCCGGCGCCGCCACCCGCTCGCACGACGCGGCACTGGCCAAGCTCGTGTGCACCGACACGCTGATGACCGTCGCAGCCGAGGCGATCCAGCTGCACGGTGGCATCGGGTTCACCTTCGAGCACGACGCGCATCTGTTCTTCAAGCGCGGGAAGTCGGCCCAGCTGCTGGCCGGTTCCCCGTCGACGGTTCGCGCCGAGGTGGCAGCGCTCGCCGGTCTCTGAGCCGGCTGCCGACATCTACGGCAGGTGGCAACGCACGATCGAGGGGGTCCGCACCGACGTGCGGACCCCCTCGATCGTGCGTGCCCTGCGCGGGCTCAGCCGAGCGGACCGGTGCCGGGCGGCAGGGCGGCCAGGTGGCGCGACGGGATCTCACCGCCACCGGCGACGAGGATCTCCGTGCCGGTGACGTAGCCGGCCAGCGGCGAGGCGAGCAACAGGCAGGCCGCGGCGACGTCGGCCGGGGTGGCCATCCGCTGCATGGGGATCGTCCGGGCCACGCGGTCCTGGCCCGCCTCGTCGCCGTAGTAGAGGTGCGACAGTTCGGTCTGCACGAGACCCACCGTCACCTGGTTGACCCGTACGGCTGGCGCGAAGTCGATTCCGAGGCACTGGGTCAGCATCGTCAGGCCTGCCTTGGCAGCGGCGTACGCGGCGGTGTCCGGGGCCGGGTTGGACCCGGCGACCGAGCCGATGTTGATGATCGTCCCGCCGCCCTGACGCTGCATGACCTCGTTGGCCGACTGGGCGACGTAGAACGGAGCGAGCAGGTTGAGCGAGACGATCGCCGAGACGAAGCGCGGGGAGACCGTCGCGGTGTCGGCGCTCGGCGCGCCACCGGCGTTGTTGACCAGGATGTCGAGCCGGCCGAACCGGTCCACCGCCGCGGCGACGAGGGCCTTGGCCTGCTCCGGGTCCCGCACGTCCGACTGGACGAAGGCGGGCGTGCGTCCGTCGGCCTCGGGCAGCTGCTCGGGCTCGCTGCGGCCGCACACGAGCACCTGCGCCCCGGCCGTAAGGAAGGTGCGGGTGATCTCGGCACCGATGCCACGGGTGCCTCCGGTGACAAGGACGACCCGGCCGGTCAGGTCGACGCCCCCGTGCGTCACGGGCGTGGTGCGGGACCGGGTCATCAGAGCCTCTCGATGATTGTCACGTTGGCCTGGCCGCCGCCCTCACACATCGTCTGCAGGCCGTACCGGCCGCCGGTGCGCTCGAGCTCGTGCAGCAGGGTGGTCATGAGCCGGGCGCCGGTGGCACCGAGTGGATGACCCAGGGCGATCGCGCCGCCGTTGACGTTGACACGCTCCGGGTCGGCCCCCGTCTCCTTGATCCAGGCGAGCACGACCGAGGCGAACGCCTCGTTGACCTCGCACAAGTCGATGTCCTCGATCGACAGCCCGGTGCGATCGAGCGCGTGGGCGGTGGCCGGGATCGGGGCGGTGAGCATCCACACCGGATCGTCGGCGCGCACCGACAGGTGATGGATCCGGGCGCGTGGGGTCACCCCGTGCTCGGCTACCCCCCGCTCGCTCATGACGAGCAGCGCGGCCGCGCCGTCGCAAATCTGGCTCGCCACGGCGGCAGTGATCCGGCCGCCCGGGCTGAGCGGGTCGAGGGCGGCCATCTTCTCCAGGCTCGTAGAGGCGCGCGGACAGGTGTCGGTGTCGACGTCGCCGACGGCGCGGATCTCGCGGGTGAAGCGGCCCTCGGCGATGGCCCGCAGGGCCCGCTCGTGGCTGCGCAGGGCGAAGCGCTCCATGTCCTCTCGGCTGATGTCCCACTTCTCGGCGATCATCTCGGCCGACCGGAACTGCGAGATCTCCTCGTCGCCGTAGCGCTCGCGCCAGCCGGTGGACCCGGAGAAGGGGTTGTCGAAGCCGTACTGCTGCCCGGTGAGCATTGCGGCCGAGATGGGGATGGCGCTCATGTTCTGCACGCCCCCGGCGACGACGACGTCGTTGACTCCGGCCATGACGGCCAGGGCTGCGAAGTGCAGCGCCTGCTGGCTCGAGCCGCACTGCCGGTCCACGGTGACCCCGGGCACGTGCTGCGGGAGGCCGCCGGCGAGCCAGGCGGTGCGGGCGATGTCACCGGCCTGCGGGCCGATGGTGTCCACGCAGCCGAACACGACGTCTTCAACGGCGCCGGGGTCGACCCCCGAGGAGCTCATGAGACTGGTGAGCGCGGCGGCGCCCAGGTCAGCGGAGTGGATGCCCGCGAGCGCGCCACCGCGTCGCGTGACGGGGGTGCGGACGGCGTCCACGATGTATGCCTCTGCCACCGAATTCCCTTCCTGCGGATGCCTCGCCGACGGTATGGCCGGCGTTGCCGCGGCGAGTCTAGCAAGCGCTTGGTTGGTCGGCTACGATCCGTTCCTGACAAGCGACCGGCTCCGCGTGAGGAGAGTCAGTGACGTGTTGACCACGATTCCCGCCCTGCTGCGGCAGGCCGCGCAGGACGCCGCCGACCTCGAGGCCCTCGTCGACGGTGACGTGCGGATGACCTTCGCCGAGCTCGACGCGGCCGTCACCCGGTTCGCCAGGGCCGCGATCGCGCACGGTCTCGAGCCCGGGGACCGTATCGTCATCTGGGCCCCGAACAGCGCCGACTGGGTCATCAGCGCCCTCGGCGTGCTGGCCGCCGGGGGCGTGCTGTGCCCCCTCAACACCCGCTTCCGCGGGGAGGAGGCGCGGTACGCCATCGCCAAGGTCCAGGCCACCATGGTCATCCTCGACGACACCTTCCTGCGCGCCGGCTACCTGGCCGCGCTGCGCGGCGACGGGCCATCACCGGCCATCGGGCAGCCCGTGCCGCTGCTGCCCTCGGTGCGCACCGTCGTCGACCTGTCCGCCGCCGGCCGCGAGCAGGCCGGTGACGACGTGTGGTCCCTGGCCGACTTCACCGCGCTGGCCGACCAGGTCGACCCCAGCGTCATCGACGGACGGATCGCCGCCCTCGACCCCGAGGGCATGGCGGACATCCTGTTCACCTCAGGCACCACCGGCTACCCCAAGGGTGCGATGGTTTCGCACGCCTCGAACCTGCGCGTCGACCTGGAGTGGGCCCGGCTGGTCGGGCTGCGGCGCGGCGACCGCTACCTCATGGTCAACCCGTTCTTCCACAGCTTCGGCTACCGGGCCGGCATCCTGGCCTGCCTGCTCTTGCGCTCCACGATCATCCCGGTCGCCGTGTTCGACGTCGGGACCGTGCTGCGCCTCCTCGAGCAGGAACGCGTAACCGTCTTCCCCGGCGCGCCAACCGTCTACACCTCCCTGCTCGAGCACCCCGACTTCGGCGCCTACGACCTCAGCTCGGTGCGCCTGGCCGTCACCGGGGCCACGGTCGTGCCGGTCCCGCTGCTGCACCGGATGCGCGAGGAGCTCGGCTTCCGCGACGTCATCACCGCCTACGGCCTGACCGAGACATGCGGCACCGCGACCGTGTGCCCGCCCGATACCGACCTCGAGCGGATCTCGACAAGCTGCGGACGGGCGATCCCGGGCACCGAGCTGCGGATCGCCGGTGCCGACGGACAGACGCTGCCAGCCGGTGAGGCCGGCGAGGTCCTTGTGCGTGGCTACAACGTGATGCTGGGCTACTTCGAGGACCCGGTCGCCACCGCGGAGGTCATCGACGAGGACGGTTGGCTGCACACCGGTGACGTCGGCTGGGTCGACGAGGATGGTTACCTTCGCATCACCGACCGGATCAAGGACGTCTACATGAACGGCGGCTTCAACGTCTACCCCGCCGAGGTCGAGCGCGTGCTGCGCGAGCACCCCGCGGTCTCCGACGTCGCCGTCGTCGGGGTCCCCGACCCGCGGATGGGCGAGGTCGGCAGCGCCTTCGTGCAGACCGTTCCCGACTGGAGTGGGGACGAGCCGGTGCTCGTCGACGAGCTCGCAGAGTGGTGCCGGGACCGGCTGGCCAACTTCAAGCGCCCCCGCAGCTACAGGATCGTCGAGACCCTGCCACGAACCCCGAGCGGGAAGATCCAGAAGTTCAAGCTCACCCGGTGAGCCCGGCGTCCATGGTCCCGCCACCGGGGGTACTGCCCCAGAGGCGCTCGTGTGGGCGCACCGGACCGGCCTCCCGCGGCCCGCGGACTCGACAATCCCCACCAGACCTGACACCGACGGCACCGCCGTCACGGGCATCGGCCCGAGAACCGGAGGACACTAATGCAGGACGCAGTCATCGTCGCTGCGGCGCGCTCGCCGATCGGCCGGGCCTTCAAGGGGTCGTTGGTTTCGATGCGGGCCGACGACCTGGCCACCCAGATGGTCCGGGCGGCCCTGGCCCAGGTACCGTCGCTCGACCCGACCCAGATCGACGACCTTATGCTCGGCTGCGCGCAGCCGGCCGGCGAGCAGGGCTGGGGCCTCGGGCGCGTCGTCGCCGTCGAGCTCGGACTCGACCGGGTCCCCGGGACGACGGTGCAGCGCTACTGCGCCTCGAGCCTGCAGACGACCCGGATGGCGCTGCACGCCATCCGCGCCGGTGAGGCGGACGTGCTCATCTCCGCCGGGGTCGAGGTTGTCTCACACTTCGCCGCGGGCAAGTCCGACGGCATGCCGGACACGAAGAACCCGGTCTTCGCCGCGGCGGGGGAGCGCACCGCCGTCCGCGCCAAGGGCGGCGCCGGCCCGTGGACCGACCCGCGCGACACGGGCGAGCTGCCCGACGTCTACATCGCGATGGGCGAGACCGCTGAGAACGTCGCGAGCCACCGTCGGGTGAGCCGCGCCGCCCAGGATGAGTGGGCCGCCACGAGCCAGCGGCGGGCCCAGGCCGCGATCGAGTCGGGCTTCTTCGCCGGCGACATCACCCCGGTGACCCTCGCCGACGGTACCGTCGTGGCCGGCGACGACGGCCCCCGCGCTGGGGTGAGCATCGAGTCGCTAGCCGGCCTCAACCCGGTCTTCCGGCCGGACGGCACGGTGACCGCGGGCAACTGTTGCCCGCTCAACGACGGCGCGGCCGCCCTCGTCATCATGTCCGGCCGCAAGGCCACCGAGCTCGGCATCACGCCGCTGGCCCGGATCCTGTCCACGGGCGTCTCGGCGATCTCGCCGGAGATCATGGGTCTCGGCCCGGTCGAGGCATCGAGGCGGGCCCTCGCGCTGGCCGGGCTCTCGATGGCCGACATCGATCTCGTCGAGCTCAACGAGGCGTTCGCCGCGCAGGTCGTCCCCTCGATCCACGACCTCAAGGCCGACCCCGAGCGGGTCAACGTCCACGGCGGTGCGATCGCCCTCGGCCACCCGTTCGGCCAGACCGGAGCGCGGATGACGACGACGCTCATCAACGGGCTGCGGGCCCGGGACGGCCAGCTCGGTCTCGAGACGATGTGCACGGCCGGCGGCCAGGGCATGGCGATGGTCATCGAGCGGCTCTGCTGAATTCGGCGCCCTGCGCCCATCCGGGACAGGGTGCCGGGTTGCGCGGGTCCGCGGCCGGGCGAGGGTCAGCGTCGGCGCAGCGCTGCCGCGAGGGTCGCCGCCCGGCCGGCGAGGGTGGCCGCCTGCTCGGCGAACGAGGCCGCGGTGCGGTCGCCACCGCTCACCGCGCCCTGCGCGATCCTGGTGTGCACGCCCTCGATGATGCACGCGGTCTTCCACCAGTTGTAGGCGACGAAGTAGTCGATCCGGGGCAGGTCGGTGCCGGTGGCGAGGCAGTACCGGGCGAGCAGCTCGTCCCGGGTTGAGAAGCCGGGCAGGACCGTGGCCGGGTCGTGCAGCGCACGGGCCTCGTCGTCGGCCTGCGCCCAGTAGACGAGCAGCTGGCCGACGTCGGCCAAGGGGTCCCCGACCGTGGTCAGCTCCCAGTCGAGCACGCCCTGCACCCGCCACCGGCGGTCGAGCATGCAGTTGTCGAGGCGGAAGTCCCCGTGCACGATCCCCGAGCGGGACTGCTCGGGAGCCGTGGCCACGAGGTGCTCGTGCGCGGTCTGCAGATCGGGCAGGTCGCGGATCCTGGTCCGCCGCCAGTTCTCGTGCCAGCGCCCGAGCTGGCGGGTGATGTAGTCACGGCGATGGGCCAGACCCCCGAGCCCGATGAACTCCGGCTCGAGCCCGTGCAGGGCCGCGAGGGCGTCGACCAGTGTTGGGCCGATGAGCGCGCGGTCGGCCTCGGTGGTGTGCCGCTCGACGTCGGCGGGGCTGCGCAGGATCGTGCCGTCGAGGTGCTCGAGCACGACGAGAGGAGCGCCGGCAACCTCGCCCGTCTCCTCGACGGCGAGCACTCGGGGCGCCGGGAGGTGGCCATGCAGGCCCCGCAGGATCCGCGCCTCGCGCAGCACGTCGTGCGCGGTTGCCGGGTGGTTCCCGAGCGGTGGGCGTCGCAGCACGACGACGTGGCCGGCCGCGTCGGTGGTCCGGTAGGTGAGGTTGGAGCGTCCCCCGGCGATGAGCTCGTGCCGCAGGTTCCCCTGCAGCTCGGGCACGGCGCGGCCGAGCCAGGCGTCGACCCCCGCCGGGAGCCCGGCGTGTCGGGTGATGCCGGTCGGGGCCGGAGCCGTCCGGGCGTTACCTGCTGCTGTCATGGGAGCGCCTCCCGTCGCCGGACGAGTGTAGCAAGCGCTTGGTTGATTCGATATGCTTCTCGACACCTCCTGCCCATGGTGACCCACACCCGAACGACCCCCGAACCGACAGGAGCCCGATGTCCGCCACGATCAACCCGACCTGTGTCAGTGGCATGGCCGCGATGTCCTGGACACTGCCCGCGGAGATCGCGATGTACCGGCGCACCGGCACCGACCTCGTCGGCCTGCAGTGCGGCAAGGTCGCCGACTTCGGTGTGCCGGCCCTCGGTGACCTGCTCGCCGAGCACGACGTACGGCTCGGCTACCTCGTGCACGGCTTCACCGCGCACCCGGACGACGAGTCGGGCTGGGCGCGGCAGGTTGCGGCGCTGCAGGCCGGCGTGGTCAACGCACGTACGCTCGGGGCCGACCTCGTCTACCTCACGTCGGGCCCCTCGGCCCACCTGACGTGGGAGGAGGCGGCCGACCGGTTCGCCGAGCGGATCGCCCCGGTCGTGGCCACCGCCCGTGAGCACGGGGTGCGCCTCGGCGTGGAGAACACCCTGCCGGTCAGGTGCGACCTCAGCTTCACCCACACCGCGCGGGACGCCTTCGCCCTGGCCGACCTCTGCGGCATCGGCATCTGCCTCGACCTCTACTGCTGCTGGCAGGAGCGGGGCCTGACCGACCTGGTCCGCGAGCGGGTCGCGCAGATCGAGATCCTGCAGGTCTCCGACTTCCGGGTCGGCACCTCGACCTTCCCGAACCGGTGGGTGCCCGGGGACGCCGACCTGCCGATGGCCGCCCTGCTGGGGACCGTGCTGCGGGCCGGCTACACCGGCATCGTCGACGTCGAACTGCTCGGCCCGGCCATCGAGGCCGAAGGCGCCGAGTCGGCGGTGACCCGCTCGATCACGTGGATGCGCGAGCAGATCGCGGCGGCGCGTCCCTGAGCACTCAGGGCACGTCCGTCCACCGCGGCGGGCGCTTGGCGACGAACGCGGCCGCGCCCTCGGCGGCATCCGGTCCGGCGAGCAGCTCGAGGGTCGCGAGCCGGTTGATCGCGGCGAGGTTGCCTTCGCGGGGGTCCAGGCTCAGGTGCATGAGCCGCTTGGTCGCCAGCACCGCCGCCGGGGAGTGGGTCGCGATCCGGGCGCCGAGCTCGAGCGCGCGCGGGAGGACCTCGTCGGCGGGGACCACGGCGTTGACCAGGCCAAGCTGGTGGGCGCGGGCCGCCGGAAGCGGCTCGGTCGTCAGCCCGAGCTCAAGGGCGACGGCGAGCGGCAGACGGCGGGGCAGGTCGGTGCCGCCCTCGGAGGCGGCGAAGCCGCGCCCCACCTCGGGCAGCGCGAAGTAGGCGTGCTCGGCCGCGACGACAAGGTCGCAGGCGAGGGCGAGTTCGAAGCCACCGCCGATGGCGGGCCCGTTCACCGCGGCGATGACCGGCTTGCGGTAGCCGCCGCGCAGCAGCGTCAGCGGGGTGCGGGCCACGTCGACCAGGCGCCCTTCGGCCGCGGCGCGCAGGTCCATCCCGGCGCTGAAGGACAGCTCGCCGGTGCCGGTCAGCACGACCGTGCGCACGCCCGGGTCCGTGTCGTACCCGAGCAGGGCGTCGGTCATCGCCAGGAGGGTGTCGGGGTCGAGGGCGTTGCGCACCTGCGGCCGATTGATCCTGATGACGCCCACCGCGTCGACGCGCTCGCACACCACTGTGTCCATCGTTGCAGTCTCCTTCGCATCAGGGCCTTGACCCTTTCCCGGGGGCTGTTAATCTACCAACCAAGCGCTTGCTTCGGTATGCCAGCCACGCATGCCCGGCACGCGACTCGCCTCTCGCACCGCTCGCCACCGCGCTGGAGCAGTGCCTCGACAGACGGAACGACGAGGGACATATGGCCGACAAGACTCTGACAACCCGCGACGTCGTGTCGCGGCTCGAATCCGGGATGACCGTCGGCATCGGGGGATGGGGCTCACGGCGCAAGCCCATGGCCCTCGTACGCGAGATCTTGCGCTCCGACCTCAAGGATCTGACCATCGTCAGCTACGGCGGGCCGGACGTCGGCCTGCTCTGCGCCGCAGGCAAGGTGAAGAAGGTCGTCTTCGGCTTCGTCTCGCTCGACAGCATCGCCCTCGACCCGCACTTCCGCGCCGTGCGGCAGAAGGGCGCCGTCGAGGTCGCCGAGTACGACGAGGGCATGCTCCAGTGGGGGCTGTACGCCGCCGGCATCCGCCTGCCCTTCCTGCCGACCCGCGCCGGGCTCGGGTCGGACGTCATGAAGCACAACCCCGAGCTCAAGCTCGTCCAGGACCCGTACGGCACCGAGCAGCTCGTGGCCATGCCGCCGCTGCGCCTCGACGTGGCCCTCGTACACATGAACCGCGCCGACGCACAGGGCAACGGCCAGTTCCTCGGGCCCGACCCGTACTTCGACGACCTCTACTGCCTCGCCGCCGAGCAGGCCTTCATGTCCTGCGAGCGGATCGTGCCCACGGCCGAGCTCAGCGCCGCCGGGCACCCGGCGACCATCAAGATCAACCGTCAGCTCGTCACCGGCGTCGTCGAGACCCCGAACGGCGCGCACTTCACCTCCTGCACCCCCGACTACGAGCGCGACGAGACCTTCCAGCGCGAGTACGTCAAGGCCGCCGGCGACCGGCAGGCCTGGGCCGCCTTCGAGCAGCGGTACCTGTCCGGTACCGAGGATGACTACCAGGCGGCCGTGGCCGCCCGAGCCGAGGAGGTTGCATGAGCAGCACCGTGACCGAGTCCGCGGACCAGCCCACGAGCAGCGCCACCACTGCCGCCGGGCCGGTGACTCGCGCCGAGTACTGCGCGGTCGCCGTGGCGGACACGTTCGCCGGCGACGGCGAGTTCATCGCCAGCGCCTTCGGCACGATCCCGGCCATCGGCGTCCGCCTCGCCCGGCTCACCGTCGCCCCCGACCTGCTGCTCACCGACGGTGAGGCCCGCTTCGTCTCCGGCAGCTGGCAGATCGGCGCGGACCCGCACGCCACCGAGGGCGTCGTCGTCGAGGGCTGGAGCCCGTTCCGCACGATCTTCGACCTCGTCTGGCACGGCAAGCGGCATGTCATGATGATCCCGACCCAGATCGACGGGCACGGCAACACGAACATCTCGGCCATCGGCGACTACGCCCAGCCCAAGGTTCAGCTGGTCGGCGTGCGCGGCGCCCCCGGCAACAGCGTCTACCACCCGACCAGCTACTGGGTGCCCAACCACTCCACGCGCGTCTTCGTCCCGGCCGTCGACGTGGTCTCCGGCGTCGGCACCGACAACGCCCGTGCCGCCGGCCCGGCCGCGAGTGCCTACCACGACCTGCGCCGTGTCGTCACCAACCTCGCCGTCCTCGACTTCGGCGGCCCTGACGGCACGATGCGCCTGCTCAGCCTGCACCCCGGCGTCACACTCGAGGAGTTCCGTGCGGCCACCGGCTGTGACGTGCACGTCGAGGGTGAGGTCCCGGCCACCCGCGAGCCGAGCGCCGAGGAGCTGCGCCTCATCCGCGAGGCCATCGACCCCCGCTCGCTGCGCGACCGCGAGATCCCCGGATGAGCCAGGCCCAGGGGCTGCACCCGGCGCTACGCACCCGGGCGACCGAACTGTTCGGGGTGCGGTATCCGATAGTCCAGACCGGCATGGGCTACGTCTCCGACGTGCGCCTGACCACCGCGACGGCCAATGCCGGCGGACTGGGCATCCTCGCGGCCGGCCTGCTGTCCTACGACGAGCTCGTCGTGGCCATCGAGCAGATCCAGGCCGGCACGGACGCGCCGTTCGGCGTCAACATCCGCGCCGACCAGCCCGACGTCGTCGAACGCATCGACCTGCTCATCTCGGCCGGCGTCAAGATCGCCTCCTTCGCGCTGGCCCCCAAGCAGCAGCTCATCGCCAAGTGCAAGGACGCCGGCCTCGTCGTCGTGCCGTCGATCGGCGCGCGCCGCCACGCCGAGAAGGTCGCCGCGTGGGGCGCCGACGCCGTCATCGTGCAGGGCGGTGAGGGTGGCGGCCACACCGGCGGCGTGCCCACCAGCCTGCTGCTGCCCCAGGTCGTCGACGCCGTCGACATCCCGGTCATCGGCGCTGGTGGCTTCTTCGACGGCCGCGGCCTCGTCGCCGCGCTCGCTTACGGTGCCGAGGGCATCGCCATGGGCACCCGCTTCCTGCTCACCAGCGACTCGCCGGTCCAGCCATCGGTCAAGGACGTCTACCTGTCCAAGACGGTCAACGACACCGTCCTGACCCTGCAGGTCGACGGTGTGCCGCAGCGCGTGCTGCGCGCCGGCACGATCGAGAAGCTGGAGCGCACCTCCGCCCCCGGCCGACTGCTGCGGGCCGTGCGCAACGCCTTCGCCTTCCAGAAGCTGTCCGGCACGCCGTGGGGCGGCATGGTCCGGGAGGGCCTGGCCATGCGCAAGGCCCACGACCTGACGTGGAGCCAGGTCGTCATGGCGGCCAACGCTCCGATGCTCTACCGGTCGGCCCTGCTCGAGGGCAAGACCGACGTCGGTGTCATGGCCACCGGCCAGGTCGTCGGACTTATCGACGATGTCCCGAGCGTCGCCGAGCTCATCGACCGCATCATCGGCGAGGCCACCCGGATCCTCGACCGGCTCGGCGCCCCCGCGCCGGTCGCGTCGGTCCCGGCCGAACACGAGGAGGACTAGTCATGGGAGCACTGCAGGGACGGGTCGTCGTCATCACCGGTGCCGGCCGGGGCCTCGGCCGTGAGCACGCGCTGCTCGCCGCCGCCGAGGGCGCCTCGGTCGTCGTCACCGACACCGGCGCCGCCGCCGACGGCACCGGCAGCGACCCCTCGGTCATCGAGGCCGTCGCCGCCGAGATCACGACCGCCGGCGGGCAGGTCGTGGCCAGCACCGCGGACGCCTCCACCATTGAGGGCGCCCGGGAGCTGCTCACGCTCGCCCGCGACACTTACGGACGCGTCGACGGCCTCGTCAACAACGCCGGCATCCTGCGGGACCGGATGTTCGTCAACATGAGCGAGGACGACTGGGACGCCGTGATCCGTGGCCAGCTGCGCGCGACGTTCGCGCCGTGCCGGGTGTTCGCCGAGCACTGGCGCACCGAGTCCAAGGCCGGCAACCAGCCGGTCGCCTCGATCGTCAACGTCTCCTCGACCTCAGGGCTCATCGGCGCCGTCGGGCAGACGAACTACGGCGCGGGCAAGGCCGCCATCGCCGCCCTCACCGTCATCCTCGCCCAGGAGATCGGCCGCTACGGCGTGCGCGTCAACGCGATCGTCCCGGTCGCGCGCACCCGGATGACCCAGGACCTGCCCGGCATCGGCGAGATGGTCGCTGCCCCGGCCGACCCTGCCGCGTTCGACGTCTACCACCCGGGCAACGTCTCCCCGCTCGTCGCCTGGCTGCTCACCGCCACCGCGCCGGTGACCGGCGAGGTGTACTACGCCAAGGGCGGCGAGATCCGTCGCTTCGCGCCATGGAGCTACGACTGGGCCATCGACAAGGGTGCCCGCTGGAGTGTCGAGGAGATCGCGAAGGAGATGGCAACCCGTGGCTGACACCGGTCACACCACCGCCGCCGACTGGGCCGGACCCGCCCATGGCCTGCTCTCCGGGCGCTCGGTGCTCGTCACCGCCGCGGCCGGTACCGGCATCGGCTTCTCGACGGCGCGCCGCGCCGCCGAGGAAGGCGCCCGTGTCGCCATCAGCGACCGTCACGAGCGCCGCCTCGCCGCGTCGGCCGACGAGCTCGAGCGTCTCACCGGGAACCGGCCGCTCGCGGTGCCCTGCGACGTCACCGACCAGGCCCAGCTCGACCACCTCATGGACACCGTCGCCGCCACGCTCGGCGGCATCGACGTGCTTGTCAACAACGCCGGCCTCGGCGGCACCGCGGCCGTGCAGGACATGACCGACGACCAGTGGGACTCCGTCCTGTCGGTGACCCTGACCTCGACGTTCAAGGCAACCCGGTCGGTGCTGCGGCACATGATCCCGGCTGGCAAGGGGGTCATCGTCAACAACGCGTCCGTCATCGGCTGGCGCGCGCAGAAGGGGCAGGCGCACTATGCCGCGGCGAAGGCCGGCGTCATGGCGCTGACCCGGTGCTCGGCCCTCGACGTCGCCGAGCACGGCATCCGGGTCAACGCGGTGTCGCCGAGCATCGCGATGCACGCCCACCTGGCCAAGGTGACCAGTGACGAGCTGCTCGCCCAGCTCTCGGCCCAGGAGGCGTTCGGCCGCGCGGCGACGCCGTGGGAGATCGCCAACGTCATCGTCTTCCTCGCCAGTGACTACTCGTCGTACATGACCGGCGAGGTCGTGTCCGTCTCGAGCCAGCACCCGTGACCACCCGGTGCGCGCCGGCGCGCACCTGACCAACGAAAGGAGCCCGTCGTGGCCAACCCCGACGCGCAGGGCGTCACCGGTGCCCCCTTCCGGCTCGACGTCGAGCGCGGCAAGATCCGCGAGTTCGCGCTGGCCACCGGGGCGGCCGACGCGGCCTACCTGCAGGAGGAGGACCCGGTCGCGCAGCCGACGTTCCTCACGACGACCTTCTTCTGGCAGGGGAAGGACTCCAACCCGTGGTCCGCGGTTGAGCTCGATCAGCAGCGCGGCCTGCATGCCGAGCAGCAGTACACCTTCTTCGGCGAGCCGCCTCGCGCCGGGACCACGCTCACCTGCCAGTCGCGCATCGGCGAGATCTACACCAAGGTGGGCCGCCGCGGCGGTGAGATGACCTTCGCCGTGATGTACACCGACTTCCACGACGAGACCGGGCGTCTCGTCGCCCAGGCCAAGCTCACGGGTGTCGAGACGGCCCGCCCGCCGGACACCGAGGGCACGACGCAGGACGGAGCCTCCGCTTGAGCGACACGACCTCCACCACGCAGCCCGGCACGACCGAGGTCGGCCTGCCCGTCCCGGCGACCCCGCCGGCGCGCACCTACGGCCCGGTGACCCGCACCGACTTCGTCCGCTACCAGGGCGCCTCGGGAGACATGAACCCGATCCACCACGACGAGGTCTTCGCCAGGAGCGCCGGGTTCCCGAGCCCCTTCTCAGTCGGCATGTGGCAGGCGAGCCTGCTCGGCACCTTCGCCACCGACTGGCTCGGCGGCCCCAACGTGCGTGACTTCCGCATCCGGTTCCTGGCCCAGGTGTGGCCGGGCGACACCCTCACGCTCGAGGGTGCTCCACTGCGCACCTACGTGCTCGAGGGTGATGACGGTCGTGAGGGCCGCGTCGACGTCGAGCTGACCTGCCGGCGTCAGACCGGCGACACGGCCGTCACCGTATGGGCGACGTTCGTGCTGCCCTAGGACCTGTGTCGAAGTAGGCGCCGGGCTGCGGCACCGACTCCTACTTCGACACAGGCCCTGGGCCGACCTTGACGCCACCCTTCGCAGGCGCGACACACGCGAGACCAGCGAGCAGCCTGGGACTACCGAGGAGCAGGGATGACCCCCACGACCCACCCGTCCGTGACGACGACCATCCACCCCGACGGGATCGCCGAGATCGTCGTGGCCAACCCACCGGTGAACGCGCTACCCGTGGCCGGCTGGTTCGCACTCGCCTCCGCCCTCGACGCCGCCGGCGCCGGCGAGTCGGTGCGGGTCGTCGTGCTGCGAGCCGAGGGCCGCGGCTTCAACGCCGGCGTCGACATCAAGGAGATGCAGCACACCGACGGCTTCACCGCGCTGCTCGGCGCGAACCGCGGCTGCTACGCCGCGTTCAAGGCCGTCTACGAGTGCCCCGTCCCGGTCGTCACCGCCGTCAACGGCTTCTGCCTCGGGGGCGGCATCGGGCTGGCCGGCAACTCCGACGTCATCGTCGCCTCCGACGACGCCACCTTCGGCCTGCCCGAGGTCGACCGCGGCGCCCTCGGTGCCGCGACCCACCTGTCCCGGATGGTGCCCCAGCACCGGATGCGTGCCATGGTCTACACCTCGGCCACGGCCACCGCCCAGGAGTTGCACGCGTACGGCTCGGTCCACAGCGTCGTACCCCGCGAACAGTTGCGCGAGGCGGCGCTCGCCGTCGCGACCCAGATCGCCGCGAAGAACCCCACCGTCATCCGGGCCGCGAAGGCCTCGCTCAACGGCATCGACCTGTGGGACGTCAACCGCAGCTACCGCTTCGAGCAGGGCTTCACGTTCGAGCTCAACCTCACCGGGGTCGCCGACCGGATCCGCGACGAGTTCGCCGGCACCGACAAGGCGGCGCGCTCGAGCCGCGAGGGCTGAGCCGTGCGTTCGATGGTGGTCCGTGAGCTCGGGGGTCCCGAGGTGCTCACGGTGACGGACGAGCCGCAGCGGCAGCCCGGCCCCGGGCAGGTGCTCGTCGACGTCGTCGGCGCCGGGGTGAACTTTCCCGACGGCCTCATCGTCGCCGGCACCTACCAGACCAAGCCGGAGCTGCCGTTCGTGCCCGGCTGCGAGGTCGCCGGCACGGTCGCGGCACTCGGCGACGGGGTGAGCGGCCCGCCCGTCGGCACCCGCGTCATCGGCTTCTGCGGCATCGGCGGCTACGCCGCGCAGGCGCTCGTCGACGCCCGCATGGTTCACCGGTTGCCCGAAGGCATCGACCTCGTTGAGGCCAGCACGATCCCCGTTGTGTACGGCACGTCCTACCACGGGCTCGTCGACCGGGCCGGCCTCGCAACCGGCGAGACACTGCTCGTGCTCGGCGCCTCCGGCGGCGTCGGCCTCACCGCCGTGCAAATCGGCAAGGCCCTCGGCGCGACCGTGATCGCGGCCGCCTCGAGCGAAAACAAGCGGGAGCTGTGCCTGGCGCACGGGGCCGACCACGCCATCGGCTACGACGACATGACGGCGATGGTGCGAGAGTTGACCGGCGGCGCCGGTGCCGACGTCGTCTACGACCCCGTCGGTGGCGACGCCGCCACCGCGGCGCTGCGTACTCTCTCGTGGGCCGGGAGGTTCCTCACCGTCGGCTACGCGGCGGGCGAGATCCCGCAGGTCAAGCTCAACCGGCTGTTGCTCACCGAGGGCGCGGTGCTGGGAGTCCTCTGGGGCGCCTGGGCCAAGCGCAACCCGGAGGCGAACGCCGCGAACATGACGACGCTGCTCGAGTGGGTCGCCGCCGGTCGGCTGAGGCCACACGTCAGCGAAGTCTTCCCGCTTGAGGAGGCCGCCCGCGCGCTCGCCACGGTGATGAACCGTGGCGCCCGCGGCAAGATCGCCCTCCGTGTGAACGCAGGCAAGGAGTGACGGTGGCTGACGCGACCGACCTGACCCAGATGGACCTCGGCCCCGGCCCGCGCTCGAGCGAGCTGCTCGCGACATTGCGCACGTTCATGGCCGAGCATGTCTACCCAGCCGAGAAGGTGTACGCCGCCGAGCTCGGCGCCGCGGCCCGCGCGAACGGGGGTGTGTCTCACGTCCTGCCGCCGGTCGTCGAAGCGCTGAAGGACACGGCGCGCAAGCTAGGTCTGTGGAACCTCTTCCTGCCTGACCTGTCGGGCCTCACGAACGTCGAGTACGCATACCTCGCCGAGGAGACCGGACGCTCGCCCTACCTCGCCCCCGAAGCGCTCAACTGTGCCGCGCCGGACACGGGCAATATGGAGCTGCTGCACATGTTCGGCACGCCCGAGCAGAAGCAGCAGTGGCTCACACCGCTGCTCGAGGGCACGATGCGCTCCGGCTTCTCGATGACCGAGCCGGACGTGGCCTCCTCCGACGCACGCAACATCTCCACCTCGATCGTGCGCGACGTAGACGAGTACGTCATCAACGGACGCAAGTGGTGGACGACCGGCGCGGCGGACCCGCGCTGCGCCATCCTCGTGCTGATGGGCAAGACGGACCCGGAAGCGGCCGTCTACCGGCAGCAGTCCATGATTCTCGTGCCGGTCGCCACCCCCGGGGTGACGATCGTGCGCTCGCTGCCGATCTTCGGCTACCACGACCAGCACGGCCACTGCGAGATCCGGTTCGACGACGTGCGGGTGCCGGCGACGAACCTGCTCGGCGCTGAGGGCGACGGCTTCGCGATCGCCCAGGCCCGCCTCGGCCCGGGCCGCATCCACCATGCGATGCGCTGCCTCGGCATGGCCGAGCGGGGCCTCGAGCTCATGGTGCGCCGGACGATGGCCCGCGAAGCGTTCGGCGGCCCGCTCTCCGAGCAGGGCGTGATCCGCAACTGGATCGCCGAGTCCCGCATGGAGATCGAGCAGGCCCGCCTGCTCGTACTGAAGGCGGCGTGGCTCATCGATCGGGTCGGGATCCAGGGCGCCGCGACCGAGATCGCCGCGATCAAGGTCGTCGCGCCGCGGGTCGCCCGCAACGTGCTGGACCGTTCGATTCAGGCACATGGCGGCGGTGGGGTCACCGACGACTTCCCGATCGCTCGGATGTGGGCCAGCGCCCGGATCCTCGGCATCGCCGACGGCCCGGATGAGGTGCACCTGCGCACGGTGGCCCGCATGCAACTGCGCCGCTATCGTGACACCGCGGCGGGCGCCGCCGAGACGGCGCAGGGCTGAGACGGACCTGACGCCGGGCGTCTCCGAGCCTCGCCGTTGAGGTCGGCCAGCACGAGGTGCGGGTGAACGCCATTGCCCCCGATCTTGCCGACACGTCGCAGACCCCGGCGGCCGCGATGCTCCGCGGCCGTGACCCAGCGCTGATCCGCACCTGGCTGCCGCTCGGGCGATTCGGTGTTGCCGACGACTACGCGGCCGTGGTCGAGTTCCTGGCCTCCGACGACGCGCGGTTCGTGACCGGCCACACCATCCCGGTGGACGGCGGCACGCTGGCCGCCTCGGGCTGGTATGGCCGATCGGACCGCAAGGGCTGGACCAACAATGCCCAACGAGGCCTGACCGGCTCGGCCGGGCCGGTTCTCGACGGCGGCGGGGAGCAGGTCGCGGGCTTCGGCGCCGCCGTCGAGCCGCCGGTCGACCTTCCAGCCGCGGCGTCAACACCTACGGGGTCGAGTTCGTCGAGTCCGAGCCCGCCGGCGTACAGCGGCCGGGCGACCGAGCCGCCGTCTGGGCGCCGAACTCCACCCGGAGGTGGCCGTGGCCGCATGCCGGACGTCCGGATGGGCGAGGTCGGCCACGCGTTCGTGCGGGCGCGGCCGGCGCGCTCACGTCCGAGGAACTGATCGCCTTCTGCCGGGAGTTCCGGCTCTTGTGGCCGGGGGCGGCAGCGGTGTTTCCTGCACCGCTCACGCTCGGC
Organism: Dactylosporangium cerinum; assembly: GCF_042653625.1. NCBI lineage: Bacteria > Bacillati > Actinomycetota > Actinomycetes > Micromonosporales > Micromonosporaceae > Dactylosporangium > Dactylosporangium cerinum. Next base: position 830 of record NZ_JBHSIU010000018.1, on the reverse strand, counting down.
CGGCGTCTCAGGCGGTCTTGGCGGTAAGGCCGTCCAGGAACAACGAGGTGGTGTCCTCGGCCAATTTGGCGATCGGGTATGCCGGGCTCGGCTTGAACCAGCGCACCGAGAGCCAAATGGCATCGCGCATCAGCCGGTAGAGGATTTTCGAGTCCAGGTCGTTGCGGAAGACGCCTTCGGCGATGCCGGCGTCGATCACCTTGAGCCAGGCGTCCTGCACCTCGCGGCCGGCGTTGCGCAGGTACGAAAAGTGCTCGATGCCCAGCAGGTAGTTGAGGTCGTTCTGGTAGATCTCGGTGGCGTGCGGATGCGCCTCGACCACCTCCAGCGACGCCACGACCAGGTCGTGCAGCAGGATGCGGGCGTCCGCCTTCTGTGACAGCACCCTGGTGTATCGGTCCTTGAGGTCACGCAGGAACGACGAGAGGATCTCGTCGACCATGGCCTCCTTGGAGTTGAAGTGGTGATAGAGGCTGCCGGAGAGGATCCCGACGTCGTCGGCGATCTGGCGGACGGTGGTCGCCGCCACTCCTTTGCGGGCGAACAGGATTGCGGCGCTGTCGAGAATCGTCTCGCGCCGGTCTCCAGGCTCTCGCGCCAATGATTCCTCGCAAACGGTCGAACGGGACAATGTTGTTTTCGGGCCCGGCAATGTGATCCGGACCCAGCGTCACAACGATCGCATGCTTCCCCCGTCAGCACCTAAAAGCCGGACCGGACGGTATGAGCGACGCGCAACAGACCCCTACCGCGGCCATGACGGTCTTGGGCTCCGTTGCGTTGAGCGTTGGCAAGATCGAGGCAGACTTGAGTTGCCCTGTGTCAACCCC